>NZ_FQUY01000002.1 GCF_900129195.1 Desulforamulus putei DSM 12395
TGGCATGACTTGAAGCACCTTGCTTTATCAAGTAGGTGACCCCGTTTAGCCGGAGTACGGGAACAACCGGTAGGCCGCATCTAACAGATCGCGGGAAGCAGAGCCGCAAGGCTTTCGCTGGACGGTCAACGCAAGACGGAAACCCCCGTGGTTTTCCATATGGCCGCGTTTTGCGCCCGTAAAGCGCTGTTTTTCCGTCCGGGTGAGACTCCCGGGGCCGAGGTCCCCTGTCACCCCAGGGAAAATTTTCCATGGAGGTGTAAAGCCTGGTCATGGGGGGCCGGGTTTACAAAAATCTAACTTATTGTTAGGTATTGTGAACTTTTTTGAACCAGGTAAAACCTTGAGAAAGTCAGCGCTACTGGTTACTCTCATATTCTTCATTACTTTGATTATCGGTGGTTGTGGTACTGCATCTGAGCAAAGTTCTGAGACCAAAGAACAGCTAAAGGTATATACCGGTATTTACCCACTCTATGATTTTGCCAAGCATATTGGTGGAGACAAAATCTTTGTTAAAAATATTGTACCCGCAGGGGCTGAACCACACGGCTGGGAGCCCAGCCCACAGGATGTGGCAGATATTAGTAATGCTGATATTTTGATACTTACCGGCTCAGGCATGGAAGCCTGGGCCGACAAGGTACTCAGTGTAATAGATAAGAACAAGGTTACAGTTATCTATGCCGGTCAAAACATTGAATTAATTGAGGGAATACAACATGAAGAACATAATCATGGCGGCAAGGACCCGCATATTTGGCTTGATCCCCTGTATGCCAAAACTATGGTGGATAACATTTTAGCCGGCCTGGTGAAGGTAGATGAGAAAAACAAGGCCATATACGAGTCCAATGCCGAGGCTTACAAAAAAGAACTTGATAAGCTCCATGAAGAATATCAAACGGGCCTTGCCACTGCAAAGATAAAAGAATTTGTTACGTCCCATGCAGCCTTTGGATATCTGGCCAAACGATACAATCTGATCCAAGTACCGGTCAGGGGACTTACAGCTGAAAGTGAACCCAGCCCGGCCGATATGGCTGCTGTCGTAAAACTGGCCAGAGAAAAAAATATCAAATATATCTTCTTTGAGACACTGGTAAGCCCCAAAGTTTCCGAGGCCATTGCTGCCGAACTGCAGGGTCAAACCCTTGTGCTGAACCCTCTGGGAAGTTTATCCGAACAAGATATTGCCGCAGGCAAAGATTATCTTTCTGTTATGCGGGAAAACCTCAAGAACTTAAAAATTGCCTTGGGAGCGGTATAAAGGACATGTATATATTTTCAGGGGAGTTTTTGTACCGGGTTATCAGGATAAACTAACATCCGCTCCCAATACGCCGATGACCTCCTTGCCCCGGTAAACAGGCACCGACACCGTCAGGCATGGTTGCCGCGTAATGGCCGATATATAGACAGGTGATATAAATGTTTCACCCTTCATGGCCCTTTGCCACCATTCCCTGACTTTGGCGTTGGCGAGACCGGCGGCCGGTTCGGAGAAGAGAAAAACACCTTCTGTATCATTGGACCAAATGGCTTCAATATCGGGGTTGTCCCCTTTTAACCGGGAAAGTACACTCTTATGCCGGGCCGGATCCAGACTGATGATGTGATGTTGGCCGGCTGTTTGAGTGAGCTGGGATTTAATGTGTTCGATGCGGGAAACCGCTTCCTGCTGAATGACGTAGGTTAATTGACTGCCCGAGGCGGCCTTTTCCAGGTCATCGGCCAGGTTGGCCATGAGTTTTCCCGTATTAACCACCGATTCCAGATCACGTTTTCTTAATTCCAAGACGGACGCCACCTGCTGCAGGCTGCTGTTAATCTCACACAATGTTTCCCGGGCGGTGTTGTTTACTTTGTAGATAAAATCAAAACTACGGGTAAAAACCTTTTGAACGTTATTTAACTGGTCAGCGGCGGTTTGGGAAGAATCCATGCTTTCGGTGATACTGCCAACTACGGTTGCCACATCTTGTTTGATTTGTTCTAAAACATCGGAAGTTTGTTTAACTGCACCGGCCGTCAGATCGGACAACTTTCCTATTTCCTCCGCTACCACACCGAATCCCCGGCCATGCTCGCCGGCCCTGGCAGCCTCAATGGCGGCATTTAAAGCCAGCAGTTTGGTCTGGCCGGATATTTCACCGATGTTTTGGGAGATCAATCTCACTTGTTCCACTGCTTCCTTTAATGTGCTAATCTGATGATTCAGCCGGTTATTGCTGCTTGTAATACCGCCAATGGCTTTATTTACTGACTCGATGGCATTGATGCTTTCTTGCACCGCCTTTTCGCTGGCCAGGAAGTCCTTTTCCAAAACATCACCGGTGGTTTGCACAGTGGCGGCGATGTCCTGTATTTGCATAAAGGCAGAAGAAATATCTGAAGCGGAGCGAACCGAAACATCCAATTGACTGGAGGCGGCCCGTACCTGCTGGGATGTCAATTGAATTTCCTGGGCCAGGTGTCTTACTTTACCGGTCAAACCGCAAACTGCATTACTTAACCGGGAGAATTCCTTTGTATTGTCAATCCGGCAGACGGGAGGCAGTTCCATCCGATGCCAGTGGGCGGTTTCCTCTTCGATCCTGGTAATTATGGTGGCATAGCGTTTTTTCAGCCGGTGGAAAGCAGCGGCGCCACCGATGGATGCCAAGGCAAAACCACAAACAAATTCATAAACTGCCATGTTTTCACCCCCAAACAATAAGCGCCCATCTCCCGAAGGAGACAGGCGCCAGTGCCTTAGCTTAAACGATACGTCATTGTATCAAAGATAATAATACCATAGTCTAACCATGGTGGAAGAGTTTGGGGAGAAAAATACATAATACTTCAAGAACGCCTATTTTATTACCACGTTATATGCCTTGAGCCAGGCATTGACCTGGTACAGGTAGGCAAAGAGTTGCGGGCCGGTCATCAGTTGACCGAACCAGGGCCTGCTGAAACCGTCATCTGTAAACTGGGCCATGGACCGGACGGCGTCAACGTTGATGAGCTGCAGCATGGGGGAAGAAGGTTCGTTTAAAATATTCAGCAGCAGGTTGCGCACTGCCGACAGGTAAGCCGGGTTGTGGGTTTTGGGGTATGGACTCTTGCGGCGTTCCAGCACATCTTCCGGCAGCACGCCGGCCAGGGCCAGGCGCAATAGTCCTTTCTCCCGGCCGTTAAAGTTTTTCATGAACCAGGGAACGTTCCACACATATTCCACCAGGCGGTGATCACAGAAGGGAACCCTTACCTCCAGGCCGGTGGCCATACTCATGCGGTCCTTGCGGTCCAGCAGGGTCTGCATAAACCACACCATATTCAAGTAAAACATTTCCCGCCTTCTGGCCTCCAAGGGGTCTTCGCCGGGCAGTTTGGGGACCTCCGCCAGGGTTTCCCGGTAGCGGGCGGCTGCATAATCCTCGGGCTTGATGGTATGGGCCAGTTCGGGGGAGAGCAGCAGAGTTCTCTCGCGGATGGACTGGGACCAGGGGAAGGTGTTGGCATTTAAGTCTTCTTCCCGGTGGAACCAGGGATAACCGCCGAATACTTCGTCGGCGCACTCACCGGACAGGGCCACGGTGGCGCCTTTTTTAATCTCCCGACAAAACAGGTACAGGGAGGCATCCACATCGGCCATCCCGGGCAGGTCCCGGGCCAGCATGGCGATTTTTAAAGACTCCACCAGTTTGGGCGTATCAAGGAAAACATAATGATGTTGGGAGCCCAGGAAATCGGACATGCGCTTTACCCAGGGGGCATCGGCATTGGGTTGAAAAGCGCTGGCCTTAAAATAACGGTCGTTGTCAACATAATCCACCGAGTAGGTGTGCAGGGGCCCCAGGCCCTGCTTTTTATAAGCGTCGGCGGCAAAGGCTGACAGGGCGCTGGAGTCCAACCCCCCGGACAAAAAGGTACAAACCGGTACGTCCGCCACCAACTGCCTGGAAATGGAGTCCTCCAACAGTTCCCGCACCTTGTTAACGGTGGTGTACAGGTCATCTTCATGGGGACGGCTGACCAGACTCCAGTAGCGGCGGATGGAAAGAGTATCATCCTTAAACATCAGGGAATACCCGGGTCGCAGTTCGTAGACATCCTTAAACACCCCGTGGCCGGGGGTACGGGCGGGGCCCAGGGCAAAGATTTCTGCCAGACCGTCCGCAGCTACCTCAGGTTTCACCAGGGGGTGGGCCAGCAGGGCCTTTAATTCGCTGCCAAAGATAAAAGCATTGCCCCGCCGGGCATAAAACAGGGGTTTTACGCCCATGCGGTCCCGGGCCATGAACAGGCTTTGCTCCGCCTCGCTCCAAATGCCAAAGGCAAAGATGCCGTTGAATTTCTCTACGCATGCGGGACCCCACTCAATATAAGAGGTCAGCAGCACCTCGGTATCCGAATGCCCCCGGAAGATGTAGCCCCGGTATTCCAATTGCCGGCGCAGTTCCGGGGTGTTGTACAGCTCGCCGTTATAAACAATGACATAGGTCTTATCCCCTTGGGTTCGGACCATGGGCTGAGTGCCGCCTGCAGGGTCAACCACCGAAAGGCGCCTGTGGCCCAGGGCAGCCCGGGAAGAATACCAGTATCCTTCGGCATCAGGCCCGCGATTGGATAAAGTGGCGGTCATGGCTTCCAAAAGGACACGGTCCCGGGGCAGCTGAATTTCACGGTCTACCCATCCGGCAATACCACACATACGCTGTCATCCTCCTTGAAAAGGTATATTATGGAACAAAAATAAACGCCACCCGTTAAAGAGAAGAACATCTTTAACCAAGTGGCGCCATTGCCCTGGTGTTACACTCCGGTGACGGTTTTCATTTGTCTTACTTCATAGTACGCTTACGGCTGTGAAAATGTCATGCAACCTGCCAAGGCAATTTATGGCACTCAACAGTATTGATTGAAAAGTTAGAAAAAGGATCGCCTTCTGGACTTTCCTTGTGAATGGTTTTACAATTATTATTCAATAGAGTTTTGGGGGTATGAAAATTGTTTGGAAGGCGCGTCCTGCTGGTGGATCCGGACCCGGAGTTCAGGAAAAAACTGAAAGATTTGCTCCAACAGCATGGCTACCTGGTGGTTGCTGAAACAGAGGATGGCAGGAGCACCCTGCAGGCTGCCTTTCAGAGTCAGCCCGATATCATTATTATGGAAGGGAAAATCCCGGGCTGCAAAGGGCTGGAAGTGGCCAGGGTGATTGAGGAGCACCACCTGGCGCCGGTGGTTTTGGTAACTTCCCACTGCCACCGGGAACTTATTGAAGAAGCCAAATTTTCCTCGGTGCTTGGTTATTTGACCAAACCCATTGACGACGTAAACCTCATACCTACCCTGGAAATGGCCCAGGCCACCTTTAAACGGTTGGTTAGAATGGAACAGGAGAACCGCAAGCTGAAAAAAATGTTGGAAGAAAGGAAACTAATAGACCAGGCCAAGCGGCTGCTTATGGAAAAAAAGGGGCTTAGCGAACAGGCGGCCCACCGCCATATGCAGAAATTAAGTATGGATCACAGCAGTTCCCTGGCCAAAGTGGCCCATCGAATTATCATTTCCCTGTCCAGAGATCAATGAATGCCAATAAAATGTATACAATATATCTACTGTCGGTTTATTGACTGATTAACCGCGAAAAAGTATATTAATTGTCAGGTAAATATCTTCAGGGGCAAAGGCGTCCCAACCGGATCTTTGGGAAACACCAAGGATCCGGTTGGGGCGTTTTTGTTTTAATACGGTACACTTAGGAGGGTTAAGATGCAGCCTGTTACCGCCCAGGAAGTGATGGAAAAGGCCCAGGAATACCATGTAAAATTTGTGCGCCTGCAGTTTACCGACATCCAGGGCTCTTTTAAAAACGTTGCAGTTACCGTTGAGGAACTGGAAAGGGCTTTGAACGCTAAGGTAGGCTTTGACAGCGCTGTGTTGGAGGGTCAATACGGTCCCCGGCAAAGGGATGTATTTTTAAAGCCGGACCCCATGACCTTTCAGGTATTTCCCTGGCGTCCCCGGGAAGGCGCAGTGGCCCGCTTGATCTGCGATGTGGTTGGGGCGGACGGCAAGCCTTACCCGGGGTGCGTACGCAGTAAACTGAGGGAATCCCTGCAGGTGTTTGAAAAAACAAAGTTGGAGCTTTCCGTAGGCGCTGAAATAGAATTTTTTCTTTTTAATACCGACCAGCAGGGCCGCCCCCTTCCCCAGCCCCATGACAACGGGGGGATTTGTGATTTGACCCCGGTGGACCTGGGAGAGAATGCCCGCAGGGATATGGTGCTGACTCTGGAGGAAATGGGCTTTCAAATTGTTTCCAGTCACCATGAAAATTCACCGGGCCAGCACGAAATTGTGCTAAGGGAAGAGAGCCCCTTGAGTATGGCAGACAAAATTGCCACCTTCAAGTTTGTGGTCCGGACCATTGCCCAGCGCCATGGTTTGCATGCTTCCTTTATGCCCAAACCACTGCCGAAGCATAGTGGTTCCGGTATGGCTTTAAACCTGTGTTTGTGGCGGGAGGGAGAAAACGCCCTGTTTGACCCGGCAAGCCCCTGTGGGCTGAGCGCGCTGGCGGGCGGTTTTATTGCAGGCATCACCGATCATGCCTCTGCCATTACGGCGGTGGCCAACCCGCTGGTAAACTCCTACAAGCGCCTGGGCAACTCCGAATTGGACCGGGTGTTAAAGGGATGGTCCGAAGGAAACAGAAACTCCATGATCCGGGTACCGGCCCGGCGGGGCCAGGAGACCCGCATTATTCTGCGCAGCCCTGACGCCACCTGTAATCCTTATTTGACCTTGTCCTTGATTATGCAGGCGGCGTTAAAAGGGATGGAACAGAGACGCCCCCTGCCGGTTTCTCTGGATGAGGATGTTATTCAGGACCGGGTGCCGAGAAACTTGGGCGAAGCATTGGAAGCCCTCAGTCAGGACGAGTTTGTCCAACAAGTTCTGGGCAGCCATATCTTTGAACGCTACATGGAAATAAAACGACAGGAGTGGGATGAGTTTCACTATGATGTTCATCCCTGGGAATTGGAAAGATACCTTACCAATTACTAAGCAGGATCTGAAGGTTTAACCTTCTCAGAAAATAAACCATTTAGGAGGTAATTTGTCATGACATTCAGTAAAGGCACCAACGCCAGCACTGCCACCCTGACAAAACTGCGCACCCCCGAGAGCTACTGCCCCTTCAGCGGCATGTGCGCCACCTGTTTGGACGGCTGCCCGGGCTTCTGTGAAATCGGTAAGTCCGCCGTTCGGGGCAAGGAAGTTCTTTATCCCCAGCCCTTTGGCAAAACCACTTCCGCTTCCCAAAAGGATTACCCCATTGATTACTCCCATTTCAATATCATGGGTACTGCCGTAGGGGCCCATGGTATCGAAGCAGATCCCGATAAAGCCATTTTCCCGGCAGTAAACCTGGAAACCTACCTGGGCGCCAATAAAGACCTGAAGCTGACCACTCCCATCGTGGTGGCTGCCATGGGCTCCACCAACGTTGCTGCAGACAACTGGGATCACCTGGCTGCCGGTTGTGCCATCTCCGGCGCCGGCATCGCCATCGGCGAGAACGTCTGTGCCATGGACCCCAATGTGGAAATCAAAAACGGCCGTGTGGTTCATTCCCCCAACCTGGCCAAAAGGGTGAAGGACTTCCAGGAATGGTCCCAGGGCGCCGGTTTTATCGCCGTGCAGGCCAACGTTGAAGATACCAACCTGGGCGTTCAGGAATATGCTCTGGAAAAACTGGGCGTCGAGGCTGTGGAAATAAAATGGGGCCAGGGCGCCAAGGACATCGGCGGTGAAGTAAAGCTGAACACCCTGGAGCGGGCCCTGCAGCTAAAGAGCCGCGGCTATATCGTACTGCCCAACCCGGAAGATCCGAAGGTTCAAGAAGCTTACAAAGCCGGCGCCTTTAAGGAGTTTGAACGTCACTCCCGCATCGGCATGGTCACCGAAGAAGGCTTCCTCAAGCGGGTAGAAGAACTGCGGGCCGCCGGAGCCAAATATGTTTTCCTGAAGACCGGCGCTTACCGCCCTGCTGATCTGGCCCGGGCCGTAAAATTTGCCTCCCTGGCCAGGATCGACCTGCTGACCGTTGACGGCGCAGGCGGCGGCACCGGCATGAGCCCCTGGAGGATGATGAATGAATGGGGTGTGCCCACCGTTTACATCCAGTCCCTGCTGACCCAATATTGCGACAAGCTGGCTGCCAGGGGTGAATATGTGCCTCCTATTGCCATCGCCGGCGGCTTCACCCTGGAGGATCATATGTTTAAGGGCTTTGCCATGAGCGCTCCCTATGTGAAGGCCATTGGTATGGCCCGCTCCGCTCTCACCGCCGCCATGGTGGGCAAAAACATCGGTGAAATGATAAAGAGCGGCAAGGTGCCCAATGAGTACAAAAAATACGGTGAAACCCTGGAGCAAATCTTCATTAACGCCTCGGTGCTGAAGGATAAACTGGGGGATCGTTTTGCTGCTCTGCCGGTAGGCGCCATCGGCGTTTACACCTACTTCGAACGTTTATCCCAGGGTCTGCGCCAGTTTATGTGCGGCGCCCGCAAGTTCAGTCTGGAATATATCACCCGTGACGACCTGGTGGCTTTAACGCCGGAAGCAGCCCGGGTAAGCGGCATCAAATACATTATGGAAGCAGATGCCGATGAAGTGGAGAAAATTCTTGGCTAGTTAACCAGGTATATATTGTATACTTGCCAAAACCTATTGACTGGTTGATAAAGGTACCCTATAATACAGCTATAGTTGAATACAAAAGGATACAATGATGTATCCTATCACGGCAATGTTGCCCAGACAGGTAGTGTACCTGTCTGGGTTTTTTGCATTTGTGAGGTGATCCCGGTGGCCAATCCACGTATCGTCATCGTCGATGCGGATGAGGCGTGGTGCAAGCATTTAAAGACCATGTTAGGTAAACTGGGCTATCTTGTTGTGGGAGATGCCTCAGACGGCCCCGGCGCGCTGAAGTTGGTGCGTACCCGCCACCCGGATTTGCTGATCATCCAGGATCATTTGCCTGGCCTCAGCGGTCTGGAGGTAGCCCGTATTATGTATGAAGATCAACTAGGGCCGGTCATCATAACCACCGATTACATGCAGCAGGACTTAATTGAGAAGGCACGGGAAGCTAGGGTATTCAGCATTCTCCTGAAGCCGGTGGAAGAACATGCTTTGCTGCCTGCGGTGGAACTGGCCATGGGTAATTATCAAGAAATCATTAAATTGGAAAAGCAGGTCAAAGAATTGAGAGATACCCTGGAAACCAGGAAACTGGTGGAAAAGGCCAAGGGCATCTTGATGAGGACCATGAAACTAA
This sequence comes from Desulforamulus putei DSM 12395, assembly GCF_900129195.1. GTDB lineage: Bacteria > Bacillota > Desulfotomaculia > Desulfotomaculales > Desulfotomaculaceae > Desulfotomaculum > Desulfotomaculum putei. Next base: position 9,344 of record NZ_FQUY01000002.1, read on the forward strand.
GCGAAGAAGAAGCCTATAAACGCATCCAAAAGCAAAGCATGAACAAGCGCATTTCTATGCGGGCGGTGGCCGAGGCGGTCATACTTGCTCACAATATTAACCAAGACTAACGGAAGGGACAACTGAATGATAACCGGTACAATGATGTCCGTTCAGGCAATGGCGCCTTTTATGAGGGGGTTTTCTATTCCTTTTTTATAAAAGGCGTTTTTATTTTAAAAAACACCCAAATTAATCAAGGAAAGGTGGATCATGATGGACGCTGCTGTTAAAAAGGAAGTATTAGAAAAGGCCAGGGAGATGGGGGTAAAATTTATCCGCTTGCAGTTCACGGATATTTTCGGTGTATTGAAAAACGTAGCCATTACCGTAGAACAACTGGAAAAGGCCCTGGACGGCGAGTTAATGTTTGACGGTTCCTCTATTCACGGTTTCACCCGTATTGAAGAATCCGACATGTACCTCCGTCCGGACCCCTCTACCTTTGCGGTATTCCCCTGGAGGCCCCGTGAAGGCGCAGTTGCCCGTTTGATCTGTGACGTTTATAATCCCGACGGCACTCCCTTTGAAGGCTGCCCCCGTTATGCCCTGAAAAAGGTTCTGGCCGAAGCCAGGGAAATGGGTTACACCATGAATGTCGGTCCCGAGTGTGAGTTTTTCCTCTTCCATGTTGATAAAGACGGCAATCCCACCACCCATACCCACGACCAGGCCGGTTACTTTGATATGACTCCCATTGATATGGGTGAAAACGCCCGCCGTTTCATGGTGCTTACTTTAGAGGAAATGGGCTTTGAAATTGAGGCCTCCCACCACGAAGTGGCGCCCGGCCAGCACGAAATTGACTTTAAATATTCCGAGGCCCTGGATGTGGCCGATAAAATCATGACCTTTAAATTTGTGGTTCGTACCATTGCCCAGCGGCACGGTCTGCATGCCACCTTTATGCCCAAACCCATCTTCGGCATCAACGGTTCCGGTATGCACATGAACCAGTCCCTGTTTACCTTAGACGGTGAGAATGCTTTCTACGACCCCAGCACACCGGATCAACTGAGCGAAACTGCCAAATATTACATTGGGGGTCTGATCAAGCACGCCCGGGCCTTTGCCGCTCTGACCAACTCCAGCGTAAACTCCTACAAGCGCCTGGTTCCCGGTTATGAGGCTCCCTGCTATGTGGCATGGTCTTTAGCTAACCGCAGTTGCTTAATCCGCATTCCTGCCAAACGCGGCATGTCCACCCGCGTGGAACTGCGCAACCCCGACCCGGCCTGCAATCCCTACCTGGCCATTGCTGCCGCATTGAAGGCTGGTCTGGACGGGATTAAGAACAAAATTGCGCCGCCTGCCCCCACAGAGAGCAACATTTACCATATGGATGCCGCTCAAAGGTCGGCGGAAGGTATTGTGAGCCTGCCCGCCAGCTTGCATGAGGCTGTTATGGAACTTCAGGCCAACCCGGTTATTTCATCCGTTCTCGGCGACCATATCCTGAGCCGCTTTGTGGAAGGCAAAATGGAAGAGTGGGATGAGTTCAGAACCACTGTACACGAATGGGAAATTAAGAAGTACCTGACCATGTACTAGGATTTAAGTTAAAACCGGTTCTAACAGGGCAAACTTTACTCCGCAAGGGGTAGGGTTTGCCTTTTCTTGCTTTTTTTAAAAGTATACATAATTCTTCGGGCTAAGGTATGGATTTCTGTTGAGAATTTGCTATACTGTTATTACAATTCAACAGAAAGCACAATGGCGTGCTTACTTATTGGGCGACGAGGCCTGCAGCGGGTAAGATTTTTGGTACCTTGCGTGTAGGTTTTTTTGTTTCTGTGATATAATACTTCTTGTAGATTTCAGCAGAAGAAAGGTGTGTTATTGTGGCTAAACTGACTAACGACGATGTTAGGCAATTATGCAAGGAACTCCATGTAAAGTTTATCCGACTGCAGTTCACCGACATCTTTGGGGTATTAAAAAATGTGGCCATCACCGTTGAGCAGCTGGATAAAGCCCTGGAAGGAGAGCTGATGTTTGACGGCTCCTCCATTGAAGGATTTGTACGCATTGAAGAATCGGATATGTATCTTCGTCCGGACCCCAATACCTTTGTGGTATTCCCCTGGAAACCCCGGGAAGGTGCGGTGGCTCGTCTGATTTGTGATATCTACAATCCCGACGGCACACCTTTTATCGGTGATCCCCGTTATGCCCTGCGCCGGGCCATTGCCGAGGCGGAAGAAATGGGCTACATCATGAACGTTGGGCCCGAGGCTGAATTTTTCTTGTTCCATGTGGACAGCGACGGACGCCCCACCACCAAAACCCATGATCGGGCCGGTTACTTTGATATGACTCCCATCGACCTGGGGGAAGATGCCCGCAGAGACATGGTCTTAACCCTGGAACAGATGGGATTTGAAATAGAAGCTTCTCACCATGAAGTGGCTCCGGGACAGCATGAGATAGACTTTAAGTATTCCGATGCCCTGGATGTAGCGGATAAAATTGTAACTTTTAAGCTGGCGGTACGGACCATTGCCCAGCGCCACGGTCTGCATGCCACCTTTATGCCCAAACCGGTCTTTGGTATGGCAGGTTCCGGGATGCACTTGAACCAGTCCTTGATTACCAAGGAGGGCAAAAACGCCTTTTATGATCCCAATGCCCCCATCGGCATGAGTGAAGTGAGCATGCATTATATTGCAGGGTTGATGAACCATATCCATGCCATTTCTGCCATCACCAACCCCACCGTAAACTCTTACAAGCGCCTGGTATCCGGTTACGAAGCCCCGGTCTATGTAGCCTGGTCCTCCCGGAACCGCAGTCCCTTGATCCGCATTCCGGCCAAGCGGGGTATGTCCACCCGGATTGAATTACGCAGTCCGGACCCTTCCTGCAACCCCTACCTGGCCTTGGCGGTGTGTCTGAAGGCCGGTCTGGACGGCATCAAGAAAAAGATGGTGCCGCCGCCGCCCTGTGACAGAAATATCTACGAAATGACCCTGGCGGAGCGTCAGGCGCTGGGCATCGGCAGCCTGCCGGAGAACCTGGCCGAAGCCTTAAAGGCGCTGGCTGCCGATGAAGTGATCAAAGAAGCTCTGGGGCCCCACATTTTCGAAAGATATATGGAGGCAAAAACCATCGAGTGGGATCGCTACCGCATGCAAGTAAGCCCCTGGGAACTGGAAGAATACCTGACAAAATTCTAATACCCCTCCATTGATATAGATGTGAAGGTTTTGCCCGGGTAGCGCTGCTTCGAAAAAGGGTTTGCCTTAACCCGGGTTATTTTTGTCTCTAAATATAGACAGAATATTCCAAAAAAATTATTTGTTTAGCTTATTGGAAAGGGTAGGTGTTTGCGCAATGAGTCTTTATGGATTGCCCCCCCAACAAGGCATGTACGACCCAAAATTTGAGCATGATGCCTGCGGTATTGGTTTTGTGGCCAACATTAAAGGAAAAAAATCAAATGATATTTTGCGTCAGGCTCTGACCGTTTTGGTGAATCTTGACCACCGCGGTGGGCAAGGGGCCGAAACCAATACAGGTGACGGCGCGGGAATTCTGATGCAGATACCGCATATTTTCTTTGAAAAAGAATGTGCGAAATTAAATATTCAACTGCCGCCTGCCGGCCAATATGCTGTTGGTATGCTTTTTCTGCCCAATGACAGTGGTCAACGGGAAGGCTGCCGGCGTATTTTGGAGCGGGTGGTTCAGGAAGAAGGCCAAACTTTGCTGGGCTGGAGAGAAGTCCCCGTTGACGACTCTATGATCGGTGAAACAGCAAAGCTGGCCCAGCCCTCAATATTTCAAGTTTTTATTGCGGCAAATCCTGATTTAAAAGACAGCCTGGCCTTTGAGCGTAAGCTTTATGTAATCAGAAAACGTGCCCGGAAGGAAGCTCGCCGTTCCCTGTTAAATGACGGGGAGACCTTCTACTTTGCCAGCCTGTCCTCCCGGACCATCGTCTACAAGGGAATGCTGACCCCCGAACAGTTGGACCGGTTTTACCTTGATTTGCAGGATCCGCATATAGAAATTGCCCTTGCCCTGGTGCATTCACGGTTTTCCACCAATACCTTTCCCAGTTGGGAACGTGCTCACCCCTACCGGTACTTAATTCACAACGGTGAGATTAACACGCTGCGCGGCAATGTGAACTGGATGCATGCCCGCCAGGCCATGTGCCAGTCGGAACTGTTTGGCGAAGATATTAAAAAGATTCTGCCGGTGATTGACCAGGAGGGCAGCGACTCCTTAATGTTTGATAACACCCTGGAGTTCCTTTATCTGGCGGGACGTTCCCTGCCCCATGCGGCTATGATGATGATTCCCGAGCCATGGTCCCACCATGAAAGCATGAGTGATGAAAAGAAAGCTTTTTATGAATACCACAGCTGCCTGATGGAACCATGGGACGGCCCCGCCGCCATTGCCTTCACCGACGGCAGAATCATCGGCGCGGTACTGGACCGCAACGGTTTGCGGCCTTCCCGTTACTATGTAACCAAGGATGACATGATTGTCCTGGCTTCCGAAGTGGGTGTCCTGGACATAGCGCCGGAGAAGGTGGCCTATAAAGATCGTCTAAAGCCGGGGAGAATGCTGCTGGTGGATACCGAGGAGGGCCGCATTGTTTCGGATGAAGAGTTAAAGCAGCGTATTGCCACCGAGTATCCCTACCGCCGGTGGATCAATGAATATATGGTCAGCCTGGAAGACCTGCCGGAGGCTCCCGAAGTTCCGCAGCCGGCCTGTGAAAACTTTACCCAGCTGCAGCAGGCCTTTGGTTATACCCATGAGGACCTGGTGAAAACCCTGGAACCCATGGCCAAAAACGGCGTTGACCCGGTGGGCGCCATGGGCCATGACGCTTCACTGGCAGTGCTGTCGGAAAAACCACAGCTTATGTATAACTATTTCAAGCAGTTGTTTGCCCAGGTTACCAATCCTCCCATTGACGCCATCCGGGAGGAAATTGTCACCGCCACGGAAACCACCCTTGGTTCCGAAAAGAACCTTATTAAACCGGAGCCTGACAGCTGCCGGAGAATCAGGATCAAAACACCCATTTTAAGCAATGAAGACCTGGCCAAACTTCGCTGCATTCAGAAAGAAGGATTTAAGGCCGTCACCCTGCCAATCCTGTACAACGTTTCAGAGGGGGCCCCGGGACTGGAAAAGGCGCTGGATGACCTCTTTCGGGCAGCAGACCTGGCCGTTGCGGACGGTGCCAACCTGCTGATACTGTCGGATCGGGGCGTGGACAAGGAGCATGCTGCCATGCCTGCCCTCCTGGCTGTATCCGGCCTCCATCACCACCTGATCCGGGAAGGGACCCGTACCCGGGTAAGCCTGTTGTTGGAATCCGGAGAACCACGGGAAGTACACCACTTTGCTGTTTTGCTGGGATATGGCGCCAGCGCCATCAACCCTTACCTGGCCATTGAGACTTTGCAAAACATGATTTGCCAGGGATATATCAGTGGTCTGAGCCCCCAAGATGCTGTCAAGAATTACATCAAGGCAGCCACCAAGGGTGTCGTTAAGGTTATGTCCAAGATGGGCATTTCCACCATTCAAAGTTACTGCGGCGCACAGATCTTTGAGGCCGTCGGGATTCATCAGTCAGTTATTGACAAATATTTTACCTGGACACCTTCACGTATTGGCGGCATTGACATGGATGCCATTGCCCGGGAAGTGGAACTTCGTCACCGGCGGGCCTATGCAGGTCATGATAACACCCTTGATTCAGGGTCTGCTCACCAGTGGCGGCATGACGGCGAAGACCACATGTATAACCCCAAGGTGATCTACTATTTACAGCAGGCTTGCCGCAACGGCGACTATGGCCTGTTTAAAGAATACTCGACTCTATTGGACCGTGAAGCGCAAAGGAGTTGTACGATACGGGGCTTGTTTGCCTTTAAATCGAACAGGCAGCCCGTACCCATCGATGAAGTAGAATCGGTGGAATCCATCTGCCGCCGTTTCAAAACCGGGGCCATGTCTTTCGGCTCCATCAGCAAAGAAGCCCATGAATGCCTGGCCATTGCCATGAACCGCATCGGCGGCAAGAGTAATACCGGCGAAGGCGGGGAAGACCCTGCCCGCTTTATTCCCGATGCCAACGGGGACTCCAGGCGCAGCGCCATCAAGCAGGTGGCCTCCGGCAGATTTGGTGTCACCAGCAACTATTTGGTCAATGCGGATGAAATTCAAATCAAGATGGCCCAGGGGGCTAAACCGGGTGAAGGCGGTCAGTTGCCCGGCGGCAAAGTATATCCCTGGGTTGCGGAGGTACGGGGTACCACAGCCGGCGTAGGGCTGATCTCACCCCCGCCGCACCACGATATTTATTCCATCGAAGACTTGGCTCAGTTGATCCACGATCTTAAGAATGCCAACCCGCGGGCCAGAATTAACGTCAAACTGGTGTCCGAGGTGGGTGTGGGCACCATTGCCGCAGGGGTCGCCAAGGGCCGGGCCGATGTGGTGCTGATCAGCGGTTATGATGGCGGCACCGGCGCATCCCCGCGGACCAGTATAAGGCATGCCGGGTTGCCCTGGGAGTTAGGTTTGGCGGAAACCCATCAAACCCTGGTGCTGAACAAACTGCGTGACAGAATCGTGGTAGAAACCGACGGCAAGCTGATGACCGGGCGGGATGTGGTCATTGCCACCCTGCTGGGCGCTGAAGAATACGGTTTTGCCACCGCCCCCCTGGTTGCCATGGGCTGCGTTATGATGCGGGTCTGCAACCTGGATACCTGTCCGGTGGGTATTGCCACCCAAAACCCGGAATTGCGTAAGAACTTCAGCGGCAAACCGGAGCATGTGATAAACCTCATGCGTTTTATTGCCCAGGAGATGCGGGAGATTATGGCTCAACTGGGATTCCGCACCGTCAATGAAATGGTGGGCAGGACCGACGTCCTTGAGGTCAGTGATGCCGTTAACCACTGGAAAAGAAAAGGGCTGGATCTTTCACCGCTGCTTTACCAACCGGATGTTCCCGAAACCGTGGGAAGATACTGCCGCATCGCCCAGGATCACGGGCTGGAAAAATCCCTGGACATGCAGCAGCTTTTGCACATCTGCCGGCCTGCCCTGGAGCGTGGAGAACCTGTGCGGGCCAGATTACCCATTCGCAATATCAACCGGGTGGTAGGCACCATTTTGGGCAGCGAGGTCACCAGGCGTTACGGAGCGGCAGGCCTGCCTGAAGATACCATTCAGCTGACCTTTGAAGGCAGCGCCGGGCAAAGTTTCGGAGCCTTTGTTCCCAAAGGAATTACACTGGTCCTGGAAGGCGATGCCAACGACTACATCGGCAAAGGTCTTTCTGGCGGCAAAATTATTGTTTTCCCGCCGGCCAGGTCTACCTTTGTACCCGAGGAAAACATCATTATCGGCAATGTAGCCTTTTATGGCGCAACCTCCGGCGAAGCCTATATCCGCGGTGTGGCGGGTGAAAGGTTCTGCGTCAGGAACAGCGGTGTCCGGGCAGTTGTTGAAGGTGTAGGCGATCACGGTTGTGAATATATGACCGGCGGGCGGGTGGTTGTCCTTGGTCCCACCGGCAGGAACTTTGCAGCAGGTATGTCAGGCGGCATTGCTTACGTGCTGGATGAAGACGGAACGTTCCCCAACCGGTGCAACATGGAAATGGTTCTTCTGGAAAAGCTGGAAAATGCTGAGGAAATCAAAGAGGTTCAAGACCTGATCAAGCAGCATTTGAACTATACCCAAAGTAAGGTCGCTCAAAGGGTATTGGATAATTGGGATCACCTGCTGCCAAAGTTTGTACGGGTGATTCCCAAGGACTACAAACGCATGATGGAAGCCTTGGCGCGGGCCTATGAGATGGGTTTAAGCGGTGAAGAAGCAATTCTGGTTGCTTTTGAAGAAAACAAAAAAGACAAATCCCGGGTCAGCGGCAACTAACCGGGAACATTGGTTGGGGGGTAAAGGACATGGGTAAACCTACCGGATTCATGGAATATCAACGGGAACTGGCCGCCAATCGTGAACCCCTGGAACGGGTAAAGGATTGGCAGGAGTTTTATAATCGCTTACCGGAAGAAAAACTTATCAAGCAGGCAGCACGCTGCATGGACTGCGGTACGCCCTTTTGTCACAGCGGCATGATCATTAACGGGATGGCTTCCGGCTGTCCCAACCATAATGTGCCTTCGGAGTGGAATGATTTAGTGTACCGGGGCTTGTGGCAGGAAGCCCTCAAGCGTCTGTTGAAAACAAACAATTTCCCGGAGTTCACCGGCAGGGTCTGCCCGGCCTTGTGCGAGGGGGCATGTACTGCGGGACTTGTTGGTGCGCCGGTAACCATCAAAAGCATTGAATGCGCCATTATTGACAGGGCCTTTGCAGAGGGGTGGATGGTACCGCAGCCCCCTGCCCAACGCACAGGCAAAAGAGTTGCCGTGGTGGGCTCGGGTCCCGCCGGGCTGGCCTGCGCGGCCCAGTTGAACAAAGCCGGCCACTGGGTCACGGTCTTTGAGCGGGCTGACCGCATTGGCGGGCTGCTGATGTATGGCATCCCGAACATGAAGCTTGACAAGCGGATCGTGCAGAGAAGGGTTGATCTCATGGCCGCAGAGGGTGTCACCTTTGTCACCAATACCGAAGTGGGCAAGGATGTGCCTGCTGAACAACTGCTGAAAGAATTTGACGCTGTGGTTCTCTGCGGGGGCGCCACCAAACCCCGTGACCTGCCTGTGGAAGGACGCAGCCTCAAGGGCATTCACTTTGCGGTGGAATTCCTCGGCGCCAATACCAAAAGCCTGCTGGACTCCAACCACCGGGATGGTAATTTTATTTCCGCAGCAGGAAAAGATGTCATTGTCATCGGCGGCGGTGACACCGGCACAGACTGTGTTGGCACTGCTTTGCGACATCAGTGCCGCAGTGTTGTCCAGCTGGAGATTATGCCACAGCTTCCTTTGCAAAGGACTCCCGATAACCCCTGGCCCCAGTACCCCAGAATACACAAGGTGGATTACGGCCAGCAGGAGGCGGCAGCCCTTTATGGAGAGGATCCGCGGCAGTATTGCATCATGACCAAGCGGTTTGTGGGAGACGATCAGGGGCACGTCAAAGAAGTGCATACCGTCAATGTTGAGTGGATAAAGAATGACCAGGGACGCTTTGCGCCCAGGGAAATTCCCGGCACCGAAAAGGTTTGGCCCGCCCAACTGGTGCTACTGGCCATGGGATTTGTCGGCCCCGAGGATACCCTGCTTGACCAATTGGGCGTGGAACGTGACCCGTCCACCAACGTCAGGGCTGAATACGGCAAATTTGCCACCAATGTGCCTGGTGTATTTGCCGCCGGGGATATGCGCCGGGGTCAAAGCCTGGTTATCTGGGCTATCAATGAAGGACGCGGGGCAGCCCGTGAGTGCGATCGTTATTTGATGGGTTTTACGAACTTACCTTAAATAAATGCGAATACATTATGGACGCTCCCTTTAATGGGGAGCGTTATACTTTATCCAGCCTCAGGAAGGTTTTGCGGCCATTAAGTCGAAGTACAAGAGCAGAGGTTGCATTCCTATGTTTTGTTAAGAAGATTAACGGACAAATTATCTTCATAAAATGAGGTTTTACGCTTTTTTCTCGCCTCCAACCTCTTACATCCCACTTCTCAAAAGGAGGGTAATTTCTTGAGTTACAAGGTGGTTATCATCGGCGGCGGGCCAGGGGGCTATGTAGCCGCCATCCGGGCTGCTCAAATGGGGGCCAGAGTAGCCCTGGTGGAAAAGGACGAGGTAGGGGGCACCTGCCTCAACTGGGGCTGCATTCCTACTAAGGCCCTGGTGGCCGGAGCGGAGATCCTGCATAGGATTCGCCGGGCCGAAGAGTTCGGCATCCGGGTCGGGGAAGTGAGCATTGATTACGCCAGGCTGGTGGAGCGCAAGGACGCCGTTGTAAATAAACTGGTATCCGGTGTTCACTATCTCCTAAAAAAGAACAAAGTTGAATTCATCCGCGGAACGGCCAAACTGGCCGGTCCGGGAAAAGTGGTTGTGAGCTTACAGGACGGCAGTACCGCTGAACTGGCTGCGGAAAATATCATTTTGGCCACCGGTACCAGGCCGGCCTTAATTGACGCCTTTGGTTATGACGGGGATAGGGTTATCACCTCCAACGAAGCCCTGTCCCTGAAAGAAATTCCCGGTGCAATGCTGATCATCGGCGGCGGGGTGGTGGGCTGTGAATTTGCCTGTATCTTTGCTGAAATGGGTTGCCGAGTGACCATTGCAGAGGCCATGCCGAGCATTTTACCCTTGATAGAGCGGGATGCCTCCCGGCAGATGCAAACCCTGCTCAAACGCAAGGGCATTAACATTAAAACCAAAGTAAAGATCGAGAAGGTGGAAAAGTCTGGGGATAAGGTTACCGCCATTTTGGAGGGCGGGGAGACCATAGAGGCAGATAAAATTCTTATTTCCATCGGCCGGGTTATGAACACCTCCGGCCTGGGACTGGAAGAAGCGGGAGTGCGGCTGGGGCAGCGGGGTGAGGTGCTGGTGGACGAACATTTAGCCACCGGTGTTCCCGGCATTTATGCCATCGGGGACATCACAGGCAAGATCCAACTGGCCCACGTGGCTTCCGCCCAGGCCCTGGTGGCTGTGGACAACATCATGGGGCAGCCCCGTCAAATGAACTACGATGTAGTTCCCAACTGCATTTTCACCATGCCCGAAGTGGCCGGCGTGGGGCTGACCACTCAACAATGTGAGGAGAAGGGCATCAAACCCAGGGTCGGAAAATTCCCCTTTATGGCCTCCGGCAAAGCCGCTGCCATGGGAGAGACCGACGGTTTCGTCAAAATCCTGGCGGACCCGGCAACGGACAAGGTGCTGGGAGTACACATCGTCGGGCCCCATGCCACCGACCTGATTGCTGAAGCTGCCCTGGCCATGGAACTGGGGGCTACAGTGGAGCAAATGACACAGGTTATCCATGCCCATCCCACCCTGGCGGAATCCATTTTGGAGGCCGCCGAAGCGGTGCACGGGCGGGCCATACATATCTAAACGGAGGAATACCATGGCAGGTCAGTTTCCTGAGTGGATGCGGCGAAAAGTAACCTACACGGCGGATCTACCCCGTACCCGAGAATTGTTAAAGGACTTGTCCTTGCATACGGTTTGCCAGGGGGCCCGCTGCCCCAATTTGTCCGAGTGTTTTTCCCGCCGTACTGCCACGTTTATGATTTTAGGAGGCACCTGCACCCGGGGCTGCCGTTTTTGCGCGGTTCAGAAAGGGGTCCCGGGAGCGGTGGATGAAGGGGAACCGGCACGGGTGGCGGAAGCCGCCTACCGTATGGGATTAAAACATGTGGTGATCACCTCGGTCACCCGGGACGACCTGCCCGACGGCGGGGCAAACCAGTTTGTGCAGACCATCCGGGCCATCCGGCATCGGTTGCCGCAAGCTACGGTGGAGGTTCTGACACCGGACTTTGGGGGCAACAAAGAAGCCATTCTGCACGTGGCCCGGGCCAGGCCGGAAGTTTACAACCACAATGTGGAAACAGTGCCTAGGCTTTACCCGGAAGTGCGTCCCCAGGCCAACTACCGGCGTTCCCTGGAGCTCTTGAAGTTGGTCAAGGAAACGGATCCCCGTATTTTGACGAAATCCGGACTCATGGTGGGATTGGGCGAAACCAGAGAAGAAGTGCTGGGGGTCATGGAGGATTTAAGGAAGGTTCATTGTAACCTGTTGACCATCGGACAGTACCTTAAACCGGGGGACGGTCACCTGGCAGTGAAGGAGTACGTGACCCCGGACACCTATACCTTTTACTGCCGGGAAGGACGCAACATGGGATTTCAACAGGTGGCAGCCGGGCCCTATGTACGGAGTTCTTACCGGGCGGAGGATGTTTTTGAGCCGGCGGAAACAAAAGAAAAAGAAAAACCACAGGGATAAATTTATAAATCCACCAAAATAGCCCCGGAGGAGCTACCGATTGTTCGCTACCACCGGGGCTATTTTGGCGGGTTCCCAAGCCACATAATGCATGCTCTTAGCCTTCTGCAGCAAGGCAATGTAGCGTTTTTCGCAGGCGGTGGTCTTTAAAATCGCTGCTTCCAGCAGGTCTTTGTCCGCCCATTGCATCTGTTCCTGGGCGATGAGCCAGGCTTGTTTTGCCTGCTCAATCTGCCTCTCCAGGGTAAATTCATGATCACGGGTTTTATTAAGGAAAATTGCTTTTTTCAGTTTTCTCCAGGAAAAATCTTTTACCAAGCATTGAAAAATTTGTCTGTCAACTTTCATCAGAACACCTCCTTGTCCTACTTGTTAATGTTTATTACCAATGGTTAACCGGTAGTACAGAAAAATAAAAAATATTAAAAATAAAAACAATTCGGTATCCGAATTAGATGACTTATTTTACAATTTTGATTAGGGTTGGAGATATTGAACCGATCCCCGGGGTTTGTTATAATTTTCTCAAGCAAGAGAACCAGGGGGTGGCAATAATGGCAAAATTAATCGGTAAAATTAAAATAGTAAACGGGAAGGTTGAACTGATTCGGATCGGTGAAGGTGAAAAGAAGCTTAAGACGGGTTGCGCGTACAAGATGTATGCGGCCTTACGCAGGATTAAAGGTGCATAGAATTCTTCCGATGATTTGGGAAGTTAATCCCAAATTTTTTTTATTTTTATTTCAAATTTGTTATAATCGCAAATGATGCATAATACAATTAGGGAGTGTTTTTGTCGATGGTGAGCCATAACGATTTATTGAAAATGACAGAACAGGATAGAGAAAACTATTTGGTAGAAGTGCTGCAGCGTAAACTCAATGAACTGAAAAACACTGTAAACCATAGTGAGGAGGCAGCGGAAGAACACCGGCACGGACCGGAATTTCACAGGGGTATGATAGCCGGTTTTGTATCCGGCCTTGGCTTTGCTACACGCCTGCTGGCGCCGGAAAAAGCAGTTTGCTTACAGGTATTGGAACTTCTCCGGGAATACAATGACTGGGCCCAGAATTTTAACCGACGTGGCCGGCAGGATTTTACATAAAACAGAAAATGTAGCAGCCGGGCAAATGCACGCATAGCATATCTTAACCATACTGTTACCGAATGGATCCCGATCTTATGGGGGAGCGCTATGGGTGGAGTAATTATTTATCCCGAGATTATCGGAACACTGGCAGATAGTTGTTTTCTTGTAGTTCCGGCCCTAAAAAAAGAAATGGCCCGTTATGCGGAGCGCCGTGCCCTAGGGGAAGAAGTGGGCTACCGAATCGATTGGAATCTTGTAATTGTCAGATCCCTGGAGATATGTATAATCACGCTGGATATCCTCTGGGATGACGGGAACATTACCGTCATAGGCTTTCACTCGAAAACCTGGGATCAACTGAGCCAGTTTATGCATTTTAGTAACCTGCTTTTGTTACCGGACCGGGGATTGATCGGGGAGGATAACAACCTGATCAGCCCTGTGGCTGCCCAGGAAGGTTTTTTAATCAAAGGAATTGATAAGGGACTGGTCAGCCTGGCCAACAAAGCGGCCAATATATCCCCGGATTTAAATGTTCGAGGTTTGATGACATACCTCAGCGATATTTTGAACGTGGCCAGAAAAACCGGCAGGGACCTTTTTTTGAGCTGACCGGAGGGGATGGGTTTGCAAAGTATCAGGGTTGTCAGTTACAACATTCGTCATGCCCGGGGGCTGGATAATAAGGTGGATCTGAACCGGGTAGCGGAGGTGCTTTGCCGTAGCAACGCCCAGTTAATAGGTCTCCAGGAAGTGGATAAATACTTGCCCCGCAGTCATTTCCAACACCAGACAAAAATCCTGGGCCGTACTCTAAATAAATTTTGGGCATTTGCTCCCAATCTTCACTGGGGAGCAGCCCAGTACGGCAATGCTGTACTAAGCCACTGGCCTATTCTTCAATATAAGCAGTATTTGCTGCCCAGCAAGGGTGAACAAAGGGGACTGTTGGAAGCGGAGATTCAAATGGGACATCGCAGGATAAGCTTTTTTTGCACCCATCTGGGACTTAACCGGGAAGAACGGTTGGAACAGACACAGGAGATTATCCGCGTTATCTCGCAAACTCCCTGTCCTGTTATTTTAGCAGGGGACTTTAATGACGTACCTACCTCCCCGGAATACAATCTCTTAACCTCTGTATTACTGGATGCCACCAGCGCTGTGGGAGGTTTTGGAACCTATCCCGCCAACCGGCCGGAGGAGCAAATTGATTTTATTTTTATTTCCCCGGAATGGCAGGTTCTATCAATCTTTCCAATAAAATCAGACGCATCGGACCATCTGCCTGTACTGGCGGAACTGCAGCCGGCCTGGGAGAATGATGAAAACTATAATAATATTAAACTTTTATAGGAAGCAATAAACGCACTGGCAACAGCCAGTGCGTTTACATTGGTTAACTAGCGTTTGGCGTAAATCATCTGACCATAGGTAGCGGAAACCGGCAAGGAACGCAGGAAAGAGTTTCTTGTAGAGTTATCATAGAAATACAGCGCTCCGTTGGTAGGATCACTGCCGTACAGGGCCGCTTTGGCTGCCTGAATGGATGATTCTGTGGCAGGACGATTGATCCAACCGTTACGAACAGGTGTAAACTGATTGGGAGCGTAGATAACATCTCGGATGGTATCCGGGAAAAGATCGCTTTTCACCCGGTTAATGACCACCGCTGCAACCCCTATCTGTGCTTCCATAGGTTCCCCGCCTGCCTCGGCATTAACCAGGCGTGCCAGCAGGTCCAGGTCCTCATCGGTATAGGGGATGACCGGTCGCTTTGCGCTGCGGCTTACTTCTACAGCCATGGATGTGGCGCTGCGGGTGGCGGCAATGGGAACAATTAATTGCTGTCCGGGGTAAATTAAAGTTCCGCTGAGACTGTTGGCAAGAATTAATGCTTCCACCCTGATATTATATTTCTGGGCGATCACATAAAGGCTGTCCCCGGGTTTTACGGTATAGGTGGTATTCCCCTGTGGCCTAGCCGTTTGAGGCGCCGTGGCTGCAGGTTTTCCGTCGGGAATGTTTAAGACCTGACCCGGATAAATCATATCCCCGGAAAGATTGTTGGCAGCCTTAATTTTATCAATTCCCACACCGGTTTTCTTACTGATGAAATAGAGAGAATCACCCGGGACCACTGTGTAATTGTAGGCCCAAACGGCCGTCGCCGGTAACAGCGTCCCTAAAAGACACAACAATACAATGGCCCGTCGAAAACGGACAAACATTTTCATATTTACTTTTACCCTCCTTTGGCCTTCGAGGTTAGTTGACGGGTTCGGGTTGAAGGGTACCCCTACCGCACCTTTTGACACCCCCAAAAAGGTTGGCGGATTCACCCCAAAATAAAATTGGTCCCCCGTACTCCGGTGCCACCGGAGATTCGGCCTTTTTTGATAGACTTATGCAATATTGTACAAGGTTTTCACTAATTCGTCCATTCATAAATTCTGGAAAAAAATGCGAGACATAGTATGTTATTTGGAGGAAATACTATTTTTGTGCTGCAAAAGAAAAATAACCGGGGAGTGAACAAGTTGGAACAAAAGAAAGGGGTAAAAATAACTATCGTCGGCACAGGGGTGGTGGGAGCCTCCGCTGCCTTTGCCATCATGTCCAGCGGGTTGGCCAGCGATCTGGTACTGGTGGATATCAATAAAGAGAAGGCCGAGGGTGAAGCCATGGATCTGGGGGACGCCGCGGCCTTCATCAAACCCATTAATATTTTTGCCGGAACCTATGAAGATGGTAAGGATTCCAATATCATCATTTTCACCGCCGGCGCCAACCAAAAACCGGGGGAGACCCGGTTGGATTTGCTTCACAAAAATGTGGCCATTTTAAAAGAGAGCCTGCCCCAGTTGCTGAAACACAGCCCGGACTCCATCTATTTAATGGTTTCAAACCCTGTAGATGTTTTAACTTATGTTTCTCTTAAAATTTCCGGGCTGCCCACCAACCGGGTTTTCGGTTCCGGTACGGTGCTGGATACATCCCGGTTCAAAGCAGAATTGTCGGAATACTGCGGGGTTGACCCCCGTAATATCCATGCTTATATCGTCGGTGAGCACGGTGATTCCGAGGTAGCACTGTGGAGTACCGCCAGTGTTGCCGGCATGGGGATGGAACAGTTTTCCATACTAAAGGGCCTTGAGCCCGTAGACAGGCAGGAAATCGCCAAACGGGTGCGCACCGCAGCCTATGAAATCATCCGGCGTAAAGGGGCCACCTACTACGCCATTGCCCTGTCTATTAAACGAATTTGTGAGGCCATATTACGAGACGAGAATTCCATCCTGACTGTATCCGGTCTGGTGAATGGTATTTACGGCATTCAGGACGTCTGCCTGAGCCTCCCCTGTATCGTTAACGGCTCCGGCAGGGACAAAGTGCTGGCCGTTCCAATGTCGGTGGAAGAGGAAGATGCCCTGAGAAATTCCGCACAGATTTTAAAACAGGCTATACAACAGGCGGGGTTTTGAGAACAAAAATGCCCATCGTTTCACATAATACGATGGGCTGGTGCATTTGGCAGGTATTGATCAGTTAACCAAAAAAAGAATATTGATTTTTAATGGGCAACAATGTTATTATATAAAAGTTGACTCAGGGTATCTGACTTTGTAACACTTGCAAAAATCTAAAATATTGCTATAATAAAATAGCGTAAACAAATACGCGCCCGTAGCTCAGGGGATAGAGCGCCGGCCTCCGGAGCCGGGTGCACAGGTTCGATTCCTGTCGGGCGCACCAGTTAATAACCTCTAATCTCTTAAATTATAAGGGTTAGAGGTTATAATTATTATAAGGAATGGTGCCAAACCACCAATAGGACAACAAAGTCGGCGGATTGGTGACTTTTTTTGACAATCAAATGTCTACTGTTTGACACTAATTAACGAATGAATTACAATACAAGTATTAAATTTATGTTAAGAAAGAATAAAAAATGACAGTAGCGTTTTGCTACTACTTTTTTTGCAAATGCTTGTGAAATTTTTTTTAAGTTCCTGCGGAGAAAGGTGGAGGAGGCAAGATGTCCTGGCAATCAGCTGTTTTAAGTATGATTGGTGGCATGGGCCTGTTGTTATACGGCATGTATGTGCTGAGCGATGGTCTGCAAAAAATTGCAGGGAAAAGACTTCGGGAAGCCCTGACTCAATTGACCAAGAATCGAATTGTCGCCATGGGGTTAGGGACTCTGGTAACAGTACTGTTTCAGAGCAGTACGGCTACCACTGTGATTTTAGTCAGTTTAACCAGCGCTTCAATTATTAGCTTAAGGCAGACCCTGGCGGTAATCCTGGGGGCGGACATTGGCACCACCGTAACCGCCCAACTGATTGCGTTAAAGGCCACGGAAATTTCTCTGCCCATCGTCGGTATCGGGGCCACCATCATTTTCTTTTCCAAGAGGCATAAACACAAGCGAATTGGCCAGGTGCTAATGGGTTTTGGCCTGCTGTTCCTGGGGCTGAAAATTATGGCAGATACCATGCATCCCCTGCGGGATGATCCCATGTTTGGGAAGTTGCTGCTGCAAATGAGCGACAAACCCCTTTTGGCTATGATTGTGGCAGCTATTTTTACTTTTTTGGTGCACAGCAGCGCTGCCACCATCGGTATCATTATGCTGCTGGCCATGCAACATATGATTGCACTGGAGCCTGCCATTTACCTGCTTTTCGGCGCCAATGTGGGCACTGCTTTTACGGCGGTCTTATCCAGTCTCGGTTCGTCCCGGGAATCCCAACGGGTGGCCACGGCACATTTGCTTTTTAAAGTGGTGGGTGTGCTGTTATTCCTGCCCTTTGTCGGTCCCCTGGCCAAGGTAATGACTGCATTGACGTCCAATGCAGGTTTTCAGGTGGCCAACGTGCATACTTTCTTTAACATTGCCATTGCAGTGCTTTTTGCGCCCTTTATCTCCCAGTTTGCCCGGCTGCTGGAGTTTATTGTACCGGAAAAGAAACAACCGGATGCCGACGTTACGCCCAAATACCTGGATGAAACCTTATTTAACACTCCGGAAGTGGCCATTGGCATGGCTACCAAGGAAATTATGCATATTTCCGACCTTGTTTCCGACATGACAAAGGATATTTATTCCCTGCTGAAGTCCTACGACCCCGATCTGGCGGAAAAAATGCACCAAAAGGAAAATCATATCGATTCCCTTGCTTCGGCGACCAATAAATACTTGACCCACCTTTTAAGACAGCAACTGAGCAAGGATGAATTTAACAAAACCATGGGCCTTGTGCATATTGTCAGGGATTATGAATATATTGGCGACATCATCGAGAAAAACCTGATGTATAAAGCAGAAAGCAAATACGTCAACAATTTGGATTTTTCTGCCGAAGGCCATAAAGACATCATTACCATGCATAACAAAATCGTTGAATTGCTTTATATTGTTAATACCGCTTTTGCCACCAACAGTTGCATGTTGGCCGAGAAGGCCAAAACGCTGCAGGAGGATATCGTGGATCTGGAGTTTCGTTTGCGGATGAGCCATATTGCCCGTATGCAAAGGGGGACTCAGGAAACAGAAAATACCAGCTTCATTCACATGGATGTCATTAATGCCTACCTGAGGATCAGCGAGCACTTAAAGAATATTGCCATGGCCCTGACGGATGAAGTTTCCTGTACCTGGCATGACGAAGCCCTGATTTTAACCCCTCCGTCCGAAATGTGGGAAGTAAACGGCAGCGGTAAACAACAAAGTGTCAGTAAAGCAAACTGAGAATCCTGCTTAACAGCAGGGTTCTTTTTTAAGCCCCGGGTTATGAAAATTAAGAGGTCTGTATCCTTTGTGGTATAAAAAGGAAATTGACCTTCCTTGCAGAATTCTATGCAACGAACTCATTGGCAGGAGGGGGCGGAAATGAAAAAACAACCGAAACAAGATTCAGTGAAACTGGGCGAGCAAATGGTTTCTTACCGGGTGAAAGAAAGTAATCGGGCCAGAAACATCCTACTAAAAATCAGCCCGGACAAGGGGCTGGAGGTTGTGGTGCCCTCAAAGTATCCATTGTCCGGCATCGAATCGCTGTTAAAAAGCCGGGAGACATGGATCCTGCAAAAATTAGACCTGATGAGTCAAAAAGCGCGGCAGAGAAAAGAAAACAGCCTGGTGGAGAGGCAGGCTGTCAGCTTTCTTGGCAAATCCTATCGATTGGTTACCGTATTTCAAGAAGGGCCTCCTGTGGTGGAACCGGTAGGGGATAAAATCCTGGTGATATTGCCACAGGATCATAAAGATAAGATATTTCAAATACTGGAAAACTGGTTCAGACAGCAGGCCAGAGAAATTATCGTCGAGAGATTGGAAAGGGCAAGAAGGAAAATAAAAATCAATTATAACCAGGTCTTCATTAAAGATCAGAAAACCCGCTGGGGCAGTTGCTCCAGCCAGGGGAATCTGAACTTTAATTACCGCCTGGTGATGGCCCCGCTGCCGGTGATCGATTACCTGGTGGCCCATGAGTTGGCTCACCTGGTGGAAATGAATCATTCAAAAAAATTCTGGACCCTGGTGGAGAGCATTTGCCCGGACTACCGGATCCACCGGCAGTGGCTAAAGGATCACGGGGCGGAACTAACCCTTTGATTTATAACTTAACCTCGGCCAGAGGTTTGTCATTGTTATCGCACAGGGTCAGGGTCACGGCTTTATACCGGCCCCTTTCCATTTTGTAGGTAGTTTTCAACAGGCCGATGGTATCCGCATGGGCTACGCCAATCACCCTTTGGATGGTCACAATTTCTTTGACTCCGTCTCCGTTGTGATCCACCAGGCTGTAATCCACAATGGGGTCGATCCAGGTGGAGATGCCCTGTAGCATGTGTTCAATGCCTTTATACCGGGCTTTGTCCAGCTGGATGGTTGACTTTAAACCGGTCTCTTTATCCTCGAAACCGGCATAATAATTACCCATGTACTTCACTTCAAATCTTTTATCATCCGCTTCCGTGGTATTGTTAACTGAGAACAACTCCTGCCAGTTCTCGCCGGTGGTTTTATAAATGTTCAATCCCCTGGCTCCCGCACTGCCGCTGGACTGCCGGTACAACAGAACCTCTTCTTTTTGATCCCCGTCTACGTCTGCAAATTTGACTTCAGCAAAGGAATAAAGACCGTCCTCGGGAGACAGTTTCACCTTTTCGATGCCGTTGACCACCAAGGACCAGGATAAGGGCATGCCGTCCTTTGACTGCTCCGCGTATAATACTACCTTTTCCTTTACCGGGTCCCCCACAAGGTCCTGTTCCAGGGTTTGTAAGACATGTGTATTTTCCGTTTCTACAAAGGTTTGTATCTGTTGGGTTTTGAAGGCGCCGGTTTCTTCTTTTGCTTTAGGAGAAGAGGTGCAGCCGGCTAGAAGAGAGAGTACAAAGACCGGGACCAAAAGGGTACAGGTTATTTTTCTCATGACATTTATGCTCCTTCGATTGTTGGTAGGTTCATAAAGAAAGACGTTCTTGTTTACAAAGTGTTTCGCCACGGGCGCAAACAAATTATTAGATAGTTTTATTGACAGTGGGCAGCACTTTGGGCGTTATTGCAGCCACCCTGGGTTCCGCCGTGGGTCTGGCTTTCTTTAAACTGTCCGTAGGCATGGGCGCCATGACCACCTACGGCAGTTACATTGGCAAAGACGAAAGTCTTATCGGCACAGGCGTTAAGGTAGTGCTGGCGGACACACTGGTTTCGATGCTGGCCGGTATGGCCATCTTTCCGGCTGTGTTTGCCTTTGACTTCAGTCCCGACAAAGGGCCCTCGCTGTGCGCTATTACTTGTTTGTGGTCAGGTATGTGGTGCCCATTGCCATAATCATTGTACTGTTAAACGGGCTGGGCTTTATTAAACTTTAAATGCTAATTAAAACCCCACCGGCATTAACTGAACCGGTGGGGTTTTAATTTGGTTTAACCCTTTGTATGAAGAAATGCAAAAAACCGGCGGTGGTTCTTTGGGCCCTCTGCAGAAGTAACCCGCACACCTTTTCAACAGCCGGGGCATTATCTTCCATGACTTCCGGCAGGTAACCGGCTGCAACCATGGCATTTTGCTTTACCCAATCGCCGGCGCAGCCGCCTAGATCATAAAGGCCCCCAAGGCTGGTGGCAAAATCTTCATAGTGATCCCTGGCCCAGTCTTCAAAGTATTTATGGCCGCTAAACACCAGACCTCCGGCATGATGGGGTACACATAGGTCCTGCAAGATGTGACCGGCGGCGCCCAGGTAAAAGATGGCTTTTTCCCGTCTGCCCCGGCGCCAATGTTTAATGGCCCGGTTAAAATAGTACCGGCATTCGGTGGGAGCATCCGGGCCATGCCACAGTCCGGTATTCTCCCGGTAGTTGTAATAATGGCTGATATTTTTAAAACCCCTGTCACTCCAGGAGGAACCATGGTTTAAAACATCCAAATAGGACTGAAAAAACAGCGCCTCGCTTTGCAGACCATCCCGTCTCAGGATCTGGACGGCCTGCCGGTTACAAAAGTGATGGGTGTTTCTTGGTCGACGGGTTTTAATCATCACTTGCAAAGGCGAGGTCAGGGCCAGCATTACTTTGGCACAGTTCCATGTGGCCTGGGTGAGGGTCATTGAAGGTTCTCCTTTATGTGAACGGTACAAAGTTATAAGTCAAGCATCAAAAATTATTGCCAAAAACAGGATAAATTATGAGCAGAAAATCAAATGGGCTTTTGTCTCAAATTGCCTTGTAATTGCGAAGAAAATCTCTTTTTGAGCAGGAAAATGGAAACTTTCGGCGAATTTGGTAATAGGCTAAAATAAAAACGCCTAATTTCCAAATGAAAACGGGGGAACCGTTCTTTTGGGGTGAACTACCATTGGTAGCGGGCTAACTTTCGGTCCGAACCCGTCAGCTAACTCCGTAGGCGTAGAAAGTGGGGAAGGTGAAGTTGTCCATTGGGAGAAAACTGGCAGCGCTGGTCACATCGGTTTGCCTGACAGCCGTTGTATGGACCGGTTCTGCCGAGGCGGCTCAGGTTTCGGTGGGCCAGGGAGATACACTGTGGGCCATTGCCCAAAAAAATGGCACCACCGTAGAAACTATTAAAAAATTAAATAATTTAACCAGTGATAACTTGCAAATCGGTCAAGTTTTAACCATTCCGGATCAACCAACCAACCAGGCAGCAAGACCTTTAACCGCCTCTCCAAATGTTTCCAGGGGCATTGCAGACAGAGCCATGGCGGTTTTGGATTATGCCAAACAATATATTGGCGTAAGGTATCGTGCCGGCGGGGAAAGCCCTGCGGGTTTTGATTGCTCCGGTTATGTACGGTATGTATTTAAAAACTTTGGCATTGACCTGGTCCATACCGCAGCAGGCCAGTACAGTGCCGGCACTGCCATTGCAAAGGATGAGTTGCGCCCCGGCGACCTGGTTTTCTTTAATACCGGCGGTCATGGTATCAACCATTCCGGTATCTATATCGGGAATAATGAATTTATTCACGCCTCCAGTTCCAGGGGAATTAAGATTGATTCTCTAAATGACAGTTACTGGAGCGCCAGGTACCGGGGAGCCGGCAGAATTCTATAGTGTTGTGCAAGGACCCTATTTTTTATAGGGTCCTTTTACTTGCCAATTCAAGTTGGGGACGGTTCTTGACTTGAATTCCAGATTTTTGAATTCAAGTCAAGAACCGTCCCCAACTTGAATTGGGAAAACATTTAGGATTAATTCTGGTATTTAAATGCTATGGCTTTATCTTGATCCAGGGTGAAATCCTTAATGATATCATCACTGAACCATATTGTATACACTTCCCCGTCTTCCAGGCTGTCATCGGCATCAAGGGTAACGGTTAATTTATTGCCACTGACGGTGGCGGCGTCAACATCCAGCTCGCGATCTCCGTCCACTACATGAATGCCGTTGCCGCTGGCGTCAAAGTCTTCCCCTTTGCTGATATTCTGATTGAACGCGACCACCACGGTGGTGGCGCCGGTGGCTTTCACCTCGTCCACCGCCAGCGCCGCCCCTTCGGTGATGAAGGTCCACTGGCCCTTATCAATTCCTGAAAAGGCGCTGTCATCATCATCTTTCTGCAGAATGCCGCCGGCCACGGTGATGCAGTATTTAGCGTTATGGTCCAGGGTTGCGCTGCTATCCAATTTAACTGTCAGTTCATCATCGCTCTCCTTAAAGACGATAGCATATTCCAGACCGGCATCTACCCATTTGCTGTTCTGATACTTGAAAATCTTAACGGCTTCAGGTAAATCCTCCATGTCTTTGCCGTCTACAAAGACCATTGCTTCCTTAAACTTAATTGTAAACTCATCGGTATCCACAGCTACCCTGGAGTTGCTGGCAGGGTTCAAAGTTTCAATAAATTCTTCGCCGTTGTTGACATCATCCCTGTTGTCGTCCATGTCTGCAGAATCGATGAACCGGGAAATCATTACCGCAAACTCGCCTCTGGAGATGGGCTTGAAGGGATTTAAATAACCGTCGGGAGTGCCTCTCATAATTCCTCTGTTGTACATGGCCGCAGCGTATATTAATTCGTCCTTGCTCAGTTGATTAGCATCTTTGGCAAAAGAAAGCATCTCTTTTAATGAAACATTTTTATCACCGGCGGCACGGCACAACCACATGGCCACTTCAATACGGGTGGCGGGTTTATTGCCGTTCCATGCCATAAGCTCCCAGTCCGCGATAATGCCGGCATCATAGGCCTGCAGCGGGGCTGCGCCCATCCAGCCGGGAAAGACCTTTTTAATAAGCCCGGCCTTATCGGTTGAAGTTTCTTTGTGGTCAACCACTCGCATAATGATTGCGATGGCTTCGTTTTTGGTTACCGGTTGTTGGGGTTTAAATTGCTTGCCTTCATAGCCTTTCATAATTCCCTTTGACTGCATTTTTTCGATTTCTTTCTTAGCCCAGTGATTTTGAATATCGACAAAACCATAGACAAAGGTCATCTGAGGCATGAGTTGCTGCTTTTTCTGCAGGCCCGGCGGCCAACGGTTTTCTTTCGCCCGGGACGGGCTAGCCCAGGCCGCACTTGCCAACAGGGCGGTAAGCAGGCACACGGAAAGTAAGGTGATCATTAGTTTGGTTATCTTTTTCATGGTATTCTCCTTTCAAAGATCATGGAATCCAAAGTAGAAGCCATTTATTGGGGCGCCTTCCAATAATGGGTTTCTTGGTTTATACTCTCTATTACGTGCGGCTAAATAAAATTTAGAGGGTGCTGAAGTTAGAAAATGAACAGAGGTGTCGCGAAATTTTATCGAAAATATTGACCTGGACAACGACTATAGCCATTTTGCCAGGAATATGTTAAACTGTGACTTGTTTGTGAAGTTTAACAAAGGGAGGTTTGAAACAGGTAAATCATGAAAAGAGCTGTATTGTTTTTAATTTTGATCCTGTCCCTGGCCTTTACCGGCTGTACCGGCAGCGTCCTCAAGGAGCAAGAACAGCCAAAGAGCCAGGCGGAAACTCAGGTCCAAACCCCGGCCCGGGAAAAGGTCAAGGTAACCCTTTATTTTGCCAATGAAAAGGCCGATGCCCTGGTGCCGGTGGTGAGAGAAATTGATAAGCCCAATGATATGGTGGTGGCATTAATTCAGGAACTGAATAAGCCCGGAAATTATGCACCGGTACTGCCTGAAGGGACCGAGCTGGTCTTCTATAAGACCGAAGGGGATACCCTGGTGCTCAATTTTAACCAGGCCTTCGGCAACCTGCAGGGTTCCACCGGAGAGTTTATTGCCATCAACTCCCTGGTCAATACCCTGACGGAACTGCCCCAGTACAAGAGTGTAAAGCTGCTGGTGGACCGCAAACCCCTCACCACCGGCCATGCCATCTATGACAAACCCATCCCCAGAAACGAAAGTATCATCCAAAAATAAGACAGCAGCCCCTGAGTCAATCAGGGGCTGCTGTTTTTTATTCAACCTTATGGCTGGCCCGCAGGCCCCATACAATAAATACAACCAGATAAAGTAACTGCAGTGCGGGGGCATACCAGGACAATTCTTGTCCCAGGGCCAGGGAACGCAGCCCTTGACTGGCCGGCGTCAGGGGTAAGGCTTTAATCAACAACTGTAACGGGGCCGGGGTATGCTCCGGGGCAAAGAAAGTGCCGCATAAAAAAATCATGGGAGTGATGACGAAACTGTTGAACCGGGTCATATCCGGGTGAGACTGTATCTTAAGCGCCACCAGGTAGCCCAGGCTGGCAAAAACCAGGCAGTTTAAAAAGGCCAGCAGCAGAAAAAGCCCGCTCAGCTTGCAATTGGCTCCCAGGACAAAGGCCACGGCCAAAAGTAAAAGGCCCACATACATACCCCGCAGGGCCCCGGCAAGGATTTTTCCCGCTGCAAAGGAATAGAGGGTGATGGGGGACACCAGATATTCCTCCAGCGTTTTGTCATACAACCGGGCGATGGACAGGGGCGTTGATACGGCGTTAAAGCTGGCATTCATGGTACTGAGGGCCAGGATACCGGGCACAATGAAATCAATATAGGCAACCCCGGCCATGTTAACGGCTCTCCCCAGGCCCCAGCCAAAGGCAGTCAGGTAAAGCAGGGGGGCTACCAGTGAACTGCCTGTAATGGACCAAATCCTTTTTTTGAAGTATAAATACTCCCGCCACAATACCGCCAATATACCGTTCAATGGTTTTCCACTCTTTCGCCGGTCATTTTAACAAATACATCTTCCAGGGAAGTCTGCCGGATGGTAAACTCCTCCGTCAGGCCGGAAGCAAAATCCAGGGCCCCTGCTTGATCCCTGAAAAAATACAGCCGGGTCCGATCCCGGGCAAATACTTCCACCACCACCGGCCCCACCATATTGCGCAGCTGCTCCACACTGCCGGTCATGATTAACCTGCCCTTTTTCAGCAGGCCGATCCTAGAGCACAGATGTTCCGCCTCCTCCAGGTAATGGGTGGTTAACAGGATGGTGATGCCTCGGGTATTTAAGGATTTAATCAAATCCCAGACCCGGCGGCGGGAAAAAACATCCAGTCCCACCGTCGGTTCATCCAACAGCAGTAAACTTGGATTGTGCATCAGGGCCCGGGCAATCAACACTTTGCGCTTCATGCCGCCGGACAGGGTGTTGGCCAGAGCATGTCTTTCTGCCGTTAATTCCGTAAACTCCAGCAACTCTGCAAGCCGCCGGTTGATCTCATCCCTTTTCATGTTATACAACATGCCGTGCAGCCGCAAGTTTTCCTCAACGGTCAGTTCCGGTTCCAGATTGACGTGCTGGGGAACCAGTCCGATTTGCCCTTTAAAGACCGTGTTGTTTCTGCTGACCGGGTGACCGTTGATCGTGATCTGACCCACGGAGGGGGGAGTCAGGGCTGTAATCATGCGCAGGGTGGTTGTCTTGCCGGCTCCGTTGGGTCCCAGCAGACCAAAAAACTCCCCCGGTTTAATATGCAGACTCAAATGATCGACGGCCACTTTGTCCCCGTGCAGTTTCGTGACTCGGTCCAGTATAATCATGTTCTCACATCCCGGTGGGGTGTTTTCTGGCCAGAATGGTGGAGAGATAAACAGGTTTTAAATCTGACACTTCATTTATATTATAATGGATGGATTCGTCGGGGTGCCCGCACTTGCTAACCATTACAGCATGTTCAGATAAACCCTTGCTTTGCATCAGTTTAATAAGTTCAGGGGTATTTCTGGATACCTTCATGAGTACCACATTGTCTGAAACAGCCAGGGCCTGGCTTAATTTATCCCGGTCACAGGTGGCGGGGATAATGGTAAGGATATCGTCTCCCTCCGCCAGGGGAAAGCCCGCCCGGCTGGCTGCAGCGCAAAAGGAAGTGATCCCCGGTATGGTTTGCATATTTACCCGGTGTTTGGCCAGCAGGCGCAGCATATAAATATAAGTGCTGTAGAGCATCGGGTCCCCCAGGGTGAGAAAGGCCACCCGCTTGCCCTGCTTCAATAAAGACAGAATGGTCTTTTTATTATTTTCCCAGGCACTGTTTAATTCATCGCTATCATCCACCATGGGAAAAGTTAATTCCAGAATCTCTGTGTCATGTCTTAAATGGGGCCGGGCGATGTGCAAGGCGGTGCTGTTGGCTTTGTTACCGGTGCGGGGAGCGATCACCACATCAATGTCTTTTAACAGGTTCGCAGCTTTAAGAGTAATAAGCTCCGGGTCACCGGGCCCGACGCCGATACCATAAAATGTTCCTTTCACTTGTACCTCCTGTAAGCCATGTATTATTATGAGCGCTTTATTCAGAATTAGATATTCTGGTTCCGTGGCAGGACTCCTGCTGAACATACGCAACAGGGATAAGAATCGGTTGCCCATAAAAACGGAAGGGTATGCTGCCTTTGCGTACAGATACCCCAACCATAAGAAGTATAACAATTACTGAAACTGTGTGAGAGTTTGCCTTCAGGCAGATAGCCATGCGGCTACGTCAATTATTTGCCGCTCCTTTTCCCCTGCCTGAAACCGAAATAATAACCGATAAAACCTGCTCCCACAGCGGCCTGCAATGCAAACAGCAGGCTTTCGATTTCACCGCTGGGTGGTTCCCACAGGGGTTGGAACCAGGGTTGATAACCAGCGTTTATTTCAGCAATGGCTTCTTCCGCCTGGCCGTCGGCGCCGCCGAATTCTGCATCATGCGTCATAAACAAGGGTAAGACAGAAAGGGCTACCACCACTGCTAACAACAACAGGTTGATTACGAGTCTGTTTTTAGAGCAATGCCCCTTAGTTATTGTACTCATATTTCTCCTCCTCAGATAAAAGATAAAGTGACTTAAGCTCGTTGCTGCTGTAAACGGTCAAAAGGTTAAAGATTAATACCGTAAGAAGGCCTTCGCTGATGGCCAGGGGTACCTGGGTTAAGGCAAAGATACCCATGAACTTTGTTAAAGAAGCCATAACCCCTCCCGTTTCGGCGGGAAAGGCCAGAGCCAGTTGGAAAGAAGTCGTAACGTAGGTAAGCAGGTCACCCAGTGATGCTGCCAGAAAAACTGCCAACCACCTGGGACCGCCAAGCCCTTTGACCAATTTGAAAATACCGTAGGATACAAAGGGTCCCACCACAGCCATGGAAAAGGTATTGGCCCCGAGGGTGGTAAGGCCGCCGTGGGCCAGCAGAAGGGCCTGAAATACCAATACAATACAGCCCAGTACACTCATGGTGACGGGGCCAAACAGAATTGCTCCCAGTCCTACCCCGGTGGGGTGGGAACAACTGCCGGTCACCGAGGGAATCTTCAGGGCGGAAAGGACAAAGGCAAAGGCCCCGGCCAGACCCAGAAGCATTTTTATTTGAGGGTTTTTGTTAATGTTTTTTTGGATGGAAATCAGTCCCAGGATAATAAAGGGGACAGACAGAACAAACCAAAGGAGACACCATTTGGCGGGCAAAAAGCCTTCCATAATGTGCATGGCGTAGGCTGTATCGGGTGTCAAAAGGAAAAAGGATAACATGAAGGCCCAAAATACTGTATTCTTTAAGGTCATTTCATTCACTCCTTGATTAACTCATGTTTTATACAACTATGAAAGCAATCAGGTTAATCGGTATCTAACTTGGCAAAAGCTTCCTGCAAATGTTTTATATATATTTCAATAATTTTCTCATTATCCAAAAGGCCTGTTAGATCGGTGAAAACCGTGTACCTGTGGGCCAGCTCATTTTTCCAGGAATCCGGCTCGTCACCTGCCAAATCGTTAATGGCGTGGTCCCCGGCGATGTTCATAAATGGCATGAGGGTAACCCGGTGGAAATTCTTCCTTGCCAAATCGGATTTTACTTCATCCAATGAGGGGTAGCCTTCCACCGTGCCCAGAAAGACGTTTTCAAAGGACTGCCGGAGCATATCATTGAGGCAGCCGTAGGAACTGAAAGTATGGTGGCCGCTGCCATGGCCCACCAAAACCAGGGCATGATCTTCATCGGCCGGGACATAGGATTTTAATGCTTCTACCACTGCCCTGTAATCCGCCGGTTTATATAGGAGGGGTGTACCCAGGGTTAATTTATGAAAACCAAATTTTCCGATCCTGGTTTGAAAATGTTTGCCCGCAGAACCATGAAAACGGGCCATGTTGTCCACCACATTAACCAGGTCATAAAATTCCTGGCCCGGCAAAATGTGGACAGACTGTACGGCTACCCTGGTGTAACCTTCATCCTGCAGTTTAGCCAGAGCAGTGATGGGACTGTCCACCGCCTTTCCCTGTTTTGCCAGGGCGGAACGGATGGTTTTTGCGGTATAGGACCAGCGTACTTCTACGCCGGGAAATGCTTCTCTTACTTTGTTCTCCAGGTTGTTAAAAGATGCTGCGGCCCTGGTAACGTTGGTGCCAAAGGTGACCAGCAGGATTGCTTTGTTTTCAGCCATTGTACATTTCCCACCTTTCATGCAAAATAAAAAACCTTAACGGGCAAGCGTTAAGGTGACAGGTCAAAAAAGACATGAGTATGCCTCTGGTAACTGCTTGCCTCTCCTCGGGAGGTGATCAGTTAAGCGTCAGGCAGGTCTCCTGACTGAGGCGTAAGCGCTAGTTTCGACCTTCCCGGTATCACCAGTGGTGTAAATGAAACTAACTAGCCATCACAGTGGCCGGACCGTTCGGGATTTGCACCCGATTCCCTTTTAAACCCCCCTGGCAAGGGGTACCTGACACTTCCAAATATATGTAGTTCTTATGCCATAATACCATTTAACAGGTATAATGTCTATACAAAATCCTATTGAGCATGAATATGTTAAGTGATATTGCCAGTTGTTTCATTTAGCATTACAATATTTTTTATCATAAAATCTTCTTACAGGTGCCCCCCGGGGAGAATAGGGAATCGGGTGCAAGTCCCGAGCGGTCCCGCCACTGTAAACGGTGAGCCGATACCAATTCTAAGCCACTGGCCGGCAGGTTGGGAAGGCAGGTATTAAGGCAGTGACCCGTAAGCCAGGAGACCTGCCTGTAGGAAGTTTTATTATCTGAGGATGATGGTAAAGTTCTCAGCCTGTTTGGGCTGGGATTTTTTATTTTATCAATCAAAATCCATCATTTTTTGATGAGATTATTAAAAGTTAGGAGGATATCAATGGAATTACTTCATCAAACACTGGCAAAGATTACGCCCCCTGACCGGGCATGTGAAGGTTTGGCGCAGCAGAGGTTGGATAACCTTACGAAACCTCCGGGCAGCCTGGGTGTGCTGGAGGACATTGCCCGCAGGCTGGCGGGCATCCAGGGAAAACCCCTGCCGGAACTGCCCCGGGAGAAAGTATCCCTGGTGCTGGCCGGCGACCACGGGGTGGTGGCCGAAGGAGTCAGCGCTTTTCCCCAGGAAGTAACCCCCCAGATGGTGCTGAATTTCCTGCGCGGCGGGGCAGCCATCAATGTGCTGGCCCGCCGGGCGGGGGCCAGGGTGGTGGTGGCAGATATCGGTGTAGCCGGGCCCCCTCTGGAACAGGAAGGGCTCATTGCCTGCCGGGTCAAATCCGGTACGGAAAATTTTGTGCTGGGCCCCGCCATGAGCAGGCAGGAAGCTGTAAAAGCAGTGGAGACAGGAATTGCCCTGCTGCAGCAACAGGTGAAGGAACGACCGGCCCTGGTGGGCATCGGCGAAATGGGGATCGGCAATACCACGCCCAGCACTGCCATTTTAGCTGCTTTCAGCGGGCTGCCCGCTGATCAATTGACCGGGCGGGGCACGGGGATTGATGAAGCCCGGCGGCAGCATAAAGCCTTTGTGGTGACCCGGGCCCTGCAGGTGAACCGGCCGGATGCCCGGGATGGGCTGGATGTCCTGGCCAAAGTGGGGGGCCTGGAAATTGCGGGGTTGGCCGGCATCATTTTGGGCTGTGCCGCCGAGGGGATCCCGGTGGTGCTGGACGGCTTTATCTCCGGGGCCGCAGCCCTGGTGGCCCACTCCCTGGCCCCCCTGAGTCGAGAGTATATGCTGGCCTCCCATCTGTCCCAGGAACCGGGTCATCGTATCATGTTGGAGATGTTGGGGTTAAAACCGATTCTGCATATGGAGATGAGACTGGGCGAGGGGACCGGGGCGGCCCTGGCCTTCCCCATCATTGAATCGGCCATCTGCATCATCAATGAAATGGCCACCTTTGCTGAGGCAGGAGTCAGCCAGGGAGAATAAAACCTGAGGGTGAAGTTTTTAAACTTCACCCTCGGGTTTTTTAGTTAACAAGTGTTTTTTTAAATAGCTTTTTAAGGAGAGATTAAAGACAAAGAGACTTATGGAAGTCAACAGGGCCAGTAAATCATCTTCCATTCTTTTCACCTCTGTCAAACAGCGCTATCTGATTGGGACAAAAAACCTTTTTATTTTTTAACCACAACCTATCAAAGAGGTAATAAAAAACGCTGTCCTTTATATGTTGAATAAAGGGGGTGTTAGGGATGCTGTCTCCCAGTTTGGAAGATTACCTGGAGGAAATTTACAGGCTGAGCCGGAGCGGTGAAGCCGTACGGGTGACAGATATTGCTGCTTGCTTAAACGTAAGCTTGCCTTCGGTAACCAGGGCCCTGCAAAAGTTAAACGAAAGCCAGCATATTCATTACCGTCCCTATAAAGACATAGTGTTAACCGAAAAGGGGAAGCAGTTGGGCCATTTTTTAGTAGAAAGGAATAGATTTATACGGGAATTTTTGCGTTTGATCGGTTCCCAATGCGATGTGGCGGCGGAGGCCGAGGCCATGGAACACTATCTTTCTTTGCCAACCCTGACGGCCATCATCAACTTTGTTAAATTCACGGAGCAGCACCCTTCCTGGCTGGACGAATTTAAAACATACTGCAGGAAGGAAGATGCCAAACAAAAGGACAGGGCTGAATCCCTGCCGCTCATTTAAACCAAACCCAGAATCCTTGCCGTCTGGGCTGCTATAAAACAAACCGTGCAGGCAATACCCAGGGGGATGAAAGCAGCCAGACAAGCCCACTTGACACTTCCCGATTCTCGCCAAATGGTCCAGAGGGTGGTGCCGCAGGGAAAGTGCAGCAGGGAGAACAGCATCATACAAACAGCGGTTACCCAGGTCCAGCCGTGCTGTACCACAAAAAGATGGTACAAATCTTGTAAACTCTCCAATTCAGTCATGGCGCCGGCAGCCAGATAGCCCATAATAAGGATGGGCAGCACAATTTCGTTGGCCGGCAATCCCAAAATAAAGGCCATCAGAATAAAACCGTCCAAACCCATTTGTTGGGCCAAAGGGTTTAACCAGTTGGCGCCATGGGCAAGGAGGCTCAGATTCCCTATACGGATATTGGCCAGCAGCCAGATGACCGCACCGGCCGGAGCTGCCACACACACCGCCCGGCCCAGGACAAACAAGGTGCGGTCGAAGATGGAGCGAACAATGATTTTGCCTACTTGGGGTTTTCGATAAGGCGGCAGCTCCAGAGTAAAAGAAGAGGGAACTCCCTTCAGCAGGGTTTGGGAGAGAACCCAGGACACTGCCAGTGTAACGGCGATCCCAAACAGGACAACCCCTACCACGACGGCTGTGGTGGCCAGGGAATTCCCCAGTCCGAAAACCAGGAGTCCGGCCAGCGCTATGAGGGTGGGAAAACGTCCGTTGCAGGGCACAAAATTGTTGGTCAGCATAGCAATCAAACGTTCCCGGGGCGATTCGATGATCCTGCAGGCCACCACCCCTGCGGCGTTACAGCCAAACCCCATGCTCATGGTAAGGGCCTGCTTTCCGTGGGCGCCGGCAGTTTTAAAAAAACGGTCCAGGTTAAAGGCGACTCTTGGCAGGTATCCCAGATCTTCCAGTAAGCTAAAGCAGGGGAAAAAAATGGCCATTGGCGGGAGCATTACGGAAACCACCCAGGCCAGGCAACGGTACATACCTTCCACAAAAAAACCCTTTACCCAGGCGGGCGCCTGTAACCAGTAAAGAAAATCGCTCAGGCGGTCCTGGCCCCAGAAAAGCGCCGATGCAATGACCTGCGAAGGATAATTGGCGCCGGCCACCGTAAGCCAGAATACCACCCCCAGTAACAACAGCATGGAGGGAAATCCCCACACCCTGGAGGTTAGAATATTATCCAGTTTTTCATCCCAATCGACTCCTGGTTTTTCCCTCCGGGTAACAACCCTTTGCGTGATTTCTTCCGCCTTATGGTAGATCTTGCTTACAACGGCATCGTTAATTTTCAACGAACCGTTGGGGTTCAGGATACTTACTTCCCTTAAAATATAATCCAGACCATTCAATTGAGACCTTTGTCTCATGCAAGAATTTCACCTCCTGCTGCGGCCCTGACACGCGTCCCTTCCGCCAGCCATTTTTTGAGGGAACGAATGACGGTTTCATCACCATCCAATAACCGTAAGGCCAACCAGCGGCTGTTGAATTGCTCTCCCACCAATTCCTTCAGTTTTGGCTCCAGCTTTCGGATGCAGTGCTCAATCGCCTCATCATACTTCACAATGTATGGCGAGGTTTTTACAGTGCCGTCGGCTATTCCTGCAACTGCCTGTTGTAATGCTGCCAGGCCTGCGCCTTCCCGGGCGGTGGCAGCCACCACCGGTACCCCCAGTTCGGCAGACAGGGACTCAATATTAATTTCGATGTTTTTCCTTTTTGCTTCGTCCATTAAATTTACACAAACGACTACTTTGGCAGTGATTTCAAGAACCTGCAGGACAAGGTTAAGATTTCTTTCTAAACAAGTGGCATCTACAACCACAATGGTTGCGTCGGGTTTGCCAAAACACAGGTAATCCCTGGCTACCTGCTCTTCTGCCGAATGGGCTAACAGGGAATAGGTTCCGGGCAGATCAATTAAATTATAAACCCGTCCCTGAAAAATAAATTTGCCCTCGGCCCGCAGGACGGTTTTTCCGGGCCAGTTGCCGGTATGCTGGTTTAAGCCGGTCAAGGCATTAAACAATGTACTTTTGCCGGTATTTGGATTGCCAGCCAGGGCAATTACGTAGGCCGCCCCGGGAACCATACCCCGCTGAAAAATTTCCCGGTTTACACCGCTGCCGCAGGACTGGTGTGTCAAGCCCATGTTTAATCCTCCTTAAGGTTCACCAGTATTTTTGATCCCTCTTCCCGCCGAAAGGCAATCACTGTCCCCCGAATTTTATAAGCCTTGGGGTCCCCGGCAGGACTGATGCGAAGGGCTTCCACCCGGGTTCCCGGCACCAGACCCAGATCCATCATCCTCCGCCGTGTCATCCCCTCCGCCTGAATGGAATTGATAACGGCTGATTTCCCCACCGGCAAGTCACAAAGGGAAATGATATGTTCCGCCGAAAAAATGCCCCGGTCACTTTGCATAAGGATTCCCCCCGAGTAAGTTAGAAGTGTTTAACTAAATTAGTCCCGACTAACAATAGGCCAAGGCATCAGTGAAGCATTTTGAAGAAAGGGATCGGTGATGAAACGCAGCCCCATAGTTAGAGCCGGCTAACTGTCAGGCGGGTTCTACCATCATGCTATGACCGGCGGTAACTCTTTGTTACAAAAAACTTGGTCCGAGGGCCAAAAAGGAAACAGACCCCATTTGTGGTATGGTATTGCCGAAAAATGTCCGGTTAAAGTACAATTTAAAGGAATATGAAAAGAGGTGGAGAGATGAAGCGATTTATCCTGTGGCTGATGGCCGTTTTATTAATGCTTTTTACCGGACAAGCTTGTTTCGCCAATGAAACGGATACAGCGGGCGGCATGGAGGCGGGCAAGGAAATTATCGTCCGGGCCCGGATATTGGAAGTAACGGAAGGGAAGGACCATGCGCCGGATCTGGAGGGCTGGGTCCAGGGAAAAGAGCAGCTGGTTACGGCCAAAGTGCTGAGCGGCCCTTACAAAGGACAGGAAGTGAGCTTTTTTCATGTGGTGCCGGACCAGCCCGGCATGGCAGTAAACGTTAAGCCCGGTGATGAAGTGATTTTATCGGTGGAAGTTGAGGGAAACAAGATTACCAATGCCTTTGTTGCAGACCATGCCCGGGACAAAAAGCTGTATTACCTGGCCGGTGCTTTTGCCCTGCTGATGGTTGCGGTGGGGGGGATCAAGGGGGCCAAATCGGTTCTGTCACTGGCTTTAACAGGGGTGGGCATCTTTTATGTGCTGCTCCCCCTCATGTTTAAGGGACACAGTCCCCTTTTAATGACGGTGCTGGTGGCTGCTGTCATGACCACCGTTACCATGGTGCTGGTGCATGGTTTTAACCGCAAAACCCTGGCGGGGGTTATCGGCACCACCAGCGGTGTCATAACGGCAGGTTTTTTGGCCATGCTGGTAGGTACCGCGGCCAAACTTACCGGCTTTAGCAGCGAAGAAATGCAAATGCTGTTGTACATCCCGCAGCAGGTAAAATTTGATTACCAGGGCCTGTTGTTTGCCGGGATGATTATCGGCGCCCTGGGTGCCGTGATGGATGTGGCCATCTCCATTGCCTCCGCTGTGGAGGAAGTAAAAAGGGCCAACCCCTCTCTGGATACCCGGGCCTTGATCCGGGCGGGCATTAATGTGGGCAGGGATGTCATGGGCACCATGGCCAACACCCTGATCCTGGCATACACCGGGGGAGCCATTCCGTTAATCCTTATCTTCATGGCCTACGACATGCCCTTTTTAAAAGTCATTAACCTTGACCTGATCGCCACGGAAATTGTCCGGGCCTTAACGGGCAGCATCGGATTAATCCTGGCCATTCCCGTTACCTCCCTGGCCGCCGGCCTGTTGTTTACCCGCCTCAAGCGGTTAGAAAAAAAGACAGATCTTGCAAATTGAGGTGAATGCCTCGATTTTTTATAACCAAAATTTTTCAACAGGTCTGTTGACGTGGCCGGCAGGAAACAGTAGAAATATGACAAAAATGTACTAAAGAAGACACTTGGCGGGGGAGATGATCATGGACGACAATTTACTAAAACCTGTACCGGAAGTTACTTATTTAACATCGAACATCGCCTGGCGATACCGGGCCATACTCCGCTATTTTTATTTACAGCATGAGCAGCTACGCTATTACTTGTTTCCCGAAGAAGTGCTGGAATACCTTAAGGAGAGCCCGCATTTTGCTGATTACACCGAAGAAAACCTGCAGCAGGATTTAAACCAGCTGGTCAATTGGAAGAACCTTATTCCCCGACAGGATACGGGAAAGGTATACAGCATTGAGGATTTTAAAAAGAAAAGATTCCGCTATCAGTGTACCCCCTACACCATTGAAATTGAACGGATGGTACAAAGGTTGGAGCAAATGGGCCAGTCCTTTGGCGGGTCCCTGGAAAAGACCTTCTTTATTCGCATTCTGGAAGCCCTCCTGAAACTAACCCCTGACACCGGTGAAGATATCTACCGGAAGATTAACAAGTTATCGAATGAAGAATTAAATATGGTTTGGGATGACCTGCAGGGCAACTTTAAGAACCTGACGGAAAATGCCGCCGACTATTTGGCTTACCTGCAGAGTGAAAAAATAGAAGAAATGATGATGACGGAGGCGTTCCTGGCTTACAAAGACGCCCTTACGGAGTATCTCCGGAATTTTATGACGGTCTTACAGCGCACCTCCTTTCGCATCGAGGTACTTCTGGAACGTATACCGGCGGAATTAATTGAACTAATTGCCGGCCGCCTGGCGGACCACTATTTAAGCATCCCGCGGCTGGAAGAACAACCGTCCAGGGATAAACTGGTACAAAACTATCTTTTGCAGTGGCAGGGATTTAAAAATTGGTTTTTGGGGCGGGAAGGCCGGGACGGCGACCTGGTCTTCCTGCAAAATGCCACCACCGAAACCATCCGCCGCATTACGCGCTTTGCCCAGCGGCTGGGGGAAAGACACCATAATTTTAAAAGCCGCCGCCGGGACTACCTTCACCTGGCAGAATGGTTTAACAGGTGCCGGGATTTAAAAGAAGCCCATAAACTTTCGGCTTGTGTTTTTGGCGTGTTTCACAGCCGCCATCTCTATGCCGGGGTAAAGGAAACCGAGAATATTTACGCCGAGATATGGCATGAAAAGCCCACTGAACTCACCTTGAAGCCCAGGGTCAGAACCTACCGGGAAAAAACAAAAACCGGCGCAGTGGAGAGTCATCAGGAAGAAAAACAACAACTGCTGGAACAATACCTGCGGGAAAAGGAAACGGAACAAAGGCTGATAGACCAGATCATCCAGGGGGACCGCATTGTGCCGGCCGAACTTCCCCAGATAGACCCCTTTATCAGAAAGACTTTGCTGAACTGGATTGGCAAGTGTATGACCAACCCCCAGCTGACAGGAAAGACGGAAAACGGCCGCCTGATCCGTCTGTCTTTGATCGATGACCGTGAAATCACCCTGCGGTCCCCGGACGGGGATTTACGGATGCCAAACTACTTGATCCAATTTTTAAACTAAACAAGTGATGGGTGAATATTGTGCGAATTGATAAACGGGACCACACCTTTGATGAAACAGCCAAAGAAGCGGCGGAACACCTGCTGGAGCAATTCTGGATTTTGCGGGATAAAGAACCGGACAAATACCAACTGGTTCGGCAGCGGGAACAGGTATTGCGCACCTACTTTCTGGAGAAAATGGGCTTTCGATTAATTTTACACCGGCACTTCGCCAAACTGGAAAAAGTACCCGCCGAACCGGAGCCCTGGATGGGCATTCAATCCTTTAAGGATACCAGGGATTATGTCCTTCTTTGCTGCTTGATGGCCTGCCTTGAGAATAAAGCAGTGGAAGAACAATTTTTGCTTTCCAACCTGTGCGAAGAATTGCAGGGGCTTTATCCCGGTGAAGAAGGGTTGGACTGGACCCATTACGAACACCGCAAATCCCTGGTGCGGGTGCTGCAGTTTGCCACCGAACACGATGTTGTAAAGGTGGTGGAGGGGGACGTGAGCGACTTCAGCTATACCGAGACCCATGAAGTGCTTTACGAAGTTCCCATAACCGCCCGCTATTTTCTCCGCTCCTTTCCCAGGGATTTATTTCAATTGCAAACTGTTGAGCAAATTCTGGCGGCAGAAACCATGGGACAAGAGGAAACCACCGGGGCTTCCAGAAGGCACCGGGTTTACCGGATGTTGTTCTTATCGCCGGCCATGATGATGAAAGGGGCAGAGGATGCCGACTTTTTATACCTGCGCAATTACCGCCATCGTATCCGGGAGGATATTGAGAAGCATACGGATTTTCAGTTTGAACTCTATAAAAACACGGCCATGCTTACCTTGACCGAGCGCAAGTCACGTTATACCTTGTTTCCCGATAACCGGGCCATCTGTGACATTGCCCTGCAATTTGCCTCTGTGGTGCGCCGGCAGCAGGAGGAAGAAAAGTTTTCCCTGCTGCCTGACGGCAGCATCTATCTGACCCCGCTGGAATTTTTGCATTGGCTGAGCCTTTGCCGGGACCGGTATGGAGCGGGTTGGAGCAAACAATATCGGGAGATGGATATTGCCGAGGTGGGCAGGGAACTGCTGGAACTGCTGGTGGAATGGAAAATGGCCGCGGAGGATGAGGAGACAGGTGTCATTTATCTCTACCCTCTGCTGGTAAGAACCACCGGCAGCTACCCCGGGGACTTCAAGCCCGAGGCAGCGGAAGGAGAGGTATTCTATGAAGAAGAATAAATGGCATTTACACCGGGCAGGTGTCTTGAATTTTTGGTACTACGATGAAGAGGAGTTTGCCTTTGCCAATGGCAAACTGCTGCTCAGAGGGAGCAACGGGTCAGGGAAATCTGTGACCATGCAGAGCCTCATCCCGGTGTTGCTGGATGGTAAAAAAAGCCCCGACCGCTTGGACCCCTTTGGCTCCAAGGCAAGAAAAATGGAGGATTACCTCTTAGGTGAAAAAGGAGTGGTGGACCGGGAAGAACGGACCGGCTACCTCTACCTGGAATATAAGCGGGAAGGATTGGAACAATATCTGACCACCGGCATGGGTCTTCGGGCCAAAAGGCACAGCAACCTGGAATCCTGGTATTTCGTTTTGTTCGACAACCGCCGGATTGGTCGGGATTTGCTTTTATATGAAACGGTCTTCAGTGTGGAGGACGGCAAAGAACAAAAGATACCCCTTTCACGGAGACAGCTGGAAAACCGGGTGGGGAACGGCGGGCGGGTGGTTAAGACCCAGCAAGAATACCTGGATCTGGTCAACAAGCATCTCTTTGGCTTTGAAAACCCCGATGCCTTTGAAGAACTGGTCAAACTGTTAATTCAATTGCGCAGTCCCAAACTGTCCAAAGATTTTAAGCCCACGGTCATCTATGAAATTTTAACCGATGCCCTGCCTCCCCTTTCCGATGAGGAATTACGTCCCCTGACGGATACCATTGAGAATATGGATCAAACCAAGCAGCAGTTGGACCAGCTGATGCGGGAACAGCGGTCTTTAAAAAGGCTTTGTCACCAGTACGATCAGTATAACCGGTATGTTTTGGCTGAAAAGGCCGATGGTCTCCAGAGAGCCCGGCGGGACTTGGATAAACTTCTCAACCGCCGGCAAGAAGTGCAAACAGCCCTGCAACAAAAGCAGGATCAATTGGACCGGCTGAACGAAAAAATGGAGCAGGTCAAGCTGGAAAGGGATGTCCTGACGGAGGAAGAAAAAAGTCTCCGGGAGCATGAGGCCTTTAATGCCGAAGAAGAACGGGCAGCCATTGAGAATAAAATATCCTCCCTGCAAAAAAACATCCAGCAAAAGAAAGACAGCCTGGAACAAAAGCAGCGGAAAGAACGGCAGTATCAGGAAAACCTTTCTGGCCTGACAAGCCAGGTACAGAAAACCGAGCGGGACATGGAGAACCTGCTGGACGAACTGGAACTGGACGCGGCGGAGGCTGACTTTACCAGTCACCCGCCGCTGGCGGAGGAATTTAAGAAAAACTATCAAAAGGGTTATGGCTTTGAACTTTGGAAGCAAGAATCCCGTGCTTATAAAAATCTTTTGGAAAATATCTTGAAAACCCTGGGGGAACAAACCAGGGCCGGCGAAAAATACAAAGAGGCCGAGCGGGAGCTGGCGGAAGCCAGTAAAAAACTGGATTTAGCTAAAGAAGAGGAAAGAAAGTGGACCCAGCTTTTTGAGGAAGAAAAGGACAACCTGCTGGCGCA
The DNA here is from genome assembly GCF_900129195.1 of Desulforamulus putei DSM 12395. GTDB lineage: Bacteria > Bacillota > Desulfotomaculia > Desulfotomaculales > Desulfotomaculaceae > Desulfotomaculum > Desulfotomaculum putei. Next base: position 49,558 of record NZ_FQUY01000002.1, read on the forward strand.
GTTCCACCGGTGGGTAAAGGAAAACAGTGAGTTTTTGCTGTCCCCGGAAGAAATCCAAGTGGTTTCCCAGCGGATCATGCAAATATTTGAATACTACCAGGGGGAGGAAGTCAAGGAGCCGGTCCAAAGGGCCTATGAAAAATGGTTTGGCGCCCTCCAGGAGCAGCTTAGCCAGCAAGACCATAAGATTACCGTCCTGCGTGAGGAAATTGCCGCCAAAGAAAAGGAACTACATGAATGGAAGAAAAGGAAAGACCCCGAGCCGGAGCGGCACCCGGACACTGCAGCGTCACGGGAGAAACTGGCGGCAGCACAAATTCCCCATGTGCCCTTCTACGCAGCGGTGGAGTTTCACGACCATATCCAGCCTGCACAGCGGGAACGGATTGAGGCAGCCATTACTCATATGGGTCTGTTGGATGCCCTCATTGTGCCGGAAGCCTATCTTGACCGGGTGGGTGAGTATGACCGGGTCATCAAACCTTCCCCCCATATCTTTGCCTATACCCTGGCAGACTTCCTGTACCCCACCCCGGTGGAGGGAAGCGCTGTCAGGGCCGAGGACATTGACAATGTGCTGCGCAGCATTTTAATAGATGATACCGGCCAGGGAGCGGCCGTGGTACGGGAGGACGGCTCTTACCAACTTTCACTGCTGCAGGGCCATGCCCCCGGGGCTAAATCCATCTACATCGGTCAGGAATCCAGACGCCGCTATCGCGCGCAAGTGATTGAAGAATTAAAAAGCCAACTTCTTCAACTGGAGCAGGAATTAAACAAACTGATAGAGCAAAAGGAACAGCTTGCGGAACGGAAACAGCGCCTGGTGGCAGAGAACCGTCAATTTCCTTCCTTCCGAGATGCCAGAACCGCTTACGATACCCGGCAGGACATGTCCCGGCAGGTGAAACTGCGGCAGGAGGACGTAGAGCGAAAAAATGACCTGGTCAAAAAAGCCTATGGCAAGCTGCAGGACATTAAAAACACGCTGCGCCGGTTAACGGCAGAAATGAACCTGCCAACCACGGAGGAAGCTTATCAAATTGCCTGGCAGCGTATGCAAAATTATATAAATCTGCTACATAATTTGGAACTGGTTCACAAAGACCACATGAACTTGCAAAAAAACATCGGCCACTTGCAAGGGGAACTCCATGACCTGATGGCCGATGTGGATGAACTGAAGGGCGACCTCAATGTGTTGGAGGGGGACCTGAAGAAAAATGAAGTCAAACTCAAGCAGGTGCTGGAGCGCCTGCAGGAACTTGGCGCAGAGGAAATTCGCGCCCGCATGGCACAGGTGCTGCAGCGTTTACAGGAAATCCCTGATGAACTGATGCAGCTGGCCCGGCAGATTGAAGGAACCCGGCGTGATATGGAAGACGCGGCAAAGGAGATAGCGACCATAGGGGAAACCCTGTCTTACACCAACAGGCTGTACAGCGCCTGGCAAAGGGTATTCCTGGAAGATTTAAAACTGGGCTATGTGACGGAAGCCGAAGCAGAAACAGACACCGGGGAAGCGGGACTGATGAAAAAAGCAAAGGAGGTCCTGCAGGCCTACGGGCATCTTCTGCAGGATAAAACCATCGACCGGGGCAAAGTTGAAAACCGGTTAAATCAAGTCTTTTACCAGGAGCAAGGGGTTCTGGTGGAATACCGGTTGACCCAGGAAGAAAGCCTGGAAGTTACAGACCTTCCGGAAGTGGAAGATGGGTCGCTGAGGGTCCGGTTTGAACAACTGCGGCAGAAGTCCCGCCGGGTTGTACTCCTGATGGAGTATAACGGTAAAAAGGTCAGTGTTTATTACGTCCTTCAACAAATGGACAAAGATATTGATCTGCAGAAAATGATCCTCAACGAAAAGGATCGGGAATTGTACGAAGAGGTCATCTTGAACAGTGTGGGCCGGGTGATTAAGCGCAGGATAAACCGGGCCGAAGAATGGGTTAGGCAAATTGACGAATTAATGAAGCAAAGGGATACCTCCAGCGGGCTGACCTTTTCCATTCAGTGGAAGCCCCGCACCGCAGAACACGAAGAAGAAATGGACACCCGGGACCTGGTGGAGCTGCTGCGTTCAGACCCGCGCCTTTTAAAGGAACAGGACGTGGAACGGGTTACCCAGCATTTTCGCTCAAAGGTGAACCGGGCCAAAGAAGTGCTGGCCGATAAGGGATACGGCGAATCCTTCCACCAGATCATTAAAGAAATGCTGGACTACCGCCAGTGGTTTTCTTTTACCCTCTACTACCGTCGGGAGGGAGAACCCCGCAAAGAGCTGACCAACAATGTTTTTTATACCTTCAGCGGCGGGGAAAAGGCCATGGCCATGTACATCCCGCTGTTTTCCGCCGCCTACTCCCGCTACCTGGAGGCCCGGGAAGACGCCCCTTACATCATCTCCCTGGATGAAGCCTTTGCCGGGGTAGATGAAAACAATATCCGGGATATGTTCGACCTGGTGGAAAAACTGGGGTTCGACTATATCATGAACTCCCAGGCCCTCTGGGGCGACTACGACACGGTGTCCTCCCTGTCCATCTGCGAATTGGTGCGGCCCAAAAACGCTCCCTATGTGAGCGTAGTCCGTTATTACTGGGATGGCAGGGCAAGACATTTGTTGCACAAACGGGAGAGTAATCTATGAACCTGCAGCAGGCAGTTGCCTACTTTAAACAGGAAAAGGGGTTTCACCGGTTATTGGACCTGTTTACAAAAAAATATCAATCTTTGGGCAGAATTGGGGGAAGTGTAAGGCTTGACTCCTTAACCCGGGCAGAAAGAGAGGCCCTTTCTTCCTTGCTGCGTCGGGATTTTGGCAAACAAGATTCTGTCACCGTAACTTTGGAGGATTTTGAGCAAGCCCTGCAAAAAACAAGGTTCAGCGGCGTAGGCCTGAAGGAACTGCTGGAAGGTTATTTCGGGCAAGACATCCTCACCCGGGAAGACATGGAAACTCGTTATCAAAGCCAAAAGAAACAATTCTGGCAAGAACTCTATGATCAACATAGCCATGAAAACTGCCGCCTGTGGCTGAGACACATTGAAAATAAAGGCAAGGGAACCCGGGGCATTCACCGGGTCTATGACCGAGATGCGATGCTGTTAAAACGCCAGCTGGCAGCTGTGTTAACGGCGCTGGCCCAACTGCCCGGGGACGGTAAGGAGGTCCGCTACGAAAGACTGCCCTTTTTTGCCAGCCGCATTACCGGCGATCCCCACGGTTTTGACTTGGACACCGACCAGGGCAGGCTTTTACTGTCCGGGTTACAGTTTCTGCGCTGGCAGCAAAATAAGGACTACCCCATCCAGCCGTCCCTCAGTTCCGAGGATAAAACGGAGCTGCTGGGGCATTTTGGCATCGTCAGAGATGACCTGCTGAATTTTGCTACCTGCACAGGTATCCTGGGTTTTCGGGAACATGAAACAGAACCGGCGTTACTTTGGCGATGCGCCATGGAAGAGGGGGTGGTGCTGAATGCCCCCTTGCGGGAAATCATTAAAATGGAACGGTTCATGCCCGGCATCTCCTATTACCACCCGGACAAAGAGGAAGTTGTGTTCGTGTCGGAAAATTCCGGTGTCTATTCACAATTGTTAGATCATTTTACGACCAGGGAAACGCCGCCGATTCTTTGCACCCACGGGCAAATTAAACTGGCAACCTTGATTTTGTTGGATAAACTTGTCCAAAACGGTGCCATGATATATTATTCCGGTGATTTTGACCCGGAGGGGCTTTTCATGGCGCAACGACTGCTCATCCGCTATGGTTCAAGGGTAAAACTCTGGCATTATAGTTTGCGTGATTATACGGGCGCTATATCGGAAGTGGAGCTGGATGACGCCAGATTAAAGAAATTGCAGGGGATTTCGAATTTAGAGCTGGCCCCGGTAAAGAATGAAATGCTGCAGCAGCGCAGGGCCGCTTACCAAGAGCATTTGATTAAAGGCCTGGTGGCAGATATTGAAACCTATCTAACTTCAGGATGTCTCTGACAATGCTGGAAACCACTCGCTTTTGGGCATATAATTGTATGCTGGAAGTAAAGGAAACCCTGTGACGGTTGAGCTGCACAGGGTTTTATACTATTGTGTTTTGTTGCGGGTCCGCTTGCCCAGGTAGATATAACCGATCACAGCAACGGTGATGAGAAGGACACTCATCACCTGGGCGGCCCGCAGGGGGCCGATCATCAAGCTGTCGGTACGCAGCCCCTCAATAAAGAATCTTCCCAGGGAATAGAGGGCCAGGTAGATCATAAACAACTGCCCCTCGGCATGTTTTCTTCTTCGCACCAGTAAGATGGCAAAAACCAGCAAATTCCACAACGATTCATATAAGAAAGTGGGATGACGGTAGGCCCCGTCGATATACATGGCCCAGGGCAGATCCGTGGGATAGCCGTAGGCCTCCTGGTTGAAAAAATTGCCCCAGCGGCCAATGGCCTGTCCCAGGGGGAAGCTGGGGGCCACGATGTCGGCCACTTGCCAGAACCTTAACCCCCGGACTCTGGTGAAGATATAGCCGCACAGGATGGCTGTGATCAATCCCCCGTGGATGGCCAGCCCGCCATGCCACAGTTTGGGGATTTCTGTGAGGTTTTGACCGTAGTAGTCCCATTCCATGATTACATAATACAGCCGGGCCCCCAGCCAGGAAATGGGCGCGCAGATTAATACCATGTCGATGATGTCATCTTCCCTGACTCCCAGCCGGCGGGCCTCCCGCAGGGCCAGCCAGGTGCCCAGCAGCACCGCCACCATCATCAACACGCCGTACCAGCGCACGGTGATGGGGCCCCAGGTGAAAATATACGGGCTGATATCTGAGTAGGTCATATTATTCACCGCTCTTTCACAGGTTGTCATGTCTTTTATTTTAACCGTCTCCAGACTAATTTCTCAAGAATATATCATTTATATTTCGGTGGAGTACCTTTGCCAATGAAACGAGCAGGAAGATTGTCATGGCTGACCTGATTTCTTCCTTGTATTCCCAGTTTGGTTGTACTATAATTTCTCTGACCCCTTTCCGGGGGCAAGAAGGTTGAAAGCAGGAGTAAGCCATGAAAATACCCAGAATTGTGATGGCAGGGACCCACAGCGGGGTCGGCAAAACCACCTTGACGCTGGGGCTGCTGGCTGCCCTGGGCCGGCGAGGGCTCCGGGTGCAGCCCTTTAAAGTGGGGCCCGATTATATAGACCCGGGTTTGCACAGGGCGGCAGCCGGGCAAATTTCCCATAACCTGGACAGCTGGATGGGCTCCCCGGAGGAAGTCCGGCAGCTCTTTCTCAAGCATGCCCTGGCAAGTGATCTTGCGGTTGTTGAGGGGGTCATGGGGTTATTTGACGGCGCCAGGGGGCAGGGGGAGGCCGGCAGCACCGCCCAGGTGGCAAAAGTATTAAAGGCCCCTGTGGTGCTGATTTTTTCGGCCAAAGGGCTGGCCCGCAGTGCAGCGGCGCTGGTCAAGGGTTACCGGACCTTTGACCCGGAGTTAAATATTTGCGGAGTGATTGCCAATGGCGTCAGCAGTGAACGGCACCGGCAGTTGATCCGGGAAACCATTGCAGGGGAACTGGGGATTCCTCTGCTGGGAGCCCTGGACAACCGGCAGGAAATTGTCATGCCCCAGCGCCACCTGGGCCTGCTGCCGGCAGAGGAAAACAACGATTTACATAACATACTCCGGCAGTTGGCCACCATCATCGAGGAACAAATTGATATTGATGCCCTTTTGCAGCTGGCCCGGCAGGCGCCGGACCTGGATGCAGGGGCCGTTTTGCCTGCGGCCGGACCCTTTACCGGGGTTCGCCTGGCCGTGGCCAGAGATGAGGCCTTTAACTTTTACTACCAGGACAGCCTGGACTATCTGACGGAACTGGGAGCGGAGGTACAATTCTTCAGCCCCCTGAAGGATGCGGCTCTGCCCGAAAATATACACGGCATTTATATCGGCGGCGGTTTTCCGGAACAGTTTTTGCCCGCTTTGTCCGCCAACCGTTCAATAAAGGAACAGATTTACCTGGCCTGCCGGAACGGTATGCCTGTTTATGCGGAGTGCGGGGGACTGATGTACCTTTGCCGGAGCGTCTGTACTTTATCCGGGGAACGGTATGACGGCGTGGGACTGGTGCCGGCCGGGGTCAGGATGGGGAACCGGCTGGCTGCCCTGGGGTATGTCAGGGCCACAATAATCCGTCCCGGCATTTTGGGAGGGGCGGGGTTGGAACTTAAAGGACATGAATTTCACTGGTCCAGCCCGGAGGATTTTCCGGAGGAGTTTTCGGCCTACCGGCTTAGCGGGGGGAGGGGCCAGGACGGTCGCACCGAAGGCTATGCCAGGGACAATTTGCTGGCCTCTTACGTGCACCTGCATTTCAGGTACAACCAGGAGGCGGCAAGGAATTTGCTTGCTGCCTGTGCAAACTATAAAGAGTTTGGGAGACAAGTCAAATGAACGCTGAGTTGAGGACCGGTTATACCACCGGCAGTTGTGCTGCCGCAGCCGCCAAAGCAGCGGCCCTGGCCCTGGTTTACGGCACGGTGGCCCATCATGTAACCATATCCCTGCCCCGGGGAGGGCGGGTGACCCTGGAGGTATCCCGGGTGGAAATAGGGGAACACTGCTGCCGGGCAGAGGTTATCAAAGACGCCGGGGATGACCCGGATGTCACCCACGGCCTGACCATTGCGGCGGAGGTTAGTTTACAAGAGGGAGAGATTTTTATTACAGGGGGGCCGGGGGTTGGTACCGTCACCAAACCCGGCCTGGCGGTGCCCGTCGGGCAGGCGGCCATTAACCCGGTACCCAGGCAGATGATTGAGCGGGAGGTCCGGGAGGTACTGGGCCCTGGCAGGGGTGCCAGGGTGGTGATCAGCGCCCCCGGCGGGGAGGAAGTGGCGGCCCAAACCATGAATCCCCGGCTGGGCATTGTGGGCGGCATCTCCATCCTGGGCACCGGCGGCATTGTGCGCCCCATGTCCGAGGAAGCGTACCGCCGTTCCCTGGTTCCCCAGATTGACCAGGCCCTGGCCCTGGGGTACCGGCGGCTGGTATTAACACCCGGCCGGCTGGGTGTAAATAAAGCCGGGGAATTGGGGTTACCCCCGGCAGCCGTCGTTGAAACCAGCAATTTTATTGGCGCCATGCTGGAGGAGTGTGCCCAAAGACCGGTGGAGGCGGTCCTGTTACTGGGTCATCTGGGCAAACTGGTAAAGGTGGCGGCAGGGATTTTTCATACGCTGGGCAGGCTGGCCGACGCCAGGCGGGAGACCATTGCCGCCTATGCGGCCCTGCAGGGGGCGCCCCGGCATGTTATTGAAGCATTGATGACCATGAATACGGCGGACGAAGCGGTGGAAATACTGAAAAACTGCGGCCTGTCCCGGGTGTTCCACCGGCTGGCCGCCGCTGCCAGCCGGCGGGCCGCCTGGTATGTCCGGGATAAGTTCAGGGTGGGCACCCTGATGTATGCACTGAGCGGGGAGATTGTGGGGTACGATGAAGGGGCCAGGCAGATCGGGGGGCAACTGGGATGGCAAATCGAATTAAAATAATCGGGGTTGGACCCGGCAGCCCCGATTTTTTAACCGCTGCCGGGGCTGCCGCGCTGCAGGAAGCCGACATACTGGTGGGTTCCCGGCGCCTGCTGCAGGATTTTGCCCGTCCCCACCAGGAGGTTTTTCCTCTGGGACCGGACCTCGAGGAAGCCGTTCGGTTTATCCGCCGGTGTTATGAAGAAAGACAGGTGGCGGTCCTGGTGTCCGGGGACACAGGTCTATACAGTTTTGCCTCCTATCTGGCCGGCAAATTCCCCGGGGATCGCTTGGAGTTTATCCCGGGCATCAGTTCGGTCCAATTGATGTTTGCCCGGTTAAAAATACCCTGGCAGGATGCGGTGGTGCTGAGCCGCCACGGCAGAGAAGACAATCGTTTGCTGGGAGCTGTGCGGGCAGGGTTGGTGGTTGCAGTCTTGACGGATGCGAAAAACAATCCGCAGGGTCTGGCAGAGGAACTGCTGGCGGCCGGCTGTTCCGACCTGCCGGTGTCCGTGGGCTGTAATCTTTCTTATGCTGATGAAGTGCTTTATAGAGGAACTTTGCGTTCCTTAAAAGAATGTAAACAAAAATTCCTCAACTGCGTGGTGGTTATCGGTGTCTAGAATAGATTGGCCCTATGTTACGCCGGGGATTCCGGATCATCTGTTTAAAAGAGCCGGCGGGATTCCTATGACCAAACAGGAAATCAGGATGATCGTGCTGGGGAAGCTGAGGCTTTTTCCCGGTGCGGTGGTTTATGATGTGGGAGCGGGGACCGGCAGTATTACCGTGGAGTGCGCCATGCAGGTCAAGCATGGCACGGTCTATGCTTTGGAAAAGGACGGCAGCGCCGATGAACTGGTGGAGGCCAATGTGCGCCGGTTCGGGTTGAACAACATTAAGCTGGTGCCGGGATTGGCCCCGGCCACCATGGAAAAACTGCCGGCGGCGGACCGGATTTTTATTGGTGGCAGTGCCGGGGCTTTGCCGGAGATTTTGCAGACCGCGGACCGGAAATTAAAGCCCGGGGGGTGGCTGGCGGCCACTGCCGTTACGTTGGAAACCGGGCCGCTGGTGCTGAAGTTCCTGGAGGAGCAGGGGTACCAGCAGGTGGAGGCCGTCAGCGTTACGGTGGCGGAGGCCAGGCAGGCGGGCAAGGCTCATATGTGGCAGGGGCAGAATCCTGTGGTTGTGGTTAGTGGGCAGAAGCCGGAATAGGGTAGGCGATTGCGGTTTGCACAGAGGTCCTGCGCGAAGTCGTTCGCTAAGGATCACCTGGCCCCTAGGGTATGCCGTGCGTGAAAGGCTAGTGATTTCAGGTTGGTTAAGGTTCGTTTTGTTTATTATGATTTGGGGATGGTTTTGCATGATTTACTTTATCGGTGCCGGGCCGGGAGACCCGGAGCTGCTTACATTAAAGGCCCATCGGCTGCTGAAGCAGGCGGATCTGGTGCTTTACGCGGGTTCTTTGGTGCCGCTGCAGGTGATGGACTGCTGCCGGGAGGATGCTGTGAAGGTTGACAGCGCTCCCATGGTGTTGGAGGATATTGTGGCCATGATGACGGACTATCACCAACGGGGTAAACTGGTAGTCCGCCTGCATACCGGGGACCCCAGTTTGTACGGGGCCATTGGAGAGCAGATGGAGGCTTTGGATAAGCTGGGGGTGCCATATGAAATTGTGCCGGGGGTCAGTTCCTTTTTGGCGGCGGCAGCGGCGGTGAAAAGGGAGTATACGGTGCCCGGCGGGTCTCAGACGGTGATCATCACCCGGCTGGCGGGCCGTACGCCGGTGCCGCCGGAACAGTCGCTGGCCGGTTTGGCCCGGCACAGAGGGTCGATGGCCATCTTTCTGTCGGTGGGGATGGCCCGGAGGGTGCAGGAGGAACTGCTGCAGGGATATGATGCGGCGACGCCGGTGGCTGTGGTGGAACGGGTTTCCTGGCCGGAAGAAAGGGTTGTTCAGGGAACCCTGGGTCAGCTGGCCCGGCTGATTGAGGAGGCGGGCATTACCCGCACCGCTTTGATTTTGGTGGGGGATTTTCTTGTCTCCCGGGGGCGGTCTTTACTCTATGATGCGGGGTTTGTACATGGATATCGTGAGGGAGAATAGGGTTGCCATACTGGCCCTTACAAAAGGAGGCGCCCGGTTGGCCGGTACTTTATGTAAGCTGCTGGGGGATGTTCAACTGTATATTCCCGGGCGGCTGTACAGCGCAAGCCTGCCGCCTGACACCCGTTATTTTGACAACTGGCAGCAGGCGGCAACGGAGGCCTTTCAGCGGTATAACCGGTTAATTTTTATCATGGCCGCCGGTATTGTGGTGCGGACACTGGCGCCGCTGGTCCAATCTAAAAAAACCGACCCCGCGGTGCTGGTTTTGGACGAGAAGGGGCGGTTTGCGGTGAGTTTGCTTGCCGGACACCTGGGTGGGGCCAATCAGTTGGCCCAAAGGGTGGCCGGGCTTTTAAGGGGGACGGCGGTCATTACCACCGCCACCGATGTGAACGGTGTGCCGGCGGTGGAATTGCTGGCCCGTGAATTGGACTGCGAAATTTATCCGGCGAAAGGGATTAAGCTGTTTAACCGATTGCTGGCAGAGGGAGAAAGGGTAACCCTTTGCTCCCGCTGGCGCCTGAAGCCCGAATATAGGGTGGGATTTACTTACATAGAGGGGGAAAAAGCAGGGGTAACCGGGCCTGTAGTTTACATAACCAATCAATTGGTGCAGCCAACGCAGGGGCCCAGGATGATGCTGCGGCCCCGCAACCTGGTGGCCGGTGTGGGCTGCCGCAAAGGGGTCAGCCGGCAGCAGGTGGTGTCTGCGGTAAAAGCAGCCTGCAAGCTGGGAGGCTTTAGCCTGCTGTCTCTCAAGTCACTGGCCACAGTGGATCTCAAAATGCGGGAACCGGGGCTGCTGGAGGCGGCCAGATACTTTAACGTTCCCCTGGTGGAAGTGACCCGGCAGCAAATAGAACGTTTGGCCGGGCAATTTACACCCTCAGATTTTGTGAAGGATCGGATAGGAGTTGGTGGCGTATGCGAACCGGCTGCCATAACAGCCAGTGCCATGGGGCGGCTGAAGGTAGCAAAACAGAAGCTGGGACCCGTTACAGTGGCCATCGCGGAGGCCAAATTGTGGTGGTGGGATTAGGACCCGGCAACAGGGACTGTTTTACCCCGGAAGCCCTGGCGGCCATAAAATCTGCCCAGGTGGTGGTGGGTTATCATACCTATTTGGATTTAATACCCGATTTAATCCAGGATAAAGAAAAAGTAGCCACTCCTATGCGGGGGGAGGTTGAGCGGGCCCGGCAGGCGGTGGAACTGGCCGCGGCAGGGAAAACCGTGGCGGTGGTCAGCAGCGGCGACCCGGGCATCTATGGTATGGCGGGCCTTATCATTGAAGCGGCTGGGGGCCGTGTGCCGGTCCGGGTGATCCCCGGCATAACCGCAGCCTCGGCGGCGGCGGCCAGCCTGGGGGCGCCGCTGATGAACGATTTTGCCGTCATCAGTTTAAGTGATTTGCTGACCCCCTGGGAAACCATGCTGAAGCGGCTTGAAGCTGCGGCAGCGGGGGATTTTGTCATCGTGCTGTACAATCCCCGCAGCCATGGGCGCCCGGACCATATCAAGACGGCCCGGGAGATTATGCTAAAATATAAATCACCTGCGACCCCGGTGGGGATTGTGCGCCAGGCCCGGCGGGGCCAGGAGCAAAAAACCCTCACCACCCTGGGGGACATGTTAAACCATGAAATTGATATGTTAACCACCGTCATCATTGGCAATGCCCAGACCCGGACGGAGGGAGATTTTATGGTAACACCCAGGGGGTATAGACTGTGATCCTGGTGCTGGCGGGCACCCTGGAAGGAAGAGATACCGCCGCCCTGCTGCAGCGGGCGGGATTTAACGTAACGGCTTCGGCGGTTACCGGCTATGGCTGCCACCTGCTGCAAAAACAGGGGCTGACCCGCATCCTGACAGGCGCCCTGGATGAAGCCGCGTTAACCGGCATTCTTCGCCAGGGGATACGGCTGCTGGTGGATGCCACCCATCCCTTTGCTGCCCTGGCCTCCCGTACTGCCATGGCTGCGGCCCGGGCCGCGGGGGTTCCTTACCTGCGCTTGGAAAGACCGGCCGCCGAACTGCCGGCCCATCCCCTGGTTTACAGGGCGAAGGATTTGGAAAGTACCATCGGCCAGGCCCTGTCTCTGGGGAAGGTGTTGTTTTCCACCCTGGGCAGCAAATCCCTGTCCTCCCTGCTGGCAGCCGCCCGCCAGGCCGGGGCGAAGGTGGTCGCAAGGGTGTTGCCGGACAGCAAGGTTATCCTGCACTGCTTGCAACTGGGTTTAAACCCCGGCGAAATCATTGCCCTGCAGGGACCCTGCAGTGTGGAATTAAACATTGCCTTATACCGGCAGTATCAGGCGGAAGTTGTACTGACCAAGGACAGCGGCAGTACGGGGGGTGTGGAAGAAAAGGTTGCCGCGGCCATTGAAGCGGGCATACCTGTGGTGGTGTGGCAGAGGCCGGGGCTGGACTACCCCCTGGTCTTGCACAGGCCGGAAGAGGTGCTGCAATATTGCTTAAACCATCTACCAAAGGGGTAATGCAGCGGCACAAGGTTCTTAAGGAGGGTGTTCATGCAGGAAGGCATTATTATCCTGGGACATGGCAGCCGTCTCCCGGAGGCCAACCAGGAGGTTTTTGAGATTACCGAGCAGGTCAAGGCCGCAGGCCGGGAGGCTCTTTATGAAACCTGCTTTTTACAATTCGGAGAACCTGACCTGCCCCGGGCCATTGAGAAAATGAACCGGGCCGGTGTGAAAAAAATAACCGTCATTCCACTGCTGCTGGTGGTGGGCAGCCACATTCAGGCGGACCTGCCGGCCTTGCTGCGGCAGCAAAAAAAACTTTACCCCCATATTACGTTTGTTTTAGCGCCTCACCTGGGCGCTGACCGCCGGATCGCCGAAATTGTCATAGACCGCATGGAGCAAGGAAGTGAAATATAACATTGGATATTTTTGAAGGTGTTCTCTGGCATCCCAGGGAAATTGAACGTGAAAGCATGCGCCTGGTGGAGGAATTTTTGCGGCCTTTGCGGCTGTCACCGGGCGAGAAGGCGGTGGTGGGCCGCATCATACATACCAGTGGCGACCCGGATTTGGCAAAGCAGGTCCGTTTTCATCCCCGGGCGGTGGAAGCGGGGGTGGCGGCTTTAAAAAGGGGCGCTCATGTTTATACCGATGTCACCATGCTGGGGGCCGGCATTAACAGCAGCCGGCTGAGCCGGTGGGGCGGGGCTGTGCATTGTGCCGTGCACAGCCCGGCAGTGGTGGCGGAGGCAAAGGCCAGGGGAATCACACGTTCCGCCGTGGCCATGGAGAGGTTTGGCGAAAAATTGAACGGCCAGGTGGTGGCCATCGGCAATGCCCCGACGGCCCTGTTCGTCCTCCTGGGGATGATCCGCCGGGGGCTGCGACCCGCCCTGGTGGTGGGTATGCCGGTGGGCTTTGTGGGGGCGGCCCGGTCCAAGGAATTGTTAATGCAGGCGGACGTCCCCTATATCACCATCCGGGGCACCAGAGGGGGCAGCCCCCTGGCGGCCGCCACTATTAATGCCTTGTTGTATATTGACTAAATAAAAACCATTCCTGATGGGAGGGAACCCTCCTTGGCTCTTGCAAAAACAATTATGATTCAAGGCACCTCTTCCCATGTGGGAAAGAGTTTGCTTTGTGCCGCCCTTTGCCGGATTTTTAAACAGGATGGCTTCCGGGTGGCGCCCTTCAAGGCCCAAAACATGGCCCTTAACAGCTATGTCACCCTGGACGGGGGCGAAATCGGCAGGGCCCAGGGGGCCCAGGCGGAGGCTGCCGGTGTAACGGCCACGGTGCAAATGAACCCTATTTTGTTAAAACCAAAGCAGGATTTAAATGCCCAGGTGGTGGTACTGGGGAAACCCCTGGCAGATATGAGCGCCAGGGACTACCGGCAGCATTTTTTGCCCCGGGCGGTCAGTCTGGTGAAACAATGCTTGGAGGACCTGCGGCGGCAATATGACGTGCTGGTTATCGAAGGGGCAGGCAGTCCCGCTGAGGTAAACTTAAAGGACCGGGACATTGTCAATATGCGGACCGCTTTTTTGGCGGAGGCGCCGGTGCTCCTAGCTGCCGACATCGACCGGGGAGGTGTTTTTGCTTCCCTGGTGGGAACCCTGGAACTTTTGGAACCCTGGGAGCGTCAAAAGGTGGCGGGGTTTATCATCAATAAATTCCGCGGCGACCTTGAACTTTTGCGGCCGGGCCTGGAATTTTTGGAGCAGCGCACCGGCATACCGGTGCTGGGGGTCGTGCCTTATCTGCATGGGCACGGTATTGAAGAGGAAGACTCCGTTTCTCTGGCCGGGACACCCAAAAACCCGGCCGGGGCCGAACTGGATATTGCCGTTATTCAGCTGCCAAGGATTTCAAATTTTACCGACTTTGACCTTCTGGGACGGGTACCGGGTGTGGCCCTCCGCTTTGTGGGCCCCGCAGATGCCCTGGGTCAGCCGGACGCAGTGATTCTCCCCGGCACCAAAAATACCGTGGCGGATTTGCTTTACCTGAGGGAGAAGGGTTTGGACAAAGAAATCATGGTCCTGGCCCAAAGGGGCGTCCCCTTGGTGGGCATTTGCGGCGGTTATCAAATGATGGGGAAAATGCTCTATGACCCCCTGGGTACCGAAGCCGGCCTGGGCAATGTGCCCGGATTGGGCTTGTTGGATATCGAGACCACTTTTGCGGCGGCAAAACAGACCCACCGCTGCAGCGCCAGAATCACCTGCCCGGAACTTGGCTGGTGTAAAACCGAACGGGAAATAAAGGGTTATGAAATCCATACCGGGCAGGTAAAACTAGGCGAAGGGGCGAAGCCGCTTTTGCATATTACCAGCCGTTCCGGGATTGCCACCTGTCTGGCGGATGGGGCGGTGGCTGAACAAGGACAGATTTTCGGCACCCACCTGCACGGGCTTTTTGATAACAGCGGCCTGCTGCTGGATTGGGTGAACTACCTGAGAAACCGCAAGGGCCTTTCTCCCTTAACAGCAGGACAGCTACCGGTACACCGGGATGAAAAATATGACCGGCTGGCAGAAACCGTTCGCCGGCACCTGGACATGGGCACATTGTATAAAATTATGGGTTTGGGAGAAATCAAGGCATGAGTGTGCTCATTTTGGCAGCCCTGCTCATTGACCTGCTGGTGGGAGATCCCCGCTGCCTTCCTCATCCTGTGGTCCTGATGGGCTCCCTGATTCAAAAATGCGAAGCGCTAATAAGAAAAACTGCCACCGACGCCACCGCATTAAGGATCGGTGGGGTTCTGCTGGTGATTGCGGTTTGCACGGTGACATATTTCATTACCCAGGGCCTGATCTGGCTGGCAGGAACTGTCCATCCATGGCTGGGCCTGGCTGTCCACCTGTGGCTGTTATCCACCACCCTGGCCGTAAAGAGTTTGCACCAGCACGCCAGGGCAGTGGCAGAACCCCTGGCCCGGGGGGATATCGTCACCGCTCGTCAGAAGGTGTCCCTCATCGTGGGGCGGGACTGCGAAAATTTAAATGAACGGGAAATTACCCGGGCCACCGTGGAAACGGTAGCGGAAAACACGGTGGACGGCATCGTGTCACCGCTTTTTTATGCCTTTATCGGCGGCGCTCCCCTAGCCATGACCTATAAAGCCATTAACACCATGGACAGTATGATCGGGCACCGGCATCAGGATTATTTATATCTCGGCTGGGCCGCCGCCAGGCTGGACGACCTGGCCAATTATCTTCCCGCCAGGCTGGCGGGAGTCTTCTACTCCTTTCTTTCCATAGGCTCACCCGGCGGGTTTACTTCCACTGTCCGGGCTGTCCTGCGGGACGCTCCGGCCCACCCCAGCCCCAACAGCGGGATCCCTGAGGCCGCTGTGGCAGGTGCCCTGGGAATTCAGTTGGGAGGCACCAACTATTACCGGGGTGAAGCTTCACACCGTCCCTTCATGGGGAAAGAGAAATATCCCCTGACATACCGTCACATTCAACAGGCGCTGCATCTTACTTACGGCGTGACTGCCCTGACGGTGCTGGCAGGAGTGTTAGTAAGGTTCGTACTTGAAAGCAGGTTTTAGAGAATGGCCAACAGCCAAAGGCCAATGGCCCAATAATATCCTAAATGCACGGAGGTACCCCCTTGTTCACCGGTTTCCGCCTGGCCGTTAGTTTCCTAACAATCATTCCTCTCTACAAAAAAATGGCAAACAACCAGGAATTAGCCCGATCGGTGTCGTATTATCCCTTGGTGGGACTGCTGTTGGGGTCCGCTGCCGCAGGGGTGTGCTATCTCCTGCGCATTTTTGGTTTAACCCTGGCGGCCGATGCGGTTGCCCTGGTGACAATGATCACACTCACCGGCGGATTGCACCTGGACGGGCTGATGGATACCGCTGACGGCCTCTTGAGCGGACGTGATCGGGGAAAAAAGCTGGAGATCATGAAGGATAGCCGGGTAGGAGCCATGGGAGTTATGGCCTTTGGCACGGTTATGCTTCTAAAGTTAACCTTTCTTTATGAGTTGGATTGGGGGCTAAAACTGACGGCCCTTATTTTAGCGCCGGCCGCCGGGCGCTGGGCGATGGCCTTTGGCATTGTCCGCTATCCCTATGCCAGGGCGGCCGGTGGATTGGGGGCCGGCCTTCAGGGAGCCGGGTTCACCCAGTTGGCCATCGCCAGCGTAACCCTGACGGCAGCCGCTGTCTGGCTGGTCGGGTGGCAGGGGGTGGTGATCCTGGGGACAGTTGGTTTGGTTACGATGGTTTGTACGGGTATGATTGTTAAGAGTTTGGGTGGCATGACAGGCGATACCTACGGCGCCACCGGGGAGATGGTAGAAACGTGGACGTTATTTATAATCCTTTTGGGTCAGCAAGCCGGCCTGCTGTAGTATTCCGCGGCAGAGCTGCTGCTCCGGGCACCTGCGGTGAGCTTGTACAGGGAACCCTCCAGGGAGAACCTTTCCTGATCACCTGTCCGGTTGATTTATGGAGCGAAGTATCCGTTGAGCTTAGCCATTATGGAGAGCCCCGTGCAGACTTGGACAAATCCTGCCGCGCAGCAAGGCTGACGTTGCAATACCTGGGGTTGGAATATGCTTGCGTATCCATAAAAAGGGTTTCTGTCTTACCGGAGAGTAAAGGTATGGGCAGCAGCACCGCAGACATCGCCGCCACCTGCCTGGCCACCGCTAGGGCTGTTGGCCGGGAACTTGAGCCGGCAGTAATCGCTAAAATTGCTGCCCAAATTGAACCCAGCGACGGGCAAATGTTCCCCGGTATTATGATTATCAATCATTTAACCGGTGAACCAAAGAAGTACCTGGGCCAGGCGCCTCCTTTGGACCTGGTGGTTGCTGACCCCGGGGGCTCGGTGGACACCATTATTTTTAACAGCCGGAAGGACCTGGCAAGTAAAAACTTTCAGAAGGAACCCATGGTAAAGCAGGCCATTGAATTGGTGGCCCGTGGATTATTGACGGAGGACTGGGAGATGATGGGACGGGGCGCCACCATCAGCGCCCAGGCCAATCAGGTGGTACTGCCAAAACCGCATTTGGCCCTGTGGAGGCAGTGGGCTGCGGAACTGCGGGCCCTGGGAGTGCTGGTGGCCCACAGCGGTACTGTTATGGGGATGATATTGCGACCCGGCGGGGTGGACCCCCGGGAAGCAGCGGACTTTGTCCGGCGCAAAAAGCCTGAATGGACAGTCTGGCATACGTCCATGATCAGCGGCGGCCTTCGCTAAAAGGGTGACGGTGATGCAGCACGGCGGCAATATATGGTTGGCTGAGCAAATGTATGGGATAAAAAAAGAAAGTATTCTGGACTTCAGCGCCAATATCAACCCCCTGGGGCCTTCCCCCAGGGCGATGGAAGCATTGCAGGAGTCACTGGTTAACATAAAACATTACCCGGAACCCCAGGCTGCATCCCTGCGCCGGGAGATCGCACGGTTAACGGGACTGCCGGAGGAAATGATCATCCTTGGCAACGGCGCTGCGGAACTGATTTATGCCCTGGGGAGGGTGATCAAACCGCAACGGGTGCTGGTGCCGGTTCCCACCTTCAGTGAATATGCCGTTGGTTTTGCGGACTTTGAACGGGTTGAGGTCGTTCTTCGTAAAGAAAATGATTTTAGATTAGAACCCGGGGAACTGGCGCAACTGCTGCAGCCCAGAGATTTAATGATCCTTTGTAACCCCAACAACCCCACCGGCTGTTTGGTTGAACGGCATAAGCTGGACCCGCTGGTCAGGGGGGCCGGGGAAGTGGGGGCCTGGTTGATGGTGGATGAGGCCTTTATGGACTTTGTCCGGCCTCAGCAGTCCCTGCTGCCGCATGTACCTGCAAATCCGTTTCTGGTTGTTTTGCGGTCCTTAACGAAATTCTTTGCCATTCCCGGACTGCGACTGGGTTATCTGGCCGCCGCACCGGAAATAATCAGAGACCTGACTGCCGTACTGCCCCCCTGGCGTGTGAATGTGCCGGCCCAGGTGGCAGGGTTGGCGTCTCTGCAGGACGAGGAATATATAGAAAGGACATTGCAATTAATAAACCTGCAAAGACTCTTTCTGACCGCCGGCCTGGCAGCCATCCCGGGCCTGAAGCCCTTGCCTGCCGCAGCCAATTTTATTCTGGTTGACTGCAGTGAAAGCGGCTTGACCGCCGCACAAATTCAAAGCTGCCTTGGGCCCAAAGGAATTCTTATCAGGCAGTGTGATAACTTTGCAGGTTTGGACGGCAATTACTTCAGGGTAGCGGTCCGCTGTCAGGAAGAAAACGGTATTTTGTTGCATCATTTACGGGAAATCATCATGAAAAGAAAGAATAAATAGAGGAAATCTCCTGTACCATGTACGGGCTGATTTCCTCTTATTTGTTATTTATCCGAGGTGTGTTTTAATTAGACTGTTTATAACAATTACAATGTTTTCGGTGGATAGACAAAAAATTATACGTTGTCATTGATATTTTTCATCTGTTAAAATATTAAAATATATTAAATATTAAAAACGGTGAAAGTGCGTGGGGAAAATATGGCCCAAATAAAGATCTCGTCACCAATGCAAATATTTATGGTCTCTTTTATTGCTATGACAGTGGCCATGGTACCCTGGGTTATGCGGCCTATCAGGCCTGTTATGATTTGCTGGCAAAGAACCTTGGGCTGCGGGCCCAGGCCACAGCACAGGTGGCAGCTAATTTAGTAAAGATTGACCAAAAACTGATTGACGAAATGCTGGGGCTGGATATTAAAAGCTCCCGTAATCACCCGGCTGCCCTGGAATTTAAGAAGAAGATGGCCCCGCTGCTGGAACAACATGATATTAAATATATCTATGTGGAAACCAGGTTGCAAGGGCATCAAATCCGCTACTTTGTCAGCCCGGAGGAGGAGAAAGTATTCGGGCAGCCGCCGGGCACCCCGATGGAATATTTTTATGTCTTGACCAGTGAGGACGAAAGCAGCTACACCAACCGGGACCGCTTTGATGTTTCCGACCCTTTGCGGGAAAGGGCCTATGCCGAGAAAAAACCCTTTTACGACCGGCCTTTGAATAGCAAGTGGGGCAATCTGATAACCGGCTACGCCCCGTTGTACAATGAAAAAGGTCAGTTTGTCGGTTTTTTGGGCGTAGATATTTCCGGTCATGAATTTACCAGGCATGTTCACTATGTCAGAAATATCATTATAATAAGCTTTGGCATTATTGTTCTCCTGGGAGGATTTATCCTTTACCGGGCATCCCGTGTTTTAAGCAAGCCCATGTATTTGGACGGGTTGACCAAATTGTTTAACCACCAGTATATGAAAGCAAGACTGGAAGAGGAAATTAACCGGGCCAGAAGATTTAAGCGTCCGCTCAGTGTTCTAATGATTGATTTGGATTTCTTTAAAAGAATAAACGATTTCTATGGCCATCAATCCGGTGATTTTGTGTTACGTAAAGTATCTGAATTAGTTCTTGTGAACCTGCGGGATGAAGACATTGCCTGCCGGTACGGCGGGGAGGAACTGGCGGTCATTTTGCCGGAGACCTCGCTTAAGGAAGCAGCGGTGGTGGCGGAAAGACTGCTCCGGTCCATTGAAAAAACGGAGTTTTCGCTGGCCGGCATAGAAGAACCTGTTCAAGTTACGGTGAGCATTGGTGTTGCGGAATTAAACGAAGGGGATACCCCCGACCGGTTGCTTCAGAGGGCAGACGAAGCATTGTATCTGGCCAAAAGGCGGGGGCGCAACCGTTATGACTGCTGTGAGTAAGTGGGTAAAGCCCCTTGTCCCTGGAATAAAAAGTATTCCCGGGATTTTTTATTTCGGTAACATTCGGGTATGATAATTCTTGGAACATTGGCGAAATCCTTCTGATATGGTAAAGTTTATGTGCGGTAATATTTTGGCTGGAGATTGGCAGTGGGGAGTGTGAAACTTGGTCGTCAAAGACAAGGAACAGCTTAAAAAACAACAGATGTTAAAAGAAAAACATGCCTGGCAGGAGCAAAAGCTGCGGGAGATTTTTGCCGATGGCCGCTCCCTTGGCAAAGAGGAGCTGGAGCGGGCCCTAGGGGGGCCCCTGCTCCCCAAAGTGAAGTTTCCGGTGGTGCGGCTGGTCAGCGGTCACTACGCACCGGCGGACAGCCCGGCAGCCTGGGAGGATGCCGCCAATTACCTGACCGGGCACGGTCCTTTAACCCTGGATGATTTTGTCAGGAAGTTTAGAATACACAGCAGCCTGGTGGCGGCCCTGCGGGCCGGTAAGGAAATCCCTCCCTTTGTTATTTTACCTGACGGTACCATAACCACCTCCACAACCCCCGAGGGGCAAGGGGAGCTGGCCCGGCGGCAAGCCAGCCGGGGATTGCAAGAAAAGCTGGAGGAAATTTACCGGAAGCAACCCTTTTTCAATCTGGGCTCCATCCTTGAGACACCGGAGCAAAGGGAAATGGCTGTCAGGATGATTCAATCGGACGGTTCCTACCGAATCAATATGAACGGGGTAGGTCTCTGGACGTCTCCCTATCCCCATTCACCCAAATTCATTGTTCAAGAGTTGAAAAGGCTCACCGGTATGCACCTGGAAGCCCGGGAAGGGCCGGATGTCCTGCCTTTGACATGGATTGCCACCCGTTCCATGACCGTGCAGGAAGCAGCAGATAAATTAAAACTGGGCATGGAGGATATTTTAAATCTGTGTGAACTGGAGGAATTAACTTCCTTCCGCATGGCCGGCAGCACCAGAGTATGGCGGGATGAAGTGAAGGCCATTAAATATCGCCCTGATTTACATAAGATCGTTAAGCGGGCCAGCAAAATAACCACCCTGGAAGCAGCGGACCTGCTGGATACCACCCCCGATCGGATTCGCAGACTGGTGAGAGAGGGTTACATCAACCCTGCCGGGGAAATCGAGAAAGAAGATGGCAGGATGGGCATCTTGGTGCGGCGGGGGGATATCCAGGCCATTAAAGAGAGGTTTCCCAGCATTGAGCATGAATGGGCCCTGGCCGCCAAGCAACAAAGGCGGGAGGCCGCCCGGGAAAGTGCTGCCAGGCGTGAAAAACCACCGGCGGGTAAAAAACGCCCCCGCCGGGCCGTCACGCCGCCGCCCCCGCCCGCCGGTCCGCTGGAACTGGATCATTTCCAACAACAGGCTGTCAGGGCCGCCCTAGCCGGCCGCCATGTCCTGGTGGCGGCCCCTACGGGAACCGGCAAAACTGTGATTGCCGAGCGATTAATTGAAGCAGTCATCGAAAGGGGGAAGGCAGCGGTTTATACCTCTCCCCTGAAGGCCCTGAGCAATCAAAAGTTTGTGGATTTTCGCAATGTGTTTGGTGACGAGATGGTGGGTCTGGTCACCGGGGATATTTCCATCAACCCCTACGCGCCGCTGTTGATCATGACCACTGAAATTTTCCGCAACCGGTGTTTTTCCGAGCCGGAAGGGCTGGATGACGTGGCCTGTGTGGTCTTTGACGAAATCCACTACTTGGATGACCCGGAGCGGGGAACGGCCTGGGAGGAAAGTATTATCTTTGCGCCGCCCCATGTGAAATTCCTGGGGCTGTCAGCCACTGTACCCAACATTCAGGAAATTGCTGATTGGATGAGTGAGGTCCGGGGCGAACCCGTGGAGGTGGTGGTGGAAACCAACCGGGCAGTACCGCTGGCCATCAATTGGCTGAGTTCGGAGGGCATCATCCTGGATGAAGATGAAGCCCGGGAATATATTGAACAGGCCGTAAAAAAACGCAGCGAGGAACGGAAGGCCGAACGTCTGGCTGCCAGGGAAGAGGAGTTTGAACTAAGAAGCAGGAGGTGGAACAGACGTGGAGCGCGTCGCAGCAGAAAACCCCTCGATCGCCATTGAGGCTGTGCAGGATCACCTGCCCGCCCTCTACTTTGTCTTTGGCCGGGCCCGTACCGAGGAACTGGCGGCCGAGTTAGGACGGGAATGGGACTTTTTATTCCCGGATGAAAAGGAAATGGTCCTCAAGGCCATTTTGGAGACAGAAAAGGAGCACCCGGAGATATTTCAGCGGGGCCACCGCCGGGTATTGCGGAAACTGCTGCAGCAGGGTATTGGTTATCACCATGCCGGACTGTCTCCGGTTTTGAAAAATTTGGTGGAACGTCTTTATGAAAGCCGCCTGCTCTGGGTGTTGTTCTGCACCGAAACCTTTGCCGCCGGGGTCAATTTCCCGGCCGCCACCACGTTGTTTCATTCCTGCCGCAAGTGGGACGGTAAGGAATTTAGAACCCTCATGAACAGAGAATTTTTCCAGATGGCGGGCCGGGCCGGGCGCCGGGGCTTTGACCGGGTGGGACATGTTTACATTCGAATTGATGATAAATTCCCCGAACAAACCGGTTTTTTTGACGAGTCCCAGGTGGAGTCGGTGTATGGCCGGCTGACCATTTCCCCCAATACCGTACTGAGCCTGTTGAAATGGAAAACCGATGAGGAGATAGACCGGTTCCTGACCCAGAACTTCTCTGCTTACCAGGAAAGGCGGGCCCAGCGGGAAATCAACCAGTTATTGGAGGAGTTAAACCGGCAGTATGAACAGGTCAAAAGTATCTTTTGTGAACTGAGGGGCGAAGCCTCCTGCCCCCTGCAGCGGCGCAAACTGATCCGGGAGCAAAAACGCCTGCGTTCCTCCAAGTATAAAAACCGGCCCGGTTCCAGGGAGAGAATTGAGGAGATCAAACAGATCCTGGCCAACCAGCAGAGCCAGCGCTGCCTGCACGAGGTGTGTGCGGATGCCAGGGACCGGCTGGAGGCCCTGGGATACCAGCGGGCCGGGCTGCTGGGACAGCTAAATGCCGTTCAACAGCAGTCCCAAAAATACATCCATGAGTATCATTTTGTGAAAGGTATTCTGGAAAACCTGGGGTATATTAAGGGACGGGAATTTTTCGCCCGGGGCAACTTTGCGCTGGAACTGCACGTGCAGGAAATCTTTGTGACGGAGCTGGCCTTTGCCGGGATCCTGGAGGATTTAGCCCCGGAGCAAGTGGCCGGCATCCTGGCCGGGGTGGATTATATTCCCGGACGCCGGGAATTTGTCCCGGCCCCTCCCTATGACCCCACCCCCGTCCACGAACTGCGGGAAGAATTGCTGGCAGCCGGGGTACCGCCGCAATTTCTGGTATGGTCCAGCGCCCCGGGCTTTGTGGCCCATGCCTGGTACACCGGCCAGGGGCTGGATTACCTGCTGGAAAATACCAGCCTGCAGGAGGGCGACATTGTGTCCATCATCCGGCGACTCATTGATTTACTCCGCCAGATCGATGATGCCAGCCACAG
The DNA here is from genome assembly GCF_900129195.1 of Desulforamulus putei DSM 12395. Lineage (GTDB taxonomy): Bacteria > Bacillota > Desulfotomaculia > Desulfotomaculales > Desulfotomaculaceae > Desulfotomaculum > Desulfotomaculum putei. Next base: position 73,007 of record NZ_FQUY01000002.1, read on the forward strand.
CAACCCGTCCCTGCGGGAGCGGGTACGGGAAATTCGCCGGGTCATTGACCGGGATGAAGTGGCCGTGGTGTTCTAAAAACAAAAGGGGCAGGCTAAGCCTGCCCTCATTTATTTTATACTGAACTCTACATTGACCACGGCGGTGATTTCTTTTTCTATGGAGGAGGTATCATTGATGCCGTAGTCCGAGATCTCGTTGGAGTTGACCGGGGTAATTTGGAAAACCCCCATTTTGGCGGACCGCAGTGCACCGATGCGGCTTCCGGTACTGGCGGCCATTTTTTCTGCCCGCAGTTTGGCGTCCCTGGTGGCCTCGGCCAGCATGTTTACTTTTAAGTCGTTGAGCTTGGTATAAAAGTACTGCGGGGGCTGCGATTCAAAGACAACACCCTGTTCAATCAACTCGGTGGACTCCCGGGCAATGCCGGCAATTTTCTGTACATCTGTGGATTTGATTTCCACGGTTTGCAAAAGTCGATAACTGGCAATTTGGCCGGTGCTGGTGCCGTTGGGATGATAGATATACTGTGGCATTGTGCTGATAGAGGAAACTGTAATTTGATCTTCCGGGATGCCTTTCTCTTTAAGATAAGACTTCACTTTTTCCAAATCACTTTTCAAGTTCTTGTAAGCCTCCGGCAAAGCAGCAGATTCCTGATAAAAGGAACCCCGCCAGACGGCCAGATCCGATAAGATTTGTTTCTTGGCGGAACCTGTGACGGTGATGGAAGATTTGCTGGCGGCATAATAAGAAAGAGGCTTGGCCAGTACAAAAGAACAGATAACCAGTGAAATTGCCAGCAGGGCTGCTGAAATGACAAAATATTTCCCCTTGCCGTTTTGATCCATTAAATCCCCCCCAAAACAATTTTTCAACGGTGGAACACTTTGGTAAATAATAGACGTTGCATTATAAAAAATGTAACAGGAGAAGTAAAAAGATTTTAAAAAATTTAGAAGAAATGTACCGCTTGCTCTTGTGAGATGTCCGTTGTCATTGCAGGAAAAATGCGTTTGGATAGCAAACTAATTACCTAATTATATTTATGAGGAGCATTTTTCCATGAACGCAGCAATACTCTCGCCCGCGGAATACCTGCAGCAAGGCAACATGGGCCGGCACGAAACCTTTGCCCCGCGTTACGGCTGGCTGGTGAAGGGCTGCCGGGCCGTGCAGGAAGACCCGCACATCTTCAAAGCATCCAACGCCATAGAGCGCCTAGGGGTGGGTAAAAACATGGTCGCCTCCATTCGCTTCTGGTGTCTGTGCTGTAAACTGATCCAGCCGGCGAACGGTGGTGCCTACCAGCTCACAGAGCTGGGGCAAAAGCTGTTCACTGGCCCCAAAGCCTACGACCCTTATCTGGAGGACGAAGGCACCCTCTGGCTGCTGCACTGGCAAATTTTTTTACCCCGGCTGGAAGCCGTAGCCTGGCCGCTGGCTTTCAACAAATGCCGGCTCGCCAGCTTTGACATCAAACAACTGGCTCATTTCCTGCACCAGGCCGGGCAGGCATATGAACGCTGGCAGGAGATATCCTCCCATACTTGGGAGCGTGATGCCTCCTGTATCCTGCGCATGTATGCCGACGACCGGGCGAACGGCGATATAGACAGCCCTTTTACCCGGTTGGGGCTGCTCTGCCGGGTGCCGGAAAGCAATCACTTTACCTTCAACATAGCGGAAAAACCCGAACTGCCACCGCTCATCTTTGCCGCCGCCTGTTTTTCCTATATGCACCACTATGCCGGGGAGGGTGTGCGCACCGTCACCCTGGCAAAACTGAGCTACGATTTTAACTCTCCCGGCGTGGTGTTTAAAATACCCGAAAGTGCAGTCGGCAGCCTGTTGGAGCAGGCGGCAGAGGCGTTGCCTTTCTTTTCTTTGGAACACATAGCTGGAAACCTTCAACTGCACCTGCGGGAGAAAAATCTCACCCCCGCCCAGCTCTACTGGCTGGCCCTGGAAAAATACTACAAGGAGTCAAAGTAAATGTCGTTATCCGGCAATTTCCTCAGCAACTACATCCGTTCCGGCGGAGCAGCAGCCCGCTCCGTGCACATAGAGCGGGACAACGGAGCTGTCAACTTGCTGCAAAATTACCAACTGGGCCCGGCCGGTCAGCAGGTGCTGGGCCGCCTGGCAGCCGCCCTGCAGGGTGAAAAAATAAACGCCTGGTCGCTCACCGGCCCCTACGGCATGGGCAAATCTGCTCTGCTCAGCTTATTGCTGGCCCTGTGCGGTCCGGCCGCCAGTGAACCCGGCCGCGTGGCCTGGCAGCGGCTGCGTGCCAGTCATCCGTCCCTGGCAGACCAACTGCGCTGCGGTCTGCAAAATGTATGCGGAGACGCCGGCCTTTATACCATAGCCATCACCGCAGGGTACGAACCAGTCTCGGCTGCTCTGCAACGGGGCCTGCCCCAAACCAGCCGGGTCAAACAAAACGCCGCTGCGCCATCTGCTCTGCTGGACGGTTACCGGCAACTGCAGCAGCGGGCCGGTCGTCCCATTTTGCTGGTGCTGGATGAATTCGGCAAGAACTTAGAATACCTGTCCTACCACCCCGACCGGGGCGACCTCTTTATTCTGCAACAACTGGCCGAAACCCCCGGCATATTTATCATGGTGTGCCTGCACCAGGCCTTTGAAGAATACGCCGCTGCCCTTTCCCCCGCCCAGCGCCGGGAGTGGGCTAAAATCCAGGGACGCTTTGAAGACATATCCTTTGTGGAAAACAACGACCATTTGTTATTGCTCATGCGGCGTGCTTTGCAGAAAGAACTGCCGCCTGACCTGGCGGACAGAGTGCGGCAATGGGCGCAGCAAGCGGCCGGGCAGGCCCGCCGGTTTGCCCCCCACCTGCCCGCCCTGCAGGATCAGGACACCCTAGAGCAGCTTTACCCGCTGCAGCCCGTAACCGCCCTGGCCCTGGCGGAGCTTTGCCGTCGCCTAGCCCAGTACAACCGTACCCTTTTTTCCTTTTTGAACAGTGGCCATCATCTGGCCCTGCCCGCCCTGTTAAACCGCACCCCCCTGTCGGACAGCGGCCCTCTGCCTGCCGTGGGGCTGGATGCGCTCTATGACTATTTTATCAACAGCGCCACACTGCCATCTTTGGATCGGCCGGAAGCCCAGCGCTGGCTGGAAATTCAAGACATGATCAACAACGCCGGCGACCTGCCCCCGCTGGAACAAGCCCTGCTCAAAAGCATCGGCCTGCTCAACCTGCTGGGCAAAGGGGCGGTTTGTCCGGCCAGTGCGGAGGTCCTAAACTCGCTCTTGGAATTATCCGGCCAGGCCACCCCGGCCCAGGTGCAAAAAGCCCTGCACATGCTGGTGGCGGCGGGCAAACTTCTCTACCGCACCTACGCTGCGGAGTATCGCCTCTGGGAAGGCAGCGATATTGATATTACTGATGCTCTGCGCCGGCAAAAAGAGCGCCTGGCCTTAAAACCCCTGGAGCAAATACTGCAACAGCACCTGCCTCTTTCTCCTCTGGTGGCCGCCCGCCATGCCCTGGAAAAGGGCACTGTGCGCTGCTTTGAACGGCGCTGGCTGGAGGAGGCGGCCGTTCATGAGGAACCGGTCCCGGCTGACGGCTGCGACGGTTTATTGCTGTATTGTTACGGCCTGGCTACGGCGCCTCCAATGTTACCCGCCCGCTGCCGGGACGGGCGGCCCCTGCTGGTGGCCTACGCCCCCGTCAAAAACGCCATAAAAGAAAAGGCGCTGGAAATCAGCGCCCTGCAAACCTTGCTGACGGAAAGGGAAGAACTGGCCCACGACGCCGTGGCCCGGCGGGAAATAAAATACCGCCTGCAGGTGGCCGAAACCGCCTTTCGCACGCTGGTAACCAAGGCTTATGCTCCCGGTTCGCCCCATGTCCAGTGGCTGAGCGAAGGCCGGCCGGTGACGCTGAACAGCAGCCGGGAATTGGGCCGGGAGCTTTCCCGCCTCTGCGATAAAGTGTACAACAGCTGCCCGCACATCAGAAATGAGATGATCAATTATAACAAACTTTCCAGCGCCGCGGCCAGAGCCCGCCGCGAACTGCTGGAAGCCATGGTTGAAAAGGCCGAGCTGGAAAACCTGGGAATGAAAGGATTTGGCCCCGAAGTGGCCCTGTACCGCTCCCTGCTTTTCAGCACAGGCCTGCACGTTCCCCCGTTGGGTTCAGGCGGCTGGCAGCTCACCCTGCCGGGCAGCGACCCCAGCCTGTATCCCCTCTGGCAAGAAATAGAACATATGTTATCCGGTGATCCTCAGGGCATCAGTGCCTCGGCCGTCCTGGAGCGTCTGCAGCAGCCTCCCTTTGGGTTGCGCCAGGGGCCGGCTGTCGTTTTTCTCTGCCATTACATACTGGTGAAGGCCGATGAAATAGTGGTTTTCCGGGAAAACAACTACATGCCTTACTTGAGCGGCGCCACTCTGTCCCTGCTCAGCAAACGGCCCGAACTGTTCATTTTGAAAAAAATTGCTGTAAGCGAACTGCAGCGCAGTATATTCACCGCCTACCGGAATATTTTACGCCAGGCCAGTATAACCGGCGCCCAAAAGCTGCGCAACCAGTCCCTGCTCACCGTGGTGACACCGCTGATGAAATTTGCCCAGGGTCTTTCGGCCTATGCCCGTCAGACCCGACAGGTTTCCCCCGCCGCCCGCCGCGTGCTGCTGGCCCTGCAAAATGCTGCTGACCCTTTAGAGCTGCTCTTTCATGAACTGCCTGCTGCCCTGCAAATTGATTGGCAGGATGACTATGAACAGGCGGTGGAAGAACTGCAGCAGCGTTTGCTGGCCGCCCTGCAGGAACTGGCCCGGGCCGACGATATTTTGCAACAAAAAGTGCAGGATATTTTGCTGCAAACCTGGCCGGCAAAAAATTTAGGGCAACTTTGTGCTATAATGAAGGAAAAAGTTATTGGTTTGGTAGATATTTGCCGGGATCCGGAACTAAAGCCCCTGCTGGCGGCCCTGCTCCGGCCGGCGGAAGACCCGGAAAAATGGGCGCGGGGCATTGCCGGCAGTGTGCTGAAAAAACCCTTGGACAGCTGGCAGGACCAGGATTTGCTGCTCTTTGCCGAAATGTTGCCCCACCTGGCGACCCGGATGGAGCAGCTGAAACTGCTGCGTGCCGCTGACCGGCCCCAGCACTGCGGCCAGGTGCTGCTCAGCATAAGTACTCCCTCCGGCATGCGGCGCCAGCTCATTTCTGCCGCCTCTCAACGTGACGGTGAAGTGCAGCGCCGAGTAGCCGAAATTATGGCCCTGCCGCCGGAAAAGGCCCGGGCCGTGTTGCTGGCTCTGGCCGAGCAAATTTTGCCAGTAGAAAGCGGTGATTAAAATGCTGATAAAGAATGTCCATGAGCGCCATATTCTGGCCCTTTCCGGGGGCAAGGACAGCGCGGCCCTAGCCGTGTATATGCGGGAAAAGTATCCCCACCTGCCCCTGGAATATGTCTTTACCGACAGCGGTTGTGAACTGCCCGAAACCTACGAGTACCTGGACCGCATCCGAGCCGTACTTAATATTGACATAACAGTGATTAGGCCGGAGAAGAGCTGGGATAGCTACTGGTCGTTGGTAAAGGTGAAGAAAACACCAGCCGGTGTTTTTACTTATTTACCTTCGCCGAAACAGCGCTGGTGTACTGAGGTTTTAAAGTTGATTCCTTATGAAAAGTGGATAGAAAGTAGTTATCCCGGTTGTAACATTATAAGTTATGTTGGTTTGCGAGCCGATGAAAAACGAGAGAGAAAAGGGTTGATATCAAAAAATAGAAAAATATTTACCTGTTTCCCTTTTATTGAAGATGGGTTAACTTATGATGATATTAAACACTTACTAGAGAAATCTGGTTTAGGTTTTCCAGCTTATTATCAATGGAGAAAGCGTTCCGGTTGTTATTTTTGTTTTTACCAAACCAAACGTGAATGGTTGGGGCTATATGAACATCACCCGGAACTTTATTATAAGGCAATGAGTTACGAAACAGTTATACATGAAGCGGGAGTGCGTTTCACATGGTGTGATGACATGAGTTTGAGTGAATTATTGGAGAGAAGAGAAGAAATATTACGTCAGCTTCCCTTAGATGATACTGACAATAAGTCAGTGGAAAAATTATCCAATATTTTGGGAAAAGTATTGGTTGAAAGAGGGGTGTTGCAATGGGTATAGATAAATTTTTAAATGATATGGAAATGCAATTAATTAGGGGTAATTTTAAACCACATAAGTTAATTATGCTTCTGGTTGTGCTTGACCTGCTTAAAGAAAAGCGTGTTAATGAAATATATTATGATGACTATCTAAAGAGCAGGTTTACTTTTTATTTCAATTTATTTTCTGATGAAAGCGACCGCAACAGGCCTTATAACCCATTTTTTCATTTACAATCCACCGGGTTTTGGAAGTTAATGCCTATAAAAGGACGAGAAGCCTATTTTGTAGATGTGAAAAAAATTGGTGGGCCTAATGAACTGACTCAAAATGTATCGCATGCTTATTTGGATGAAGCTGTATTTCGAGATTTTATTGACCAAATAAAGTCGGAATTGTTAAAGAAAAGAATTGTAAATATTCTTGAGAGGTACAAGATACTATGTAGCAAAACGAAAGAACCAGCTTTACAAGCATACAATGCTCATAATGTTTCCCAACCAGCCACGCTCTATGACCCCTCAATTATGCCAACAGCTTGTCAGAGCGATCCAGCGCCTACCTCGCTGGTAAAACAGACAACTCATCCAGCATCCACCCTAATTACACATCATGCTTTTGACAGTCCCAAGGTGCCCATGGGCAATAAGACCACTTATGATCAGGCCAAAGCAGACCTGTCCGGCGCGCCGCCCCACCCTGCGGTCGGGGTAGCGGAAACATTTGCGTCCTATAATATGGTTAATGAGTTTGTGGACTACCTTAATACTCTGAGCAATACCACGGCAGCCAATGAAAATGCCTTGGCGGAAAGTCAGCTTAACAGCCGCTTTTTCCCCAGGGTGCAGGTGAAACATCCCCTGGAGGATTATATATACAACCAGTTAATGAATGGCTGCGGCAAAGTTGTGCTGACGGGCAATGCCGGTGACGGTAAAACCACCCTTGCCTTTGCGGTGCTGCAAAAACTGGGTTTTGCAGGCACGCCGTCCTGGCGGATAGAACTGCCCGAAAAAAAGCTGACAGTGATTAAAGACATGAGCGAACTGCCGGCTGACGAGCGGGGCAAGGTGATGCGGGAAATTTGGCAAAATGAACACTGGCGCTATTTGCTGGTATCCAATACCGGTACCCTGTTGGAAGCAATGCAGTGGCTGAAAAATTCCCAGCCCGGCATATGGGAGGAGCTGCTCTCGGCCATGCGTGCCGGCGAGCCGGGCCTGCTGGGTGAGCGGCTGCTGCTGATTAATGTGGGCAATATCAACAATATTGAGCCGGCGCTGCAGGTGCTGCAGCGTATGATTGAAGAAGAAAACTGGCAAAAATGCAGCCGGTGTGCCCTGGCGCAGGATTGCCCCATTTATTTCAATGTGCAGCTGTTGCAGCAAGGCTGGAAAACGGTGCGGCAGCGCCTCTGGTTGCTTTACCGGCACATGTATGAATACGGCTGCCGCCTGACCATGCGCCAGATGACTGCCCACCTGGCCTATGCCCTTACCGGTGGATGCAATTGCCGCCAGGTGGCAAAAATGACGGTGGGCAGTGGTCAGAATAAGCTTTGGCGCGCGCTTTTTTACAACCGCTTTTTCGGTGATGACGGTTGGCAGGAGGATGGGGCGGCCAGCCAGCTCTATGCCGTGCGCCAGGTGCGTCAGGCCGGTTACGGACAGGTTTTGCAACCGGCGGTGGAACAACGACTCTGGCTGACGGAGGAAGGCAGATGGTCCGATTATGCTTTGGCGGAAAGTCTGTGCAAAGAATTAAAAAGCAATAAACAGGGAGAAAAGGTCGCCTACCGGCGACAGTTGCGCAGGCTGCTGTATTTCTGGGGTACCTGTTTTAGTGAGGTGGGTGAGCAGGAAAAAGCGGACAAGAACTTTATCTGCGATTTTCTGGATTCTCCGGCTCTGTTTGATTATTTGCATATGCTGGAAAATACTTCAGATCACTTAATGGTGGATTATAAGAAGAAAATTGTGCATGTTTTACAGGAGTATTTTGCCGGCCTGCCCTTGTTGGAAAAAAGGGACAGAGAGAGGTTGTATATTCCCTTAAGCCGGGCCGATCAGGCTGCTGTGGTGCAGTTTTTGTTGGCTCGTTTTCGCCTGGCCGATTTTGAAGTGGAATCGCGTGAGGGTTTCCGGGCGGACCATTTTTTAAACCGAAAAGCCCTTTACCTCTGCTTGAAAAGGAACAAGAATTTAGATTTGGAGCTCAGCCTGCCCTTTCTGGATTATGTGGCCCGCCGCTACCGGGGAGAAATGACGGCCGATTTGCACGCTTTTTATGCCAACCGCCTGAAGCGTTTTAAATCCCAGCTCATCAGTTATTACCAGGAGCAGCAGGCGGAGGAGGACGACGAATTAGAAGTGGGCGAGCTTTTGTACCTGCTGGCTGGCAAAACCCGCAGGGTACGGCTGGAATTTGCGGCCGGTGAGTTGGAGGTGTCTTTATGAGTGGATTACCACCCCTGTTTCCCGGTACCCTGTCCATAACGGAGATGGATAAAGGTGAGTGGAAAGAGAATAAAAACCCGGCCATGCGCCTTTTTGGCAAACGCTTTTTTATTGACCAGCGGGCCATGGACTTACTGGTTGAGTTTTTGGCGGTGGCGCTGGCGGAAAAGAAAATTGCAGCGGAAGGCGAGAAAACAGGCAGGACGCCGCTCTGGAACGCTGACGCGCTGCCTCCTTTGTCGGACTTGCGCAGCTGGCCTGCGGCGGCCGCGCTTTTTTACCGGCTGCCGGTGTACCTGAATTTAAAGCTGTTTGCCTTTTTCCGGCTCACGCCGCCGGATAAGCGCCACCCGGTGCATGAGGAACAGTACAGAGAGCTGGGCCGCAGATTGCGTGAAAAGCCCGGGCTGGCCGAAGGGGGCAAAGTGGATAAAGCGGTGGAGATACTGAAACAACTTCTGGGCGGACTGCAGGGGGCAGGTTTTGACCGCGTCTGGTCGGCCCGCACCTTTTATCCCTTAGCGCCGGCTCTGTTAATGCAGGAAACACTTTTTAATTTTTCGACGGCAAAATCCAAGAAAGTTAATGGATGGGAAGATATTATTGATTATTTCAATATCTATTTTAGCGTGTCAAAACACCGTTTCCTTGCCCGCGGTGGAGAATTGCTTTATTTACAATTATGCAACCTTTTTCGCACCGACCCGGACGTTTTTGCCACCTGGCTGGCAGAATGGCGGGCCTTGATGATACTGCGGCCCGAGGAGGCCGACCTGGAAAAGCTGCATGAAAACCTAAGCCGCGAGCTGAAAAAGCTGGGCGAAGGCCGGGTGAGCAGAATACTGCATAAGCTGGCCGACTACATTGAAAATCTGGATCCGGCAACCAGCCGCAAAGTGACGGAGAAAGTTTCCAAATCCGAACTGAAGTGCGAATATTGTGCGGCTGAAACCTGGCCGGAAACCTACTTGTTTGCTGTGGAGCTTTATCGCCTGCTGCAGGCCGCTCTGGATCCGGCTGAACGTTTGGACATGCTCATGCTGCTCTGTGTTCTGCAGGTGCTGCGCACCCTGTGCGCTCAGAGTGCCCGTTATGGCGGGAGGGAGGGGCAGACTGTTTCCCTCAGCAACCCTCTGGGTTATGCCTGGCTTTTCACTCCGGGCCGAGCTTCGCCCGCCCTACGTTTGGCGGCGGCGGGCAACCTGCAAGTTGTGCAGACCATGATTTACACCGCCCTGCGTCATCCTGCTCTTAAGCAATACGTGCAGCGGGCGGTTAAAGAAGTGATGGGCAAAAAAGATGAGGAAGCTTTAAAGAAAGAAGAGAACAAGCTGTGGCGGGAAGCCGATGACAAATATGGCTACAAGCTGTTGCTTTCGCTGGGCAAACAGTCGGGCATTATTGTGCCCCGTACCGGCCCGGGAGCACGTTTTGTGCTGGGGGAGAGGCTTTTGCGCCTGCTGGTGCTCACTGTGCTGCCGCCCGGACAGCGCTGCACTTATCCGGAATTTTTGCAGCAAGTGTATTTGCACTTCGGCATAGCTCTGGAAGGCAGGCAGCTTTTGGAAGCGCTGCGTTTTACAGGCCAGTTTGTGGGCCATGATTTTGCCGGCCAGGATAAGGACTGGCCAGTAGCCATGCTGCGGGCGGCCGGCTTTTTGGAGGAGCTGTCGGATGCTTTTTCGCTGGTGGTAAATCCTTTTTAGTCAAGCCGTTGGGAAAAGGAGAAAAGACCATGTATTTTTTGGTAAAAACCGTTCTAAACTGGTTGGAAAGGCAGTTAACCGCTGTGACGGCGGAGCAAAATAAGTTAATTTTTGTTTTACCTTCCTGGGATAGCTCTTTGTTGTTTTATTTGGGCAGACAACTAACAGAACTGGTTGCCCGCCAGCCCCGTTCCATTCGGTTGCAGTACAGCGTGGCCTGCCGCTTAGGTAAGGAATGGGAACAGGGTACACCCGCCCAGCGGAGCGACCTGGAACAGATAAGGAAGATGAACTGGTACAACGAGGGGGACAATTTGACCGAGCAGCGCAATTTGTTGCCCGGATCAGAAGAACTGCTGCTGATTGTTCTGGCCGGGGCGGATCATATTACCGACCGGCACAGCCTGCAGGATTTTTACCACTTGGATCAGCAGGCGTTGTGGCGGGAAGCGCTTCCCAAAAGTACCCGCCCCTGGGTGGAAGAAAAATTTGCGCGCAGTCTGGGCGACGAGGCGGTGGTCTGGGAGGAACTGGCTAGCGCTGTACTGGACTATATGTATGAGCGGGGCCTGGCCGATTTGCCGGGCATCAGCGCTTATCTTGATGGGTTGGATTTAAGTTTTGCCAGCAGCGGGCAGGAAGCCTGTCGGCTGCTGCTTAGCAATTTGTCCCATTTTGAATTGCCCGCCCTGTCTGGGTTGGTGTTAAAAGCCAGGTTGAAGTCCAAGAGACGGCAGGATTGGCGTAAGCAGTGTGGGTTTTATTTTCGGCAGGCACAGGAATTTTTCAGCTATAAGGCGTTTTTGTCCCCTGCAGAAAGGGAAAAGTGTCTTGAAAATATTCAAAAGCTGCTGGCCCGGCCGGATGATATGGAGAGTTTGCAGGTCCAGGAATGGCAACTGGGTGCATTTGCTGAAGTAGAAGAGCTGGTTCAGGCTGTGGCGCAATACATTGGCGAGCCTTCACCTGAACTGGCGGATAAGCTGCGCCGCGTGGACTTTGTTCTGTTGTGCGATGGAATTTTGAAGTATAAACCCAGAGCCAAAAAACTTGATGAGGATGGAGAGGGGCCTTTTGAACCTCCCAAGAAGAAAACGCCCACCAGGGTGGAAGGCCTTTTGCCGGAGGTATTTTTGCGCGCTATCTGGTTGACCTTGCGGGATTTGAAAAAAGAGTGGCCGAGTGTTCAGCTGGAGGATATTGATAAATTGAGCTTGCAAAGTGTGCTCTTTAAGCATGAATTTGCCCCGGCCCAAGATGAGGAAGAAAAAGATACCGATGGGCGCGCCAAGACTTTTTTGCAGCGCTTACTGGGCGGGATAGATGGGTGGCTGGCCAACAGCTTACAGGTGAGCGCAGGCGGCCAGGAACTGAAAGTGGATGTCAGCCTTTGCCCGGCCGGTAAAGCGGAACAGCATATGACCTATCTATATCATGCTACCGGCCAGCCGGGGCTGCAGTTTTCCTGTACTTTTGTAAGCAAGGACAGAGAAGAGTTTAAGCGGGAATTTTTTTGGCCGTTGCCCTTAACCCATCCCTGCCGCCTGCTGGTATTGCTGCTGGAGTGGGCTTATGAACATTTGGAGCGAGCGCAGGGGCTGCCGCTGTTTGTTCTGCCGGGGGCAAACGGTTTGGGCCGGGCTCGCCAGGAAGAGGAAGCCTGCCGCATGTTGATGCGGGCGCTACAGCACGAGCAAAGGCAGGTTTATGATCTACTTGCCGGGGTTGGTCGGGAGCTAAATGGTAAGCCCTGGCAGGAAGTGAAAGCTCTGGTGCTCCAGTACTGGCGGTTTATAGTGGCCACTTATGAGAGGGGACTTTTTTCCACGCTGGCCGCGCGGGGAGAAAAGGCCATGGAATATGAAAACATGGCCAAAGCTTACCTCCAGGCTCTGGAGGAATGTATGGAGACCGAAAGTGCAGTCGGTAAGGATGCGGCACTCTTGTTACTCAAGGCTTTTTTAATAGTGGACAGCACTTTTCTCAAGCAGCCCGATCCGGTGTGGGAAAAGGATTTGCCTGCCGCCTTGGTTACGCCACTGCATCCGGTGATGCTGGAAATGCTTTATTATCAGTTTAGTTTTTTACTGGAAAGTCTGTGTTATCTAATGGAAAAGGTTTTTGCCGGCAGCGAGGATGTGGATTTGCAGGGTGCAACCTGGGAACGCATGGTGGAGCTGGCGGCGGTGCGGCGGCCGCTGGGCGCGGTGTTCAGTCAGCGGCGGCTGGAGACCGCGGGGCGTGATTTTGCTTACTTACAGGTGTTGGGCCGGGGGGGTACGGACAGTGCCGGGCTGGAATTGCTGGATTTTGTAGAAGAGGAGATACCGGAGGAGGAAGAGAGCAAAATAGAGCTTTTCCGCCGGGGCCGGTTGGCAGAGCTGATAAAACGCGTTTTAATGGATTACCGGGAAATGCATCCTTATGCCGGTGATGGACTGTCCCTAGCGGTTTATGCCGGTCACTCGCTACAGCAGATCATTGCCGGTGTGGACGGTTTTTTGCGGGATCTGCTAAAAGAGCGGGAAGAGAATGGGCTGGAGCAGTACGCCTTGCGGATTACGGTTTTTGCCAGCACGCGCAGCGATTGGGCGGTGCGGTGTTGGTTGAAGGCCTGGCAGGAGAGCTGGCATCAGGGTGCCGATGAGGAAGAAGGCGACCATTTAAGTCGTTGTCGTTTGACATTGCACTACCGCATGGTGGGCGAGGATGAGAATTACACAGATTTGAAGAATATGCTGGCGCAGAATAGTTTCGATTTAGTCTTGTTGAGTGACTTTTTCCAGGACAGTGAGAGCGAGTTTTTGATTTTGCCCCGGAGATTATCTATGCCGCTGGAAAACTACCGCTTTTTTCCAGTTTTGGAGAAAGTGTGCTGCCGGAACAAGAGTGCCGCAAGCGGTTATAAGCGGCAGCGGGTGCTGACCAACCTGCGCTTTAAACGAGGTGCGGCTCACAGTCAGTTGGTAGCCCGGCTGCAAAACCTTGGAGGTAAAGGTGATAGATTTTTGCTATTGGAAACACGCCGTATCGGTGGTTTTCAGGAGGTGTTGAAGACTGCTCACACCTGCAGTGTGTGGGTGGTATGTATTGACCCGGCCATGGATGAGTATGTGATTACTACTCTGCGGAACGACAGTGGCAATAGCCCGGATATCATCGGTTTTGGCACCGGTGTGGGTTCGCACGGCGAAGCAAATTTTACTATTTCTACGACCCGCTTTTATTTAAGCGAAATTCAAAAGAAACTTGCCCGCTGGGTGATGAAGCTGTTTCCCGGCAGCTTAACAGAGATCCAGGCCGGGCAAATAGCCAGGGCTCTATGCTGGCGGGATCCGGAAGAGCGGCCTTATTTGAGCGGGCTTTCCTTAATCAAGTCCACCGGGCCGGAAAAGTTTTTCCGCGAGTTTATTGCCGGCAGTATGGTGCGGTTGTTGCTGAAGCGACAGGATGAAGGATTTTTCAGTGATGTTCTGGTCTCGCTGGATGCCTTTCATCATTGGTTTGCCCAAAATGACCGGCGTCCGGATTTTCTTCACCTGCGGGCCTGTCTTGTGAATGGCCGGGTGTTGGTGCGGGCCCGCCTGCTGGAGTGTAAACTGGGCGGGGAAAGTGAGGAGCATTTACTTAAGGCCCGTGAGCAGTTGAGAAATGGTTTGCAGCGCTTGGTAAGCCGCTTTATGCCATGTCCGCCGGGTGAGAAGGCGGGTGTGAAGGACAGGCCCGACCAGCGCTACTGGTGGCTGCAGTTGCACCGCTTGATTGCCAGTCACGGGGTCAGCGGCGAACAGTACAATGAAGTGCTGGCGGCGCTGGAGCTTTTAAGTGAGGGTTCTTTTGATATAGAATGGCAGGCGGCTGCTTTCACTTTTTGGACCGATCGGCCGGGAGATGTAATGCAGCACGAAGTGCTCTTTGAGGTGGAACTGCCGGGCAGCAATATATTGCCTGTACTCGCCTTCCAGTGCGGGCGGGATTTCATCCAGCGGCTGTGCCTTAAGGGAGAGCGGCCTGCGGAGCTGGCAGACTGGCCGGCCTGCCGGTTTATAGGCCGGTCGTTGCAGGATGATGCGGGAGCGGTTGATGAGTCAGCTGTCCCGGCTTCCCCGCTTCCGGATGATGGGATGAATGCTCCCCCTGCTCCACCGGGGATGGAAGCCGACACTGCATTAACATCCTCCGGGCAGGAAAGGAAAGCCGGGACTGAATGCCATCCGGTGGCAGGGGCAGTAGATAACGACCAATATACCGATTTTACAACCCCGGCTGTTTTGGTGGCTGCTTCGTCGGATAGCCCCGCTGTGCCCGGGGAAGAAGTGCTGCCGGCATATGACCAGCCATCCGTGCCGCAGCGTATATTGCTGGGCACCAGGGCTGGCGGTCAACCTGTGTATTGGGAGTACGGCCATCCGGGCTTGCCCAACCGGCACATGTTGATTTTTGGCGCTTCGGGCACAGGTAAAACTTATGCCATCCAGTGTCTGCTGGCCGAACTGGGCCGGTGCGGGGTAAGCAGTTTGATTGTGGACTATACCAATGGTTTTACCAATGCCCAGCTGGATAAGCTTTTTGTACAGTATTTTAACCCCCGGCAGCATGTGGTGCGCCATCAGCCGCTGGCCATCAACCCCTTCCGCCGCCAGCGTTACTTGATGGACGGCATTGAGTTATTTGATACCCCCGGCGATGTGGCCCAGCGCATCACTAATTTATTTGCCGCCCTGTTCAGCAATTTAGGGGAACAGCAAAAGGCCACTTTGCACAGTGTGATCCGGGAAGGTGTGCAGCAGGAAGGGGATAATTTCACTCTGGCCCGTTTACTGGAAAAGCTGGAGGAACTCTATGCCACCGGGGGGACGGGCGCTAATTATTGCCTCTCCCTGTTGAATTTACTGCGTCCCTTTGTGGATACCAATCCACTGGGGGCGGGCAGCAGCAGCTGGGAGGAACTTTTTACCGATTTGCAAAACCGCTGCCATGTAATACAACTGGTAGGCTTTGCTCCCGATATGGCCCGTTTGATCACGGAATTTGTGCTGCTGGATCTGTATTGGTATTACCGTTCCTGCGGCAATGAGGCCCGGCCTCGTCCGGTGGTGCTGGACGAGGTGCAGAACCTGGACCACGCCGAGGGTGGTTCGCTGGCCGGTATGCTGCGCGAGGGGCGCAAGTTTGGCCTTTCTCTGCTGCTGGCCACCCAGACTTTGAGCAACTTGAAGCAGGAGGAGCGCGACCGCCTGTTCCAGGCCGCCCACAAGCTTTTCTTCCGTCCGGCCGATACCGAGCTGCGCTCTTTTGCAAATATTATTGCCCATGCCACTGGCGAGCGGCCGGAGGATTGGGTGGACAGGCTGGCCAACCTGGGCCGGGGCGAGTGCTATTCGCTGGGCTATGTCTGGCGTGAAAGCGACGGTAAACTGAAGGGTAACCATTATGTCAAGATCAAGGTGACCGCTCTGACGGAGCGTTTGGCAAGGGGTGATGATGGTGTGCCGGATGTTGCCCATTAACTTTCACAAAACCTTTTTACCGGAGCGGCGCCTTTTGGCCGCCCTGCTGGAGTACGCCGCACTAGGCGGGGAGGGCAGTTACCAGGAAATTTCCCAGGCTACCAGCATACCCATGGGGCGGTCTACGGGCAAGGTGCCGGCTATTTTGGACTACGCCCGCGGCATGAATTTGGTGACACTGGGTAGGTCTTCCGGGTCTGGCAAAAAAAAGCCCCGGCTTACCGGTTTTGGTCAGGCGGTGTATACCGGCGACCGCCATTTAGGACGTCCCTTGGTACAGTGGTTGGCGCACATGCATCTCTGTCTGCCGCGGGGTGGAGCGGCGGCCTGGCACCTGGTATTTGTCAGCGGGCGCGCTTCTCTGGGCAGCCGCTTTTCTGCCGCCCAGGTGGAGCAGTACCTGGTGGAGCATTTCGGGCCGGGACGCAGCCGCACCGGGCCGCTCCTGCGCACCTACCTGGAGGATGCCGCCCTAGGCCGGGCCGGAGTTCTGAGCCAGCGCCAGGGAGAGGTGGTGCGCTGCCGGGCACCGCTGGACGTTCAGTGTGCCCTGCCCTATGCCGCCTTTGTACTGGAACTGTGGGAAAGGTTTTTCTCCGGCCGGGGGCAGATAACGGTGGATGAGCTGGTAGCAGAAACGGGCTGGCCGGATATTTGCCTGTGGAGCTGCCAGGAGTTGGAGCAGGCTTTGGAATGGATGGAGCAGTCCGGGCTTTTAGCCCTGGACAGGCAGCGGCGGCCCTGGATTTTGGAAAAGCGGGCGACTGCCACAGAAGCCTGGCAGGAGCTGGGCCGCTGGTTGGAGGAAGCGGCGCCGGCAGGCGGTTAGTAATTTTTTTTCGGAAAGTAAAGTGTTAAGGATGTGATGGTGGTGCCCTGGCAGGATGTTGCTTTATTACGGCAGGATCTGTTGTTTAACGGGGCGGTGGCATTAAGCTGGCGGGAGGAAAACCCATCTTTAGCCCAAAAGGCAGCGCGGCATTTTATTTTCCACGGTCCGGCCGACAGCGCCGCCGGCCTTACCGATACAGTCAGTTTTACGGCCGAGTTGCTGGAACGATTGACTGGCGGTGGAGCCGACGACCCATTTATGATGGCCGTGGCCGGTTACGGTACTGGTAAGTCCCACCTGGCGGTAACCTTGAGCGCTTTGCTGACTGCGCCCCAGGGGTCCCTGGCCGGGTCAATCCTGCGCAATATGGAGGTAGCAGACCGGGAGCTGGCCTTGCGGGTGAGAAGACAGCTGGCTGAACTTGCGCAGCCCTATCTGGTGGTGGCCATCAACGGCATGCGCGATTTTGACCTGGGCCAGGAGATCATCCGCCAGGTGCTGCGCGCTTTACAGCGGGACGGCATCAGCACGTCGGTGCTGGATAATCTGCGGCCCCGCTTTAAGAGCGCCATAAATTTCGTGCGGGCTTTTTATATCCACCTGCGAGAGGATTTTGCCGCTCATTTTGGTGCCTGTGGCAGTGCGGAGCAGATTATTTCTCTTTTGCAGGAACAGGATGAGCTGGCTTTTCGCCGGGTAAATGAGATATACGAGCAAAAGATGGGGGCGTCCATTCACACGGTGGGTCAGGAATCGCTGCCCGATTTCATCCGCGTGGTGCAGGAACATTACTGCGGGCCAGGTCGCCCCTACGCTGGCTTGTTGATTATGTTTGACGAGTTTGGTCGCTATCTGGAGTTTGCCGTGCAAAAACCCCACGTGGCCGGTTCCGGGGTGCTGCAGCAGCTTTTTGAAGCGGTGCAGGCTCACGGTGAGCGGGTTTTTCTGGTGCTTTTCATTCAGTATGAGTTGCGCGCCTATATTTCCCGCGTGGCACCCGAGCTGCGGGATGAGCTGGACCGCTATGTGACCCGCTATGACGGGGTGTCCCGCTACCGCCTTTCCAGCAATCTGGAAACATTAATTGCCAGTTTGCTGGAAAAGAAAGACCAGGCGGAGCTAAAGCGGCGGGTGGGCCTGAATCAGGCGGTGTATGAGCAATGCTGGCGACTGTTGCAAAAAACGCTGCCGGGTGGTATTAGCCGTTCTCTCTGGCGGGAACAGGAAGACTTTTACCGGGTAGTCTGCCAGGGCTGCTGGCCGCTGCATCCCCTTTCTACTTGGCTTTTACAGCGCCTGGCGGCGGGCAAGGAACTGCAGCAGCGCTCGGCCATCACGCTGCTGGCCGGAGCTTATAGCTCTATGGCTGGGCAGGAGCAGCCAGCGGAAGCGCTGCTGCGGCCGGTGGATTTGCTCACCGAGGATTTGCTGGCCGAGTTTGTGGCCGGCGAGCGCCTAGGCGGACGGGGAGCGGCGGCCCAAGCTTACCAGGAGGTTTGCCACAAGTATGGGCAGCGCTTTACGGCGGAAGAAAACGCGGCGCTGCAGGCCGTGCTGCTGGTGACTCGGTTAGGCTTACAAATAGTGGAGCAGGCCGACTACCTGGCGCTGCTGGCTCAGTGCTGCAGCTTGCCAGAGGAAAGGCTGACGGCTGCGCTGGCGGTGCTGCAGGGCGAGTACGGCGTCTTGAGCTGGAATGCCGCCTTGTGCCAGTATGATATTGTGGCCGACGCCGTGCCGCGCCAGGCATTTCTGGATCTCATGGCCCGCCGGGCGCAGGCCGTGGGGGCGCAGCGGCAGGTGGAGATTTTTCACCGTCATCTGGCTAACTGGCTGGACAAAAAAGAGCTTCCGGTGGATTTCGCCCTGGAAAACAATATTTCCACGCCGGAATTTAAGTACGAGGTGGTGTTTAGCAGCATTACCCTGCTGGGGGCCCAGTTAGAGTTTGCTTTTGGATCCTGGCAGGAGGCGCTGGCGCCGGACAAGAGCAAGGGCCGGTTGATTTATTGTTATGTAGGGCCGGAAAGCAATCTGGAACTGGTACGCCAGGAAGCACAGCGGCAGTTGAACGCCCTGCTGGCCCGGGCAGGTGCCGCCGGCGGTTACGGCGCGCCGCTGGCGGTGGTATTTTTGCCCGACAGCCAGGGCGAGCTGGGACGCCTGATGGCCGAATACTGGGTTTTGCAGGAAGAGATGAGCTCGGAGGAAATGAACCGTTACGGCCACTTTATCCGGGAAAGGCAGGCTTCTTTGCTGCAGGAGATGACCGGTTGTTTTGACAGGCTGGTGGAGTGTCGGCAGTTTTTGACGGCTACCAGTGAGTCGGTGCCTGGAAACAGTTTGTTCCAGGTCTTGAGCAATTTGTTCGTTGCCGTCTACCCCGCTCGCATTCCTTTTCCCTTTGACGGATTTGCCACGGTGCGCGGTAATGCGGCCAACGACAGCTTTACTTTTACCCGCCAGCTTTTTCAAGGCAATTTTAATCGGGATTGGATTGCTGCTTTGGTCAGACATAGTAAAAACCGAGCAGAGACGCTGTTTGTTCAAACTTGGAAGGCGTTGGACGATGCCGGCCAGGTAAGATTAAAGCCGGGGCATCCCGCATTGCGTCGTCTTTTTGACTGTTTGGATAACTGGTTGGCAAAGGGGGAGGTGGACTGCCCGGCGTCTTTGGACCCGGTGGGACCCTGTGAACGGGAGGGGACGGTCGGCAGTGACAGTGCAGGTACCGGCGGCTTACTATCTCTGGGCCAGGCTGTGCGGGCGTTTTGTGCGCCGCCCTTTGGCTTAAATCTGGCTTCGGCCGGGCTGGTGCTGGGTTTATATTTCAGCCGCCGCCTTACCAGCTTGCAGCTTCTGTACAAAGGCCAGCCGGTGAAAGTGGCAGATTGGCTTTCAAGGGCCTTTGCAGGCAAATTTTTCGATCTGGTTGTGCTGGAGGATACCTATTTTTGCCGCTTCTCCCAGCAGGACATTTCTGAATGGGAAAAGTTGCTTAATGATTGGGAGCTGGTGGAGGCGCTCGATGATTGGCTGGTATATGAGCAACGGGCAGTCGAGCTGCAGCAGAAAGCCTCGCCACCGGGGGAGCTTTTCTATAAGTTAGAACTTTTGCGCGACAAAACAAGGCGCCAGAAAGCTAGGCTGGTGGAATTTGAGAACACGCTGAATACAGCTCTGGAGAAGTTGGAAAAGGGACGCCAGCGCCAGGATGTGAGTCAGATTTCTTGGGCAGCCGCCGATTTGGCCGGGTTGTTCAACTTGCTGGGCAGCAGCAAGCATTTTTGGGGCCAGCAGCGGCTGGATGAAGTGACCAAGCACTATACTGCGGCGCGTTTTTTGGTGCAGAAGCTTTTCCCGGACTGGCTGCGCGGCCAGAGCGCCAGCAGTGAGGTACAGTTAGAGAAGTTAAAGAGCAAAATGAAAAATGTGAAGGCAAACTTGGAATGTATTGACCTGGACGAAGAAAAGGAGCAGCTGGTCCAGCATATGCGGCAGGTGGAGGAGCATGTGCACGAACTGGCCAGAATTAAGCGGGTGCGGGAGGATATAAGCCGTCTGGTGGATAAACAGATTGACGACCAGATAACGGTGGTCACCCTGCGGGGCTGGCTGGAGCGGGTGCAGGAACTGGCCGGGCGGCTGGAGCAGGCCAGGTGCCGCGCCGACATTGCCGGGCGCCAAATAGAAGAAGCCAGGTGCCAGCTGGCCGAGTTTCAAAGGAATTGTTTGCGGCAAATAGAGGCCATCAAGGAGCGGGCGAATAAGGTTTTTGCCTTCAGCGTGGTTAAGGGCATGACCGACCTGTACAACCTGGTGCGGGAAGCCACGGCGCTGTGTCATTTGTACAGCGGCAACCCCAGGGATCTGGAGGATTTGGAACTGGTGCAGCGCCAGGCCGAGCTGATGGCAGACCACTTCCGACGCCTGGAACAGGAACAGGAGCAACTGGATGATGGTGCACTGCGCGCTTTGTGTCAGTCACTGCGCCAGGAGTTGGCCGAGGCTTTTGCCGGTGACGTGCCGCCTCTGGACAGCGAATCCATATACAGCAGTATGCTGGATCTGTTGATGGCCGAGCGGGGGCGGCGGGCGGCGGACTGGCTGGCGCGCCACCTGCCGGAAACCGCTGTGATAGAGCAGTGGTCGGCCGAGCGCTGTGTCCGGGCGTTGCAGGCTTTGCAGAAGAGACCGGCCTACCTCACACCGGAGCAGCAGCAGGAGGTGCGGGAAGCGATGGGGCTTTTGCAGCAGCGGTTGGACGACCTGGCCGTAGAGGGGCTGCTGACCCGTTTCCGGGAGATGCCGCCCCACCAGCAGCGTGCTTTTTGGCAGCGTCTGCAGCAGCTGGCCGGGGCGGGGATTTTTTGATACAGTTTGCCAGTCTAACAGGAGAAGTAAAAAAATTTAAAAAAATTTCCACCTGTCAGTTATTTGATGAATATGACAGGTTTCTTTTTTGCCAGGCAAGGTATTCAGGGTTAAGCCCATATAAGACAGTATATGATTGGTTGTCATTGAAGCCTGATACAAGTTAATATATAGCGTAGCTAGTCCACTTTTTTAGTGCAAATTTAAATAGCGAAAGGAGAAGAAACATGAAAACAGCACTGAAATTGTTTTCAGGCCTGGTCCTGGGCGCTTTTGCCTTTGTGCTGGCCCTCGCTGTACCGGGTACCGGTTCCGCCGAAGCCTATGTAAGCTACGACAACACCAAAAGTAACGGCGCCAATTATAGCAGCAAGTATTATAATTCCTACAGTTACAAACCAGCCGCCGCCAATTACAGGAATTACTACAACTACACAAACTACCGGGATTACACAAAAGAAAAAACCACCAATTACAGGACTTACAACTATTACAACAACACCCAAACAACTTCTACCAATAAAACCGTCCAACCCGTTGTCAGTACCGTAAAAACCAACCAGCCTTCCGGCGGTATCAGCACGGCGGACGAGCAGGCCATGTTGAACCTGATTAACAAGGAACGTGCTGCCAAGGGCCTTAAGCCCCTGGCGCTGGATGCCAAACTGACCCAAATTGCCCGCATGAAAGCCCAGGATATGATTGACAAAAACTATTTTTCACATCAATCTCCCACCTACGGTTCACCCTTCGATATGATGAAAAATAACGGCATCACCTACCGCTATGCAGGGGAAAACCTGGCGGGCGCTCCGGATGTCAATACCGCCCACACCAACCTGATGAATTCCCCCACTCACCGGGCCAATATTTTAAGCGATAAATACACCAGGGTGGGCATCGGTGTTGTAAACGGCGGCCCTTACGGCAAGATGTTTGTGCAAGAATTTAATGGTTAATTAACAGATGAGAGACACCTGCTTGGACGGGTGTCTCTCTGTAGTAATCTGCTTACAAGGGTGATTAATGCAAATTCCTTTCTTTATTCACAAGCTTTAATAGATAAGCCGCTGCGGATATTTTGGCATTTATCACGTCCGGGCTTTGTTTTTCAATGACCTCCATTTGATCCTGCAGGGTACAACCTTCCTTGGCGCATTTGAACAATTCATTGCTGATGACCTGCATGCTTTCCTGTTTCTCCGCAAAGCTGATGGCAGAGGAAAGGACATCCCGCAGTACATTCTTTTGTACTTCTTTGTCCAGTTCCACCGGCAGGTTTACCTTTAACCCCCTGTAAATATCAATGAGCGCTACCAAAATATACTGCTCCAGTGAAGGAGTGGGCCTGACTTCGCTGCTCAAAAAATCACCTCCGGCAAATTTTACCTTCAGTTTACCATAATTTACCCTGGGCTATCCATATGAAAAGAGTGCTGAGGTGTACCGGCACTCTTTTGATTGTTCGCATTCAATTAGTTGACGCTGGCTGGCGGCAACGTACCCTAGGGGCCCAAAGGTAACACTTCGGCCCTGGCTGCTTCAGCAGGCAGCTTAATGTCAATCTTTGTCCCGTAATCTTTATATAAGAAGTTAAATGTTGCGGTCAGGGACTTCATGGGGAAGGGCTTACCCTCAAATTTGTCAGCAAAGACAATCACTGCCGAGGCATTTAACTGGTCTGCATAAAATTTCTCCTGATCAATCAGGATTTTACCTACCATGCTGATGCCGCGAACCATGCTGCCGGACTGTTCAAGGCTTTTGAGCATATCTTGACTCAGTCCTGCCTGAGAGCCCACCATGTTCATAAACTGGCTCAGGTTTGGAATGTTGCCAAAGAAGGAAAGCTCATAGAAAGTTTTGTCATCGATCTTTTTCTCCCCAAGCAAACGATAGTGGAAATACTTATCAAATTCCTTGGGAAGCTGCATAAATTTAGTCTGCTGTTTCATCAGTTCGACAAAATCAGGTACAGAACCCGCCGGCATTTTCACCCATTTTACTTGGGATGACATGGGGTCTTTCATTTTCATGTACATACCGTCGGCCACCATATACTGTTCCACTTCCATGGGAGGTATGGTCTGGGGCAGACCGGTTATGGTCATGGTAAACTGCTGGTGCAGGCCCTGGTCCAGGTTCATTTCATAGGCCACATTGGCTTTCATACCGATATAGGACGGCACGCCTTGCACGGGTACGGCCGGGTTGGCTTTCATGTTCATGGACATATCGCCGGTACCACGCAGGGTTTTAACGGCAGCCTGGGCAGCTTGGCTTTTTTCCATAATTTCTTTGGCTTCTTTGGCTGTGCCAAAGGCCCTATCCAGCAGCGCCGCTCCTTCGGCGGGGGTCAGGAAAGCATCGGGTTTGACGGTGGGTTCCACAATACCCTCTTTAACCAACCAGGTAAAGGGAACAAAGGCCCAGTGGCTGTTTGGTACCGGGGTGGGCAGCGGGCCGGGGGCCTCAACGTCCGGTGTACGAAGAACCCGAGACAACATAACCGCTGCCTGAGCCTGGGTAACGGGCTGGTCCGGGTTGACGGTATTCTTGGCAGTGCCGCTGATGATACCGGCTGCCAGGGCGGTTTTCATGTCGCCGGCATACCAGGCGTCGGCGGGTACATCCAGGGGTAAAGCCACCGACTTGGCTGGTGCAGGCAGCTCGGCAGCTTGCACCAGCATTGAAACGAATTCCGCCCGGGTTAGTTTGTCGCCCGGCTGTGGCAGCTTATCCAGCAGAGTTTTTTGCAATTCCCCGGCAAAGACTGAAGAAGCAAACAAAGTCAGCAGGATAGAGAGAGAAAGCAACAATACCAGACTGCGTTTTAACACCTTGCAAGTCCTCCTTTAACATAATTTTCCACAGTGGCGGCTTTCACCCACACCAGGACGGGAAAACCATAATTTTCCCTTTATCTTTAGACGTATTTGTCTGAGAATTTGTAACAAAAAACTTAAATATTTAAGAAGAATATTTTTAGCATTAAATGTTATGCATAAGGAAATAATAGAGAAAACCAATGACAGGGGGTCTCAGCATGACATTACCCCGGGGGATGCGTTCCCTGCTCGCTTATTTTCCTTCCAGTACCAGGGCGGAGGCGGCTGTTCAGGAACTGAAAAGGATGGGCATCAGTGAAGTTTCCCTGGACAGAGTTTCCAGATATGGCGCCACAGCCAATGCGGCGCTGAACAATCCCGTCAATGATGCCGAAACCTTGACCGGGTTGACGTTGTTTTCCGCCAACACCAGCAGGCTGATGGATGCGGATGCCAGGATTTTGATGTCTGCCGATCCCTCCAACTACGCAATGGCAGCGGACGATTACGGGGTGGCCGGGGGCAAAGCCTTTCTTGTGACGGTGGTAACCACCGATGAGATGGGTGATAAGGCTGCCCGGGTGCTGGCAAAGCACGGCGGCTCGCTCTAACACTTTGAATCCAGGGAGGTGTCGTGATGGAAAAGGATCAGGTCAGAGACCTTGTGGAAGCCACAGCGCCCCGGACAGGATTTCCCAGAAGCGCTTTCACGGACCTGCAGGCAGCTGCCTTTAACTCAAAGTACGTCGACAGCTATGATGAGGCGCTGGACCTGCTGGAGGAACATGACATCACTGTGACAAAGGGCAAATACAAGTGGAAGGACCGCTAAATGCGGTCTTTTTTTGGGGGGTCAGACCCCTTTTTCCAGCATATCCCAGTATTGAGGTTTTGGTTTGGTTGTCTATAATTTTGGTTACACTGAACTTTAAAAGTTTGATTACGGAGGGACTTGCGTGAAAAAGGTTGTCAGCGTCAGTCTTGGTTCATCCAAACGAAATCATATGGTTCGGGTGGAATTGCTGGGAGAGGAATTTGAAATCAGTCGCCTGGGAACCGACGGCGACATTCATAAGGCCATCTCCATTTTGAAAGAGTTGGATGGCCGGGTAGACGCCATCGGGCTGGGCGGTATTGACGTTTATTTGTATGCCGGTAACACCCGCTATGTATTGCAGGACGGCTTGCGATTGCTGGAAACGGTGAAAAATACGCCGGTGGTTGACGGCAGCGGTTTAAAAAGCACCCTGGAAAGACAGGCAGTGGAGCGCCTGGTCCAACAAGGATTAATCAGAAATGGCACCAGGGTTTTGATGGTCAGCGCCATGGACCGCTTTGGTATGGCCGAGGCCCTGGAGAAGGCCGGGTGCCGCCTTACCCTGGGAGACCTGATGTTTACCCTTGGCATTCCCATCCCCATCCGCCGGTTGGACAAGCTCCGGAGCATTGCCGCCAAACTGATGCCTATCGTCTCCAGGCTGCCTTTCCAATTACTTTACCCCACCGGCCAGCAGCAGGAGAAACATCACCGTCCCGGGTCCAACAGGTTTGTCAGGTACTATCTGGAAGCCGAAGTTGTGGCGGGGGATTATCACTTAATCCGGAAATACCTGCCCGAAAGGCTCAATGGCCAATTAATTTTAACCAACACCACCACCCGGGATGATGTGGAGGAACTGATGGAACGGGGGGCCGGTATGCTGGTAACCACCACCCCTGAATTTCAGGGGCGTACCTTTGGCACCAACGTAATGGAGGCGCTCTTCCTGGCTTTGCTGAACAAACCCTGGGCGGCGGCCACGGCGGAGGATTATAACAGCCTGCTGAAGCAGCTGAACTGGCAACCTAAAATTTTAAAATTTAGAAAGGATACCTTCTTGCCGGAACCGGAAACGGCAGACAAATTGGGTTAAACATGAGAACCCCGGTTGCGCGCCGGGGTTTGTTTTATAGTCCCAAGGCCTGGTACATTTTGCTGTCTACGTAATTGTCCATGGGCAGACCGTTGGCTTTACGGAATTTTTTTATGGCTGTTTCCATCCCGTAGCCAAAAATCCCGTCCACCTCTCCCTCATAATAACCCAGCCTTTTTAGAGTGCGCTGTACTTCAAAAACATCCGAACCTCTGTCGCCGCGGACCAATTTTTTGTGGCCCTGTCCCGGCACCCCGAAGGGGCTGCCGATTATATACACGGGAGTTCCCTTGGAAACCCAAGGATAAAGCTGCTCGACGCTGGAGTTGTGCATGCGAATACAGCCATGACTGGCGTAACTGCCGATGGAAAAGGGTTTGTTGGTGCCATGGATACCGTAAGTACCCCAGGGGACATTGAGACCGATCCACCGGGTGCCAAAACCGGTACCCCAGTTGATTGCCTTATGAACCACTTTCCAGGTTCCCACCGGTGAGGGGGTGGAAGGTTTGCCGCAAGCGACATTAAATTGCTTGTAGGGTTTGCCGTCGGCCATCACCGTCAGCTTTCGTTTGGTTGTGTCCACTACAATGGCTATCTCTCCTGTAGGAGGAGGCATCTTCTCAGTACCGGCCACAGGTTTTTCAATCCTGAGGGCCAGGGTATGCCAGGTTTCCCAGTTTACCACCGCGTTGTCCTGCAAATGATGGTCCTGTTGAAACTTCCTTACCGCCTTTTGGGTAAGGGGACCGTAAATGCCGTCGAGGGGACCGTTATAGTAATGGAGCGCCTTTAATTCCTCCTGCAGATTTTTCACATCTTCCCCCTGCATCGGCGGGATGCCGGTTATGAGCGTGCGGTCGTGGTCTTCATTGAAGGGACACCAATTTAAAACTGTTTCCTGTGCGGCACAGGGGATGCTGGTAAGAAATAACGGCATGGCGGCAAAAAAAATTCCTGTTATGATTTTCAGGAGTCTTCTCAAATAAAATCCCTCCGTTGAAGTGGTCCATCGTTATTATTAAAAATATTTACCTTTACAAAGTGTCTTATGCGCATGGAACAAATTCAATTTCAACCTACAAAAGAGAATTAAGGTATCGTAATTATTATTTAAGACCCAATTACGGAAGAGTTTCCTATTGCTTTTACCGATTGGGTCTGTAACAAAAATAAGAGGTTTTTCGTCAATTAAGTAGAAATTTTTCTGGGTATGTAATTTGGCAAAGCGGTGGTGGATCATGACATTAAACTTTGGCAAGCGTTTTTTTCATTACACTGTCCTGGTGGGGCTGGGGCTAACCCTTGTTTTTAACCCCATCGGGGACGCGGGTCCGGCCGAGGCGGCCCGGGTGGCCACGGTAAATGTGGACAGGCTTAATTTGAGAAGCGGCCCGGGTACCCATACTGCACTGCTAGGACAAGTAAATAAAGGCGACCAGTTACCCGTTATCAGTAAGAGCGGGGATTGGTACCAGGTTCAGGTTGGCGGGAAAACCGCCTGGGTGGCAGGCTGGCTGGTGGGGGTTCAGGATGTTACCAATCCCTCACGGGGAACAGCAACTGCCAACACCCAGGGTAAAGTGGCGGTGGTGACAGCAGATACCTTGAATGTAAGAAGCGGCCCGGGCACCCATTACGGTATTGCCGGGAAAGCAAAAAAGGGCGACCAATTGCCCATTCTTTCCCAGAGCGGTGACTGGATTAAAGTGCAGGCGGGCAGCGCTACCGGCTGGGTGGCTAACTGGTTAGTCAAGGTGCAAAATGCCCCCGTGACGTCGGTAAAAACACCGGCAAACCCTGCTGCCGCAGGCAGCGGCAAGGTTGCGGTGGTGACAGCGGATAGCCTGAATGTGAGAAGCGGCCCGGGCACTAATTACGGTATTGTCGGGAAAGTGAAAAAAGGGGACCGGATGTCTGTGTTAGCCCAGAGCGGTGCCTGGGTTAAAGTGCAAGTGGGCAGTACCACCGGCTGGGTGGCCAATTGGCTGGTATCTGTACAAGCCCCTCAGAACACACCTGCCAAATCCACCGCTCCGCCGGCCAATACTGCTCCGGTTGCCGGCGCCCAGATGGTTGTCATTAACGGAGATAATATCAACCTGAGGAGCGGTCCGGGAACCCAGCACAGTGTTGCCGGACAGGTCAGCAGAGGCGTCCGCCTGCCGGTCATCAGCCGGTCCGGCGACTGGGTGCAGGTGCGCCGGGAAAACGGTACCCCGGCCTGGGTGGCAGGCTGGCTGGTTTCTTTTGTGGATCAACCGGAACCCTCCCAGCCGCAGAACGATAAGAGCTGGCTGCCGGGACCGCAACCTGAGACTCAACCGGAGGGTGACCAGGGGACAACCCCGGAGTCAAACAAAGATTATGTTCCTGAAGCCAAAGTGGTGGATGTTCAAATATCCGAGCAGCAGGGTCATACATACATCAATATCGTCTGTGACCATGACATTGAATACAATACATTCACCCTGTCCAATCCTTTCCGATATGTGGTAAATTTAAAAGATGTTCAGTTGGATAAAACACCGGCTGTCATTCAGGCCAATACCGACCTGGTGCAGCAGATAAGGACGGGGTTCAGCAAGGACCCCTACGTCTCGCGGCTGGTGGTGGACCTGAAGAAGTCTGCCCGGGTTGCGGTCAAATTGTCCCAGGATAAAAAGACCTTGACGCTGGATATCAGTAAGATTTCATACAGTGACGGGCTGGCAGGCAAGAACATCTTCCTGGACGCCGGGCACGGCGGCTACGACAACGGGGCTTCGGGTAAGAATGGTCTGAGAGAGAAGGATGTCAACCTTGATATCACCCTGAAGGTGGCTGAAATTCTCAGAAAGCAGGGCGCCAATGTTTACTTGAGCCGTTCCGACGACACCTTCATCGATCTTTATGAACGAACCCGCATGGCCAACGACCAGAGCGCCGATATCTTTGTCAGCATTCACAGCAATGCCAACCCCAACACAGCCATTGGCGGCACCTCTACTTACTACTATGCACCGGCTACCATACCGATGTTGTATGAGCAAAGGGATGACCGCAGGCGTCTTGCCGAGGATGTGCAAAGGGAACTGGTGGAGGCCGTGGGACGCCGGGATATCGGCGTATTGCAGGCCAACTTTGCGGTTCTGCGCACCAGCGTTATGCCCAGCATATTAATAGAAACGGCCTTTATCTCCAATGCCGAGGAAGAAGCATTGCTTGGTTCCCAGGACTTCCGGCAAAGGGCCGCCGAGGCCATTGCCAGGGGCATCAGCGCTTATTTTAGCGGACAATAGTGTAACAGACCCGGTGAGTACGCTCGCCGGGTCTGTCGTTCATTTGTAAATTATTCCCAAAAGGGGTCTGACCCTCTTTAAAAAAATTTGGTTTAAAAGGAGGAACAATTTCCAAAATAGGAGAAACTAAAAAAAATCCTTTGTCTATGTTAAGTTACTACGTGGGAGGTCTGCCGTTTGGAAGAAGAAAAAAAACAATTAACCTTAGTTTTGGGAGTTATCGGGGCGGACGTTCATGCGGTGGGAAACCGCATCCTGGAATATGCTCTCACCGAGGCGGGATTTAAGGTGGTAAACATCGGCGTTATGGCGTCCCAGGAGGAATTCATCAACGCCGCGCTAGAAACCGATGCTGATGCCATTTTGGTGTCTTCTCTTTACGGTCACGGAGAAATTGACTGCCGGGGTCTGCGAGAAAAGGCCATAGAGGCAGGCATCGGCAATATTAAAATGTACGTGGGCGGCAACCTGGTGGTGGGAAAACAAGACTGGGCCGAAGTGGAGAAAAAATTTCTTGCCATGGGCTTTGACCGGGCTTATCCCCCCGGAACCATGCCCCAGCAGGCCATTGACGATTTGTTGAGAGACTTTGGTTTTACCCAGAAATGTTAAGGGGGGACCGGCATGGAACTGGCCCTGTTAATCGACTTTGGCAGCACCTATACCAAGGTCACGGCGGTGGATGTGGAGTCTGCCGAGGTCATTGCCACAGCCAGAGGGCTTACCACCGTGGAGACCAGCATATTGGAGGGCTTGGAGCAGGCCCTGGAGGGGATTAAACCTCACTTTGCAGGCGCCCTGCCCGAGTTTCAACACCGCCTGGCCTGCAGCAGCGCCGCCGGGGGACTGCGCATGGTGGCCATCGGGCTGGTCAAGGAACTTACAGCGGAGGCGGCCCGGCAGGCAGCCCTGGGGGCGGGGGCCAGGGTGCTGGGGGTGTTTGCCCACCAGCTGACGGCAGCGGAGATGGAGCAAATCGATGCCGGCTGCCCGGATATTATCCTGCTGGCCGGAGGAACGGACGGCGGCAATAGGGATACCATCCTGCACAATGCCAGGATGCTGGCTGCCGCCCGGTGCGGCAGTACCATCATTGTGGCAGGCAACAAATCCGCCGCGGAAGAAGTCCGGGATATCCTGGTCCAGGCCGGCAAAGATGTGCGGGTCACTGCCAATGTACTGCCGGAATTAAATAAATTAAACGTGGAACCCGCCCGGGAAACCATTCGAAGGACATTTCTGGAAAAAATTGTTGAGGCCAAGGGCCTGCGCCGGGCGGAAAGATATATTCAGGGGGTGCTGATGCCCACCCCGGCGGCGGTGCTGAATGCAGCGAAACTGCTGGCCACCGGCACCGGGGAGGAGCCGGGCTGGGGCCAGTTGGTGATCGTGGACATTGGCGGCGCCACCACCGATGTTCACTCCCTGGCCGAAGGATACCCGACCCGGTCCGGCGTGACCTTTAAAGGGCTGCCGGAACCTTTTGCCAAGCGCACGGTGGAAGGAGACCTGGGTATGCGGGTGAGCGCCCTGTCCCTGCTGGAAACGGTGGGCGCCCGGAAACTGGCGGCAATTGCCGGCCGGCCGGAAGAAGAAGTCATTTCCTATGTCCATGCAGTGCACGACAACGTGGAACTGCTGCCGGCCAACGAAAATCAGTGGAAAATCGACACTGCCATGGCTCGGGTGGCCGCAGATTTGGCCATGGAACGGCACGCCGGCACGCTGGAAACCGCCTGGACCCCCATGGGCGCCATGTATATCCAACATGGCAAGGACCTGACCCGGGTGCCCTATCTGATCGGCACCGGCGGGGTCATTGTGAATCACCCCAACCCCCGAGAAATATTACAGGGGGCCCTGTACAGGCAAGAACAGCCCACCATACTGCGACCGCAAACACCAAGGATGATGCTGGACAAAGATTATATCCTGGCTGCTGTGGGACTGCTGGCGGAGGTAAAACCAACCGCGGCGCTGCGGTTGGCCAAGAAGTATATTGTGGAAATATAAATGGCCAATAGAAGGAGATGAAAGCACTTGCAATTGTCCAATAAAAAACTGGACTGGGATCAGTTCCTGCAAATAAGACAGGAAGTCTTGAACAGTTGGCCCACGGGACAGGAAGTGGACCTGGAGGAAGCCGTTGCGTATCAGTCCAGGATTCCTGCCTATCGTCGTTTTGCCGAAAAGTTAGAACAGGCCAAAAAAGAGGGGATCACCCTGGCCCAGCCCAGGGCGGGGGTTGCCCTGGTACATGAACACATCGAACTGCTGCGCTATCTGCAGGATGAGGGAGGCGCCGACCTGCTGCCCACCACCATCGACAGCTACACCCGGCAAAACCGCTACCAGGAAGCCCAGTCGGGTATTGAAGAAAGCCGCTCGGTGGGACGTTCCATGCTGAACGGTTTCCCTGCCGTAAACCATGGTGTTGCCGCCTGCCGGGAAGTGGTGGAGTCGGTGAAGGTGCCGGTGCAGGTCCGTCACGGTACGCCCGATGCCCGGTTACTGACGGAAATTACTTTGGCCGGGGGTTTTACGGCCTATGAAGGCGGGGGCATTTCCTATAACATTCCCTATGCCAAGGATGTACCCCTGGAGCGTTCCATCCGGGACTGGCAGTATGTGGACCGGCTGGTGGGTTATTACGAGGAACGGGGCATTTCCATTAACCGGGAGCCCTTCGGCCCCCTGACCGGCACCCTGGTACCCCCTTGCATCTCCCACAGTGTCGCCATTATTGAGGCCCTGCTGGCGGCTGAACAGGGAGTCAAAAGCCTGACCCTGGGTTACGGCCAGTGCGGCAACCTGACGCAGGATGTGGCTGCGGTACGTTCCCTGGAGGAACTGGCAGAGGAATACCTGGGGCGCTTTGGCTATCATGATGTCGTCATTACCACCGTTTTTCACCAGTGGATGGGTGGCTTCCCCCAGGATGAAAGCAAGGCCTTTGGTGTTATCAGCTGGGGAGCGGCCACCGCCGCCATGGCCAAAGCCACCAAGGTAATTGTCAAGACCCCCCATGAGGCCATGGGCATCCCCACCAAGGAGGCCAATGCTGCGGGAATCCGCGCCACCAAGCAGGTTTTAAATATGCTAAAGGACCAGCCCCTGGTGGAATTCAAGGAACTGCAAAGTGAAAAAGAGTTAATTAAGGCGGAGACTAGGGCCATCCTGGAAAAGTTGCTGGAATTCGGGGATGGAGACATTGCCCTGGGAACCGTCCGGGGCTTCCAGGCCGGCATTATCGATGTGCCCTTTGCCCCCAGCCGCTATAACGCGGGACGCCTCCTGCCGGCCCGGGACTACCAAGGCGCGGTGCGCTTACTGGATTTCGGCAACTTACCCTTCGGGGAAGAAATAAAGGAAGTCCACCGGGAGAAAATAAAACAAAGGGGTAAAGCCGAAGGCAGGGACCCCAGCTTCCAGATGGTGATTGACGATATTTACGCCATCGGCAAGGGTATGCTGGTAGGAAAACCTAGATAATAATCTCACATCTCAAACCGGAGGCAGAACATGAAAATTACGGCGGCAATTGTTTCACCGGGACTGACCGGCTTTTATTTTGATGACCAGAAAGCCATTAAATTGGGACGGGAGCAGGATGGGTTTGCCTACTTGGGCGAGCCTGCCACCCCTGGTTTTTCCGCCGTTCGCCAGCGCGGAGAATCCATTTCCGTCATGCTGCTGCTGGAGGACGGTACGGTAGCCTTCGGAGATTGTGCTGCCGTGCAATATTCCGGCGCCGGCGGACGGGATCCCCTGTTTTTGGCTTCAGATTTTATCCCGGTCTTGGAAAGGGACCTGCTGCCCAGGCTGATCGGCCGGGAGGTAACAGGTTTCCGGGAACTGGCGGAGGAATTTGACCATCTCACCGATGCCAAGGGGAACCGCTTGCACACAGCCATTCGTTACGGCGTCACCCAGGCCCTGCTGGATGCCGCCGCTAGGGCGGGTCGGTGCACCATGGCAGAGGTGGTGGCCCGGGAGTATAACTGCAAGTTGATCGACAAGCCGGTGCCTATCTTTTGCCAGACCGGCGATGAACGCTATACCAATGCCGATAAAATTATCATTAAACGGGCCGATGTGCTGCCCCACGGGCTGATTAATAATGTTCGGGAAAAGCTGGGACGTTACGGGGAAAAGCTGCTGGATTATGTTTCCTGGCTCAGGGACCGGGCCCGCAGGCTGGGCGGCGAAGATTACAATCCCATTTTACATATTGATGTTTACGGAACCATCGGACAGGCCTTTGATGACAACTCCGATCGCATGGCCGATTACCTGGCCAAGTTGGAACTGGCCGCTGCCCCTTTGAAGCTCCGCATTGAAGGTCCCATGGACCGGGGCAGCAAGCCGGCGCAAATCAACGCCCTGGCGGAACTGCGCCGGCTCCTGGAAAGCCGGGGCATCAGGGTGGAGATTGTGGCCGACGAATGGTGCAATACCCTGGAAGACATCCGGGAATTTGTGGATGCCCAGGCCGGGCACATGGTGCAAATAAAAACCCCCGACTTGGGCGGCATCAACAATACCATCGAAGCAGTGCTGTATGCCAGGGAGCGGGGCACCGGGGCTTACCTGGGAGGGACCTGCAACGAAACCGACCGCTCGTCCCAGGTCTGTGTTCATATCGGCATTGCCACCCAGCCGGATCAAATTCTGGCCAAACCGGGCATGGGCGTGGACGAAGGCCTGATGATAACCTATAACGAAATGAGCCGTACCCTGGCGTTGCTACGGGCTAAGGGGGTATTTGCCTAAAGCATGCAGAAAATAGGAATGACCACCACCATCCCGGTGGAGGTAATATACGCTGCCGGCATGATACCGGTGGATCTCAATAACATTTTTATCACCCATGAAAATCCCCAGGGTCTGGTGGAAGAGGCGGAAATGGCAGGCTATCCCCGCAACCTCTGTGCCTGGATCAAGGGCCTTTATGCCACCACCCTGCAGAACGAAGACATCCGGACCATTGTAGCGGTCACCCAGGGCGATTGCAGCAATACCCATGCCCTGATGGAGACCCTGGAGATGGCGGGGGTAAAGGTCATTCCCTTTGCCTTTCCCTTCGACCGGGATTACGATTTATTGAAACTTCAAATAGAGAAACTGGTTGAGGCCCTGGGAACCACCTGGGAGGAAGTCTGTCGCACCAAAGAAAGGCTGGACCAGGTCCGGCGCAAGGTCCACGAGATCGACCGGCTTACCTGGCAGGGGGATAAAGTGAGCGGTTGGGATAACCACCTTTTTCAAGTCAGCTGCAGCGACTTCGACGGGGACCCGGAACAATTTGCCAGGAGAGCGGAGGCCTACCTGGCGGCATTGCCCCGTAAAGAACCCATAAAAGCTAGGCTCCGGCTGGCTTATATCGGTGTTCCTCCCATTGTGGACGACCTCTATGATTACCTGGAGGAGCGGGGGGCACGGGTGGTCTTTAACGAAGTCCAGCGACAGTTTACCATGCCCTTTGAAATAAAAGATATTGTGGAGCAATACAGAACCTACAGTTATCCCTACGGTATTTTTTACCGCCTGGAAGATATCAGCCGGGAATTGGAGCGGCGGCAGGTGGACGGAGTGATCCACTATGCCCAGAGCTTTTGCTACCGGCAAATCGAGGATTTGATTGTGCGGCAGAAATTAAAATACCCCATCCTGACCCTGGAAGGGGATAAACCCAGCAAATTGGACGCCCGTACCCGCATGAGGCTGGATGCCTTTCTGGACATGTTGAGGTGATGACTTTGCTATGTGGTATTGATTTGGGCAGCCGGAACGTTAAGGTGGCTTTGCTGGCGGAGGACGGCAGCCTGACACTGCACAGGTATGACACGGTCTCCTTCTACCGGGAACACGGCCGGAGCGTGGACGGGCAGCTTCAGGTGGATTTTGCCGCCCTAGGACTGGGCGTTCCGGCCCAGGTGGTGGCCACGGGCTACGGCCGGCAGACCATTAACCTGAAGGGAGCGGAAATCATTCCGGAAATCAAGGCCCATGTGCTGGGCGCCATTCACCAGACCGGACTGCAGGATTTTACCCTGCTGGACCTGGGCGGGCAGGACAGCAAGGTGGTTCTGGTTGCCCGGGGCAAAATGATTGATTTTCAAACCAATGACAAGTGTGCCGCCAGCACCGGCCGTTATTTGGAGAACATGGCTGCCGTGCTGGATATTAACATGGAGGAACTTGCAAGTTACTATAAAGACCCGGTGGACCTGAACTCCACCTGTGCCATTTTTGGGGAGACCGAGCTCATCGGGAAAGTGGTGGAGGGGCATCCTGTTTCCTCCCTGGCCGCCGGGGTCAATTATACCATCTTTAAACGCATCAAACCCATGCTGATGAAGCTCCTCACCAACACCATCGTCTTCACCGGCGGGGTTGCCCACAACCGGGCGCTGGTTAAAATAATAGAAACTGAAATGAAAGTGCCCGTGGTGGTACCGGCCCATCCCCAGTATAACGGTGCCATCGGCTGCTGTGCCTATGCTTTGGGGTAAGACAATCTAAACAAACACCACCGGAGGTGCAGAAAAATTGAAACTCACCGTTCTCGGCTGCTGGGCTCCTTACCCCAGGGTCAGCGGGGCCTGTTCCGGTTATTTGCTGCAGGAAAAGGGCCGCAGCCTGCTCATTGATACAGGCAACGGGGTATTGAGCCGCCTGTTGCAGCACATGGACATTCAGGACTTGGATGCGGTGTTGCTGAGTCACCTGCATCCGGACCACTTAATGGATATTTATTCTTTGCGACATGCCATCGAATCCGCCAACCGGGAAGGACGCATGGACAAACGGGTACCCTTATACCTGCCCACCGGCCCGGCGGAGGACTTCAACCGGATCAGAGAATTTACCAAAGCCTTTACCATCCACGTCATTGACGAAATGCCGGAGCCCAGGGAAGCCGTCATAGCAGGATGCAAGGTGAAATTTACACCCGGTAAACATAATTTGCCCGCTTACAGTATATCTATTGAGGGAAGCAAACGGTTTGTTTATTCCGGGGACACCGCCTACCAGGAGGAACTGATCAAACTGGCCACCGGTGCTGATTTATTCCTGTGTGAAGCCAGCGGGCTGGATCAGGATACGGAGTACCTGCAGGAGAATCATCTGACTGCCCGGCAGGCCGGGGAACTGGCGAAGGCCGCAGGGGTGAAAAGGTTAATCATTACACACTTCTACCCCGAATATGTCCTCTCTGAACTGCAAAAACAGGCGGAAGAAGGTTTTGGCCAGAGGGTGGAACTGGCCCGGGAAGGGGCAACCTTTGAGCTGTAAAAAGGGGAGAGTTTATTTGCCTGTTTCAATTATTCATGAATATTTAATGCATGCGGTTTACTTTGCTCCCAGGGGACGCTACCGCCTGCTGGCCCTGGGGGGCAGCTTGGCCCACCGTTACCTCAGCCCGGAAGACCATTTGATCGGCTTTGTGGGAGATGCCGGCGCGGGAAAATCGCTGCTGATCCGGGGGATGTTTCCCGGGCTGGAATTAACCAACGACGATGATGGGATTAACGTGCGGCCTTTGCCGCTGCTGGATGACTTTGAAAGAAAACACTTCCGCAGTCGTACCTATCACCTGGACATGCGGTTTGAAATGGCCTTCAACCAACCTTGGACCATTGTTGAAGCGGTGCAGGAGGCCATTAAACATGACCGGCGGGTTATCGTGGAGCACTTCGACCTGCTGTATCCCATGCTGAAAATGAATGCCCAGATCCTCATCGGCATAGGCGAAGAGGTGATCGTGACACGTCCCAACATTTTCGGGCCGAAACCCCAGGAAATTGCCGACATTGTTTTTGAATCTCTCATATACCGTAAGATGGCCCATACGGCCGAAGACATCACCGGCATGGTGCTGGAATATGAAATGGGGATCAAAAAGCCAAAAGTACACAGTGACATTAAGCATGGTTTTGTGCTGGAATTTGATGAGAAGCCAAACATTGACCTGGATGCCCTGGAAAAACGGGTTCAAGAGATTATAGACAAAGATCTTTGCATTTACTATCACGATGAGACACATATTAAGGTTGGCGCGGGTTCCTATCCCTGTACCGGTCCCCGACTGCACGTTAAAAGAACCAGTGAAATTACCAATTTTCGACTGGTAAAAGAGTTTATGTGGGATCCCATTGATGAACTTTACGTACTGGTGGGCCTGGTGGGACCAGTGGTGGAGGGCGACAGCCCGGCAGATCCGCCGGATCAATTCCAGTTAATACGTCGGGCCCGCCGGCGTTCCAAAGAGATCACATAAGGAGGCTATTCCTTTTTATGGAAAGAGTTGACGGAAGAAAGCCGGGCCAAATACGCCCGGTATTGATGACCCCCCATTATAACAAGTACGCTGAGGGTTCAGTTTTAATTGAAGTGGGGGATACCCGGGTCATCTGTACCGCCACGGTGGAAGACAAGGTACCGCCCTTTTTAAAGGGGCTGGGTAAGGGCTGGGTCACCGCCGAATATGCCATGATCCCCCGGGCCACCGGCGTCCGCACCACCCGGGAGTCCGCCAAGGGCAAACCGGGCGGCAGGACCATGGAAATCCAGCGGCTCATCGGCCGGGCCCTCCGCTCAGTGGTGAATTTGGAAGCCTTGGGAGAACGCACAATCACACTTGACTGCGACGTCATTCAAGCGGACGGTGGCACCAGAACGGCTTCCATTACAGGGGCTTACGTGGCGATGATTTTGGCCTTGAATAAACTGGTGGAACAGGGTATGCTAGAGGAAATACCGGTCAAGGACTTTATTGCCGCCACCAGTGTGGGAATTGTCAACGGGACACCGGTGATTGATTTGTGCTACGCGGAAGACTCTGCCGCTGAAGTGGATATGAACGTGGTGATGACCGGCTCCGGGCGCTTTGTGGAAGTCCAGGGAACCGGGGAAGAAGCCACTTTTTCCAGGGATGAGATGAACCGGCTGCTGGACCTGGCCACAGCGGGTATTCAGGAGTTAAATAAAGTCCAGCGGCAGGTGCTGGGGGAAAGGTTATCTGCAAGAATAAGGCAGGTGTAAAGGGTTGAAATTGGTTTTGGCCACCAACAACAAAGGAAAAGTAAAAGAACTGGCGGAAATGTTAAACCCCCTGGACCTGCAGGTGGTTCCCATCGGGGAATACCCCGGTTTTCAGGAAGTGGAGGAAGACGGGGACACCTTCGCGGCCAATGCCATCAAGAAAGCGGTGGCAGCAGCCCGGTTCACCGGGGAGTTGTCCCTGGCGGACGACTCGGGCCTGGAAGTGGATGCCTTAAACGGCGCCCCGGGTGTACACTCGGCACGGTTTGCCGGAGAGCCCAGGGATGATGCCGCCAACAACCGAAAACTCCTAAAATTGCTGGAGGATGTGCCGGAAGAGAAGCGTACCGGCCGGTTCCGTTGTGTCATCGCCATTGCTGAACCCGGTGGCAGGGTTCACACTGCGGAGGGCACCTGCGAGGGAAATATTTTGCGAGAATTAAAGGGTGAGGGTGGTTTCGGTTACGACCCCTTGTTTTACGTACCAGCTTATAAACAAACCTTTGCGGAACTGAATTTAGAACAGAAAAATTCCATCAGTCACCGGGGCAAAGCCCTGCAAAGGGCTGTGGAGATCTTGAACCGCCTTTACGTCAACCGGGAGGGTTAGTTTTGCGAATTTTGGTTGTTTCGGATACCCACGGGAGGCTGGGTACCGTTTACCATGTATTAGAGCAATTGGGAGAGGTAGACCTGATTTTGCATGCGGGCGACCACTACCGGGACTGTGACGAACTGGCCTATAGCCTGGAAATTCCTGCCCGGGGTGTCATGGGAAATTGCGATTTCCCCGGCGACGGTCCCCAGGAGGAGCTGCTGGAGGTGGCGGGTCATAAAATCTACATGACCCACGGCCACCGTCACGGGGTTAAGAGGGACGCAAATGCCGTTCTGGAACGGGCTAAACAATTGGGGGCCAGGGTTGCCGTCTACGGTCATACCCACATTGCCGATTTTCGGGTGGTGGATGACATTATCATTTTAAACCCCGGTAGCCCGGTACATCCAAGGGGCAAAGACAGACCTTCCGTTGGCTTAATCGAAATCCACGGGGACGATATACAGGCGGAAATTATTTATATAGATTATTTCTATCCTTAAAAACAGAGTTTGAAGGAAAATGCACATCAGAAGTGCATTTTTTTTTTTGGGAAAGTATGATATTATGATATTTGCCACACAGGGTTAATGAGGAAGCAATTACCGTTTAAATTTTGATTTCCCCCTTATTGACAAATGTAACTGATTTGATATAATAATATCTGTTCCGAAATAAAAGATTTGTATGATAAAATTTTGCGGGTGTAGCTCAATGGTAGAGCACCGGCCTTCCAAGCCGGGTACGTGGGTTCGATTCCCATCACCCGCTCCATTTATTTTGTACTGGACTCACAGGGACACTGGACTCACAGGGACGGTTCTTTTGAGTCTTTTTTTCTTGTGAGTCTTGGGGACGGTTCTTTTGAGTCTTTTTTCTTGTGACTCATAGATTCAAGAGAACCGTCCCTGTGAGTCTTAATCTTTTGAGAATAACGCAGCCAGGTCAGCCAGCCTCTGGCGTTGAGCGGGTAACAGGTTGGTGAATTTAAAACCTGCGTAAGGAACGTTATCGGTATTTTTCCTCCAGGCCAAACGTGCGGTGGTTGTAATCAGTTCTCCGTTAACCTGAAAACTGACAGAAAAATCATTGGCGGCCTGCAGCATTTTTTCAAGGGCAGGGGTTACATAAACCATGCAGCCCCCCTCAGAAAAATTAAGCATTGCTGTTTGGGCGGTATCGTTGCCGGAGGAGAATAAAACATGCGTTGCATGTTCCACCCTCATAAATTGCCTTGCCTTCAGCATTTGGAAGCGTTCCGGTATTAACAAGCCGTAAAACCTTTGGCTATCATGACCGATTGCCACCACTTTACTGTCAGCACTGTATAATCCGTACCGCATCGGCACACGAATTTGAATTTCCTGGTCCTTCTGTAAAACTAAGACCTGACCCTCCTGCCTAGGCAGACCAATCCAGAAAAGGGTTTCTTCAATATCTGTGATGACGGCTTTATACTCAGAAAAAGGAGGGACTTGTATCAGAATTTCTTTCTTAACGGTCAAAATCTCTAAGGTTTCAATCATCGTAAACAACTCCCTGGTCCAATCTCAGCTCGGTTCTGTGCATTCCGAATGAGAATTGACTTCTGTAATATTAAGTTATCTGCCCCTTGAGTATTTCAAGGCAAGGGCCATTAGAGTATTTTGGGTCCTTTGGATGGATATCTTTAAATTTAAAGCCGGTGCATAATATTTCATCCTTTTGTTTTAGCCAAACCAAAGTAGCCGCGAGGGAAAACGCGGTGGAGTCAATCCCAAATACTACACGAAAATCCCTTTCCTTTTCCAGTAATTTCTGGGGTGACAAAAACCTTTAATCCTCCTGCGGAAAATCAAATATTTCCGTAGATACACTGGTATTTTGAGAGATGGATGTAAACAGTGCCGTGGTGGAATATTTACTCTGCACGTAATCCCTTCTCTGCTGTCGCTCAAATTTTTCCGGGACTACCAAACCATACACTTTCCCATGTTTCTTGCCGATCTGTGCCACTTCTGTTTCGGCACAATAGGAAGCCAAATGGTCTTGTTCCCTCGACTGAATAAACTCCCAATAACATACAAGCCATCCCCTCATCTTAATTAGCAAAAAAGAGAAGAATTTAGCCAGGCCGGTTTTCCTTTATAAGAGTTCAAACCCGTTAGGTTAAAATCCTTTGTCAAAAATTAACTTTGATATAATTTTCGCAATAAATGTTAAAATCTTTATCCTAATGAAAACACCGTACCATCAATGCCATCGTATATGTTTAAAGGTCCCTTACAAAATAGGAAACCCAGGTATTTACCTGGGTTTCCTAAAAATAAAGGGGAACGCCTGTCAGGGAATAGGGTAATTCAAACACACAACCTACCTTTGGATGAAAACCTAACTTCTGAACGTTCACACCTGTTTAACAAACAACCGATTTGCAGGGAATCACTCAGGACTTAACTAACAACCACTGACGGACCGTACATAACGGACTGTTTTATTAACGGGTACCATCAAACAGAAACCGCGTAGTCTTACAGCTAAACCAAGGCGTTCCCCTTGATCTAAATATATAGAAAATTTGAACAGTTGTCAAGTGATTTACAGGTATTTTCATAAGAAGTTTGGTATATATGTTTTTCGACATCGGCAGCGTTTTATTTCAGGACAAAACAAGAAACGCCTCCGTTTATGGAGGCGTTTCTGCTATAGGAAGAGCATTCTTACTACAATAAAAGAAATGGCGGCCAAGATCATTGTAACAGGCAGTGTTATGACCCAAGCGGAGACCATGGTGATGGCCGTGCCCCACTTAACAGCGGAAAATCTCTTGGCAGACCCCACACCCATGATGGCAGAACTGATGACATGGGTGGTGGAGACAGGCAGTTTAATCAAGGTAGCTCCGATGATAACAAGAGCGGAGGTCAGGTCTGAGGCAAAACCGCTGGCAGGCTCAAACTTTATAATTTTTGAACCAACGGTTTTAATGATTCTCCAACCGCCCACGGAGGTACCCAGGGCCATTGCCAATGCTGCAGAGACCTTCACCCAGGGAGCCACTTCCAGGGTGTCTTGAAACCCCCCCGCCACCAGGGCAAAGGTGATGATCCCCATGGTTTTCTGGGCATCGTTGGTACCGTGGCTGAAGGCTTGAAAGGAAGCCGTAAAAATCTGCAAAAAGCGGAACTTTGAATTGATCCTGTGGGGTGAAAAATTAGCGAATATTAGTCGAATGATAGACATAATGATATAACCTACGGTAAAAGCAAGCAGGGGGGATAAAATCAGACCCTCAATGATGGTAAGAAAGCCATGAAAGTTCACCGCGCTGAAGCCTGCGGCGGCGATTACCGATCCGGCCAGGGAGCCGATCAACGCATGGGAAGAACTGCTGGGAATACCGTAATACCAGGTAAACAGGTTCCAGGCAATGGCTGCCACCAGCGCGGCCGCCACAACATACACCCCGTGTTCAATATTGGCAGGATTGGCCACCTTGCCGCCAACAGTTTTTGCCACGCCGGTAAAAGTCAGGGCGCCCAGCAGGTTCATCACGGAAGCCAGAACAATGGCGGTTTTT
This sequence comes from Desulforamulus putei DSM 12395, assembly GCF_900129195.1. Lineage (GTDB taxonomy): Bacteria > Bacillota > Desulfotomaculia > Desulfotomaculales > Desulfotomaculaceae > Desulfotomaculum > Desulfotomaculum putei. The sequence goes on from NZ_FQUY01000002.1 coordinate 115,273, forward strand.
GGTTTCAGGGCTTTGGTGGAAATGGAGGTTGCAATTGCGTTTGCGGTATCGTGGAACCCGTTAATAAAGTCAAAACTCAACGCCAAAATTACAACGGCTATGATAATTGCATGCTGTTCCATTTATCTGCCATCCTCTAAATTAGGAATTTCGCATTAAGATACTCTCCAAAATGTTGGCTACGTCCTCACAGGCATCGGTGATTTCCTCCAACATTTCGTAAATTTGTTTGTATTTAACAAACTCAATAGCATCGGTGCAGGAAGAAACCAGCTCCCGGAGGCTATTGTTGAACAGGTGGTCAGCTTCATTTTCCAGCTCGTTAATCTTAACGGCGTGGGCCCGGATATCCAGGTATTTTTTGGTTACCAGTTTGTCGATACTCTTTTGCACTTCCTGGCATTGTTCCAGAATGATTTCAGCATTTCGTTTAATGAAAATATTCATGTCTTTAATGTCGTAAATATCCATCCGGATGAGGGTTGCTTCAATGCCGTCCAAAATGTCATCTAATTTTACGGCCAGGTTCATGATATCTTCCCGTTCCAGGGGAGTCACAAAGGTTTTGTTTAATTCTTTGATAATGGTGTGAGTATGCCGGTCCCCTGTTTTTTCATAGTCCTGAATATTGGTCAGCCCTTTTTTTTCGGGACTGGGATTATGAATTTCCTCACGAAACTCCACTGCTGCCCGGTTCAGGTTTTCTGCGATTGCCTTAAAGGTCTCAAAGAAGATATCAGTCTTCTTAAAAAACATACAGTCCCCCCCAAGGAGATAATTTATTTCTTGTCCATCAAAGAGTATAACATATGAAGACGATCATTGTTAAAAATAAGTAAGTAATTAAAGAAAAATTAACAAACACGTGAAAATAATCGCATAGTATTCCTTGAACTTGTGGAGATAACGCTTTACCCGCTGCCGGAGCCGGGCCCTTCTCGCTTCATATTTTCTACCTCATATTTTGTCCTTCTTTCTGAATTAAATCCTACGCCAAAACTTTCCAAAAATTTTTTAAAGATAACCAAGCACTTTTTCGACGGGTACACCGTAGCATAATGTAGACCTATTTTTTTGCTATGGGGGGATGCTGTTTGACACCCGGAATATTAACGTTGATTGCCTTGTCCGTTATAAACGGCTTAATTATTCTGGTCTCTTATATTTCCTCGGGCAGCCTGCCGGAGCCCCTGACGCCACAGGAGGAAAGAGAGTTGCTTATGAAAATGGCCAGGGGCGACAAGCTGGCCAAAACAATATTAATAGAAAGAAACCTGCGGTTGGTTGCCAAAATTGCTAACAAATTAAAGGACAACGGGGTTGATAAACAGGATTTGTTTCAGTGTGGGGTGGTGGGTTTGATTAAAGCGGTGGAGAGCTTTGACATGGCCAGGTCAAGAAAGTTTTCCACTTATGCCGGGGTTTGCATTCAAAATGAAATGCTCATGCTGCTGCGCAAACAGAAGAATGAGAGAAACTGTATCTCCATCTCCGAGCCCCTAGACTATGATAAAGACGGAACGGCGCTGGAATTGCAGGACACCCTGACCGCTGATGACACCCCGGTGGATGAGCTGGTGGAAAAGAACCTAGAAGTTGAAAAACTGGAAATGGCCATTCAAAAATTGACGCCCAGAGAGCAAATGGTGATTAAACTCAGGTATGGCCTGGACGGGGGACATGAACTTACCCAGCGGGAAGTAGGCAAAAAACTGGCCATCTCCAGATCCTTTATTTCCAGGATCGAAAGCAGTTCCATCAATAAGTTGTATAAGGAGTTGACCAATTAATGAGCAAGGCCCCCGGGTTGGGGGCCTTTATATTAGAAAGTGGGCACCACGGCGCCTTTGTAAGTGTCCTCAATAAATTTCTTCACTTCGGGGGACTGCAAAGCTTCCGTCAGTTTTTTAATTTCTTCACGGTTTTCGTCACCCTTACGGACGGCCAGAATGTTGCCGTAGGTATCCGCAGCTTGGGACTTGGCATCTTCTGCCACCAGGGCATCGGCGGGAGTAAATTTGGCCTGGGCGGCAAAGTTACCGTTGATCACGGCGCCGGCCAGGTCTTCAACGGAACGGGGCAGTTGGGCGGCTTCCAGTTCAACCACCTCCACTTTCTTTTCTACAATGTCTCTGACGGTGGCGTTAATGCCTACCCCCTCTTTAAGCTTCAGCAGGCCAGCCTTCTCCAGTACCGCTAGGGCACGCCCACCGTTGGTGGGGTCGTTGGGAATCCCGATCTTGTCCCCTGCTTTGAATTCGGTTACGGATTTTACTTTTTTGGAATACAGGCCCATGGGCTCGAAGTGGATTTTGGCGGTGTAGGTGAGATCCAGTCCCTTTTGCTTATTAAAATCCTCCAGGTAGGGCAGGTGCTGGAAGTAATTGGCATCCAACTGCTTGTCGTTCAGGGCCAGGTTGGGCTGTACATAGTCATTGAACTCCACGATTTCTAATTGGATACCCTCTTTCTCAAGCAGGGGCTTTACCACCTTTAAAATCTCCGCATGGGGAACCGGGGTGGCGCCCACCTTTAATACCTTACTGTCCCGGGCTGCTTCCTGCTTGGCAGGTTCCTTTTGACCGCCGCAGCCGGTCAGCAACAGGGACAGGCTGAACAGGCAGGCCAGTACAAATACCAATCTTTTTTTCATTTTTGGTCTCCTCCTTAATTTTTATTGAATTTGTTGGCAAGGAAATTGCCAAAGGATTGAATAACTTGCACAACGATTACCAGTATGATGACAGTGGTTACCATGACCACCGAGTCAAACCGCATGTAACCGTAACGCACCGCCAGGTCCCCCAGACCACCTCCTCCCACCACTCCGGCCATGGCGGAGTAGCCAATCACTGCAATGGTTGTAATGGTAGTGCCTAAAATAATGCCGGGCAGCGCCTCGGGCAGCAATACCTTCCAGATAATTTGCCAGGTACTGGCCCCCATAGCCAGAGAAGCCTCAATGACCCCTTTATTAACTTCCTTCAAGGAACTTTCCACCATTCTGGCCACAAAGGGAGCGGCGGCAACGGTTAAGGGGACAATGGCCGCCGTGGTGCCGATGGTGGTGCCCACCAGTAACCGGGTGAAGGGAACCAAGGCCAGCAGCAGGATAATAAAGGGATAGGAACGGAAAATATTGATGATGGCGCCCAATACCCGGTTTACGGCCAGATTTTCTTTAATATGGCCCTTATCGGTAATCACCAGAATCACGCCCAGGGGAACTCCCAACAGCGACGCAAAAATAACGGAAACAACCGTCATGTACAGCGTTTCCCAGGATGCTTTGATCAGTTCCGGAGATATGCTGGTTAGATGAGTGAACAAATCATTCAGCATCTTTTAACACCTCAATTCTTAAGCCCAGTTGGCGCAGGTAGTCTACGGCCCTGTGACAGTTGCTCCGGGAACCCATGCATTCAATCATCAACATCCCAAAGGGGGTATCCTGGATTTGATCAATATTGCCGTAGAGAATGTTGATATCAATATCAAATTTTTTTACCAGAGTGGAAATCACCGGCTCGGCGGCGGAGTCCCCGATAAAGGAAACCCGGATGATTTGTCCCTGTCCCCTTTGCAGCAGGGGCTTTTTGATATGATCAGGAATATCCGTTTGAATAATGGTTTGTACAAAGCGCCGGGTGGTGGGGTGCTTGGGCTGGGTGAAGACGTCAATCACCAGGCCCTCCTCAATGATTTTCCCTTGCTCAAGGACCGCTACCGAATCGCAAATTTCCGAGATCACTTTCATTTCGTGGGTAATCATCAAAATGGTCAGATCCAGTTTGCGGTTAATGTCCTTAAGCAGCGCCAGGATCGAATCGGTGGTGGCCGGGTCCAGGGCGGAGGTGGCTTCGTCGCATAACAAAACGATGGGATCGTTGGCCAGCGCCCGGGCGATGCCCACCCGTTGTTTTTGCCCCCCGGAAAGCTGGGAGGGGTATGCCCCGGCTTTATCAGCCAGGCCCACCAGGCCCAGCAGTCTGGTTACTTTGTCTTTGATTTCGGCTTTCGGCACACCGCTGATTTCTAGAGGAAAAGCCACATTGTCAAAGACCGTGCGGGAGGATAACAGGTTAAAGTGCTGAAAAATCATGCCGATTTTCCGGCGGGCAACCCTTAGCTGACCTTCGTTTAAGGAGGTCATTTCCTGACCGTTCACTTTTATGCTGCCGGAGGTTGGTTTTTCCAGCATATTGACACAGCGGATGAGGGTGCTTTTCCCGGCGCCGCTATAACCGATAATGCCGTAAATTTCCCCTTTGCGCACCCGCAGGCTCACATGGTCCAGGGCCTTCACCTCACCGGCGCCGGACCGGTAAATTTTCGTCAAGTCCTTGATTTGTATCACCAGCATCAACCTTCCCCAAAAAAAATCAGGCCTCTTCTGACAGACCAGAAGAGGCCATAGTTTCTACGTCCTCTTCTTATCTTTCAGAAGAAAAAATCTTCTGCAGGAATTAGCACCTTTCTTAGAAATCTAAGAAATCTAAGAAGGTTGCCGGGCTTCACAGGGCCAGTCCCTCAGCCGCTCTGGATAAGAAGGTGTTTAATAACCACTTATTAAGTTAAACAATGTAGATTTTAAGACAAGTGTGTACATTTGTCAATCAGAATTTTAGACATTTCTTCGGTTGTTTTTTAATTCGAGGGACTGCATACAATACAGAATTCTTTGCTTATGGTGCTATTTTGCCTTTTTTTATGTTACAATAGAGACAACCAGAGAAATAATTTAACTCTCGTCACCAATAGATGAAAAGCGGGGGGTTAAATTATGAGAGGGAGATGGCAGTATATCCTGGTCATATTCATCATGTTTTCTTTATATTTTCTTTTTGCCCATTCCGTGAAATTATACGGTAAGGAAGCGGCCGTTACGGACGTGAGTAAAATTAAGGTGTTTATCGATCATCTGGATATTGAAAATGATAAAGGAGAACAGCAGGTTATCGTAACGGTTATCAACAACAGCCATAAAACCTTTAGCGGCATGCTGAAACTCAGTTCCATTGGCGTCAACAATGAGTATTTAACCTTTGAGGCGTTGTATCTGACCGTTTTTCCGGGCAAGACTGAATCAAGGACCGTCTGGCTTAAAAAATCCCTGGTTCCCCATATCAAGACAGAAATTCTAAACCCCCAATTCAGTTCCTTTGAACCGAAAATATCTTTCTGTATACCAACCCCTTTTAAGGGGTTTTTTGTGTGAATGGAATGATCCATGCCCTCTTAATATTTTGCCCCATCAGAGATAAAATATGGTAAGACAAAAAACGAATACCGATACAGGAGGTTTCAACATGCAATTTAATTTCCGCTGTCCCACCAGAATCTTTTTTGGTCAGAAGTGTGTTGATAAATACAGCAGCGAGCTGGCCGCTTTAGGAAAAAAAGCTTTGATTGTTACGGGAGGCAGTTCCTCCGAAAAAAACGGTTCCCTGGCTGAGATGACCGCCGCCTTAACCAGGGAAGGGATCCAGGTGGAGATTTTCAATGAGGTTGAGCAAAACCCCGGTTTGGCCACCGTATACCGGGGCGGGCAAAGGGCCAGGGAAATGGGGGCGGACTTTATTGTCGGCATCGGAGGGGGCAGCCCCCTGGACGCTGCCAAGGCCGTGGCGGTGTTGGCGGTGAACGAGGTCAGCCAACAGGATTTAATGGCGAAAAAATGGTCCAATGAGCCGCTCCCGGTGGTGGCCGTACCCACCACCGCCGGTACCGGCAGTGAAGTGACCCCCTATGCCATCCTCACAGTGGACTGGGCGGAGACAAAAATGTCCATTGCAGGGGAAAAGCTGTTTCCTGCACTGGCATTCCTGGATGGCCGCTACCTGCTGAATTTGCCCTGGGCCGTCACCGTCAACACTGCAGTAGACGCCTTGTCCCATAGCGTTGAGGGCTTTATCAATAACCGCGCCACGCCATTTACCGACCTGCTGGCCCTGGAGAGCATCCGCCTCCTTGGCAGGTTGTTAAAAACCCTCAACCCGGACAACATTTCCCTGGAGGAGAGGGAAGAACTGCTCTACGCCTCTATGCTGGCGGGTATGGTCATTGCCCAAACCGCCACCGGGGTGATCCATGCCCTGGGTTACCCGTTAACCTATTTTAAGGGCCTGCCCCATGGCCTGGCCAACGGGGTCATTATGAAGGCGTCCTTAGAATTTATGGCCCAGGACGCCCCGGACAGGGTACAACAGGTGGTGAAGGCGCTGGGTTGTACCAATTTGCCAGAAGTGGGGGAGGTCTTGACCAAAGTATTGCCGCCGGTCAATCTAAAACTCACTGCCGAAGAAGCGGCTAAGTTTGTGTCTAAAACCCTGCAGGCCAAAAACCTGGCCAACTGCCCGCAGAGACCGGCAGACAAAGATATTTATGAGATATTAAAGGCAAGTAACCTGGTGCGGATGTAATATCGTAAAGCCCTGCTTTGGCGGCAGGGTTGGAAGCCACCGGAATGCAGGAAGGGCCGGTTATTTAAAAACCGGCCCTTCACTCTTTTTATACCTTTAAATTTTTTCTCACGTCTTGCCGGTTGGTATACCAGTAGGTAAACCATGCCACCAGAAGGAACATCACCAAAGCGAACCAGTTGCTGGCAGCCAGGGCGGTACCCTTGAGGAAGGCAATGTTGTACTCGATGTAGGCAAAGAAGGCGATCACGATGCCAACTAAAGCATCGCCTGCAATCAGGCCCGAAGAAATAAGGACGCCCCGCTCAACCTTGTCCTTCAGCTCATTGGCTCCGACGCCCCTTTCAATCAGGATGCGCACAATGCCCCCCACCAGAATGCCCATACTTAAATGAAGGGGCAGGTAAAATCCCAGGGCAAAGGGAAGCACCGGCAGGCCCATGGCAAAAATGGCCACCCCCACAATCAGCCCCATGATAACAAACTCCCAGGGCAGGGTTCCTGTAATAACGCCTTTTGTCACCATAGACATCAGGGTCGCCTGGGGTGCGGGTAAGTCGGCGGAGCCCATTGTATAAGCGCCGTGCAGCATAACGATGATGGCGCCTACGAAATAAGCACAGGCAAGGACCCCGACGTACTGTCCGATCTGCACATACTTTGGCGTGCCGCCCAGGATAAAGGTGGTTTTGCCGTTTTGGGCCGTAGCGCCGGCCACCGCTATGGCCACACATACGATGGAGCCCAGTGTGATGGCCACCACCATGCCGGTTTCAGGGGACCATCCCAGGCCCTTGACAATGGCGCTGACCACCAGCAGGGTAGCAATGGTCATACCGGACACCGGGTTGTTGGAGACACCGACAATACCGGTGATACGGCTGGAAACTGCGGCAAAGAAAAAACCAAAGATAAGAACCAGCAGAGCGCCCACGATGCCGCCCGGCACCTGGGGCAGGAAAATAATGAGAAGCGCCACCAGCAGGGTCCCACCGATGACCACTGCCAAAGAAAGATCCTTTTCTGTCCGCCTTTCGGTATCCCCGCCCCTGGTCTGAGCAAGACCGGTCATAGCGGCCCGGAAGGACCGGATAATGGTGGGGGCGGACCGGGCCAGAGAGATAAAGCCTCCGGCGGCCACGGCGCCGGCGCCGATGTAACGGACATATTTGCTCCAGATACCCCAGGCGTCCATCTCTGCAATGGGTACCGTGCTGGGGAAAATGGGGTTGGGTACCGCGTGGCCGAAATAGCTGATTAAAGGAATGACCAGCATCCAGGCCACCAAACCGCCGGCCAGCATGAATTTGCCCACATCATAGCCCACAATAAATCCTACTCCCAACAGGGACGGCAGGGCATTTACTCCGATGAGTCCATTGGAAAGAAAGGGCAGTTTCCATTCGGGGGTTTCATTCCAGGCCAGCAAACCCCCGGAGAACAGTTTGTATAAACCGCCCACAGCGATGCCGGTAAAGACCAATCCGGCCCCGGCGCCGCCTTTTTCTCCGGAGACCAGCACCTCTGCACAGGCCATCCCTTCAGGGTAAATTAAGTTGCCGTGTTCCTCCACCGTGAGATATCTTCTCAGGGGTACAAAGAACAGGATCCCGATGAGGCCCCCTAGGGCGGAAACAATGACCACGGTGAGAACGCTGATATCCATTCCCCAGAGTAAAAGGGCGGGAATGGTGAAGATAATACCCCCGGCAATACTTTCCCCGGAGGAAGCCACTGTCTGGACAATATTTCTTTCCAAAATATTGCCGCTCCGGAAAAACAACTTATAGAGACCTGTGGCCAACACCGCGGCTGGGATGGAGGCGCTGACTGTCAAGCCCACCTTCAGCCCCAGGTACGTGTTGGCGACACCAAAGAGAACCGAAAGCACGGCGCCGATTACCAGCGCCCGGACGGTGAATTCCACCACAGACCTTTCGGGGGAAACAAAGGGGACATACCGGTCTCCGGGTATTCCCCCGTAGGCCCCTTCCAGCATGCCGCTTTCTTCTACGACATCCTGCTTTGCCTTTGTTGCATCGGCCATCATACGCACCACCTTTTTGTTATGAGATCAGCATTTTTCCTTCCTTTAAGATTTCCTGCCCGTCTACGATGAGTGTCGGTTTTAAGAGGATACCGTCCAAATGAATGGGCACATCTACCGTCCCTCCGAAGCTGATGCTGTTGCCTAGGGCCACGTGAACGGTGCCCAGAACCTTTTCATCCTCCAGGACATTGCCTGTAATGATGGCCTTGTCGTTGGTGCCCACGCCTAATTCTGCAATGTTGCCGGCTTCTTTACCCAGGGGTTTCAGCAGGTCTTCCAGGACCTTGGCACCCTGGCCCCCCTGAATCCCCACAGTATAACCGTCCTGTACCGTAATTCGTATAATTTCCCCCTTGAGCATTCCTACACCGGCCATCGCCCCGTCAATAACCAGGGTACCGTTGGCAGTTCCCTCAACAGGGGCGATGTAAGCCTCCCCGGCGGGCAGGTTGCCGAACATTCCCTTTCCCTGCAACATACCGGTGTCCGGATGAGCGGCCCTGCCCTGCAGGGACATAGTTAAATCCGTACCTGCGGGGGTGACAATGCGTGCTTCATTCCCTCTGCTCAACAAATCTGCTATGCGGGCGCTCAAGTCACTGATTTTTTGATAGTCTGCCGTCATGGTGCGGGACAGCATTTCCCCCGTAATACCAGGCAGAGAAGCCACCCTAGCGCCGCACCGGTTGGCTTCCCGCCGCGCCCTGGTATGAGAAAGGGACTTCGTGGTGGCCGCCACCACCACATCAACCTGTTTCATTGCCTCCGCCACGGCTGCCGGGGGTTCTTCGCCGTTGACAGATCGAGGCAGCATTTCCAGCAACATGGCTTCCGCCCCCAGGGAAATCGCCTGTTCCCACAGGGACCGCCCCACAGTTCTGGTGCCCTCGTCGGCAACCACCAGTACCTTTTCACCTTTTTTCACACCAAGACAAACCTCTAAAGCAACCCTTGCTCCAAATTCCAAACTGCTCAATGGTTTATCCCTCCTTGAGGGATATTTTTTCTAACAACTTGCAAATTTATCCCCCGGTATTCCTGCCATTGGTCAGGTGAAGACAAAATGAAGAAAAAAGGATAAGGCTTGCGTTAGGCAACTCTTTGGACAGCAAAGATTTGCCACGCAAGCCTTTTCGTTTAACTCACAACATTGATGGGTTTACCCTGGAGGAAAGCTTCAATATTCTTAGCCATGAGATTGATCAGTCTTTGCCTGGATTCCAGGGTCTTCCACCCGATATGCGGGGTTAGTAGCACATTATCCATTTTGAATAGGGGATTATCCTGATCCGGTGGCTCCTTTTCCTGTACATCCAGTGCAGCGCCGGCGATGCGTCCCTTTTGCAGGGCTTCGATTAAATCAGCTTCTTTGATTACCGGCCCCCTGGAAGTGTTAATAATGTAGGCGGTGGGCTTCATTAACTGTAACCGTTCCCGGTTGATCAGGTATTTGGTGTCTTCGTTCAGGGGGCAGTGGATGGAAACAAAATCACTTTGCCGCAGCAGTTCCTCCAGGGACACCGATTGTATTCTGGGATCGCCCCAGTCCCTGGGTGTGCGATTGTAAACCAGGATATTCATGTTAAAGGCCAGGGCCAGTTTCATCACCTGCTGCCCGATGGAACCGCCGCAAACAATGCCCAGGGTTTTGTTTTGCACCTCAAAGTTGGCGGTTTGAATGTCCTGCTCGAAGTTAGTGAAATCTCCCCCTTTAATCATCCACTGCTGCTGGGACAGGGACCTGGCAAAGTTTAAGATAAAACCAAAGACCAGCTCTGCCACCGCTTCGGTACTGTAGCCCGGCACATTACAGACCGTAATATTCTTTTCCCTGGCAGCGGCCAGATCGATGTTGTTAAAACCGGTACCGGCTTCACAGATGAGTTTCACCGAGGGAGGGAACTGCGCAATCAAATCCCTGCCCACCGGCAATTCTTTGGTTATGACGATATCCTGGTTTTGCACCCTGGCCGGTATCTCCTGGTCGGTGCTGGCATCGTATTTGGTAACCGTGGTAAGTTTTTCGATGGGTGACAGATCCAGCCGACGGTCAAAATCCAGCCTTTCTAAATTAAGAAATACAGTGTTTGGCATAGAGACCTCCTGACCCTTTATTTTACTTGAAGTTTATTGACATTATACCACTATTCATCTAGGTCATGTTATAAAGGATAGGTGGTTAACCTATCCTTTACAACAGTTTTAATTAGTTAGAATTAATGGGTATGTTCACTTTCAACGGTTGAAACGGTATCCGCATTTTCGGTATCGGTTGTGTTTGTATCATCAGGAGTTGTAGTGCCCTCATCGTGGGAGGTATCTCCTTCGGTTGTCTGGTTTTCACTAGCTGGTTGAAGCAATTGTATTACCAAGAAAGCCTCACCGGCCTTGTTTTTAATAACAGTTAACGGAGCACCTGCTACCAGGCTAGAAGCATCGGTCTTTTCTCCGTTAACCAGGATGATGGTGTTTTCAGTCAGTAAAATTTCTGCGGCATTATCGCCTGTACCTATCATCAGTACTTGTTGCCCATCTTCAGTTGTTTCTACCCCGTGAAGAGTGTCAGTGACAACCTGTTTTTTATGCTGCTCTTTCTTTTCAGCCATAGCTTTTTTCTTAGCTTTCATTTCTTCTTTTTTGCTAGCCATAGCTTCTTTTTTGGCCGTCATATCTGCTTTCTTGCTTGACATGGCTTCTTTAGCTTCAGAACTGCCTTTTTGGGCCTGGGTACTACCAGGCTTTTTGCTATGGTCGCTAGGCCCTTTTCCTTCCATTGGAGCTGCGCTGGCAAATGCTCCTCCTACCAAAAGACTGCTAGCTACTGTGAGAGTTATAATACCAGTTCTTAATTTTTTCATCAAAAACACTCCTTTTTTGAATTATGTTTACTTGCAAGATTCTAGCTGTTTTATGAGGTTTGTCTAAGGGAGATTGACCATAATCACCACTCCTTTTCGCGATAAACTTAGTTCCGGCTTTTATATCCAGCTCTTGTAATGAATTGTACCAATCAATTTTCACAAACCTTTTACAAAATTAAGACATTTATGTAATATTTTCATTTTTGTTAAAAACCAGGTGCAACACCAAACCTTAGATCAAAAAAACAAATCCTCCCGTCGTAAGGAAGGATTTTATATATCATTCGTTATACCCCACTCCCCAAACAGTATTAATATCAGAGGGAATATTCAGGGATTTGAATTTTTCCCTCAAACGTTTAATTAGGGTATCCACAATTCGTAGATTACCGAAGTAATCTACGCCCCAGACTTCTTCCAGTAAAAATTCCCGGGTAAAAACCTGACCGGCATTTTGGGACATCAAAACCAGCAGGTCAAACTCCTTAGGTGTAAGGTGGATTTCCTGTCCGTTGGCAGTGACCGTTCTGGTTAACAAGTTGATTCTAACCCCCGGATAATGAATTTCTGTTTTTTTTTGCGGAACGTGCTGCTGTTGAACGACGAAGAATGGCCTTAATCCTGGCAACCAATTCCCTTGGGCTGAAAGGTTTACCAACACAATCGTCTGCACCGATTTCAAGGCCTTGAATACGATTTGTTTCATTATTCAAGTCGGTAAGCATAACCACTGGAACTTGTGATATCTTTCGAATTTCTTGACAGACTTTAATACCGTCAGTGTTAGGTATCCTGATATCCAGAATAACGAGATCCCAATTTTTCCTATAAAAAAGTGCCAGTGCTTCCGCACCATCCACAGCTTGCTCCACAGAGAATCCTTCACGATTTAAGTATTTTGTAACGACCTCTCTAATATCGGACTCATCGTCAGCCAAGAGGATGCTTTTTCTATCCATGTGGATAATCCCTTCTGTCATTTTTTTATGGCAAAATGAACTACCCTTTTGAGGTTGGATACAAGAGAATTCACCTAGATGAACCTACTTCGTTAAATATTTCGTAAAAAGAGCATCGCTTTAGGTGGGGTATCTCAATGAAAATACAAAATCATTTGGGTCAAAAGGTTTTTTTGTTGTTGCTTTATCATTTGGTTTAATTTTTCTCTGCAGACCTAAATATCACAGAAATGTCATAGCTTTGAAAAAGATTTGTAAAAATCGCATGTTAGAATTGGTCAAGATGACAGATTTAACTAGGTCAAGGGGGGGTAGCAAAGAAAGTATTGTATGTATCCAGCTCTTTGAAAATAAAATAAAAGGAGGAAGGCTTGTGTACAAAAGTGGTTTCCGGTCATATATTAGGTCCGGTTCCATTGTTATGACGTTGCTTTTGTTGTTAAACATTTTCTCATTTAGTAGTGCTCAACCAGCCCTGGCGGAAGATCCCGGACAGACTCCTCAGACAGAGCAAAGTGACGTCAGCACTGAAGCTGGTTCAGCAAACACCTCAGACCCATCGGTAGAGGAAGCAGTCTATCAAGATGAAAACTTAGATAGCATCGACTCCAGCCAAGACAATGGCACCCCGTCTGATGATACCTCAAGCGTGGAAGAGGGGGCAAACGTGGAGACAACAGAAGAACCGGTTACTGAGGCCGTTGATGAAGAGGAAATTGAAGCTTATACTGTCAGCGGTGCTGTTTACGGGATCTCAGAGGAAGATACCGTGAAGATCATGCTGTCTAAATGCACCGGGAAAACAGTTGTTTCACAGGATCTTGAGATAGGACAAACAGCGTTTAGCATTTCGGATGTTCCTACAGGTGAATACACCCTGTGCATGTTAATAAACGGTGCCACTGCTATGATGAAACCTGTTCAGGTGGCTGGTGATATGACAGTTGAGGATATACACGTGGTACGGGTAACCGGAACCATTTTAGGTTTGCCAGAAGGGGTTACTGCATCTGTCTATCTGAAACCGGAGAATAAAGATGTAATGGTCATGCCTCTTAAGGTGATATCCAACGGGGATATAACGGAGTTTACCCATAAGGTGGTACCTGGCTTTTATCGTATGACCGTGATGGCAGAGGGGTATGAAGACTATACTGCTCCAGAGGTCATTGAAGTAGGAGATGATGACGTTATTCTTGACCCCATCGAGATGGTTTTAAAGCTGGAAATAGTAACCACCTCACTGTCAACTGGTACCGAAGGTGCAGCTTATTCAACAGAACTGCAGGCAACCGGCGGGAAAGAGCCCTTGACATGGGCCATAACCGGTGGGACCTTACCGGAAGGCTTAACGCTGGACACAGTGACAGGAGTTATTTCCGGTACCCCTGCCAATAGCGGCGACTATTCCTTTGAAGTTACCGTCACAGATTTCTTAGGACATACCTTTAGTCAAACATTGAACTTAAGTATTGCCAGGCGTTCTTCGGGCGGCAGTTCCGGGGGGAGTAGCAGTTCATCAGACTCTGCAAATTCCGGGACCAATACTGACGTGACGAAAACTACCTTTACCGACCGGGAAATAAAAGAGGCTATTAATCTTTCCCAGGGAACTGTAACACTGGTTGCGCCGGTGGGGCAAAAGAGTTTAGTCCTCACTGGAGACCAGTATAAACAGTTGATAGAAACCGGTAAGGAACTTATTATATCAGTTCAGGATGTAAAGGTCGTTCTGAACCCGGCTGCCATAGACTTTCCCGAGAACGCCAAGTTGGAATTCAAAGTAGAGGAACTGGCTGATGGTAAGGCAGTGGAATTGGTTAGCCAAACTGACTACCAATTGATTGGTAAGGTTTTTGAAATCAATATGGAAATCAAGAGTGATGGGAATACCGAAAAGAATCCTCTAAAACAATCAGTAAGAGTATCCCTGCCGGTAAAATCTGACTTGTGGTTGGATGGTACCCACCACCGGTTGGATGTCTTCTATTATAATGAAAGTGAATCTAAATGGGAGCCGATGCACGCTATTCATAATACGAACGGTCAGGTACTTACTTTCAGCACACCACACTTTAGTAAATACGCTGTTCTCAGCAAACCGGAGAAGAATTTCTCTGATGTAACAGGGCACTGGGGCCAAAAAGATATTGAAAGAATGGCTGCCCGGGGGATCATAGGCGGGTATCAAGACCACTCCTTTAGACCGGATGCCAACATTACAAGAGCCGAGTTAGCCACCCTGTTGTCGAGGTTGCTGGGACTCAACGAGAAGGCGACAATTACATTCAGTGATGTTACGGAAAAAGACTGGCATTACGAAAGTATTGCCAAGGCGTTCCAGGCAGGAATTGTCCGGGGTTACCATGACGGTTCCTTCAAGCCCAACCAGTACGTTACCAGGGAGCAAATGGCAGCCATGATTGCCAATGCACTGGAAAATGAGGGGATCAGCATAGGTCAAAATGATGCTTCTCTGGGGTTGTTTACTGATGCCGGTTCCATCTCTCCTTGGGCCAGGCAGAGTGTTGCAACTGCCAGTGCTTTGGGAATTGTCAAAGGGATAATCTCTGAACAAAAGGTTAAATTTGCTCCTGGCAAACAAGCCACAAGGGCTGAAGCAACGGTAATGCTTGCTAGATTGTTGGATATTACGGAAAGTGCTAAACTAAATTTATAAGACAAGATAGAAAAAAGAGACTGGTTTTTCAGTCTCTTTTTTCGTGCGCCCGGCATGGGCGTTATCTATAGGGTGAAAGTCCCGAACGGTGAAGGTAGCAGTAGCCGTAGCTTAAGACAAGGGTGTCCATCGCGAGGTGGAATCTGAAGGAAGTCGGCGGCAAAAACCCTCGGACTCACCTTCTGGCGAGAACAAGGACTTAGAAGTTTAGTCGAAAGATACAACGAACTTCGTTGCACAACATGAACCGCCGTATACCGAACGGTACGTACGGTGGTGTGAGAGGACGGGGGTTAATCACCCCCTCCTACTCGATTGGATCAGACCAGGACAACCAAAAGAAGAGCACAAACGCCCTACGGGTAGTTCGTGCTCTTCTTAACAACGGTGGGGTTGTTGGGGATTCAAGTATGAAGTTATATGAAAGTACTGTTAATTGCTGGTGGGGGTGTTGAAGTTACCTATCATACCAGGGCCCATGCCGGTGCCGTTGCCCATCATGCCGGGACCCATACCGGAACCATTACCCATCATGTTCATCATGCCACCGTTCATCATGGGGCCCATACCGTTTTTGCTGTGGAAGTCCTTCATTTGCTCAAAGTGTTGGTTCCAGGTTTTAGCCTGTTCTTCGGTAATCTTGCCGTCCTTTACGGCCTTGTCCAGCCAGGTTTTGTGCTGGTCAAACATTTGGTTAAAGAATTGCTGGTTCTTGGAGTTGTTTACGGTGTTGGTAGCATTATCAGGCTGGTTGTTGTCTATAGCAGCAAAGGCTGCGGGAACCATCAGGGCACCAAGGGCTACAGTTACAATACCGGCAATTAGTTTACGTTTCATTCTTCATTCCTCCAAATTAAATATATTTTTTCGATAATGCTTGGAAGGGACAGTTTACCATCCTGCCCAGGACCATCTTTCAGCAACCACCCTTGCAGTGGGCCACTGCGGGGAGCATCCAGTGTTTGGTAAACATTTGGTTCACCTCCCGTCGGGGTGTTGTTCTTTACAGTTATTACTATAGCAAAGACATTTTACAAAACTGTTTCATCAATATCACATTTTGTTTATATTTTACTAAACCATCATAACAAGCAAGTGTTACTAATTTTTCTCGTAAGTTTAACATTTTTGTGATAATCCTTTGAATGCTTTGACAAGGGTTTGTTGTTAGCTTTACTATAGATAGTAGCCAACCCTTGTCTCTGCAGGGGAGGCATATCTTAAAGGAGGGATATTCATGCGCCAGTTTCGTGTGCTGGTTGTGGATGATGAAGATAAAATTCGTCAGGTTATTGGCATTTATTTAACCAATGAAGGATACCATGTGGGGGAAGCGGTGGATGGCGAGGAAGCCCTGCGGAAGTTTAGAGCCGAGTCCTGGGATTTAATCGTGCTGGACGTCATGATGCCCAAAATAGACGGTGTCACCGTGTGCCAGGAAATCCGCAAGGTATCCAAGGTGCCCATCATCATGCTGACAGCTAAGAACGAAGAGGTGGACCGCATTTTAGGCTTGGAGTTCGGAGCCGATGACTATATGGGCAAGCCCTTTAGCCCACGGGAGCTGGTGGCCCGGATTAAGGCGGTCATGCGACGGGTGGGCAGCGAAGAGAAAAAAGAGGGGCATCTATTAAAATTCCCCGGCCTGTGTATGGATTTAATCAGCCGGGAGGTGCTGGTTAAGGATAAGCCTGTCACCCTGACTCCCAAGGAGTTTGAACTCCTGGCACTGTTAGCCAAGTCCACCGGGCGAGCCTACAGCCGGGAGCAGCTTTTGGAGGAGGTCTGGGGTTTTGACTACTACGGGGATGTGAGGACCGTTGACACCCACGTCAACCGGCTGCGGGACAAGCTGCGGGCCGCCGGTGCCGGCAACTTCATTAAAACCGTCTGGGGCGTGGGGTATAAATTTGAGGTGGAAGCATGAAGCTAAACAACATTGTCACCAAACTATGGGTCATCATGACCATTTTGGTGCTGGTGGTGATCGGTATAGCCGGGGCGGCCCAGACCAGCTTTATGGAAGGGCTGTACTATGAACAACAGGCCAAGCAACTGAAAAACCTGGGCAATAAGGTGGCGGACATCGCCCGTTCCGAAGAGGATCCTGTCGCCCTGGACAACAAGGTAGCCCTGATTGCCGGGTTGTATAACGCCAACGTGATGATTTTAAATGAGATGGGTATTGTTATGAGCTGCCAGGGTATGGGCATTAGCACCAAGGATATGCCGATGGATATGAGTAATCCCCACCACGGCCCCTTGAACATGGGGGATCTACAAAAACTGTACCAAGGCCAAGCGGTGGTACTCAAGGGCAATAACCCTTTCTTTAAAACCGACGTGTTGTCGGTGGGCATTCCCTTTAAGGACCATGATAATATTTACCGGGCGGTCATTATCCATGCCCCCCTTGAACCCCTGGCAGACGAGCTGAAACGATTGCAGATGCTGACCATCTACACCGCCGCCGGGGGCATTGCCCTGGCCGCCCTGTTAAGTTTGATTTTCTCCCGGTTTATTTCTAAACCCCTGGTGAAAATGAACAAAGCGGCCCTGGCAATGGCCAGCGGCAATTATCAGCAGCGGGTGAACATCCAGACCAACGATGAAATAGGTCTGCTGGCCAACTCCCTCAATACCTTGGCCTCCCGGCTGCAGGAAAAAATCAGCCAACTGGAACAACAGGAACAAATCCGCCGGGAGTTTGTCACCAACGTGGCCCACGAAATCAAAACCCCCCTGGCGGTTATGCAGGGATTCACCGAAACCTTGATCGATGGGCTGGTTAAGACCGAAAAGGAGCGAGATGAATATCTACAGAACATTTTAGACGAAATCAACCGCCTTAAGCGGCTGGTCAATGAGGTGCTGGATTTAAAGCGCATGGAAGAGGGACACTTTGATTTTGACCAGGAACCCTGTGACTTGCGGGAGATTATAGACCGGGTACAGCGAAAGCTCACTCAACTAACTGTCGAAAAAGGTCTTCACTTGGAAATCAACATAGAAAAGAAGCTACCTTTGGTCACCTGCAACAGCGACCGCATTGAAAGGGTGTTGATAAACTTAATCGACAATGCCATCCGACATACTCCCGCTGGAGGCAAAATCTCCGTCTGTGTGACCACTAAAGCTAATCAGGTGCACCTGCGCATCAGCGACACAGGTGAGGGCATTGCACCGGAGGATCTGCCCATGATCTGGGAGAGATTTTACAAAGGGGACAAGTCTCGCACACGGGTACAGGGCGGCACCGGTTTGGGGCTAGCTATCGTCAAGAGAATTGTGGAGGGCCACGGGGGACAGATAAATGTAGAAAGTAAGCCAAACGAAGGAACCACCTTTAACATCGTGCTGCCGGTTAACCACTTAGGCGTGGAATAACAACAACAGACCCGGGACATTTCCCGGGTCTATGCCTGTATTTTGACTATTCCTGTTCTTTTTTAACCTTCTGAAGCTTCCACCATACCAGGCATCATATACATTTTTACATATCGAACTTGTTACAAAAATGTGAAACTGTTGTTATGGCTTTGTTAAACTTCTTTGTTATTCTATGATTAAGAAATCAATCAACCTACAACAAAGGAGTGAACACTATGATGATGACGTTTGCAGGTGGCATTACAGGTTTTCTCTGGTCCCTTGTCATGATTTTAGGTATGGCATTACCGGTGATTCTGGTGATATGGGCTCTGTTGGCTATAGGAGAACGGGCCACTGGAAGAAAAACCGGCGGCACAGCACCGCAGGAGATTTTAAAAACCCGGCTGGCCAAAGGGGAAATTTCTCTGGACGATTTTCAAAGAATAAGGGGCCAAATCACTTAGGGCTTAGGGCCTGTGGCGTAAACCACAGTTTTTTGACAATGGTGTTAAAGTATAAAAAACCAAAAGCCAGGAGCAAGGGTTTATTGCTGCCTGGCTTTTGGTTTAGTTAAACTCATCAACCAGTTTTTAAGTTCCTCAGTCATTTGATTATTGTATTTCGATATGTTATCAATACTTTGCTTTGAGATAAAAAATTATAACGAATATATCTAATGGAAAAAAGAGACAATAAAAATTACCTATGACTCAGTGCTTCATTCCTTAGCACTGATAAATATGGCCAGATATATTTTCTTGAAGTGAGACAAAAGCGCACCTAACAATGGTACGCTTTTGTACAAACCCTTTACGTTAAGCCATACCGCTCTGAATCTGCTGTAGGGAAAAATTACATTCCTCTATACAGAGAGCCAGATGGTGTGCGCCTTCGATTAGCTTGTTTTTTGCCATAGGGTCTGGTTCGGTGTTGGCCATGTTCCGTAATTGGGCCGAGATTTGCTGACAGGTCTGGATACACTGTTGAATTGTTTGGGCAGATTGCATTGTTGATTTCACCTCCGATAAGTTCCAATTAAAAGTTTTTAAGGCATCCGCATGAGGCTTTCGCACTGGCGGATACACATCTCGATATGACTGGCACCTAAGGTAAGCATTTCCCTTACACCGGCGTTATTAATCCCGTTAGCCGAACTACGCAGATCGTTGGCTGCTTTGGTGCAGGTTTGGATACACTGGGCCAACTGCTGCTTATTTTGCATTTTCCCACCACCCCTCATTTTTAAGTCAGAGTTATAGTCCCCGGTAGTATTACTTAATATTCAGCAGTACCCAAAAAACCAGAGAGCATGTGAGTTCTGCTCTCTGGCTTTACTTTTTAACTCTTTAACTCTGGTCATGCTTATGTGGCTGCCGGGATTTGTTCCTTTTACAAAGGTGTAGCCTAGGGCGGTGGAAAAGACCAACACAATGCCGGTAATGCCTAGGCTGATTTTGGTGATAAGCTTAAATTTCATTGGTGCTACCTCCCCAACACCTTTCTTGCGAGAGATGGCAGGCCATAGGGCCTGCCTGGTGAGGTTACTTTGCTGATGTACATAGATAGTTTCCTCGGTGCTAAACCACACCGTCGGCCTGTATCTTGCCTTTACAGTGAATCACTCCAGTGGCGCATCCCCGGCAGGTTCCTGTAGACTTGCATGAACTGCACTGGCAGTGTTGACAGGCCGGATATTTCTTAATCATGGTTATCCTCCCGAAACCAAGAATAATTTTACTACCGGGATAATTCTTCTTTAAGTTTTTTGTACTCATCTTCAGTTATCTCGTTCCGGGCATATCTGGACTTTAAAATATCTAGGGCACCGGACGATGAACCTTCCTTAAGTGCACTTTTTACTCCTGAGTTTACCGCCCAATAGACAACCAGACCTAACAGAGCCAGCGGGATCAACATCATAAAAATCCCCCCAAACCATCCCATACCATAGCCACCGTACATCATTGGCATAACGCATTCCTCCTTTAAGTTTTTTCTATTGTTCCCATAAGGGGTTGATTTTAAAAAGTGCCCTTATTAAGGGCAAATCATGAAAGGTGATACCGCGGGTCTTTCTTTCTCTACAGATCGCTTTATCTTTAGGCGGCCCTAAGATTATCTAAACTGGCCTGTTGTATAATCAACCTCCTGTAATGGGTTTATGAATTGATTATATAAATAAAAGTTTACAAAACTATGGCATGAATATCACATTTTTGTAATACTTCACGGACCTTGTTTTGCAGGACCAAAGCTTTAATTCTAGGGAGATATGGAAACCTTATTTCCATTTTGCGGCAAAATTATCACAAAAACGTTAAACGGCTGTGCTGTTTTTGTAAAACTTGGTTGTTATGATAAAGCCATAAAGCAAAGGAGGGGATCGTTTTGAACAAAAAACTGCTGGTATCAGGATTATATTGATCGTGACACTTTTGTTATCCATACCTGTTCTAACTTCCGCCAATGTCAAGGAGAACTTTGGGGGCTGGGGAATGGGACAGGGACTGCCTGGAATGGGAATGATGGGTTCTTCTATGATGGGCATCCACGGCAACATGATGGGCAACGGCGGTATTGCCCTGAAGGAGCCGGTAGATTCTGAAAAGGCAGAGGAGTTGGTCAATGACTATTTAAAAACTTCAGGACTAGAGGGCATTTCCTTGGCGGAAGTGATGGAGTTTGATACCCACTTTTATGTGGAGACAAGGGAAGACCAAAGTGGCAAGTATGCCCAAGAGTTTATTTTGGATAAGCATACCGGCTCCATCAGCCCGGAAATGGGGCCCAATATGATGTGGAATGTCAAGTACGGGCATATGGGCGGTATGATGATGGGTTACAGTTCAGAGACCAGTGATAAGCCATCTGTTTCACCGGAGGATTCTATAAAAATTGCCAACGATTTTTTAAAGGGAAACAATTCCGGTGAGACTGCGGCTGAACCCCATGAATTTTATGGCTACTACACTCTGCACACTCTTAAAGACGGAAAAATCGTTGGCATGCTCAGTGTCAACAGTGCCACCGGTCAAGTCTGGTATCACACTTGGCACGGTAACTTTGTCGGAATGGAAAGCGCCGATGGTCATGCCCATCAGGAAGCATAAAAACAATACAGTAACTACATAGCCCCTGTTATAAAAACAGGGGCTAAACTTACCCAAGATCATTTATAAGCATAAAAGGAGGTCTTAGGGTGGAGAACATTACCAATTACCTGCCACTGCTGTTGATTGTTTTAATGATAGCGATGATGTTCCGGGGTGGCGGCTGATGCGGCGGCCACAGTCACCGTAACCACGGGACTACCGGGCAGTTGCCCGGCAAAAAGAACTGTTGTGAGGATAAAGAAAATACTCATGAGGATAAAACAGGGAAAAAATAAGAAACAGGTTCTCACACAGTGGGAGCCTGTTTCCTTTATAAAGGTAATTATTTTATACCCATTGCTTCTTTGGCCATCGGCATTAGTTTGGGGTCCTTCATCATGGCCATGAAAGTATCTTTCATTTGGGGGGCGGCCATTATTTCCATCATAGGCTGCATCATGGACGGGTCGGACATGATTTTGACCATAGCTTCTCTGGTCTTTTGGTCACTCATGATCTTCACCATGTTTTTCTGCATATCGGAGTTGTGCATCATGTCCATCATGACGGGCATCATTTTTTCAGAGCTCATGATTTTGGTCATTGATTGGCTTGCATCGGGGGAACTCATGGCCTCTATCATCATGTCAGGGTTCTGGTTCATCATACCGGCGGTTTGAAGGCAGCCCAGTTGACCACCCTGGGTACGGCGTTGCTGGCACTGGGGCTACTTATCTACAAATGGAAAGAAAAATCAAGACGCCAGATAGGGATGACAGGGTTAAGAGTATATAGTAAATCAAGGCGACCATAAAAATGAAGGTCGCATTGATTTTGACGTCTTTTAACTAACTACTCCGAGACCAGCACATACATTTATGCAAAATAAGGAAAATTTGTTTTTGTAATATTCCTTTTCAATCTCTGTATAAATAATTTAAAAACAAAGTTGGAAGGAGGGGAGTACCCTTTGTGTGATGACATCAAGAATAAATCCTTGAGCATTTCAGGCGCAGAACATGTTAACCGTTGGTGTGCGTTGCCTGCTCCGTATCCAGAGCCTAGGGTTGTTCGTCCCAATCATTATTATGCCATGCTTATATTGGAGGATTACGCGGGTGCAGTGAGCGAAATGACTGCGATTAACCAATACTTTTATCATTACCTGACCTTTGAGGAAAAATATGAAGATTTAGCGGAGTTGGAAGAATGTATTTCTATTATAGAGATGCATCACCTTGAATTGCTTGGCGAAACCATCCGTATGCTGGGGGTTGAGCCCGAGTACCGAACACTAACCCATAACCAACCTGTTTATTGGAATGCATCCTTTGTGTACTACGGGCAGAACATCTGTGACAGGCTGGCCTCCGATATTGCGGCGGAGAAAATGGCGATCCGGAATTACAGGATGCACCAGCAAATGATTGATGACCCCTACATTAAAGAGCTACTGGAAAGAATCATCATGGATGAGCAACACCACCTTCAACTGTTTACCAGCTATGCGCAGAAATATTGTCCAGGAATGAAATAACAGTAAAATTAGTGATTAGCACTCTTAGTAAAGCAAGCAGTAGCTTTTATAAATTCCCTAAAAAGTATCCCGTATCACTATGACAGTGGTACGGGTTTATTCATGTCTTTTGAACTCTTTCTGGAAAATAAGTACGGTTAAATAACTGCGGAGTTTGCCGCTTTTTTATTTTCTTTTTCTTTGAGCCTTATACATTATAGAGGATTTTTGCAATAATTTACGAAATCTTTTTAGATATTGCTGAAGCAAGCTGAAAAAGGGGGAAGGGGCTAAAAAGCCTGCGCCACACCACATGCAAGTCTGCTGCTAAAACAAGGGGAATCCCTGAAACTTATCTGTGAGCGGTTGGGTCATGCAGGGATTGGTATTGCCTCGGACATTTATACACACCTTATGCCGGTATGCCAAAAAGGCAGTCGATAAATTAGAGAGAAGTGTGCTGTTTGGTGAGGTGTTTGGAGAAGTCGGGCACCAATATAAAAAAATAGCCTCTGGCGAAATCGCTAGAAGCCTTGATTTTACTGGCGTCCCAGAAGGGATTCGAACCCCTGACCTACGGATTAGAAGTCCGTTGCTCTATCCAGCTGAGCTACTGGGACATTTCTTGAACCAACACATGATATTTTAACACACCGATCAACAAAACACAAGACGATATTTCACCGGTTTTATTTGCACCGGGCAGTAATGATTTTATATGATACAATAACTAAAGTCAATAAATCAGATTTTTCCCTGTTATTATGTAATATGGTTTAATAACAAAAAGAATTCTGTCATTTATTTGTCATCAATTAGACAACCCTCAAACCCCAAAGAATATTGAAGTTGTATGTTAAATTTGAAATAATAAACACAGGGGGAAATTTAAGTTTCACCCAAACAAATAAATCATAGGAGGATGTTGGATGGAGCTGGAGATGAATGTGAATAAACAGTGTGACTTATTCGCAGATTTGGTGAGCAAGGTGTGTAACGAGAACCGGTCCGGAACCGTTGACCTGCCATCCAGCCAGTTGACTGACGAGATTTGGGAAGAGATTGTTAAATACAACCTGAACCCGGAAAACCCCTGTCTTGTATATTTGTTAGACAGCCCAACCGACAACCAGGTGAAAGTAAAAGTGGTTTGCAAGACTGCCTGAACTTATAACACGTACCTTAACCTCCCCGCTCGGAGGTTTTTCCTTTTGGGAAGAAAAGAAAAA
This sequence comes from Desulforamulus putei DSM 12395, assembly GCF_900129195.1. Lineage (GTDB taxonomy): Bacteria > Bacillota > Desulfotomaculia > Desulfotomaculales > Desulfotomaculaceae > Desulfotomaculum > Desulfotomaculum putei. The sequence continues at coordinate 139,454 of NZ_FQUY01000002.1, forward strand.
CTCTGCCCTTTAGCAGAGTTTTCGGAACTGGTTGCGGGAGGAGGACTTGAACCTCCGACCTTCGGGTTATGAGCCCGACGAGCTACCAACTGCTCCATCCCGCGGCAACTCATTTATTGTAACGAAATCTTCAGGTAAAGTCAAATGAAAATTATAAAAAAGTTGTTATTCTATAATAACCTCACGTAATAACCATTCCGTGAAAACGTCAATTTAGAAGTCGCAGCGGCTGGCCCGTATGCGTTCGCACATTTCATGGATTGCTTCCAGTTCATCTTGATTGGCCGTAGATAACTTGCTAAGAAAATTAATTAAGCTTTCCTCCATGTTTTTTTGATTCAGCTCAATTCTTTCCTGCTCAGAAAGAGGAGGCCGCTTTCCCTCCCGTATTTCATTCAGCAGTTCCATCATTTTCTTGGCGCTTTCTTCTCCCAACTGCATGGGAATATACATCTTCAGCAGTTCCTGTTCTTCCTTTGAGAGGGATGCAGGCGGGATTTGCTTTTCTTTTTGTATGTCTTCTCGAACCCTGGTCAGGAGGTTTACCAGACATTCTTTGGTAAGGTGGGACATCGACAACGCCTCCAATCTGAAAGTTGCGTAAGGTAGTTTTATTTTACCAGATAACCCCGGCAAAAAGATAAAAAATTTGGACAAAGGCGGCATTCATTAACGGGCATGCAGGCCAATTTTATTGATTTTTTTCCTCACTGCCTATATGATTGGCTTTATAAGACTGCAAGGTGGGTGAAGTATGTTAACGGACTATCATATTCATGTGGAGCAGGGGCCTTACACCGTAGACTGGTTGTTTGAATTTGCCCGGCAGGCCGGGGCGGCAGGCATTGACGAGTGGGGGATCTCAGAGCATGCCTACAGGTTTGTGGAAACCAGGCATATCTTCTGGAATGACTGGGTGGAGCCCCGGCAGAACCAGAGGATGGAAGAGTATCTTTCGATGATTATGAAGGCCCGGCAGGAAGGGGTCAGGGTTAAGTTTGGCATTGAGATGGACTACTTCCCGGGTAAGGAAAAAGAAATTGAAGAATTTATCAACCGCTATCCCTTTGATTATGTCATAGGTTCCGTGCACTGGATCGATGAATGGGGAATTGACCTGTCGGAAATGAAGCAGGAATGGGACCGAAGAAAAGTTGAGGACATTTGGCTGGCTTACTTTGATCGTATTGAACGTTTAGCAGAAAGCAGGCTGTTTGACATTGTCGGTCATCTTGATCTGGCAAAGATCTTTAAGTATGTGCCGAAGGACAGGGAGTTTCTCGCGGAACTATATGCCCGGGTCGCCAAGACCCTAGCCGAAAACGGCACCTGCATCGAGATCAGCACTGCCGGGTTAAGAAAACCGGTGGGGGAAATATACCCTCACCCGTTGCTGCTGGAGGCCTGCCATAAACAGGGTGTTCCCATCGTTATCAGTTCAGATGCCCACTGCCCGAAGGACGTGGGGGCGGATTTTTCCCAAGCCGTTGCATTGGCCAGAAAGATAGGGTACAGGGAAATACAGGTATTTTCCCGCCGAAAGGCAGAAGCTTATCCATTGGGTTAGCGATTTTTTTATTGATAAGGAGCCCGGAAAGAATATACAGTATTTGTTACAGAACCTGATTGATGGACCGGTGGGCGGGTGATATAATTTAACAAAGAGAATAAAACCATCAAGCAAAGGCGCTGAGATGATGATCAGCGTCTTTTTTGTTTCTAACATTTTTCGGAGGTGACACAATGGAAGGGCTGAAGGTTGATTTCTCCTCGAAAAAGAAGTTACAATTGATGGCAAACCTGTTTGGCGACTTTCGAAACCAGGAAGAGATATATACCGTTCAAGAGTTGTTGCTTGAATTGGGTATTACCGCCAATTATCTCCCGCCGGAACGAATGAATTCAACTGTTTTACAAAGAGCAAATATCAACATTTACCATTTGCTTGCCAGCGAAGTAACAATACAAAAAAGAATTCAGAACAGGTATGACCGTCCCTTTTTAACTGTTTCTTTTTTGGGTCCCTCTGAAACGGCGGGGGCCTTGAGAGATATAGGGACGGTCATGGGACTCTCTTCGTCTAAAACCGAACAAGTGATTCGAAGGGGTCTCGCTTCCGTTACCGATGGTATCAACCTCTATGGTGCAGAACTCTACAGAAAAAAGGCATATCTCTTATTAGATGACTACCGCAGGGAGATCGCCGGCCGTATACTGGATGATTTGGGGATGACTGTTATAAATCCCCCACACAATAAGCAATATAGGACACCGGAGTCGTTGCAAAAGCTAATTAAAAAATACGGGATTCACCTGATTATCGGAGATCACGACCAGATCCTGCAAGACAACAGTGAAATTCCTTATTTTTCACTGTCAGAGGCAGATCAATCTTTTCTGGGTTTTCGTGGGTTTACAAACCTTGCCCGCTGTATTTCACAAGTCTTAAAGGAGAAATCACTTCATTGAGATGCCTATGAATAAAACCTTTCCCTTTGTGGGCGCCAGAATACTGAAAACGGGAATAGCCGTCGCTCTGGCCATGTATATTTGCACCCTGTTGAAATTGGAACCGAAGGTCTTTGCAGCTGTAAGCGCCGTAATTAATGTCCAGCCATCCATCTTTCGTTCCTTTCGAAACGCTGTGGAGCAAGTTTTAACTCATGTCATCTCGGTGGTCATCGCCGTCATTTGTGGTTATACATTTGGCACCGGGCCCCTGATCATTGGGCTGGCAACAATCATTATTATAACAACCAACGTGCAATTAAAACTCAAACAAGGTGTTTCGATGGGGGTTGTGGCCGGGATTTTTGTGCTGGACGCGCCGCGTCATGATTTTCTGAACCATGCCCTTATTCGGTCCTATGTTATCTTTGTCGGGTTAGGCGCCGCCCTCATTATAAACAGTTTTTTATCCCAGCCCCGTTACAGCAACAGCTTTTTATCCCATCTGGGTAAATTTAATGAATTATCGGCAAAGTTTTTTGTGGAGCTGGTGAACGGTTTTTTAAAACTTGAGCCAATGAGTGCGGCAGACTATGAAATGAAGCGGGCGGCGATCAAAGACTTCCTGACAACAACCAGAAACTTGTTTGAACTGCACAAGGAGCAAAACCGTTATTTAAAACATGTCCCCGCAGAAGTGCAGGAATTATGGGAAAAATACCTGGACTTTAATGTGAAGCTTTTTTATAAAAGCCAGGAAGTGTACAGCGCTACTTTGCAGCGGTTGGCATGGAGAAGGGAGAGGGGAGACCCCCCTATTTCCGATGAGTTTTACATGGTTTTAGGAATGTTGGAGAGGGGCATCAACTCCTTTGTGAAATTAAATGAAGACTTGTATCAGCATGTTTTGCAGGGAAAACCCCTGGCGCCGGTACAGGTTAATGAACAATTTTGGGAGGAATTAAGTTATTTTATCGACCAGTGGCACAGCAGGCTGACCGGCGCCGACTTTTTACACGCCTTTATGTATGTATCTGTGGTGGCCAATGATATTAAGTGGGCCAGCAGGAGTATAAAGGAATTTTCACCGGCTAAAGAACATAGTCAAGCCTAAGGCATTCTGCCGCTTTTTGGCAGGGTTGTTTATATTTAGCTTGCCTAAGAAAATTTTTAAGCATCACAACTGAATCAATTTTTTCATAGATTGGTAGAAAAAAAGGGGTTGATACGATGCCTTATGCAGAATCCTGCTCCACTACCTACTGGCTGCCAATTATCTGCTGCGTTTTTCTCTTCCTGCTCATCATAGCGATTATTGCACTGCTCATTTGGTTCCTGTAATCCGGGAATCATGGCAGAAGCACTGCCCACGCAGTGCTTTTTTCGTTCCTCTATGTATTACAGGCCTTCTAAAAAGCTAAACTAGAAAAGGCAAAATTTAAAGACAGTAAAGGGTATACGGCAAATGTACATAAAAGGCCCCTATAAAAAACATGGACATCACTGGGTCTGGATTGGTCTTATAATGATTCTTTTACCCCTGGGATTTTTTTTAAAGGGAATGGCAGCCAAGTCAGAGGCCCAAAACAGACAGGACAAACCCCAACGAAAACCCCTGGAACAGCCTACCGTTATTATTGATCCCGGGCACGGCGGCACCGATCCCGGGGCCTGCCGGGCGGGTGTTATGGAAAAGGATATTAACCTAGCCATTGCCAAACGTGTAGCCAGGCATGCGGCAGGATGCAAAGTAAGGTTTACCCGGGATAAAGACGTTGATTTTACAAAGCACGGTGTTTATTCTAAGGAAGCCGAGCGGCAGGATTTGGACCGGAGGATCGAAGCGGCCAGCAAATTTGGCGGGGAGGTTTTTATCAGCATCCATGTCAATACCGGGCTGGGCCAGGACAGGGGAGCCGTCATTTATTATGACGCGGACAATCCCGGCAGCGCCCGTCTGGCGGCGGAAATTCAAAGACAGATTAACAAGCTGCCCGGCATGCCGCCTAAAAAACCAAGGGCAGATCACTTTTATCTCTTTAAGCATTTAACCATACCAGTCATCATTGTGGAGACCGGCTGGCTCTGCAACCCGGAGGAAAGAGAAAGGCTGCAGGACCCGGACTACCAGGAACAACTGGCAGGGGCCATTGGACGGGGAGTTGCCGCCTTTTTAAAAACCGGCCGCTAAAAAATCAACGGCCCGCTGGGGACCGTTGATTCATTTTACGATTAGGATTGGGGTTGTGTCGGCGGGGTGTTCATCCAGCGTCCGCCGCCCATGCCTTTACCGCCGGGGCCCATACCGAAGCCACCGCCGGGGCAAACATAACCGTTCTTGGCCCGGAATTCCTTCATTTGATCGAAGTGCTGTTTCCAGGCTTGCCCTTGTTCCGGTGTCAGTCGGCCGTCTTTTACTGCCTGATCAATCCAGGCTTTTTTTGCGGCAAACATCTGGTCAAACCATGCTTTGGCCTGAGCATTGGCATCGTCGGCCGCAAAGGCGGCGGGAACTGTGAGAGCGACCACCGCCAGGATCAGCAGACCCACCAGGATCACACGTTTGTTCATGGTCTCAGCTCCTTTCTTTTTGTTTATATGATAACCAGAAAGTTTTACAAACCAGTCTCATAAATGTTACAAAAGTGTCACGATTTTATCATACTTTCATGCCACCGGGGGAAAATGTCTGGCGAATCTTGGGATACACCTGTTCCCGGTTAATGGTATAATAGGTTTTGTTACATAAAGACAAGGGAGAGGTGACCATGAAAAGGTTTATTATTCTTGCGTCTTTATTATTCATGCTTGTTACTTCCGGCTGCAGCCAGGCAGCCCGGGAGACCGTAAAGACAGGCCCGCCCCAAATGCAACCAGGTATTATGAAGGTTCACTTTATTGACGTGGGGCAGGCAGATGCCATCCTGGTGCAGGCGGGTGAAGAGAGCATGGTGATCGATGCCGGCAATAATGATGACGGGGACAGGGTGGTGGACTACCTTAAACAACTGGGAATTAAAAAACTGGCAGTTGTCATGGGAACCCACCCCCACGAAGACCACATCGGGGGCCTTGATAATGTGATAAAAACCTTTGCCGTGGACAAAGTCTACCTGCCGAAGGTAAATCACAATACCAAAACCTACAGGGATGTTTTACTGGCGGTCAAAGAGAAAAACCTGAGGGTCACCGCTGCCAGGGGAGGACAAAGCTTCTCGCTGGGGGAGGCCCGGGTGGAGATTTTGGCCCCCAACGGCACCCGCTACGAAGAACTTAATGATTACAGTATCGTTTGCAAAGTGACCTTTGGGGATAGCCGCTTTCTTTTCACGGGAGATGCCGAAGCGGTATCAGAACAGGAGATGCTGAATAATGGCTGCAACTTGAAAGCGGATGTTCTTAAGGTGGGCCATCACGGCAGCAGTTCTTCCACCGGTGAAAGGTTCTTAAAGGCGGTTTCCCCGAAAATGGCGGTCATTTCCGTGGGGCGCAAAAATGACTACGGGCACCCCCACCGGGAGACGCTGCAAAGGTTGGCAGCCGCCAGAATTAAGGTTTACCGCACTGACAAGGCGGGTACAATTGTAATGACCACTGACGGGAAGAAAATTGAAGTTGAGACTGCAAGGTCAGCTGCCGCGGAGGAAAAAGAAACGGGCGTGAGGAGGGAGGACCGGTGAAAGCAGTCATTGACCGCTTTGAAGAAAAATGGGCCGTACTGGAGACGGACGGTAAAATCATGTGGAACGTCCCCCGGCAATTCCTGCCCCCGGAGGCCAGAGAAGGGGATACCGTGGAGTTTTCTTTCAAAATCATGCCGGAGCCGATGCATAATAACAGAGCTTTGGTGGAAGAAATATTTGAATAGCAGCACCATTTTTTGGAAAAGCGTATAACAATTAATAAATTGGGTAACAATACTCATCGTAATCATATTTTTTATTCAAGGAGTGATGACGATGGAAATGTTATCCAGAATCGCCTTGGTGCTGGTTATTGTAGGGGCAATAAACTGGTTGCTGGTTGGGCTTTTCAGCTGGGACCTGGTAGCTGCCCTGCTCGGTGGGGATGCGGCACGTGAATCCTCTTTGCTCAGCAGAATTATCTACAGCTTAGTAGGTATTTCCGGCCTCATTTTAATTCCTACCCTGTTCCGTGACAGAGCGCCGGTAGAAAACAAGTAAGACAAAAAAGCCCTCCCAAGGTGGAGGGTTTTTTGTTTTCTCGGCATTTTTGCATGAAATAGAGAACCTGGCAATAGGACGGTCGGTTGGTTATAATTGAACCAGTACAGTTCCTTGAGGAGTGCAGTCTATGCCAACAGTAAAATTTATTCATTGTTCCGATATTCACCTGGGTCGGCAGCGCCTGGGCGGTAAACTGCCGGATACGGATTTTGCACAGGCGCTTCATTTTATTGTCCGTTATACCCTTGAACAAAGGGCTGATGCCCTGCTTATCGCCGGAGACCTTTACGATTCTCCCAGCATCCAGCCCCCTGTTTTACAGCAGGCCACGGCCTGTCTGGCCCCTCTCAAAGAAGCCGGTATTCCCGTCTTTGCCATCGAAGGCAACCATGACCGGGCCACCGTTACCGGAGAGTCCCACACCTGGGTAAAGTATTTAAACGATATCGGTCTGCTGCATCTGCTATCCATTCCTTTCACATCCCAGGGGCCGGTCATTACGCCCTGGGATGATCAGAGGAGACAGGGCTCCTATATTGATTTTAAGGGAGTCCGCATTGTGGGCGCAGGCTATCTGGGCGCCGGCACCGTTAAAAGGGCCCGCTTGATTGCTGAAACCCTGACAGGCTGGCGGCAAGATGCCGGGGCCGGGGCCCTCATCATGCTGCTGCATGCCGGTCCCGATTATATAGTCCAGGAAGGCGGCGGGTTCTCCAGAGAGAACCTGGAGTTCCTCCATGAATGCGTGGATTATCTGGCCCTGGGCCACATTCATAAACCCATGAACCACGGGGGATGGGCAGTCAACCCCGGCTCCCCGGAACATGTGCGGTTGGAAGAGTGCCGTTATGATAGACAACCCCGGGGCATGGCGGTGGTGGAAATAGACCCGTCTCACACAAGCCCCCTGCGGAGGGCGGAAATCATAGAGGTCCCCAAGAGAAAGGTCCTGAGTCTACGCTATGACTGTTCTCCCCACAGCAACAAAACCAGGCGGGCCATGGACGCCATTCAGACAGACATTGAGAGAACACTGCGGACGTTGGGCGCGGCGCCGGAGGATGCAGTGAGGTTGGAATTGACCGGCGCGGTCAACCTGGGCCGGATCCGGCTGGATACCGAAGCCCTGGCAGTCTATTTACAGGAAAGCCTGCCGGTGAAGGCTGTGGAGGTGATTTCCGGCGGGCTGCAGCTGGCTGCCGGCGAAGGTTCCCCGGCGGGAACTGTTCATGCAGCTCCATCCAGGGAGGACCTTGAATTGTCCGCCATCCATGAGGTGGTCCTGCAAAACCCGCTGCCGGGGTTGGAACAACAGGCGGACCTGCTGGCCAGGCTGTTCTACCGGTTTAAGGAAGACGTGCGCAACCGGGCTTCCGCCCAGGAAATCAGGGAAAGGCTGCAGGCCCACCCGCTGGTGGAGCAGTTGCTGGCAGAAGTCCTGGAGGAAACGCCGGAAAGATCTGTGGCCGCAGCGAAGGACGGTGATGCCTGATGTGGATACAAAAAATAAGGTTAAAAAACATAAAAAGCTATGGCGAGGGTGACAGCGGCCAGGGGATTACCGTCCACCTGGAGCCGGGTATCAACCGGATTGCCGGCAAGAACGGAGCCGGCAAAAGTACGCTCATTGAAGCCATTGGCTATGCCTTGTTTGATGCCGAGCCCGTCAGAGGCAACGCCAGGATGGCCAAAAATACCTATTTGTTAAGAAATGGCAGCAAGTCCGGGGAAATCGATGTCTGGGTCTGGCACCAGGACTGCCTTTACCGGGTTGAAAGGGATGTGGGCAACGGGGGCAGGCGCTGGAAAGTTGTGCGGGAGGATGACGACTTCATCGAGGCCGAAGGGGATCAAGAGGTCAGGGCTTTTCTGGCCAACCTGGCCGGTGTGGACAAACCGGAACGTCTGGCGGAGGTTTTTCACAGCCTGCTGGGGGTAAAACAGGGCCGTTTTACCCTTCCCTTTGACCTGAAGCCCGGTGATGCCAAAAACCACTTTGACCCCCTGTTGGATGTGGACATTTTCCGCCAGTGTTTTGATTATCTAAAGCAACCCTGTGATGAAATCCGGCAGGACATTGCCAACCAGCGCAGCGTCATCAGCGGGCTGGAGGGCCAGATTGCCCAACTGGAGGATGCGCCGGCGAAGCTGGAGGAAGGTCTCAAGCAAAGGGCTGCCCTGGAACTGCTGGTGGAGCAATGCCGGGAACGGCTGGCCGGGGCGGCCCGGGATTTGGCAAAGTATGATCTCCTGTTGAATCAATACCAGACAGCCATGCTGAAGGTGGGCGAGGCCAAGGGGAAAACGGAACAAGCCAGGGCAGAGGTAAACGTGGCCTCGGCCAGGGTTGAAGAGGCCAGGCGGGCCGCAGAAATCCTGGGGCAAACCCGGGAGGATTACCAGGCTTTCACTATGCTGGAGAAACAAATCAGCCACCTGGAAAAACAGCGGGCCACCCGTGATAGTTTACATAAAAAACTCACCTCTCTCCAGAAGGAAGAAACAGCTTTAACCAGGGACCTGGAAGCAAGAAGGCTTGAGGCAGCCAGGGACAGAGAAAGCGCCGTCAGTAAGGATCGGGAGTATCAAGAGAGACTGGCAGCCTGGCAGCAGCAGGTGTCCCGGTACGAAGCCGGCGAGGCAGACGCCCTGCGGGCCAAGGAACGGGCAGCAGAACTGAAGAATTGCCTGGTGCAGGTGGTGGAATGGCTCAGGGCCATGAGTGCTGTGAACAAACCGGCCATTGACCAACTTGCGGAAATGGAGCAAACTCTTCACTTTATTGACAACCAAATACCCGGACAGGTGGCACAGGCCAAAGAGCAATTGGAACAGGCCGAGGTCCGGGAACGTGCATGCCGGGACCTTTTAGAAAGGACCAAACAGGATAAGGCCATTCTGGAACAACAGTTGGAGAGGCTGTCCAGCGGCCGGTGCCCCCTCCTGGGCACCGCCTGCAGCCAGTTTGACCCCAATAAGGCCAGGGAAGATTTAGCCCTTCTCAACCTCAAAATAAAGGCTGCGGCTGAAGAACATCAAGAAAAACTCCGGTTGGTGGCCGAGGCCAGAGCACAGTTGGAAAAATGGTTGGCTTTGGAGAGAGAACAGGTGGAGAAACAGGCCAGGGTCCGGCAGCTTGGGAAGAGCATTGCCGGTTTGTATCACCAGTTGGAGGACCCCGCCGGGCGGGTGGCTGCGGAAAAACTGGTCCTGGAACTGAAAACCGGTGAAAAGCCGCCCAGGCTCAAGGGGCTGGAGGCGACCGGAGAGTTTGATGCTGCTGCTTACCGGGCGGCCGTGCAGGAAATGAAAGACCTGCAAATGTCTGTGTACCGGTGTTTTCAAACATGGAAACCTGTGGTGGAAGAGCAGTACAACGCGGCCCAGGAAAACATGACCATGCGGGTGGCCCGCAGGAAAGAATTGGATGCCGAGGACAGGGCCCTCCAGGCGCTGGCCAGGGATATTGAGCTGCTTTTGCAAAGGTCCGAAGAGGCGGCAAGGAAAGCTGCTGACCTTGCAGCATCCGTTGCCGACATACAGCAGCAAATTCAGGAACTGGAGCATACGTTGCAGCCCTTTGCAGGATTGGATGAAAAACTGGCGGCAGCAAACCGGCTGAAGGGCCGCCACCTGCCGGGGTACACCAAATACCTGCAAAACCAACCGGTGGCTGAAAAAATACAAGAGTACCTGGACAGGTTGGAACAATGCAAAAGCAGCCTCCGGGAAGCAGAGGCCGAACTGGCAGTGGCCGAGCAAAATTTCAAGGCAGCCGAAGCTGCCTACAATCCCGATCAACATAAAGAGTTAAAAGATGCCCATGCCCGGGCCAACCTGGACCTGGGAGAGGCCACCAGCAAGCTGGACGAGGCGGTCAGGGCGGTGGAGGAGCAGATGCAAAGGGTCCAACGGCTGAACCGGTTACACAGGCAAAGGGATGAACAGGTAAAGGAATTGCTGCGGCTGCAGGCTCAGGAAACCATTTTGGAAAAGGCCCGGCATGTGCTGAAAAACGCCCAGGAGCCGGTGGCCAGGAACTTGACCTCCCGGGTGGCCGCCCAGGCCCAGGCCATTTACAATTCCATGAGCAACGAAGCAGCCCAGTTTCACTGGCGTTCGGGGGATTACTGCCTGACCGTCACCACGGTTTCCGGGGAAAAACGGTTTGCCAGCCTGTCCGGCGGGCAGCAAATGAAAGCCGCCCTGGCCATGCAGCTGGCCCTGGTGAAGGAATTTTCCGCCGCCGGTTTTTGTGCCTTCGATGAGCCTACCTACGGCCTGGATACCGAGAGCAGGGTCATGCTGGCCGAGGCCATCAGCAAAGCACAGCAGGAGTGCAAATTTGAACAACTGCTGCTGGTTTCCCACGATCAGGCCTTTGATGACAAAGTGGAGCATGCCTTGCATTTAAACTACTCCCCTGTGGAGGGGACAAAGCTTTTGGTAATGGAATGAATGAAGGTGAAAAAATTACTGAAAGCAACATTAAAACTCTTAATCTGCCGGCCCCCGTGGACCGGCTTTTTTATATGAATTTGTCCAGCAAAACCACCGTTACCATGCCGGTGACCACCGTTAGAAAGATGCTCTTGCTGTAAAAACCGGCAATAAAGCAGGGAATGGCCGCCAGCAGATAGGTATTTGACAGATTGATCTGGAGCTGCCCGTCTTTCATCAGGATTTCCGGGGCCAGCAGAGCAGACAGCACCGCCACCGGGACATAACTCAGCCAGTTCAGCAATCCCTTGGAAATATTGATACGGGACAATATGGCCAGAGGCAGCATGCGGGGAATATAGGTAACAATCATCATGCCGATAATGACTGTGAGGACTTTTCCATCCATTTGTCAATCAACACTCCTATCGTAGCTGAAATAACGGTGGCCAGGATGATGTTCCAGCTGCCGGCCAGGTTCAGTTTGATACCGATGGATAAAGCCGCAGAGATTACGATGACGGCTATAGCCTTTTTGTGTCTTACCTGCAGGACCAGCAGGGCGATAAACATGGCCGGCAGCGCAAAGTCCAGGCCAAACCTTTGGGGTTCCGGGATGAAATTCCCCATCACCGAGCCCAGCACCGTGCTGGAAAGCCAGGCCAAATGGGAGGTAATGAACAACCCCCAAAAATACCATTTACTTTTTTGCTGCTTTACCACCGCCCCCATGGAGATGGCATAGGTTTCATCGGTGACCCAAAAGCTGAGCAGGGACAGAAGCTTAGCGTTGATGTTCCTCACGTAAGGGGCCAGGGAAGCGGTCATTAATAGATGACGGGAGTTGACCAAAAAAGTGGTCAGGACAATGGTGCCGATGGAAGCCTGGGCCGCCAGCAGGCCCGCTGCGATGAACTGGGCAGAACCTGCATATACCAGTAGGGACATTAAAAAAATTTCGAAGGTTGTCATCCCCGATTGTACTGCTAAAACACCAAAGGCCATGCCGATAGGGAAATAACCAAAAACCACCGGCAGGGCCGCCTGGATCCCTTCTTTTAATTCTGAACGTATCTCTGAACGAACCAAGGAACGAACCTCCTTTTGATAAAAACGTACATAGCTTTAATAATAGCAGAATTTGTCCATCACTGTCACCCAGGAATAAACTTTTGTCCGTCAAAGGGCAACTTATTTATCCACGGAAAAGGGAATCTGTTACAATACCCTCAGGGGGTGTAAAGTTTGAAGACGTCTGTTAAAGGGTTTTTCTTCTTGGTAGGGGCTACGTCCCTGTGGGGTATCTCCGGGACAGTGGCCAAAATTTTATTTAACCGGCAGGTGAACCCCATGCACCTGGTTACCATTCGGCTCACCTTATCCTTCCTGGTGTTGCTGGCCTACCTGGCCCTCTGGAAACCCCATTTATTGCGGGTAAAAAAGACCGATCTACCCTACTTGGCGGTCCTGGGGACTGCCGGCATTGCGCTGGTTCAGTTCAGTTACCTCTTCACCATCAGCCAGACCAACGTGGCTACGGCGGTGTTTTTACAGTACCTGGCGCCGGGTATTGTGGCTGCCTACGCCTTTTTGTTTCAGGGAGAGAAAATGGGCCCTGCTAAACTGCTGGCCCTGCTGCTCACCGCCGGGGGCGGTTACCTGATTGTGAACGGCGCCCCGGGAGGGGGGCTGGCAGTCAACCTGCCGGGTTTGGTAAGCGGTTTGGTTTCTGCGGCAAGCCTGGCCTTTTATACCCTTTACGGCAAGAAGGGCCTGACCACCCTGAACCCCTGGACCATGCTTTTATACTGTTTTGGTTTTGGGGCGCTGGTCTGGAATATTTTTCAGCCACCCTGGATTGCCATGGCGGGCCACAGCGCCACCGAGTGGTTATTCTTCCTCTACATCGCGGTGTTTGCCACCGTTCTGCCCTTTGGTTTTTATTTTTGCGGCTTAAACTACCTGACACCGGTCATCACCGGGTTGACCGGTACCCTGGAACCGGTGGTGGCAGCGGTGGTGGCTTTCCTGGTCCTGGGGGAATCGTTGTATCCCCTGCAGCTTGCGGGCTGTTCCATGATTTTAGCCGGCGTGATTGCCATCCAATGTTTCCCCAAACAGGAAGAGTTATATATAGTGAAATCTGTCAAGAGAGAGGGATAAAGTAAGAAAATATTCCACGCTTTTCGCTCCTTACCTCTCATAATGCAGGAATATTGAAGTTTCCAGAGAATAAAATAACTAAAGGGAATTCAAAGTACACCCCCGCACCGCTTCTTTGCATGTTTTTGTCAACAAAGCCACGGAGGTTGCTGAACCGGAAGACCGGGACCTGAATGGCTTTTTTATTTCACCTTTTAGCAATCCAAGAAAAGCCCGGGTTAAACCTTTTACCAAGGAGGGATCTATATGCACATTCCGGACGGTTTTTTAGATGCCAAAACCTGGGTTTCCGCTACGGTCATAAGCACAGGGGCCCTTGGCTACAGCATCGCCAAAACCAGAGAACAACTCAGTGACCGGCAGGTTCCCCGGCTGGGAGTGATGGCAGCCTTTATCTTTGCCGCCCAGATGGTCAATTTTCCCATTGCCGGGGGAACATCCGGACACCTGCTGGGGGCAGCCCTGGCCACAGCCCTGCTGGGCCCCTGGAGTGCCGTGATTGTTCTGGCAACGGTGCTGATGATTCAGTGTTTTGTTTTTCAGGACGGTGGCTTGACCGCCCTAGGGGCCAATATTTTAAACATGGGCGTCGTTGGCGTGCTGGTATCCGCCGGCCTGTACGGTCCTTTAAGCCGGTTAGTAAAAGGGAAGACCGGCGTTGTCCTGGCCTCCTTTGCCGCGTCCTGGGCCTCTGTAATGGCTGCGGCATTCATGACCGGCGCCGAACTTGCCCTGTCGGGGATTCCCTTTGCCGTGGTACTGCCGGCCATGCTGGGGGTTCATGCGTTGATTGGCATTGGGGAAGGTGTTATTACCGCTGCGGTGGTCCTGGCCGTCCTTAACGCAGGCTTTTCTCCCAACTGGTTGAGGAAAGGGGATGTTTGCAGTGAATAAAAAACTACTGGCCGGGTTGTTCATTGCTTTGCTTGTGGCTGTTTTTTTGTCGCCCTTTGCTTCCCCTCACCCGGACGGGTTGGAGAGGGTGGCGGAAGACCTGAATTTTATTCAGAGGGCCGAGGGGAAAGAAGTCCTTGCTTCCCCGATCCCGGATTACAGTATGCCGGGCATTAAAAGTGAATTTCTGGCCACCGGGACTGCGGGCGCCATCGGGGTGGTACTTACCTTTGGTCTAATCATGGGTATGAAAAAAATTCTGGTAAAAAAACAGGATTGCTCCGGTTAAAAAAAGAGAACTGCGGGGGTAAAAAATGCAGGGCATTGAGGACAAACCGTCTGCCGGGATCTGGATTAGAGGTGTGGATGCCAGGGTGAAGATGATTGCCGTAGTGATTTTTATCATCAACGCCACCACGCTGCAGGACAAAACACTGTTATTAACCACAGCCTTTTTGCTGCTGGGGATCTCATTGATAGCAGGGATTTCCCCGGTACACCTGGTCAAAAGGCTGGCCGTTATTCTGCCCTTCGGTGGAGTTATGGTTTCTGTTATTCCCTTTGTCACCCCCGGCGAACCTGTATGGACCCTCCAACTGGGTGCATTTAAATTAGCGGTTACCAAAGAAGGTTGGGAAGCGGCAATTCTCCCCTGCCTGCGTATGTTGACCGCTTTTTTGGGTATGGCCTTCCTCACATCCACCACATCCCTGCGGGAGATGACCCATGCTCTGAATCACCTTAAATTTCCCAAAATCCTTATTTTATTGATTGATTTCACGGTGCGCTACATCGCGGTGGTCATGGATGAACTGAACCGCATGCAGACTGCCAGGAAAGCCCGGGGATTCAAACCCGGCCGGGGTCTTTGGGACAGGCATACCGTAAAAACCATCGGCAGTACCCTGGCCATGCTTTTTCTACGGTCCTATGAAAGGGCGGAAAGGGTTTATTTGGCCATGCTGTCCAGAGGATATACCGGCCGGTACAAATGCTGCGGTCATTGTCACCGGATAAAAAAATTAGACCTCAGCTTTGGGGCCGCCATGATTACCGTTTCCTGGGCCATTAAGCTGGTGGATATGGGAGGGATTCAATGGAGCCCGCTATTGAAGTAACAAAACTGTCCTTCTCCTATAAAGATGGCACCAGGGCCCTGGACCGGTGTTCCGTTACCGTGGAGCGGGGGACGAAAGTAGCCATCTTGGGTCCCAACGGCTCGGGCAAATCCACCCTGCTGCTGCATTTTAACGGTATTCATTTAGTCCAGCAGGGGACAGTGAGGGTCCTGGGAAAAACTGTCAACCAGCACAATGAACAATGGTTGAGAAGTAAAGTGGGCCTGGTTTTTCAGGATCCGGACGATCAAATTTTCTCCGGCACCGTCTGGGAGGATGTGGCCTTTGGCCCCGTTAACCAGGGACTGCGGGGAGAGGAATTGGAAGCAAAGGTTCGCCAGGCGCTGCGCTTTGTAAACATGGAGCAGTACGGTCACAAAGTCCCCTACCACCTGAGTTACGGCCAGAAAAAGCGGGTTGCCATTGCCGGGGTGCTGGCCATGGACCCGGATATCATTGTCCTGGACGAACCGGTGGCCTTTTTGGACCCGGCGGGCAAACGGGCTTTGTTTGAACTGTTGAACCGGCTGAACCGGCAGGGGAAAACCATCGTTACCGCCACACACGATGTTGATCTAGCCGCCCGCTGGGCAGACAAAGTGATCATCCTCTGCCGGGGCAGGGTCTTGACCCAGGGCGAACCGGCATTGCTGACAGATAAAACCATCGTGCAGGAAGCGGAACTGGAGCTGCCCACAGTTACGGAAATCTTTGCGCCTTTTCCCGACCTGTGCCAGCCCAAAACACCGGTTACGGTGGAAGAAGCCCGGAGCATTATTAAACAATTACTATGAATCAAGCAAATTCAAGTTGGGGACGGTTCTTGACTTGAATTTGTGGTTATTTTTTATCAGACCGGTTGACAACGAAAATCAACATGCATATAATAAGTAATTGTTCATGGTAATGCGAACGTAGTGTTAGAAAAAGCAACCACAGGTTACAAAAAATACTATGTTGGAATAACGCTTGACAACATCTAAACAGTTTGGTAATATAATTTGTGCGAGTCCGCGAGTTGTTGTGGTGGATATAGCTCAGTTGGTCAGAGCACCAGATTGTGGCTCTGGGGGTCGTGGGTTCGAGTCCCATTATCCACCCCATAACATTTAAATAAATTATACTGGGGCGTCGCCAAGCGGTAAGGCACCGGTCTTTGGAATCGGCATTCGTTGGTTCGAATCCAGCCGCCCCAGCCATCTTTTACGTGACCCATTAGCTCAGTCGGTAGAGCACCTGACTTTTAATCAGGGTGTCCCGCGTTCGAGTCGCGGATGGGTCACCATTTTGTCTATATTACAAAATTACAAAAATATATGCGGATGTGGCGGAATTGGCAGACGCGCCAGACTTAGGATCTGGTGCCCGCAAGGCGTGGGGGTTCAAGTCCCTTCATCCGCACCAGAATGAGTAAAACCCGAGGATATTGTCCCCGGGCTTTTTGTTTTTTTTGGCCCTTTGGTCTTATTTTGGATTGGGTAAAATCTGTGCGCCTGTGAACGTGATGGGTCCAATCACGTTGGCCTGGCTCCCGGCTAAAGGAAGTTCTGCCGTCAGGAAATAACTAACTTTTTTGTGGCAGTGTTTATCACAGGGGTCAATAGGCAGCAAGGGCAAATCAACGTGCGTGAAAGTTGTAGTAGCGAGATCATCTTCATCAGCATCAGCGCTCTGGCGGCAGCTGAAAATCAATGAACCGGTAACCGGGGCATCACGAAAAATTTTGAACAAAATGTCTACCTTTTCTTCTCCATCAGCATTATTGATCGCCTGCCAGCCAACCGTGGCAGTTAACCATACCCGACTGCACACATCTAAAATGTTTAAGGCATCGTCGCCCGTTAGACAAGCAATGGTCGTCGGTGTTGTGGTAAGGGGAATGGATGTTGCGCCGCTGGTATTAGTGGGCTGCAGAGTTTGGAATTCAAACTCGGCAAGCAAGCCGCGCCTGCTCAAGAATCCGGAAGAAGCAATGGTGGCGTCTTGTTCGCTGACGGCCTCCGGATTTTGTGTTTCTTTTAATTTATCGGACATAGGGTCTAACCTCCCATACTCAGAATCTTATTCCATAGTACGTAAGAGTGTATGGAAAGGTGACCTGGTAAAAGAAATACAAAAGCCGAAAGAACACTTCCGGCTCAGTCAGAGTTATTCAGTTGATTGGCATAACAATCGGTACATATGTGAACCTTTTTGTAGACGCAAATGACATGCCTGTGGCAGACCCATTGCCCGCAAAGGCTGCATTGTTCATTACATGACGGGCATACCTCATCACCGCAGACGGCGCATTCCAATACTTTGTATGCTTGTTTATGACAAATAGGGCAAGTATTTGACATCATTCGTAATCCTCCGTTACATTTATATTAACACAATATTCTGTGTTTTTTCAATTATCTAATTAATGTATACAAAATATTAAATAAATACCTAACTAATAAAGTAATTCTCTGCAAATGTTTTGCAAACCCAAAACATTATGGTATAATTGGGATGATATAGAGTGGCCAGGGTTATGCCCTGGTATTTTAATTATTGAGGCAACTGGAAAAAATTACCCTTTTTGGCTGGAAATGATTCCGACTCCGGCAGGAGTTGGACAACCCTTCGTAGAACTAAACACAGTGTCGTATCTGTATTTGGTTTATACTACAAGGTTTATAATTACATCAGCCAGGGGAGGGTGTAATTTCAGTAGAATAAAAACTCTATCAAACAAAACATGTATCTAAGGAGGAACAATGTTGATGAAGGCCACAGCAGAAAGGATAGAAAAAAACACCGTCCTTTTGGAAATTGAGGTAGAGACCGAAAAAGTGGATCAGGCCATGAATCAGGCCTACCGGAAAATTGTGAAACAGGTGAACATTCCCGGCTTCCGGAAAGGAAAAGCGCCCAGATCATTGGTTGAGCGTTATGTGGGTAAAGAGACCCTGTTTGGTGAAGCTGCTGAAATCATCGTTCCCGAAGCCTACATGCAGGCCCTTAAGGAAACACAAACCGAACCCATCGACCAGCCCAAGATTGACATTGTGCAGGGAGAACCGGGCAAACCTCTTATCTTCAAAGCCACCGTAGAGGTCAAACCGGAGGTAACCCTTGGTGAATATAAAGGTTTAGAAGTAAAACGTCCTGCCACGGACGTTTCCGATGAAGATGTACAGGCGGAACTGGAGCGCCTGCAAAACCGTCATGCCAAACTGGTTACCATTGAAGAGGGGGAAGTGCAAAAGGACGACGTTGCCATCATTGATTTTACCGGTTATGTAGACGGCGAAGCCTTTGAAGGCGGCAACGCTGAAAATTATTCCCTGACCATCGGTTCCGGCGCCTTTATTCCAGGCTTTGAAGACCAGCTCATCGGTGTGAAAGTGGGCGAAGAAAAGGATGTCAACGTAACCTTCCCCCAAGAATACCACGCGGAGAACCTGGCCGGTAAACCTGCAACCTTTAAAGTAACCGTAAAAGAAATTAAACGCAAGGAATTGGCTCCGCTGGATGATGAATTTGCCAAGGATGTCAGTGAATTTGATACCCTTGAAGAATTAAAGTCGGACATTCGGAATAAATTAAAGGAAGCTGCCGAGACCAGGGCGAAATCTGCAGTGGAAAACGGCGTGGTAGAAGCCGTCGCCGCCAATGCCAGTGTAGAAATCCCTGAGATCATGGTGGATCAAAAGGTTGATGAAATGCTGAACAACGTAGGCCATCGCCTGGCCCAGCAGGGAATCAACCTGGACCAATATTTCAAATATACCAATACCAGCATTGATGACATGCGCCAGCGCATGAGACCGGATGCTGAAAAAACCGTAAAGAACGAGTTGGTTCTCGATGCCATTGCCAGGGCTGAGAACATCCAGGCATCCGAAGAAGAAATTAACGAAGAGATTCAAAAAATTGCTACCTATGTAAAACAGGATGCGGAAATTGTACGCAAAACCCTGGAATTACAGGGTGAACTGGGGCATATATCTCAAGATATAGCCCGCCGCAAAGTGATCTCCTTCCTGGTGGAAAATGCCAACATAGTTGAAGACACAACTAGAGCTTAAATTGAATATATTGGAAAAGTAAGCCCAAGGAAAGCCGCAAATTACAAAGATCTAAATAGATCAAGGAGGCGAGGGACTTGTCAGGTTTAGTACCAATTGTTGTGGAACAAACTAACCGGGGCGAGCGGGCGTACGACATTTACTCAAGACTGTTAAAGGATCGTATTATTTTTATCGGCGGCCCCATTGACGACCATGTGGCAGACTTGGTCATCGCTCAATTTCTGTTCCTGGAAGCGGAGGATCCTGAAAAGGATATCCACCTTTACATTAATTCACCGGGCGGTGTTGTTACGGCCGGACTGGCCATCTATGATACCATGCAATACATTAAACCTCCTGTATCCACCATCTGCCTGGGGCAGGCAGCCAGCATGGGTTCTTTCCTGCTGGCTGCCGGAACAAAGGGCAAACGTTACGCACTGCCGATGGCAAGAATTATGATTCACCAACCACTTGGCGGGGTACAGGGCCAGGCCACAGATATCGATATTCATGCCAGGGAAATCCTGCGCATGAAAGACCTGTTGAACGAAAAATTGGCCTATCACACCGGGCAGTCTTTAGAAAAGGTTGCCAGAGATACCGAGCGGGACTTCTTCATGTCCGCTGAAGAGGCCAAAAAATATGGGATCATCGATGAGGTGATGCCGTATAGGAAGTAAAGATAAAAGAGGTGGAAATATGTTTAACGAGAAAGGCCAGCTCAAGTGCTCCTTCTGCGGCAAACTGCAGGACCAAGTTAAAAAGCTTGTAGCCGGACCCGGAGTATATATCTGCGATGAGTGCATTGAATTGTGCAATGAAATCATCGAAGAAGAGTTAAGCGACGACCTCGGCTTGGATATGAGCGATTTACCAAAGCCCAAAGAAATAAAGGCTATTCTAGACCAGTATGTCATCGGCCAGGAAAACGCCAAACGACAACTGGCCGTGGCGGTCTATAACCACTACAAGCGGATTAACCTCGGGGGCAAAGTGGAAGATGTTGAACTCTCCAAGAGCAATATCGTCATGCTCGGTCCCACCGGTTGTGGTAAGACTTTGCTGGCCCAGACACTGGCTCGCTTGTTAAACGTGCCATTTGCCATCGCAGATGCCACCTCTTTAACCGAGGCAGGATATGTCGGTGAAGACGTTGAGAATATCCTGCTTAAGCTTATTCAAGCTGCGGATTATGATGTTGAGAAGGCCGAAAAGGGCATTGTATACATCGATGAAATTGATAAAATTGCCCGTAAGTCCGAGAATCCTTCCATTACCAGGGACGTTTCCGGCGAAGGAGTACAGCAGGCCCTGTTGAAGATTCTGGAGGGTACAGTTGCCAGCGTTCCGCCCCAGGGTGGCCGCAAGCACCCGCACCAGGAATTCATCCAACTGGATACCACCAACATTTTGTTTATCTGCGGCGGCGCCTTCGATGGGATTGAAAAAATCATTCAAAACCGCATCGGCAAGAAGCAAATGGGCTTCGGTGCAGAGATCCAGACCAGAAAGGAACAAAAAATCGGTGAGATCCTGGCCAACATCTTGCCGGAAGACCTTCTCAAATTTGGTTTGATTCCCGAATTTGTGGGACGTTTGCCTGTCATTGTCACTTTGGATGCCCTGGATGAAGAGGCTCTCGTCCGCATTCTGACCGAACCCAAGAACGCCCTGGCCAAACAGTATGAAAAACTGTTCGAGCTGGACGGCGTAACCCTGGAAATCCAGCCGGACGCTCTGCGTGAGGTGGCCAGAGAGGCCCTCAAACGCAATACCGGCGCCCGCGGCCTCCGCGCCATCATGGAAGAGGTCATGTTAAACATCATGTATGACATTCCTTCCCGCAAGGATATCTCAAAAGTCATCATCACCAAGGAAGCCATCCTCAAGAAGGGTGAACCGCTTCTTATTACAATGGATAATAAGAAGAAAAAGGAAGAAACGGCGTGATTAGTACAGATTTCGACACGGAGTTTAGGCTCCGTGTTTTTGCTTTTCTATGGGAGTTGTTATGCCGATTCTAGCCATTAGCTATTAGCCTTTTCTGGTTTTGCTCTGACTTGATAGGCTTTTAGTAAACTAAACCTATAAGAAATGAGAGTAAGTTAAACAACAGGAACAGCAAGCAATACCCCAAAGTCAAAAAGCCGATGGCCAAAGGCTAAAGGCTAATGGCCGACCCAAAAGAAATACCCGTTAGCATGTGTAAAACCTGGCCTTTTTAGTAATAATACAAAAAGGAACTCAACCTAAAGGAGGCATTGCTATGGGGGAGCTTACCAGTCTTGGGGGTTTTCTCACCTTTATACAGGTATTCTTTGCGGTGGTCATCGGACTTTATTTTTGGAATTTGCTGAAGGCCCAGCAGGGTAATAAGACAGCTGTGGAAAAAGAGTCCCGTAAAGAAATGGAGAAGCTTCAGCGGCTGCGGTCCATCTCTTTAACCGAACCGCTGGCAGAGAAAACCAGACCCAAAAACTTCAGCGAAATCATTGGTCAGGAAGAAGGGCTTAAATCCCTCAGGGCTGCCCTCTGCGGTCCCAACCCGCAACACGTTATTATTTACGGTCCCCCGGGGGTGGGTAAAACGGCTGCAGCCCGCTTGGTATTGGAAGAGGCCAAAAAATCACCCAACTCACCCTTTAAGGAAAACGCAAAGTTTATCGAACTGGATGCCACTACGGCCCGTTTTGATGAAAGGGGCATTGCCGACCCGTTGATTGGGTCGGTGCATGATCCTATTTATCAGGGTGCCGGTCCCATGGGGATGGCGGGGATTCCCCAGCCCAAGCCCGGCGCTGTCACCAAGGCCCACGGGGGTATGCTTTTCATTGACGAAATCGGGGAACTGCACCCAATCCAGATGAATAAACTGTTAAAAGTGTTGGAGGACCGTAAAGTCTTTTTGGAGAGCGCTTATTACAGCTCCGAAGACACCAACATTCCCACCCATATTCATGATATTTTTCAGAACGGTTTGCCGGCCGATTTTCGCATGGTGGGGGCAACCACCCGGACGCCGGAAGAAATTCCCCCGGCCATCCGCTCCCGGTGTTTAGAAATTTTCTTCCGGCCTCTGCTGCCGGATGAAATTGAAAAAATCGCGGCCAACGCGGCCCAGAAAATCGGTTTCCCGTTGGAAGAGGGCGCTTTAGATGTGATAAAACGCTATGCCACCAATGGCCGCGAGGCGGTTAACATCATTCAAATTGCCGGTGGCATTGCCCTTACCGAGGGAAGAAAAGAAATTCTGGTACGGGACATCGAGTGGGTTATCCACAGCGGCCAGTACACCCCGCGACCGGAACGGAAGATCAACCCGCAGCCCCAAGTTGGCGTGGTGAACGGCCTGGCGGTCTACGGCCCCAATATGGGTATCCTTTCTGAGGTGGAGGCCACCGTTATCCCCGCGGCTGAAGGAGCGGGCAAAATTACCGTTACCGGCGTGGTTGAGGAAGAAGAAATCGGCGGCAGCGGCAAAAGGATACGCCGCAAGAGCATGGCCCGCAGCTCGGTGGAGAATGTTGTCACGGTGCTGCGGCGGGTGATGGATGTAGACCCGAGAAACTATGATATCCACGTTAATTTCCTGGGCAGCGGCCTGGTGGACGGGCCCTCGGCCGGGGTCACCATTGCCACCGCCATCTACTCTGCCATTAAGGGAATCCCGGTGGACAATACCGTGGCCATGACCGGTGAAATCTCTATCCGGGGGCTGGTGAAACCGGTGGGCGGCATTGTGGCCAAAGTGGAGGCAGCCCGCCAGGCCGGAGTTAAAAAAGTCTTTATTCCCGAAGAAAATTACCAGGAAATATTTAAAAACATGGAGGACATTACCGTGGTAGCGGTAGAAACACTGGACGAGGTGATCAAAGGAGCCTTAATAGGCCAGTCTCTGGCAGAGGAGCCCAAATGGCAACCGGTCCCGGCGGCACTGGAAATACCTGCTGCAGCCTTTTTGTCCCAGGAAGCTGCCAAATCCTGATCATGTATAAAATAATTGCGAATTATGAAACATCCTGTAAGCGGAGAATAACAAATTGGCTTCTGCAAGCTTAAGAAACCCAGCTATTGCTGGGTTTTTTCCGTTACTGGGAATTATTGTTGTGGCGAGATTCTTAATTTTTATGTTATGATTACTGTATTCTGGTTCACTAGTTAATGATCATATGATTGGAGTATACAAGGAGGTGTAGCAGTGAATTCCGTAATGAAATCTCTACCTCTGCTTCCTCTGCGGGGCATTCTGGTTTTTCCCTATATGGTGATTCATCTGGATGTGGGTCGGGAGAAATCGGTACAGGCCATTGAAGAAGCCATGGTGCAGGACAGAATGATCTTCCTGGCGACCCAGAAGGAAGCGCAGACCGATGAACCCACAGCGGACGACATTTACCAGGTAGGAACTGTAGCTGAAGTTAAGCAATTACTAAAACTTCCGGGCGGTACCATCAGGGTGCTGGTGGAAGGCATTGCCCGGGCCAAAATAAATAAATACTATCATCTGGAACCCTATTTCAGGGTGGAAATTGAACAGTACGCCGAAGAATTTGAGAAAAACCCTGAAATTGAAGCCCTTATGCGGAGCCTGGTTTACCAGTTTGAACAATATGTGAAACTATCCAAGCGCATACCCCCGGAAACCGTGGTTTCGGTGGTAAACCTGGAAGAACCCGGGCGCCTGGCCGATATTATCGCTTCCCACTTAGCGCTGCGTATCGAGGATAAGCAAAAGGTGCTGGAAGCCGTTGATATCGTGGAGCGGTTGGAAAAACTCTGCGCCATTGTGGCCAGGGAGCTGGAAATTGTGGAACTGGAGCGGAAAATCAACATCAGGGTCCGCAAGCAAATGGAAAAAACCCAGAAGGAATACTACCTGAGGGAACAAATGAAGGCTATCCAAAAGGAACTGGGCGAAAAGGACGAACGGGTAGCTGAATGTGAAGAACTGAGAGAAAAAATTGCCAAGGCCAAACTGCCCAAAGAGGCCGAGGAAAAGGCCCTCAAAGAAGTGGAGCGTTTGGAGAAAATGCCTCCCATGGCTGCGGAGGCCACGGTAGTGCGCAATTATCTGGACTGGCTCCTTAGCCTTCCCTGGAGCAAGAGCACCCGGGACCGTATCGATATTAAAGCCGCCCAGGAGGTGTTGGACGCTGACCATTACGGGTTGAAAGACCCCAAGGAAAGAATTATTGAATACCTGGCCATTCGTAAGCTGGCCAAGAAGATGAAGGGTCCCATCCTGTGCCTGGTGGGACCGCCGGGTGTGGGAAAAACCTCTTTGGGTCGTTCCATTGCCCGGGCGCTGGACCGCAAGTTTATTCGCATTTCCCTGGGCGGCGTCCGGGACGAGGCTGAAATCCGTGGACACCGCCGGACCTATGTGGGCGCCATGCCCGGACGGATCATTCAAGGCATGCGCACCGCCGGTTCCAAGAACCCGGTCTTCCTGCTGGACGAAATTGATAAGATGGCCAGCGATTTCCGGGGGGATCCGGCTTCTGCGCTGCTGGAAGTGCTGGATCCTGAACAAAACAGCACCTTCAGCGATCACTACATTGAGACACCCTTTGACCTTTCCAATGTAATGTTCATTACTACCGCCAACAACATGTGGTCAATCCCCCGTCCATTGCTGGATCGGATGGAAGTTATTCAGATTTCTGGGTATACTGAAGATGAAAAACTGCAAATCGCCAAACGTCACCTGCTACCCAAACAAATCAAGGAACATGGCCTGTCCGAAGACATGATCAGTGTTTCGGACAACACCCTGCTTAAAGTGATCCGGGAGTACACCCGGGAATCCGGTGTGCGTAACCTGGAGCGCAAAATTGCAACCATCTGCCGTAAAACTGCCAAGAAAATTGTGGCAGGGGAGGCGGCAAGAGTGAAGGTTACCGCTCAGAACTTGGAGCAGTTCCTGGGAATTCCCCGTTACCGTTACGGGGTGGCTGAGCAAAATGATGAGGTTGGCACCGTTACCGGCCTGGCTTGGACCGAAGTGGGCGGCGACACCCTGGTAATTGAAGTGACCACCTATAAAGGCAGCGGTCGTATGACCCTGACCGGCAAACTGGGCGAAGTGATGAAAGAATCCGCCCAGGCGGGCTACAGCTACGTGCGCAGCCGGGCCCAGGATTTGGGCATTGATCAGGAGTTATTTGAAAAGTGGGATTTGCACATTCACATTCCCGAGGGGGCCATTCCCAAGGACGGTCCCTCGGCGGGGATTACCATGGCCACTGCCATGGCCTCGGTGCTCACCGGCCGCAAGGTGCGCCACGATGTGGCCATGACCGGCGAAATCACCCTGCGGGGGCGGGTACTGCCGGTGGGCGGCATTAAAGAAAAAGTGATGGCTGCCCACAGGGCCGGCAATAAAGTGATTATACTGCCCAGGGACAATAAAAAGGATCTGGAAGATATTCCGAACAACATTAAAAAGCAGCTGGAATTTAAACTGGTGGATCACATGGATCAAGTGCTGGAAATTGCCCTGCTGGAAAAGGAAGTGGTGCAAACCGACGTGGTGGAGCCTGAAGCGGCGGCCACCATTGACAATCCTCACTTTACCCCCATGGATCACCAGGAAGTCCAGCAGCAAGGAGGAACCCATTTACCGTCGTGAAGATTGTTGCCGCTGAGTTTTTAACCAGTGCAGTGAACCCCGGGGGTTATCCCCCGGGGAATTTACCCGAAGTGGCCTTTGTGGGCCGCTCCAATGTGGGCAAGTCGTCCTTAATCAACAGGTTGGTCAACCGTAAGGGCTTGGCCAGAACCAGCAGCACCCCCGGCAGGACGCAACTGATTAATTTTTTTAAAATTAATGACCAATTTGTCATGGTAGACCTGCCTGGTTACGGCTATGCCAGGGTGCCCGATGAAGTGCGGGCCAAGTGGGGAAAAATGATTGAGGGGTATTTAAAGAACAGAGAGCCCCTGAAAGGGGTGTTCCTGCTCTTGGACTGCCGCCATACCCCCACTTCCCAGGACAAACAAATGTACGGGTGGCTGCTGCATTACAGGCTGCCTACGGTGGTGGTGGCCACCAAAATTGATAAAATCTCCAACAACCAGTGGGCCAGGCAGCAGGCAGTGATCAAAAAATCCCTTCCTTTAGCCCCGGAACATCAACTGATCCCCTTTTCCGCCGAAACCGGCCGGGGCCGGGATGAACTGCTGGGAGTTATAAAAAATTGGATACATAACACGGTCAGTCAAAGGTCGGTAGAAAAAGAGTAACCGCTGGTCAAACGCCAGCGGTTTTTTCGACATTTTTTACGGGGGGTCTGACCCCCTATTTGGAACGTTTGGTGGGTAAGATGCTTTTTTTCTCCCAGTTCACGGAAGCTCGCACCAGTTCTAAAATATCACCGGCGTATTTTAGTACAGGGAAATTTGTGTTATAGAATAACTGTTTAATAATAGGAGAAGTGGCGGTTGTCACCAAGCGGTCATAATCTTTATTTTCCATTGTATTGATAATTTCCCGCAAACGAACAGACCTTCTCATTTCCTGGTCCAACTTATCGGCCAGTTTTGTAAAGCACCGGTTTCCCCTAATGGCCCGGGCCGCCAGGACACCGCTGCGCAGGGAGGATACCGTGCCAAAGCCTAAAAAAGACTCCATAAAACCACCGGCAGCCCCCACCAAAAGAATGTTTCCTACCTGGTGCGGGTAAGCGGTACCTGCGACGTGTTCCAGCAAAAAGTTTTCTTCGATGTGATAATCAAGTTTCTCCTTCTTTAAAAAAGTAACCCAGTGCCTCTCCGTTTCCCCAGGTTTGGCATTGGCGTGGATTAACACCAGGCTGGCCCTGGTGGGGCTAAAGGCGGTTAAATAAGCATAGGCCCCCAGGGCATAATCGGTATTCACCCACATAATCAGTTCTTCCGGGTCAAACTTACCTTGAACAACAGCCCCCCGAACCATGGTGCTAAAGATATCTTTCCAAATACCGAGGGTTGCGGCAACCTGCCGGTTGCCGGTGGCCACCACCACATAGTCATATTCCCCGGCCAATGCCGAGTAATCACCCCGGCAGTTATAATTGACCCGGCTTTTCAGGCTGTTGACCAACTGGGTCTCCAGGGAACGCGGTCCCTGCCCCCGTTCCAAGAAATAGCCAAAATTGCCCGACCGGACAACCCTTTTGACCCTGGGAGCATTCATCGTGATTTTCTTCCAGGTGGCCAGGGGATGGATCTCTAAATGATATTCTTTTTTTAACCACTCCAATTGGTCCCGCACAGGCCGGTTCATCAGCTGCAGGATGCCTGCCACATGGGGAAAGAGTTCCCCGCAACGGGGGCGCTCTTCAAAAATATCCGGGTATATGCCTAGGCGTTCTAACTCATGGGCGCAGGCCAGACCCGATACTCCGGCGCCGATGATGGCAACACGCAAGGGAAGCACCTCCGCCAGGAAACCAGGTTCCCTTATAGTGTACCCGGCATCTTTTCGATTATTTATTATGCGGTAGAATCCTTTTTCCGCCAACTACTTAAAGTCCAGCGTCTTAATCTTCTCCCACCAGGTCTTTTCCTTTTCCTTTTCCGGCGGGACATATTCCACCGTCCGGGCGGCCTTCCTGGCAAACTTTGTATAGACCCCGTCTTTATAGTTCACCGGGTTGGTCAATTCGCCGGCTCTTTTAACATAATTCTGTAAATTTTCATAGTCCTCTTGCGGGATCACCGGACTTTTATCCCAAAGGCCCAACTTTTTGTAACGCTCAATAATTTTGGTCAAGGTCTGACGGTCCAGGTCGGGGAAATAGGGGGCCACCACTCTGGCCGCTTCCACCGGGGTATGATAATCCAGCCAGAGCATCCCCTTGCACAGGCCGTTGACCAGCTTCTGGCATTGCCTGCTGTGCCCCTTCAGGTAAGATGCCGGCGCCATAAGGGCCAGGGCAGGCACAGGACCCACGGCTGTCCCCAGGAAGACAGCGGTTTTGCCAAAACCGTTCTGCTCGATCAAGGTGGCCTGTGGTTCTGACATCTGGACAAAATGTCCTAAACCGGCCTGAAAGGCGCCTTCTTTTAAATTCGGCGGCAGGTTTTGAATGATAATGACCTGGTGCTGCAGGATCAATTTGTTTTGTTTGAGGGCTTCTTCCAAAATGATGTTGGACTGGGTATCCGGCGCATCCCCCAGGATACTTTTCTTCTTCACCCGGTCCCAGGAAAAGGGCTGGGTTTCCTCACGTCCCAACAGAAAGGAGCCCTCTTTGCGGGCTAACCCTGCAAAGGCCACCAGGTCCGCCCCGGTTCCCAGCGGACGGGTGAATAATGCCTGGCTGAGGTTACCCAACAACACATCTGCCTGATCGTTCAGCTTCAACTCTTCCTGCGCCGCCTCCTTCAGCACAGAGGATTCCACCCGGAGATCTTGCTCCCGGTAAAAACCTTGGGCCAGGGCGATATAATGCGGCAGCGCCAGCAAGGAACGCTCTGTTTCTGCGACCTTCACGATGTCCGGTTTTGCCGGCTCTTTACTGTACAGGAGATAGGTCCTGACCCCGTGTGTTCCTAAACCCGCTGCAATGGCTGCCAGCAGCACAAGCAAAAACCATTTCCAAGGCCTTCTCAAGAAAGATCAACCCCTTTCAACCCAAGCAATCCAATCCACTACTATGTTTATTTAAGTGATTCAATTTAATAACCATATTTTGGTTTGATGGGCATAATTTTGGGAAGCGGGCATACATATGTAAGAGAATTTTTTTAAGGGGGTCCGGAAAAGATGGGCAGATTAACCTTTGTGCAGTGGCATAAGCATGGTGTAAAAGGGGACAGGCCCTTTAAAAGGGGGGCAGTGGGGACAGGCCTGGTACAGGCCTTTAGTGTCACCCTGTCGGTATTTTTAATGATGGGGTTTGTGGTGGTGGTCACCAACCAACCGGTCTATCATTTTTCCCCGGCTGTCTTGCTCACCATTCTGGTTTCCGCAGCCGTCGGGGGAATGGGAGCCGGGGCTGCGGCAGGTATCCGGGGCTGGCAGCACGGGGGCATGACCGGGTTGATTTACGGCATGCTCTTTGTGGCGGCAGGGGCTCTGACGGGGTTACCGGTTTTGGACCCGGTATTAATAAACCTGGCCATGGCCGTGCTGGGAGCGGTAGGCGGTGTTATCGGGGTCAACCTGCCTGCTGTAAGAAAGCGTGCTGTCCGCAGAAGATACCTGAGCTCTCGCAAGTAGGTTTGGTTGACACAGACTCTGAAAATTATTAAACTATTGGGTAGGCAAAGTCGAAGAAGGGGAGTTCCGGGACCCTTTGGTCGCAGAGAGGAAGGCCCGTGGCTGCAAGGCCTTCTGTCCAAAACCCCAGGATGTCGCCCCGGAGACGCCAGGCTGAACCACCAGTAGGCCTGGACGGGCAGGCCCGTTACAGCCCTGTGAGTTGCCACCCGATCAATGTTTTGCTTTGTTGTGGGTGGAAACAAGGTGGTACCGCGGAAAGCAGCTTCCGTCCTTGATTTGGACGGGAGCTTTTTTAATGCTATTGGCCGTTAGTATTGGCCATTGGCTTTTGGTTATTGGCTTTAAGCATAGTATTAAGGAGTGTTTTTTATTCTGAATACTACCTTTTGTCAAAAGCCAATGGCTAAAGGCCAAAAGCCAACAGCCAATAGCCAACAACCAACCGCCAAAAAGGAGTAGTGATTCTACGTGACCGAGAACAACATTCCAACCGTGTACAATCCCAGGGAGGTGGAAGGCAAGTGGTACCGTCACTGGGAAAACAACAAGTATTTTCACGCGGAAGTAGAGAAGGATAAGACTCCCTTCTGCATTGTGATGCCGCCGCCGAACGTCACCGGACAACTGCACATGGGCCATGCCCTGGACAATACACTGCAGGACATCTTGACCCGCTGGCGCCGCATGCAGGGCTACAACACCCTGTGGGTTCCGGGCACCGACCACGCGGGTATCGCCACCCAGGCCAAAGTGGAAGAACAACTGGCCAAAGAGGGCCTGTCAAAATATGACCTGGGCCGAGAAAAATTCCTGGAGCGGGTTTGGAACTGGAAGGAACAGTATGGCAACCGCATTACCACCCAGCTGCGCCGCCTAGGCGCCTCCTGCGACTGGGACCGGGAGCGCTTTACCATGGATGAAGGATGCTCCAAGGCGGTGCTGGAAGTGTTTGTTCGCCTGTACGAGCAGGGGCTGATTTACCGGGATTACTATATTACCAACTGGTGCCCCCATTGCCAGACCACCATCTCCGACATTGAAGTGGAGCACTTGGACAGGCCCGGCCAGCTTTATTACATTAAATACCCCGCCAAGGACAATCCCGAAGAATATATCGTGATTGCCACCACCCGCCCGGAAACCATGCTGGGAGACGTGGCTGTCGCTGTCAACCCCGAGGATGACCGCTACCTGCACCTGGTGGGCAAAACCCTGATCCTGCCGATTGTGGGACGGGAACTGCCGGTGATCGCCGATGCCTACTGCGACCCCACCTTCGGCACCGGCGCTGTGAAGATGACGCCGGCCCACGACCCCAACGACTTTGAAATCGGCCGCCGGCACGGGTTGCCCGAGGTGGTGGTCATTGACAAATACGGCAAAATGAATGAAAATGCCGGTAAATACCAGGGCATGGACCGCTGGGAATGCCGCAAGCAAATTGTCCGTGATCTGGAAGCCATGGGCGCCCTGGTGAAAGTGGAAGACATCAGCCACGCTGTGGGCCACTGCTACCGTTGCAGCACTGCCATTGAACCCATGCTGTCCAAACAGTGGTTCGTAAAAATGAAACCCCTGGCCGAGCCGGCCATTGAGGCTGTTAAAGACGGACGTATTACCTTTATTCCGGAACGCTTCACCAAGATTTATTTGAATTGGATGGAGAACATCCGTGACTGGTGTATTTCCCGCCAGCTCTGGTGGGGGCACCGCATACCCGTTTACTACTGCCAGGATTGTGATGAAACAGTGGCCTCCATTACCCCGGTAACCGGTTGCAGCAAATGCGGCGGTAAGATGGAGCAGGACCCCGATGTGCTGGACACCTGGTTCTCCTCTGCCCTGTGGCCCTTTTCCACCCTGGGCTGGCCTGACAAGACGCCCGAGCTGGAACATTTTTACCCCACTTCGGTGCTGGTCACCGGGCGCGACATTATTTTCTTCTGGGTGGCCCGCATGATTTTCTCCGGGCTCCGCTTCATGGATCAGGAACCCTTTAAGGAAGTCTTTATCCACGGACTGGTGTTGGACTCCCTGGGACGCAAGATGAGCAAGTCCCTGGGCAATGGGGTGGACCCCCTGGATGTTATTGAAAGCCACGGCGCCGATTCCCTGCGGTTTATGCTGATCACCGGCAACACCCCCGGCAACGACCTGCGCTTCCATTTCGAACGGCTGGACGGCGCCCGTAATTTTGCCAACAAGTTATGGAACGCTTCCCGCTTTGTTATGATGAACCTGGGGGATTACGACCCTGCCGCCCAAGGCGGCCCCTATACCCTGGCGGACCGCTGGATTTTAAGCCGCCTGCAGAGCGCTGTTTCCCAGGTAACCGACTACCTGGAGCGTTACGAACTGGGTGAAGCAGCCCGTGTGCTGTACGAGTTCATTTGGAGCGAGTTCTGCGACTGGTACATTGAACTGGCGAAACCCCGTCTGTTTGGCAAAACCACACCGGAGGACCGGGTCACCGCCCAGCAGGTACTGGTGCAGGTATTAAGGGAGACCCTGGAACTGCTCCATCCCTTCATGCCCTTCATCACCGAGGAAATCTGGCAGAAACTGCCCCACCGGGGGGAAAGCATCATGCTGGCCCAATGGCCTACCCCGGATGAAAGCCTGCAGGATGAAACCGCCGAGGCGGCAATGGCCGTGCTGATTGAAGTAATCACCGCCATTCGCCGCATCCGGGGCGAGATGAACGTGCCTCCCGGCAAAAGGGCCGAGGCCGTGCTGGTATCCGGTGATGCAGGATGCCGCGGCATTCTGGAAAGAAACACCGCCTATATCCAGGGGCTGGCCAATGCCGAAGTGAAGGTGCTGGCTGAACTGCAGCAAAAACCGGACCAGTCCGCCAGTGCCGTAACCCGTGGCGTTGAGATCTTCGTACCCCTCAAGGGGCTCATTGACCTGGACAAAGAAATGGCCCGCTTAAACAAAGAACTGAAAGCTGTCCAAGCCGACCTTGCCCGGGTGCAAGGCAAACTGAACAACCAGGGCTTCCTGGCCAAAGCCCCGGCGGACGTCATTGAAAAGGAAAGGGCCAAGGAGCAGGAGCTCACCATGAAA
The DNA here is from genome assembly GCF_900129195.1 of Desulforamulus putei DSM 12395. Taxonomy (GTDB): domain Bacteria; phylum Bacillota; class Desulfotomaculia; order Desulfotomaculales; family Desulfotomaculaceae; genus Desulfotomaculum; species Desulfotomaculum putei. Next base: position 172,026 of record NZ_FQUY01000002.1, read on the forward strand.
GCCAATGCTTTGCAAGACCGCCTGGCGATGTTAAGTTAGACTTATGGGCTAACCCAAAAGAACAGCCTATAAGCCCAGTAGGGAGAGGTGATTAAGATACCACTTCAATTTGAGGAAATCCTGTCCCCCTTGCCCAAGGGTGGATTGGAAGGCGAGATCAAGGTGCGGATTCGGGTACAGGTGCATGAAGACCATGAGGACGGTGGTTTCTATGCCGTAACCCCGGATGTGCCGGGCTGTGCTTCCCGGGGGGCAACCATGGAAGAGGCCGTGGAGAATTTTAAGGAAGCCATTAAGTTTTTCCTGATCGAGAATGACGGACACTAACTCTTTAGAGCGGCGTACCCAAAAGGAAAGGGACACTGTATTCATAAATAGAAATAGACAACCAACCAGAACAAAGGAAAGGACCCACCCCCATTGACCTACGACGAAGCAATCACCTACCTTAAAGGCCTGACCAAATTCGGTATGAACCTGGGCTTAGGCCGTATCCAGGAACTGCTGCGGCGGCTGGGCAATCCCCACCGGCGCCTGAACATCATCCATGTCGGCGGCACCAACGGCAAAGGCTCCACCACCGCCATGATTGCCGGCATCCTAAGGGCGGCAGGCTACAAGACCGGCATGTTCACCTCCCCGCACCTGCACAGCTACACCGAGCGGTTCCTCATCAACGGCCGGCCAATTGCTGAAGCCAAATTGGCTCAACTCCTCACAGAGATCCGCCCGCACATGGACAACATGGTGGCCGAAGGGTTCGAACATCCCACCGAATTTGAAGTCAGCACCGCCCTGGCCCTCCTTTATTTTGCCATGGAAGAAACAGACTACGTAGCCCTGGAAGTGGGGCTGGGGGGAGCCATCGATTCAACCAACGTGGTAACCCCGCTGGTTTCGGTCATCACCAATGTAACCCTGGATCACATGGACCACCTGGGCAGCACCGTTGAGGAAATTGCCCGGGTGAAGTCCGGCATCATCAAAAAGGGTGTCCCGGTGGTCACCGCTGCCGAAGGGGTTGCCCTGGAAGTGATTTGGCAGGCGGCAAAAGCCAATCAAAGCAGACTGATCCTGGTGGGCAAGGACGTAACCTGGTCCTCTGTTCAACCGCGGGACAACAACGGCGGATACCAACAATTTAAAATAAAAGGATTGCACAACCACTACCACATTCAGCTTCCCCTGCTTGGGTCGCACCAGCGAATCAATGCCGCCACCGCGGTGGCAGCAGTGGAAATGCTTTTTTCCAATGGCGGGCACCCGGTCCCTGCCGCTGCCGTGGTTGAAGGATTGCAAAGGGTTCATTGGCCCGGACGGCTGGAGGTTGTAAGAAAAAATCCCACGGTGCTATTGGACGGCGCCCATAACCATGCCGGAGCCCGGGCATTGAGGCAGGCTTTGCTGGAATACTTTCCCGATCGTCAATTGATCTTTGTCCTGGGTATGCTGGCAGACAAAGAAAGGTCCAAGGTGGTGGCGGAATTGGCCCCGCTGGCCAAAGCGGTGGTCGTGACCCGCTCCAATCACCCCAGGGCCGGGGATTGGACCAAACTGGCGGATTATGTAAAAAAATACCTTGAGGATGTAATGATCATAGAAGATGTGCGGCAAGCAGTAAAAACGGTTCTGGATAAAGCCCGTCAGGATGACATTCTTTGTATCACCGGTTCTTTATACATGGTGGCGGAAGCCCGCTCAGTTTTGGGACTTTCTTCTGTATGATCACTTCGGACAGGTAAACCGGAGTGATTATTTGTTTTAAACCGGCAGGCAAAAGGATGTATAAAGTCAAAATCTCTATCAAAATAAAATATGTGAAAAAACAATCAGGCACAAGTCAATATGAAAATTATCTTAAGTAAAAAATACTACAAAAGTGTTATAATATATGCAATAATGTCGAAAACTGTCTTGAAAAGCAACACATATTTGTCATATAAGCGACAAAGTTTGAACTTTGCATAAAAAAGTAATGTCATAAGATTCACAAATGCCCTTTGCAACCTGAACTTTTGCTACTATAATATAAAATATAAATTAATTAAAAAATTAACAGGGATGAAAAAATACAATAATATCTTCGGATAAAAGGGAGGGGATCTGGTGAAAGCGCTAAAGATTCCGGAAGCAACCATAACTAGGTTATCGATATACTCCAGGTTTTTAAAAAGATTAGACAAAAAAGGGATTACCACAGTATCTTCCGGTGACATCGCCGAGGGTGTCGGCGTAAGTCCGGCCCAGGTTCGTAAAGACCTGGCCTATTTTGGCGAGTTCGGAACCCGGGGTGTGGGCTATAACGTTAAGGACTTAATCCGCTACACCGTAAAAATTCTGGGTTTATCCGAGCCGTGGAACCTGGTCATGGTGGGGGCTGGTAACCTCGGCTCCGCCCTGGTAACGTACAGGGAATTTAAAGACAGGGGTTTTACCATTGTGGGGGTCTTTGATAATGACCTGACCAAGATCGGCAAGCGTATCGCTGATTTGGAGGTGCTTCCCCTGGAAGACCTGCCAAGGGTGGTAAAAGAGAATAATGTTCGTATCGGAATTATTGCCGTTCCGGCCAAAGCAGCCCAGGAAATTGCCGACATTATGGTGAAGGCCGGCTTGGAGGCAATCCTGAACTTTGCACCGATATCTCTCAACGTACCCGACCATGTAGAAGTTCGGAATGTTGACCTCTCGGTTAAGCTGGAAATTTTAACCTTTAACCTGGCGCTGAGAGAAAAGTAAAAGGATTTTATAATTGGTGGGCTTTGCCCACCTTCAACATTTTAACGGATATTTCTCCGTTTACCGGGGACAACTAAAGTATCTGTAATTGCTTGTCAGATAAAAGGGTGGATGATAAACTTATAAGAAGTAATTCCAATCCTTTCCTGACAGGTGAAAGCATGGGTAAGACTTTTAGAACGGGCAAAGGTCCGGTTACTTTAATCATCTTGCTTCTTGCGGGCGGTGTAATCGGCAGTGCGCTGGGACAGGCAATGGCGCACTACTTGCCTGTTTTAAAAAATTTTACAACCATAGGATTAAACAATACCACCTTTAACTTGCATTTTCTGCAGGTATCTTTCGGCATTACAATGTCCCTGGGGCCTGTTACCGGGCTGGGAATGATATTAGGATTTTTAGCCTATCGGAAGTTATAGATGATTGATTGGATTCATAGGGGGTTAACCTTGTGCGGCCCATCATTCTTGCATCTGCATCTCCCCGGCGCCAGGAGCTTCTTGCCAACCTGGGGCTGGAATTTGAGGTAAGGGTCAGTGAAGTGGACGAGACACTGGCTGAAAATATGCCTGCAGCCCAGCTAGTAGAAAAATTGGCGGAACGAAAGGCTTCGGCGGTGGCTGCCCAATGCACCAGGGGATTGGTTATCGGCGCCGATACCATTGTGGTTCTGGGGGACAAACCCCTGGGAAAACCGGCGAACCGCGAGGAAGCCGTGCAGATGTTGAAAAGCTTACAGGGTAGAAGCCACGAGGTATATACGGGTTTGGCGGTCATAGATGCCACCACCGGCCAATCGGTGGTGACCCACCAGGTTACCGCTGTGCGGTTCAAACCATTGACGTTAGAACAAATTGAGCGTTATGTGGACACCGGCGAGCCGATGGATAAAGCCGGCGCGTACGCCGTGCAGGGGAAGGCCGCGGTTTTTATTGAAGGCATCCGGGGCTGTTATTTTAATGTGGTTGGCTTGCCTGTTGCTAAACTGGCAGATATTTTAAAAATGTTTGGAGTCGAAATTGTATGACTTATCCCGTAATGCGTGAATTACCCCCGGAACAGCGTCCCAGGGAGCGTATGCTTAAAGAGGGGGCGGCAAACCTTTCTGATATTGATTTACTAGCCATTATGCTGCGCACCGGTACGGCCAGGGCTTCTGCCATGGAACTGGCGGCCGAAATTTTTAGCCGTTTTAAGGACTTGCGGGCCCTTGCTCAAGCCACCATTGAGGAATTAAGCGAAATTAAAGGAGTGGGTCCGGTCAAGGCCGTCCAGGTAAAGGCTGCCCTTGAACTTGGTAAGAGACTGGCAGCCCTGCCTGCCGAAGAAAGACCGGTGATCCGGTGTCCCGAGGATGTGTGTTTTCTGGTGATGGAAGATTTAAGGGATAAGGACCGGGAGTATTTTCAAGCCCTGCTCCTGAACACCAAAAACCAGGTGCTTGCCAGGGAGACCATTTCCATTGGGACTTTGAATTCTTCCATGGTACATCCCAGGGAATTGTTTAAAACCGCCATCCGCCGCAGTGCAGCTTCCTTGATTTTGGTACACAATCATCCCAGCGGTGATCCCACACCCAGCAGGGAGGATATCGCCCTCACCAAAAGATTGGTTGAAGCGGGACAAATTATTGGGATCGATGTCCTAGACCACATCGTAATTGGAGATAATAGATTTGCCAGCATGAAATCCAAAGGACTTATTTAACAAACCCTAAGGAGGACGAAATAATGAGACTTGGTATGTTTTCCAAGGATATGGGAATAGATTTAGGCACCGCCAACTCTCTGGTTTATGTGAAGGGCAAAGGCATTGTCCTAAGGGAGCCGTCGGTGGTGGCCATTCAAAGAGAAACAGGCCATGTTCTGGCAGTGGGGGAGGAAGCCAAGCAAATGATCGGCCGTACCCCGGGGAACATTGTGGCCATCCGCCCCATGAAGGACGGGGTCATTGCTGATTTCGACGTTACCCAGAGCATGATAAAGTACTTTATTAACAAGGCCCTCCGGGGACGCTCCTTTATCGTCAAGCCCCGGGTGGTTGTCAGTGTGCCCTCCGGCGTGACCGCCGTTGAAGAAAGAGCTGTCCGGGAGGCTGCCCTGCAGGCCGGGGCCAGGGAGGCTTATCTCATTGAAGAGCCCATGGCGGCGGCCATTGGCGCCGGGCTGCCGGTTCATGAACCCACGGGAAATATGATCGTTGACATCGGTGGCGGCACCACCGAAGTGGCGGTCATCTCCCTGGGCGGCATTGTCACCAGCAAGTCCATCCGCATCGCCGGTGATGAAATGGACGATGCCATTATCCAGCACGTAAAACGGACTTACAACTTAATGATCGGTGAACGTACCGCCGAGCAAATTAAAATTAATATTGGTACCGCTTACCCGCTGGAAGTGGAGGAAACTGAAGAAATAAGAGGGCGTGACCTGGTCACTGGTTTGCCGAAAACCCTGCAAATCACCTCGACGGAAATTTATAAGGCCCTGTCCGAACCCGTGGCGGCCATCCTGGAAGCCATTAAGGTTACCCTGGAAAAGACGCCTCCGGAATTGGCAGCGGATATTATGGACAGGGGTATTGTGATGGCCGGCGGTGGCTCCTTACTCCGGGGTCTGGACCGCTTGGTCAGCGATCAAACGGGTATGCCTGTTCATCTGGCCGAAGAACCCTTGCTGGCAGTGGCCTACGGGTCAGGCAGGGTACTGGAAAATATTGATGTCCTAAGACGTGTATTAATCCAACCGAAAAAGTTGGCCTAAGGGTGTGAGAAGGTTTGCCCCGGTTTGTATCGTATAAGAATTTTTTTCTGCTGTCTGTTCTGGTGGGGATCACCCTGCTGGTGATGCGTTTTACCCACCTGGAGCGTCCCCAGCTTACACCGATGGAAGCAGCCATCAAAGACAGCCTGGCCCCGGTCCAGGGAGCGCTGGTAAGAATTGCTGAGACCTTTCGCAATGGGACAGAATTCATTTCTTCCCTGGGCAGGCTGTCTGAAGAAAATAAAGCATTGAAGGAACAAGTGTCTCTTTTAAAGGGGCAGCTCTATTTGCAGGAAGAGTTAAAGCAAGAAAACAAACGTCTCAAGGAACTTCTGCAATACCAGGACCGGTACAAGCAAAATTTCAGCGTCAGGACCGCAGCAGTCATTGGTCGCGACCCCGGAAACTGGTTTGGTATTGTCACCTTGAACAAGGGGAGTAAGGATGGTATAGTAAAAAATATGCCGGTGGTAACACCTTCGGGCCTGGTGGGTAAGATTGTGGCGGTATCCCAAAATACCTCCCAACTGATGTTAATTTCCGACCCCCGCAGCGGGGTGGGGGCAATGGTTCAGGAAACCCGTGTTCCCGGGGTGCTGGAGGGGACAACCGCCGGTACCGGAGAGACCAGACTGATCCACGTGCCCAAGGATACCCAGTTGTTTGATGGTCAAACCATTATTACCTCAGGCATTGGCGGCACCTTTCCCAAGGGGATCCCCATTGGCAAAATTACCGGTGTTTCCAATGAGCCAACGGGGTTGTTTAAGACCGCCACCGTGGTGCCCTTTGCGGACCTCCACCGTCTGGAGGAAGTGCTGGTGATTACGACCATCTATAACCCGGATATTCTTCCTCCCACGGAGGGTAATTAATGCGTTCTATTGTTTTTTTATTGTTAATAATCATAGCGCTGCTGTTACAATCTACCATATTTACCTTTCTTCAGGTGGCAGGGGTAAAACCCGACCTGATTTTAATGCTGGTTGTGTTCAATGGCTTCCTCCGGGGCTCTCGGGAGGGGGCTTTTTTGGGTTTTCTGGCAGGTCTTGCTCAGGATATTTTTTCCGGCAGTTATATCGGGTTAAACGCCCTCACCAAAATGCTGGCGGGTTACCTGGTGGGGCTGGCAGAGGCCCGGTTTTATAAGGAGAGCGTGATCATCGTATCCCTGGTAACCTTTATGGTGGGGATTCTCAATCAGCTTGCCTGCTATGTTTTGTTGTTTTACCTGAATATTGAAGTGGCCCCTTTCTTTGCCCTGGGCCAGGTGATTATGCCATCCGCCATTTACACGGGCCTTATGGTCCCCCTGACCTACTGGAAGTTTTACAGCTCCTATGAAAAGGGTTGGCTGAGGGAAAGAGAACCTTAATATACAATTTGTTTGGGAGGAGTTTAATGGAAAGGAAGATTATTGAAAAAAAGACCCGTGTGCTCCTCTATCTTATTATCTTCATCTTTACGGTTTTGATTAGTCGTTTGGCTTATATGCAGCTTCTGGAAACGGAACGCTTTGAAACCCTAGCCAAGCAAAACCACATGCGGTTAAACCCCATTATCGCTCCCAGGGGTGAGATTTACGATCGCAAGGGAGTAAAAATTGTGGGCAACAAGCCCGTTTATACGGTTTCCCTGGTCTATCTGGGCTTAAAGGATACCGACCGGGTGGTCAACAGGGTGGCAAGCATACTGGGCATGGATCCTAAGGAAATAATGAAAAAATTGGAGGAACAGCAGCTCAGGATGTACCAGCCGGTGCGACTGGCCACGGACGTTCCGCTGGAGACCATTACCGTCCTGGAAGAGCAGCGGTTGGATTTACCCGGGGTGGTTATTGATGTGGAGCCGGTGAGGAGTTACCCCTTTAAATCGATGCTTTCCCACGTGCTGGGTTATGTGCAGGAGATTAAACAGGAACAATTAAAGAGAAACCAGGATAAAGGCTACCGGCTGGGGGACATGTACGGGCAGGACGGGCTGGAAAATGCCTTTGAACCCTACCTGAGGGGACAAGACGGGGCCAGGCAGGTGGAAGTGGATGCCCAGGCCCGCCCGGTCAGGGACCTTGGCATCAAGGAACCGGTTCCCGGCAACAACCTGGTTTTGACCATAGACGCGGAATTGCAGAAAACCGCCGAGGCCTCCCTGGAAAGACAGGTGCTGGAGATGCGCAAGCAGGGGTATGAGGCCAGGGGCGGCGCTACAGTGATGATGGATGTAAGGACCGGGGCCATTCGGGCCATGGCCAGTTATCCCACCTACGAACCATCCATTTGGATTAAAGGTTTAAGCCAGAAACAATGGGAGGATTTACAAAAAAGCGGCGCGCTGCCCAACCGTGTCCTGCAGCTCTATCCACCGGCCTCCACCTTTAAGATGATTCTGGCCATCGCCGGTGTAGACACCGGAAAAGTGGACCCTTCCTGGTCCATTGCTGACCCGGGCCATTATCTTTTCGGCAACCGGGCCTTCAACGACTGGAAACCCGGAGGTCATGGCAGGGTGGATATGCGCAAGGCCATTTCGGAATCCTGTGACACCTACTTCTGGTATCTGGGACACCGGCTGCTGGGTGTAGATTTGATCGGCAAGTATGCCCGGAAGTTTGGTTTCGGTGAGCGGACAGGCATAGAAATTCCCGGTGAACCCGCCGGCATTGTTCCGACACCGGAATACAAATACAAACGCAACAAAGCTTATTTGGACGCCATTTATGGCCCCAAATTTAAAGCCATAGAAGAAAAATACAAACCCTTGCTGGCCAGCGCCACAGATCCGGCGGAAAGAGAAAAACTGGAAAAGGCCAAACAAAGGGAACTGCGGGCGGTGCAAAACCAGTACGACCAGTACAAGTGGGATCTGGACTGGCAGGTCTATGATACCTTGAATATGTCCATTGGCCAGGGTTACAACCTGTATACGCCTCTCCAACTTGTAAACTATATAGCTGCCATCGCCAACAATGGGACCCGCTGGAAGCCTTACCTGGTAGAAAAGATTGTCAGCCCGGACGGTAAAGTGATCAAGGAATTCAAACCACAAAAAATAGGGCAGGTGGGTGTTAAGCCGGAGGCCTTGCAGGTGGCCCGGGAGGGTATGCGGATGGTTACCACCGTGGGTACCGCTGCCGGCATTTTCAGTGGTTTTCCGGTAGAAGTGGCGGGCAAAACCGGAACCGGTGAGGTTTTCGGTCATGATAACCATGCCTTGTTTGTGGCCTTTGCCCCTTACGACAAACCGGAGGTGGCGGTGGCCACCGTCATTGACTATGGCGGCCACGGAGGGTCAGCGGCGGGCCCGGTGGCCAGAGATTTGTTTGCTGCCTATTTCGGCGTGCAGAATGTGCCGCAAAGAACGGCCTACAGCCCGGAATAAACTATATTGTCTAATTATCTCATAATATTGGGGCTAACCGCCTCTTTTTTTTATCCATCTTTAGAAGGATTTGGTACTTCAGCGTAGAATTGAAGTATAGGGTAAGCGGGAGGGAATTATTTTGACTAAAGAGACACTGTTTAATTCCACTGCAAGCAATCCATCCCCTGGCAGTTTTCCGGTGGAATTAGAAGGACTGGTGGATGAGAATACCGTTTTAGTTCAAAGAACCCTGCGTTCCGGACAGAGCATTTATCATGACGGAAACGTGGTGATACTGGGAGATGTAAACCCCGGAGCGGAAGTTGTTGCCTCCGGCAATATCATCGTCATGGGCTCACTGAGAGGAGTTGTCCATGCCGGCGCCAAAGGAGACACCAATGCCATTATTTTGGCCTTTAGACTCAGGCCAACTCAGTTAAGAATCGGCAACCACATCACCCGACCGCCGGAGGATGAATCATCCGACCCGGATTACCCGGAATTGGCCCGGATAAAAAACGGTGTCGTGACGATAGAAACCTTTAATTCTGTAATCAGGTAACGGGACACTGTAATTCGGCTAGCAGCTTCATTCGGTGCAAAATGCTTGGCATAGTAAGGAGGACTTAAAAATATGGGTGAAGTCATCGTAGTCACTTCCGGCAAGGGTGGCGTGGGCAAAACCACCACCACCGCAAACCTGGGGATGGGACTGGCCTCCCACGGAAAAAAGGTGTGTCTGGTGGATGCCGATATCGGTTTGCGCAACCTGGATGTTGTACTGGGACTGGAAAACCGCATTGTTTTTGATATTGTGGATGTTACCAGCGGTGTTTGCCGTATTCGTCAGGCTTTGATCAAAGACAAACGTTGCGAGGGCCTGCACCTGTTGCCTGCCGCCCAGACCAAAGACAAGACAGCGGTAAACCCCGACCAAATGAAGGAACTTTGTGAGGAACTGAGAAAGGAATTTGACTATGTAATTATTGACTGCCCGGCAGGCATAGAACAGGGTTTTAAAAACGCCATTGCCGGGGCGGATAAAGCCATTGTAGTGACGACCCCGGAAGTGTCCGCCGTGCGGGACGCCGACCGTATTATCGGGCTTTTAGAAGCGGCCGAACTGCGGGAACCAAAACTCATCATCAACCGGTACCGTCCCAAGATGGTAAACCGTGGCGATATGATGAGCATTGACGATATGAATGAAATCCTGGCCATTGACCTGCTGGGTGTGGTGCCGGAAGATGAGCAGGTTGTTGTAACCACCAACAAAGGGGAGACCGTCGTAAGGGATGAAAAATCCCAGAGCGGTCAGGCTTACCGCAACATTACCCGTCGTATCCTGGGAGAAAACGTACCTTTAATGAATCTGGAGGAGCAAAGCGGTCTGTTCAGTGCCTTAAGGAAAATGATCGGACTTAAGTAGGAAAGGGGGTACCGGAGTGTTAGAATTTCTAAGCAGGGTTTTTGGTCGTGAGTCTACGGGCAGCAAAAACGTGGCAAAAGAAAGATTAAGGCTGGTGCTGGTACACGACCGGGCCAATGTTTCACCCGATCTACTTTCGTCCCTGAAGAACGACCTCATTAAAGTCATTTCGAATTATATGGAAATTGACGAACAAGCGCTGGAGGTCAGCCTGGACAGCAACGACCAGCAGGTTGCTCTGGTTGCCAATATTCCGGTAAAACGAATGAAACGGGCTAAAAGCCTGGCTTAAGTAAAGGAGATGCAAACAGCGTCTCTTTTTTGTCTTACAGGTATTTCTTTCGGGTCCAGCCGTCAGCCTTTTGGGGTTTGTTTATGGCTGACGGCTGACGGCCAACAGCCAACAGCCCGACCCCAAAGGAATACCCCATAGTCAAATTCCGGGCCTTTTATTTCAATCAGAAGTATTATATAATCTATAAGGTTAGGGTATTGACAGGGGGTGAACTCATCAAATGGTAGACAAACGGTTTCTAAAAAACCTTGATTATACATTATTAATTGCCGTTTTTTTAATTATCTGCTTCAGTCTGGTGATTATCAGCAGCGCTACCCTTGTGAACAGTCCCATGGATTTCCGGCAGCAGCAGGAAATCTGGAACAAAGATGCGCCGGGACTAAACGGTGAAGCTGCAAGTGAACCGATAGGAACGTCATTTCTTAAATACACGAAATTGTTTTTTAGTACCTTTGTAAAAAAACAGATTTTTTTCGTTATCCTCAGTTTAATTATAATGGCATTTATCTTGTCAGTACCCTATGAGGACTTTCGGCGGCACCGGAAAACAATTTATATCCTGAACATATTGTTGCTGCTGGTTGTTTTGTCTCCCCTCGGCCACAGCGCCAAGGGCGCTACCAGGTGGATTAATTTAGGGCCCTTTCTGTTGCAGCCTTCGGAGTTTGCCAAAATTTTTATCATTGTCACCTTTGCAGATTTTTTAACCCGACGGGAGGGAAAATTAAATACCTTTAAGGATTTAATCCCGTGCTTTATCCATGTCGGGGTTCCCATGCTGCTCATTCTCAAACAGCCGGATTTGGGGACATCCCTGGTATTTATTGGGATTATGTTTGCCATGCTGTATGTGGCCGGCGCCAATCCCAAATTGGTGGCAGGCCTGTTTGTGGGAGGCTGGGCTTTTGCCATTGGCTGGGTCTGGGCACATTTTAAGTTTGGCCTGTGGATTCCCCTGAAGGAATATCAATTGGACCGCCTGCTGGTCTTTATCGACCCCTGGAAACAGTGGCACGGCGCCGGTTATCACGTGGTACAATCCCAAATTGCCATCGGATCCGGCGGTTTGGAAGGCAAAGGTATCTATAACGGCAGCCAAAACCAGCTAAACTTTTTACCGGAACAGCATACAGACTTCATTTTCTCGGTGGTCGGCGAGGAGATGGGTTTTATCGGCGTCAGCGCCCTGCTGCTCCTGTTTTTCATTTTGCTGTATCGCGGCATTCGCATTGCCTCCCAGGCCAGGGATTTAAACGGCGCCTTACTGTCCACCGGCGTAGTGGCCATGTTTGCCTTTCATATTCTCATTAACGTGGGGATGGTTTCCGGTATCATGCCGGTAACTGGTGTACCCCTGCCCCTCTTCAGCTACGGCGGCAGCAGCATGATGACCAACATGATTGCTATAGGAGTTCTGCTGAACGTGTATATGCGCAGGCAGAAGATTTTGTTTTAGCTTTGGGGTATTCCTTTGGGGTCTGGCCATCAGCCATCAGCCTTCAGCTTTATTGAATGTATTCCTTATGGGTCCGGTCTCACTGACTGGACTGTTTTTGTTGTTTTATAGGTTACACAAAAGGTTAGTACCACCAAAAAGCCAATGACCAACAGCTAATAGCTAACAGCCATAAACAAACCCCAAAAGGCTGAAGGCCGATGGCTGATGGCTGACGGCCTGACCTAAAAGAAATACCCGCAAGCCAACCAGGGCTTGTCATATTTGTCCCTCCCGAAAAATATACTGTACTAGTCGTACCGGGACCTATAAAGAAATACCCTTGGGAGGGATTTAAAAATGAAGATAGGAAGGATTAGCTTAGACCGGTTTAAAAAGAAAAGCAGGGACCCTTTAAGCGGCTATTATAATTACGGACCTGATGATTGGAGCAGCATTTATCAATCCGGCAGCCGGTGGAAACGCAAAAAACCGGGCAGTAAAGGTTGGAAAACCTTCTATCGTGTTGTGGCAGCACTGGGAATTCTGGCGGTGTTACTGTTGATTAAAGAATCGTCCCATCCCTGGAGTCAACAGGCTAGGGAGGGTTTGCGAGTGGCCTTAACCACCGAGTGGGACGTAACGCCCGTGCTGGATAAGGCCATTGCCATCGGCCTGCAAACCGTGAATATGGACTGGCCTATGTTTAATAACGAATTAACCGGCCCGGTATTACCAACCACGGCTGACCCGGCAAAGGGGGATGCCTGGGCCGTCCCCGTGTCCGGACGGGTGGTGCAGGAATTTGGCTGGGTGAAAAGTCCGGAGGACAATCTGGAACGGTTCAGCCCCGGCATTGATATCAGCGCTGCAGCAGGGGCGCCGGTAAAAGCGGTACAACCCGGTACAGTCAGCCGCCTTGGCCATGATCGCACCTACGGGGAGTTTGTGCTCATTGAGCACCGTAAAGGAGAATATGCCCTGTATGCCGGGTTAACCGAGATTTCTGTCAGGGAGGGCCACCGGGTACAGGCGGGGCAGGTCATAGGCAAAGTGGCGGAACCAACTGAAGGAGAACCCGTTTTGCATTTCGAAGTGAGGGAAAATGATAAACTGGTTGATCCGCTTAAGAAGATTCACTTGACACCGGATCAGCAGGATCAGGAGAGTTCTAAGCAATGAGAGTGGGTCGCCTCTGGGGCATCGATCTGCATTTCAACCTGCTGTTTCTGTTTCTCCTGGGGTTATACTTTGTGGCAGGCGTTCTGGAAAAGGGCCTGATTATCTTCTCCCTGGTATTGTTTCATGAACTGGCCCACACCTTGGCGGCCAGGCTCATGGGAGTTCGGGTCATTGACGTTGAAATTTTACCCTTTGGCGGCATGGCCAGGATGGGCGGGGAAATGAGTGTGGAACCTGGCAAAGAGATTGCGGTGGCCCTGGCGGGGCCGGCTTCCAACCTGCTGTTGATGGGGCTGGCCATGGGACTGAAAAATTATGGCATATGGTCAGAAGAATTGGGCCCCTTTTTTCTACAAACCAACCTTATGCTGGCCTTCTTTAACCTCTTGCCCGCCCTTCCTCTGGACGGGGGCAGAATCCTCCGCTCCCTTCTGTCTGTCCATGTGGGGTTATCCGAGGCCACTTTGATGGCGGCCAGAATGGGACAGGTTATAGCAGTGGGGGTGGCCTGCCTTGGCATTGTGGGAGCGCTCCACAGATTTGTGGGACTGGACGTGGTAATCATCGCTCTGTTCGTCCTGTATGCGGCCACCAAAGAAAAAAACCTGGCGCCTTACCTGTTTATCCGCCACCTGGCCCAAAAGAAAGAGGAACTGTCCAGGGCGGGTGTGTTGCCGGCAGAGCAGTTGGCGGCCCGGGAAGACGTTCCCTTGAAAGAAATTGTGCGTTTGTTTGTACCCCAGAAGTTTCATTTGATTCTGTTGTTAGACCGTCAGATGGAAACCCTGGGTCAAATCAGTGAAGTACAGGTGGTTGACGCCTTATTTACCTATGGAATGGACTATCCCCTGGGCGCCATTCTTAAGCCAAAAGGAGAGTAAGTATATTGATACTTGCCTACATGCCTGTACTGGCAGTTAGTCATTGGCTCTTCGCTGTTCGCTAAAAGCCAATGGCTAAAGGCTAATGGCTAAGGGCCAACAACCTGTCTCAAAGGAATACCCACAAGCTTTGAAGGATTTACCTATATGAGCGTAGAAAAATAAAAAAGGAATATTTTTCCGAACATAAATGGTAATAATAGAGATGAGTGTTCTAACGGACGTGCATAAACGGAGGCAGTAGATCATGAATAAATTGGAGAAAATCCTTGCCCGGGTTGAAAAACCCGGCCGTTACGTCGGCGGCGAGTGGAATGCGGTAAAAAAAGACTGGGATCAGGTGGCCGTTAAGATGGCATTTGCCTTTCCCGATGTGTACGAGGTGGGTATGTCCCACCTGGGCCTGCAGATTCTTTACCATGTGGTGAACAAAAGAAAAGACGCCCTGATGGAAAGGGTTTTTGCCCCCTGGGTTGACATGGAAGAACAACTCCGTAAGGAGAAGCTTTTATTATTCAGCCTGGAATCCCAACGTCCCCTGGCAGATTTCGATATTTTGGGCTTCACTTTACAGTACGAAATGAGCTTCAGCAACATCTTAAACATGATGGATTTGGCCGGGCTGCCGGTGCGCTCAGCCCACCGGGACAATACCATGCCCCTGGTGATTGCCGGGGGTCCCTGCGCCTTTAACCCGGAACCCCTTGCTGATTTTATTGACCTGTTCGTCATCGGCGAAGGGGAAGAGGTCATCCACGAATTGATTGATGCTTATAAAGAAATGAAGCAGCGGGGCGCGAACCGCCGGGAAATGCTGCTGAAGTTTGCCCAAACCATTCCGGGCATCTATGTCCCGTCTCTCTATGAGGTGAAATACAACAATGACAACACCGTTGCATCGGTAACCCCCATGAAAGAAGGGGTTCCCGGCAGGATTGGTAAGAGAGTTGTGCGGGATTTTGATAATGTGGACTTTCCTACCAACCCCATCGTACCCTCTATGGGTGTCGTTCACGACCGGGCTATGGTGGAGGTGTTGCGGGGCTGCACCAGAGGATGTCGCTTCTGCCAGGCAGGGGTTTTATACCGGCCTGTCCGGGAGAAAAAACCCGAGACCCTGATCCGCCAGGTGGAAGAAATGATCTCCAGCACCGGTCACGACGAGATTTCCCTGACCTCATTAAGCACCGCGGATTATACCGGGGTGGCTCCGCTGGTGAAGAACCTGTTGGACATTTACGGGGAGCGGGGAGTTAATGTATCGCTGCCCTCCCTCAGACTGGATGCCTTTTCCATTGACCTGGCCAAAGAGGTGCAAAAGGTGAGAAAAAGCGGCCTGACCTTCGCTCCGGAGGCCGGCACCCAGCGTTTGCGGGATGTCATCAATAAAAATGTGACCGAGCAAAACCTGGTGGATGCCGTCAGTTCAGCCTTTAAAAACGGCTGGTCATCGGTGAAATTGTACTTCATGATCGGCCTGCCCACCGAAACTTATGAAGATTTGGACGGTATTGCGGATATGGCCAAAAAAGTGGTTCAGATCGGCCGGGAATGCGGTGTGCCCAGGGGACGGCTGAAGGTAACGGTCAGCACTTCCTCCTTCGTACCCAAGTCTCATACCGCTTTTCAGTGGGAACCCCAGAACACTTTGCAGGAACTGAGAGATAAACAAAAATACCTCAAGGAAAAATTGAGGGATAAAAGCATCACCTATAACTGGCACGACCCGGAGACCAGTTTCCTGGAGGCTGTTTTTGCCAAGGGTGACCGGCGCCTGGGTGCGGTGCTGGAGAGCGCTTGGACCAAAGGCGCCCGCTTCGACGGCTGGTCCGAGCATTTTGACTACGGCCTGTGGATGGAAGCATTTGCGGAAGAAAAGATTGACCCCAGGTGGTATGCTTACAGAAGAATCAGCTACGATGAAGTTTTGCCCTGGGATCATATCGAAGCGGGAGTCAGCAAGCGGTTTTTAATCAGAGAACATAAGAAAGCCATGGCCGGCCAGCCAACGGTGGACTGCCGCAGCGGCAGATGTCCTGGCTGCGGCCTGTGCCCGACCTTAGAAATTAAACCAACTATTCTGGGAGGTGCGGAGATTGCCCCGATACAGGGTGAAGTTTAGCAAAGACGGCCCGGCCCGCTACAGCTCCCACCTGGATATGGTTCGTTTTTTTGACCGTTCCACCAGGCGGGCAGGGATCCCGGTGGCCTTTTCCGAGGGCTTTAACCCCCACCCCAAGTTTAGTTTTGCCGCCCCGCTGCCCGTTGGGGTGGCGGGACTGGAGGAATACATGGACATGGAGCTGAAGGAGTATCTGGAACCGGCTGAGATTGCCCGCCGGCTGGAGGTCAATCTCCCCGAGGGGTATACGATTTTGGATATCAAAGAAGTGGCCGACCATGCTCCTGCCTTAATGTCCCGGGTCTCAAGGGCTGCCTACCGGGCCACGGCGACGCTGCCCGCCGGGTATTCGGAGGTAGAACTGAAGGCAGCCATTGATGGCCTGATGGATAAACAGGAAATTACGGTGATCAGGGAAGTTAAAGGCAAAAGGAAAGAAGTTGACATTCGCCCGGGAATTTTTAGGCTGGCAGGTGGAGTAAAAGGGCATATACTAGAAATAAATATGGAACTTTTAATCGGCAGTACAGGGAATGTTCGTCCCGAAGAAGTTTTACTTAAGCTGTCCAGGGACGGGGGGGTACCCGTGGATCCGGAGGATTTCCGCATTCGCCGTACCGCCCTGTATGCCGAGGGTGACGCCGGGCTTGTCTCTCTCTGGGAGGTCTAGGCGCCGGGGCAGGAGAGGAAATCGCTATGTTAAAAGAAATTGTTATTAATGTGCAGGAAGAAGAAACCCGGGTTGCCGTGCTGGAAGACAGAGTTCTCATGGAAGTATACATAGAACGTTCCCACAACCAGCGACTGGTGGGCAATATCTATAAAGGAAAAGTGGAGAATGTCCTGCCAGGCATGCAGGCAGCCTTTGTGGATATCGGATTGGAAAAGAATGCCTTTCTTTATGTAGAAGACGCGCAGCCGGCCCGCAATCCGGAAGCAGCCAATCAGCCGGGTTTGCATGTAAACATCGGCGACATTCTCAAGCAGGGACAGGAAATCATTGTTCAGATCGTAAAGGAGCCCATTGGCACCAAAGGGCCCCGGGTTACCACTCATATTACGCTGCCCGGCAGGTATCTGGTTTTAATGCCGACCGTTGACTATATCGGTATTTCCCGCCGCATTGAATCGGAAAAAGAGCGTGAAAGGCTGAAGGAGCTGGCCGCCCGGGTAAAACCGGAAGGGATGGGCGTCATTGTCCGTACGGTGGCCGAAGGGGTGGATGAAGAAGAATTTCGACAGGATATCCTGCTGTTAAGCAAACTCTGGCGCAAAATCCAGAGCCGGGCAGCCAACAGCTCCGCCCCTAACCTGCTGCACAGGGATTTAGAACTGGTCCAGCGGATGCTAAGGGATATTTTCAGCGAAGATGTGGATCGTCTCACTCTGGATTCCCGCAGTGAATATGAAAAAACGCTGGAAATTTTGGACATGATTGATCCCAAACTTAAGCAGAAGGTATTCCTGGATGAACGAGAAAATATTTTTGAGGATTACGGCATTGCCGCGGAACTGGAAAAGGCCCTGAAACGAAAGGTTTGGCTAAAGTGCGGCGCCTACCTGGTGATCGACCAGGCGGAAGCCCTGACGGCGGTGGATGTCAACACCGGCAAGTATGTGGGCAGCACCACCCTGGAGGACACGGTCTTAAAGACCAACCTGGACGCGGCGGTGGAAATCGCCCGGCAGCTTCGCCTGAGAAACATCGGCGGCATCATTATCGTTGATTTTATAGATATGGCGGAAGAAGAACACCGCAATCAGGTGCTGGCCACCCTGGAGGAAGAAATCAAAAAGGATAAAACCAAAACCAATATTCTTGGCATTACCCAGTTGGGGCTGGTGGAAATGACCCGCAAAAAGGTCCGGCCCTCCCTGGCAGAGGTGGTGCAGAAACCCTGTCCCTATTGTGAAGGCAGGGGAAAGGTTCTTTCCGAGGAGACGGTGAGCATCCAGTTAAAAACCCAAATTTACCAACTGGCCCGCCAGACGGCGGCCGATACCATTCTGGTAGAAGCCAACCCCGTTGTGGCAGCCAGGTTAATCGGGGCCGGTGGGGTAAATTTGAGAGAACTGGAGCAAAAAACCGGCAAAAATCTTTACATCCGCGGGTCTGCCACCCATCATTTAGAACAGGTCACCATCAAGCCCCTGTCCGACCAGGAAGAAATCTCTTCCCAGACCGTACCCGTAAAGGCCGGCGAGATTATCGAGTTGAAGGTGGAAGAACCCCATATATCAAACCCCAGCGACGGCATTGCCAGGCTGGACGGCTTTATTATCGATGTTGAGGGCGGCGGCGCCCTGGTGGGGGAAATTGTTTCAGTGGAAATCGTCAAGGTGCACCGAACCTATGCGAAGGCCAGATTAATTTAAGAATTGATTAGATTGACAAATATCTCAAATGTGATAGAATATAGAGCTGTAGGTGTCTTTTTGCCTGCATACCGCTCAGCAGAGGTCATTTAAACCCGGCTCAAGCAGGTACCTTGATGGCGAGTCCTAATAGAGGGGGAGGTGTAGGTATGTACGCAGTTATAGTTACCGGTGGTAAGCAGTACAAGGTTCAGGAAGGCGACACCCTGTACATTGAAAAACTGGATGCCGAGGCAGGTCAGAAGGTTGAATTAACCGATGTTCTGCTGGTGGAAAAGGACGGCCAGGTGAAGATTGGCACTCCCAAAGTGGAAGGCGCCAAAGTAATTCTGGATGTTGTACGCCACGGCAAAGGCAAGAAGATCATTGTATTCAAATATAAGCCCAAGAAAAATTACCGCCGTAAGAAAGGCCATCGCCAGCCTTTCACCCAGGTGGTTGTTGAAAAGATTGAAGCTTAGTTTTTATCCGGTCACCGATAGGGAGGTGAGACTTTATGGCTCATAAGAAAGGCGTAGGCAGTTCACGTAACGGTCGTGACTCAGAAGCCAAACGACTTGGGGTAAAAGAAGGCGACGGTAAATTTGTTACCGCCGGCAGCATCCTGGTAAGACAGCGGGGCACTAAAATTTACCCCGGTGCCAATGTCGGTCGCGGCGGCGACGACACCCTGTTTGCCAAAGTAGACGGTATTGTTAAGTTTGAGCGTAAAGGTCGGGACAAGAAGCAAGTAAGCATCGTGGTTCCTGAAGTTATTGCTCAGTAAATTTTAAAACCAGCCTGCAGGTACAGGCTGGTTTTTTAATGCCTTCGTCAGGAGGGAAATAAACCCAATTGTCGAATATCTTGGCAAACAGTCTTGAAAGGAAGTATGACCAATGGAAATCAAAGGTCTTTTGGAAGTGATACAGGTTCAAAGGCATGACTTTTTGAATCATTTGCAGGTGATATCCGGTCTGCTCCAGCTGAATAAAGGGGAACGGGTAAGGGATTATATCAACCAGGTCTGCGGTGAATATGAGCGACTGAGCAGGATTACCCGGCTCAAGCCCCCGGAGGTCAAGGCTGTTTTGCTGATTGCCAATAACGAAGCCGCCAAATGCCAGGTGGATTTCAAAATGGACATTGAAACCAACATGGCCTCCCTGGATGTGCCGGGCCAGGTGGTTGGCGCTGCTCTGGATTGCTGCTTTAAGCAAGCTCTGAAATTTCTGGCGCCGCCTGAAGTGACAGACCGTCGTATGAAGCTGACCATCAGCGAAGGAGAAAGAAAAATTACCATAAAACTGGGATTTCCGGGGATTCCGGCGGAAGTGGTCAAAGATGCTGAAGAACAAATGGCCCTGTCCCAGTCACTGGCGCCCTACAACAGCAGCGCCAGGCTGGCTGTGACAGACAAAGAAGTAGAAATCTATATGGTCTTTCCACGGCGTTCCTCAAATAACCCGTAAGCTGCATAAAGGAAAAGAGAGACTTTCTGAAAAGAATAGGCTTAGGAAGGAAAAGACGGTAAATAATACTACTGGGTGATGCAAAACAATGTTTTATGACAGGGCGAAAATTTATGTCAAAGGCGGTGACGGCGGCAATGGTTGCATTGCTATGCGCCGCGAAAAATACGTTCCCTTCGGAGGCCCCTGGGGCGGCGACGGCGGCCGCGGGGGAGATGTTATTTTTGTAGCTGACGAAGGACTCAATACACTGCAAGATTTCCGGTACAAGAAACACTTTAAGGCCCAGCGCGGCGGACACGGCATGGGAAAAAACATGAACGGTCCCGCCGGAGAAGACCTGATTGTTAAAGTGCCGGCCGGCACAGTGGTGCGTGAAGCTGAGACCGGCCGTCTCATTGCCGACCTGGTGGAAGACGGGCAGCGAGTTGTCATCGCCAGGGGAGGCCGGGGGGGCCGGGGAAATGTACACTTCGCCTCGGGTACCAACAAGGCGCCCAGAATTGCCGAAAAGGGTGAACCGGGGGAAGAACTTTGGGTTGAGCTGGAATTAAAGCTCATTGCCGATGTGGGCCTCATTGGTTTCCCCAATGCCGGGAAATCCACGTTTATTTCGAGGGTTTCCGCAGCCAAGCCCAAAATTGCCGACTATCCCTTTACCACGCTGGTGCCCAATCTGGGTGTGGTCTCAGCTGGGGAAGACCGCAGTTTTGTGCTGGCCGATATACCGGGGCTGATAGAAGGGGCCTCTCAGGGGGTTGGCCTGGGCCATGAATTTTTACGTCATACCGAACGCACCCGCCTGCTTATTCACGTGGTGGATACTGCCGGCACCGAAGGACGGGACCCGGTGGAAGATATTAAAATTATCAACCGGGAGTTGGAGCTTTACGATCCCCGGTTAGCCCAAAGGCCGCAAATCATTGCCGCCAATAAAATGGACATAATCCCCCAGGCGGAGGAAAATCTGGCCCGTATCAGAGAAGCATTCGGCGGGCAATATGAAATTTTTCCCGTTTCGGCAGCCACCGGCCAGGGGTTGCATGCGGTAATACAAAGGGTAGCTGAGTTGCTGGAGGAACTGCCCAAAATTGAACCGGAACAGCCGGAGGAGGAACGGGTGACGGTCTTTAAGCCGGAGGGGCGGTTTAACATTAAACGGGATATGGACGGCAACTGGCGTGTCACGGGTAAAGAAATTGAACGGCACGTGGCCATGACCTACCTGGAAGAGGAAGAAGCGGTGGAACGCCTGCAGAGGATTATGAAATTGATGGGCCTTGAGCAAGGACTGGTGGATGCCGGGGTGAAAGAAGGCGACATTGTCCGCATTGGAAACTGGGAATTTGAGTGGACTCAGTAACCAGGCCAGAGAGATCGGCATCCCGCTGCCGGAGCTGGTGCAAGGGACATTCCTGGAGAGAATAAACCGTTTTGTAGGAATGGTGGAAGTGGCAGGGCAAAGTTATGCCGCCCATGTGCCAAGTTCCGGTAGAATGAAGGAAATGCTTTTTCCTGGCAATACTGTTTATGTGAGCCCTATGCCCCAGGGCAAGCGTACCCAATACCGTATTCACCTGGCCTGCTGCGGAGAAACACTGGTTTCAGTGGATTCCCTGCTGCCCAACCGGCTCATGTATCAGGCTCTGGCCAGCGGGGCCCTGGGAGAATTCACCGGCTATTCCGAAATTAAAAAAGAAGTGGGCTACGGTGAAAGTCGTTTTGATCTCTACCTGAAAGGGGATACCGGCAGGTGTCTGATCGAAATAAAATCCGTCACCCTGGTTGATAAAGGCATAGCCAAATTTCCGGACGCCCCTTCGGAACGGGGCGCCAAACACCTGCTGGAACTGGCCCGTGCGGCGGGAGAGGGCTTCCGGGCAGCGGTAATTTTTGTGGTGCAACGGGATGATGCCGTCCTCTTTTCCCCCAACCATGCCACCGACCCGCCCTTTGCCCAATCCCTCCGCCAGGCCGCCGCAGCCGGTGTTGAAGTCTATGCGCTGGCCTGTGCAATCACCCGGAATGCTGTCAAGCTAAAGAATTACCTGCCTGTCCAGTTATAGAGGAGGAGTTGAAGAAAATGAAAGAAGATGTCAAGTACAACGACCACCTGAAGGAACTGCTGGAGCAACTACCCAAAGGCGCATTCCTGACCGTAAAAGACGGAGATAAACTCAACACCATGACCATCGGCTGGGGTACTATCGGCTTCATCTGGCAAAAGCCGGTCTTTGTAGTGATGGTTCGAAAGTCCAGGTATACCTATCAACTGTTAGAAAACGCCAAAGAATTTACCGTAAGTATCCCGGTTAACAAGGACCTGAAGCAAGCGCTGGCTTTCTGCGGCACCAAATCGGGCCGGGAGTTTGACAAATTTAAAGAATGCAACCTCACCCCGGAACCCGGTAAAGTGGTCAATACTCCTGTTATCGGTGAATGTGATTTACACTATGAATGCAAGGTAATTTACCAGCAGTCCATGGAACCTGCTTTAGTGGCGGAAAGCATCAAAAAACTGGCCTACTCCAAAGGAGATTATCATGTCATGTACTATGGCGAGATTGTGGCCTGTTATGTGAAGGAATAGGTTTTTAGTAATAACAATGATATTGTAGATGAATGAATACATGTATCAACGATTTCGCCCAATTGTTAATATGTAACAGTATTGGTTAATAATTGTTGCTTTGATTGCCGGTCACGTGACCGGTTTTCTGTTTTTGTAGTTTATTTTTTATACCCATGGGTACTAATAATTTTAGGGCATAAATATAAACATGGAATATTCTGCCTACCAAAGAGGAAAATTATAGAAATACAACGAATTGTAATAAGAAATATTATCTTCCCGGTTACAAGGGGGCTAGATATAAGGAACAAGGCGAGGTCGGATTGCACGATAAAGAACGTGTACCAGGTATCCGGCCTAATCAAACGCCGCCTGATAGAGAAGAAGCTATCCTGGCTTTTGTCCAGGAACACCCATCCTATGGCCTAAAAAGGATCAGTGCCGAACTGAGAAAACCAGAAAACGGCGGAATTAAAATCGGCGAAACCGAATAACAAACTGCAATTATGAACCAGAGGTGATAATAATAAAGAGTTTAAAGGGATTAAGAGATACAGAGTTGTTTGGCAGTATACAGCTTGAAGATCTTCAGGAATACCAACACTACTTTACGGAATATTCATTTGCCCGTAAAGAAGTTGTTTTTTATCCTGACAAATATAACCAATTCATTCTCCTGGTACTTGAAGGAAGGATACGTGTTTATTTAAGCTACCCAATGGGGAAGGAATTTACGTTAACGATTCTAAACCCAGGCGATGTTTACAGCGGGCATACCCGTACCTTTGGACAGGCCATGGAACCAGTCAAAGTGTTGGCCATTCCTATGAATGTTTTTAAAGATATGCTAAAGAAAATACCAAACCTGGTGTTTGGTTTAGCTGCTGTATTGGGAGATGCACTAAAAGGATCTATGGACGTAATTGAGCGTTTGGTCTTTGAAGAGGCCCGTGTCAGATTAACCTCATTGCTAATCGATTGGGCCAGGGAGCATGGAGTTTCAACCCGTGAAGGGATCGTTATTAAGCTTGATCTTACCAGGGAGGAAATTGCCAGCATTATAGGCAGCACACGTCAAACACTTGCGAATCTCTTTAAAGATCTGACCAGTCAGGGGTTCCTTGAGATTCAACATAAAAATATTCTTATCAAAGATATTCAGGGACTTAAAAACTACCAGGCCTTAGTGAGGGAGAAATAACAAAACCAAAGTTTTTGATAATGTAAGTCTCAAAATAAATATTTCAAAATTCAAAACATTTCATAAAAACGTAAAATACTTTACAGAAATCCCGCCATCTCCTGGTGTATATTCAAAGAAAAAATGGGGGATTTTCTAATGAAAGAACTTCGTGATGTCAAGGATTTGTCAATGGATACCGGTGTTCAGCAAATGCTGGTCAAAGCTCGTAATGAGGGAATCGACACGGCCTTTGACAGGGCATCTAAAATGACCCGTTGCGGTTTTGGTTCCACCGGTGTCTGTTGTAAACACTGCTTGGAGGGGCCCTGTCGCATTGCCCCTGGTGGAAAAGGACCACAGGCAGGTATATGTGGTAGTAATGTTGATACTATTGTAGCTAGAAATTTTCTTGTCAACATTACAGAGGGTGCTGCCAGCCATGCCGAACACGCTAGGGAAGTGGCCCATGCCATCCTGGAAGTTGCGGAGGGTAAAGCTCCTTACACCATACAAGATGAGGAAAAACTTAAGTCAATTGCGGAAGGACTGGGGCTGGTCACTGAAGGTAAAAACATTAATCAGTTAGCTAGAGAAGTAGCTCACAAGGCGTTGGAGGATTTTCAAAAACAGCATGGAACCATGAACTGGTTAAAATTAAGGGGTCAAGCAAAATCTATTGAAAACTGGGAGAAGCTGGGGTTACTGCCCGTCAATGCTCACCTGGAAATTGCCAAAGCAATGGCCCGGACCGTTATGGGTGGTGATGCGGACCCCGCTAACCTTTTACTGGGCGCGGTAACCATGGGGTTGGTGGATGGATTTGCCGGTCTGCATATGTCCACTGACTTGCAGGATGTACTGTTTGGCACACCCCGGGCGGTGAAGGCTAAGTATCGTCTTGGTGTCATTAGAGAAGAAATGGTGAACCTCTCGGTACACGGACATATTCCGCTACTGGCAGAAAAGGTGGTTGAATGGGCGGGGAAACTTACAGATAAAGCCAAGGAAGCAGGGGCCCAGGGAATTAACGTAGTTGGCGTGTGCTGCAGCGGCAATGAACTGCTTATGAGAAAAGGCGTACCGGTAGCTACGAACTATGCTAGTCAGGAAATGCCCATTTTAACTGGAGCATTAGAAGCCATGGTGGTGGATATCCAGTGTATTATGCCTGGAATACAGACAGTAGCAAGCTGTTATCACACGGAAATTATTACCACCTTGCCCTACGCTAAAATTGCCGGTGCTACCCATGTGGAGTTTACCACCGAGAGGGCCGATGAGGCGGCCAGAGAGATTGTGATGCGGGCCATTAACAACTTTAAGAAGCGAGACCCAAAGAAAATTAACATCCCGCAGGAAGTTACCGAAGCATACGCCGGTTTCTCTGTTGAACAAATCGTAGAAGCCCTCAAAGCAGTGAATGCTGTTGACCCCCTTAAGCCCCTGGTAGAGGCAATCGCAAACGGTGAAATTCTCGGGGCTGTGGCTCTGGTGGGATGTACGAACCCCCGGGTAAAACAGGACAGTGGAAACGTTGCATTGGTGAAGGAACTTATCAAAAACAATGTTCTGGTGGTAGCTACCGGCTGTGCAGCCCACTCCCTGGGGAAATTTGGGTTGTTATCTCCGGATGGATTAAAGTATGCTGGGGATAGCCTGAGAAATATCTTAACTGTCATCGGTCAGGCCAATGGTTTGCCTGCTCTACCCCCAGCGCTCCATATGGGCAGCTGTGTTGACAACTCTCGGGTGGCGGATTTGTTAACCGCCCTCGCTAATTACCTTGGCGTAGCGATAAAAGACCTGCCCGTAGCCGGTTCCTGTCCAGAAACACATCACCCCAAGGCATTATCCATTGGCACGTTCTTTATCGCCAACGGGGTGGATGTTCACGTCGGTGTGGATCCACAGGTCAGCGGTTCGGCACTAGTGGTAAACGTGCTTACCTCTGATAAGGAGAACTTCCCGGTTACGACCGACGGCCTGTTTGGGGGTAAGTTAATCTACGAGGAAGACCCCGTTAAAGCAGCCGAAATTATTTTAAATAGAATTAAAATGAAGCGACAGGCTCTAGGTCTAAACTAACATCACAGAAGGTGATATATGAATGTCAGCACAATGCGGTCTTAAAATTGCAATCTCAGGTAAGGGAGGGGTAGGCAAGACTACCGTATCAGCCCTACTGTGTCACCTCTATTCTAAAGAAGGAAAAAAAGTCCTGGCTGTAGACGCTGATCCAGATGCCAACCTGGGTATGGCTCTTGGTTTTACGCCGCAGGAATTAGAACAGGTAACCACCATTACTCAAGACAGAAAACTTATTAAGGAAAGAACAGGGGCAGAGCCGGGTACCAGCGGCCAGTGGTTTACCCTAAATCCAAAAGTG
The DNA here is from genome assembly GCF_900129195.1 of Desulforamulus putei DSM 12395. Taxonomy (GTDB): domain Bacteria; phylum Bacillota; class Desulfotomaculia; order Desulfotomaculales; family Desulfotomaculaceae; genus Desulfotomaculum; species Desulfotomaculum putei. Next base: position 198,202 of record NZ_FQUY01000002.1, read on the forward strand.
GATGACATTCCTGAAAAATATGTTGTACAAAGGGGAGGGGTTAAACTTCTCCAGTTAGGGCTTACTGCCACCGGTGGCAGCGGTTGTTACTGCCCCGAAAATACCTTCGTAAAAACTTTGCTGAATCACCTGGTTCTGGAAGAAAACGACACCGTAATTGTAGATATGGAAGCCGGACTGGAACATATGAGCCGAGGCACTGCCCGGGGAGTGGATGCCTTTGTGGTGGTGGTGGAGCCGGGGCAGCGAAGTTTTCAGACGGCGAAAGCCACGGTCAAACTGGCCAAAGACCTGGGCGTACAAAGGGTTTTTGCGGTGGCCAACAAGGTCCGTCCGGGGCAGGAAGAAAGCATCCGGCAGGCTTTAGATTTTCTTCCTATTCTGGGTGTACTTCCCTATGAGCCTAAGGCGGTTTACGCTGACCTGAACGGGAAATCTCTGTTTGAAGTCAGCCCCCAAATGGTGGAACAGGTTCAAAGAATTAAGGAAAACTTAGAACGACATCTGTAATTTGAAAACAGACGTGACCCAGGTCACGTCTGTTTTCAGCCATCCAAGCAGGTATAGTGGACAAGGACCCTTGTTTTTACCTCCTGCAAAATAAACAGTAGGCTATTTTAAAGGCGGTGGTTGATTGACCAGTACTGATGAAATAACAACACATCTCTCCAATATGCTGGCAGAACTGCGCAAAGCGGATGCCAAAGCAGTGGCCATGATCTGGGAAAGCTTTCTTGGGGCCTTCATCGGATACATCATGAAAAAGCGCCGGGAAACCGGCCAGAATTTACTGGCGGACATTTCATTTCGCAATATTTGGCGCAGGTAAATCGTATAGAATATCTTACTAAACCCCACCCGTTGCGGTGGGGTTAAAACTTTTTCTTTACCCATTGTGTTTATCTTTGAGGAAATCTAAAATCTCATGAATCTCTTGCAGCATTTTATCCCTGTCCTTGTTCAATACACCGGCCAAGGGAAGCAAATTTGAGATATGATCACTGCGAAAGATACAAGGGTTTGCAACCCGAATATGGCAAATCAATTCTTTTAAATCTACCATCGTTTCGTAGGGCGTCAGAGGTAAAAAATCGCCGCGGTCCGCAGCTTCTTTTAGCGTGGTACCGTCATATAACGTTAACGTAAGTGTACTCAACATAGTCGGGCTGATGTGGCTGATAACCCGGGCGGTGCCTGTGGCGTGCCGATAACTGCCGGTTTTCCCCCCGAGACCCAGAATCACCAAGACAGAAAGTTTGATCCCCGGGCAAGCACATTCCTCCCGGCGGCAACCATTTCAGCCGCACCCACCCCTTTATTGATCCCCGCAAGGACTTCATCATCGCCGCTTTCCACACCCAGGTAAATGATTTTCAGTCCGGCCTCCTTAAGTGCTTTTAATTCCTCAGGCGTTTTGCTGAGGATGTCCTTGGGACCTCCATAGCAGGTAACGCGGGTAAGTTTGGGAAAAGCCTCGCAGCCCGGCTAGGATGGACAGCAGTTTTCTGGTGGAAGCATTAGGGCATAGCCGTCACCCAGAAATACCCTTCTTATATCAGGGGAACGCTGAGCAGCATTTTCAACAATACAACGAATTTTCTCCAACGGGCGGGTGCGAAATTGAATGCCGCGATACATGGCGCAAAAAGTGCAGGCGTTATGCGAGCAGCCCAGCGTAATCCGCAAAATAAAACTATTGGCCTCGCTGGGCGGACGGAAGACCATTCCTTGCGCATGATCCAGCAACATTGCTTCAAACCCCCGTAGATTTATAGAATTGCTGAAAATTATCTTACCATAGTTTTCGCTTAAAAGATTACCGAACTGCACACTGGGTTTTATTTTTAAACTTTTGAGATAAGGGATGCGACTCTGCCCTGTCCTTTTACAATCAACTCATTAAACCTTTATTTACATCTCTAACATTCTTCTAACCGGATTATAAAAATTCCCTAAAGAAAATCCACCGACAATTTAACAATTGCTGTTTAAAATGAATATCAGATATTTTCAAAAAGGAGGTCGCTCATCTTGAAACATATTTCTCAAAAAAGTATCGCTTTGGCCCTGTCCCTGTGCATGTTCCTCAGCATGTTCCTGTGGATCGGGCAGGTCCCGGCCGAAGCCGGCCAAAAGGCCAAAAACGTAATTATTTTAATTCCCGATGGCATGTCTGTGGCCGGTACAACCCTGGCCAGATGGTACCAAGGCGGCACTCCCCTGGCCATGGACGAAATGGCCTGCGGTTTGGTCAGAACCTATTCCGCTGATGCGCCCATTGCAGATTCCGCTCCCGCCGGCACCGCCTTTGCCACCGGACATAAATCTCACACCGGTTACGTGGGAGTTCTCCCGGATGCAGCCAACATGCTCGGTTTAGCTCCCATTGCCAAAGGGGATGAAAAGAAACCCGTGGCCACCATCCTGGAAGCGGCAAAACTGGCCGGTAAGGCAACCGGCTTGGTGGCGACTTCCGAGATTATGCACGCGACCCCTGCGGCTTTTTCTTCTCACTTTCCCAGCCGTAAAAACTACGATGACTTAAGTGAACAGCAGGTTTATAACCGCATTGATGTGGTGCTGGGCGCCGGATCTAAATTCCTCAGCCCCGAAGGGAGAAAAGACAAGACTGATTTAATTTCCATTATTAAAAACTTGGGTTATGACTATGTAACAACCCCTGAAGCTATGAAAAACTCAAAGTCCGATAAAATCTGGGGGATGTTTTCTCCCACCAGCTTAAGCTATGATATGGACCGCAACCCCGCCGAGCAGCCAAGCCTGGCTGAAATGACTGCCAAAGCTATCGAAGTGCTATCCAAGGATAAAGACGGCTTCTTCTTAATGGTAGAAGGCAGTAAAATTGACTGGGCTGCCCATGCCAATGATCCCATTGGTGTAATCAGTGACATCCTGGCCTTTGACAAGGCAGTAAAAACAGCATTGGATTTTGCCAAGAAAAATAGAGATACGGTTGTCATCGCTGTAACAGACCATGGCAACGGCGGCATCTCCATCGGCGACAGAGCCACCACCAAGACCTATGACGAAGAGCCCCTCTCCGCCTTTATCGCTCCTTTAAAGAAAGCGAAATTAACCGGCGAAGGCCTTGAGTCCAAGTTTAATGCCAACAGGAGCAACATTAAGGAAGTCATGGCCACTTATTTCGGCATTACCGATTTAACGGAAGAAGAGATCAAAACCATTAAAGAAGCAAAAGCCGGCAGCATGAATTATGCCGTTGGTCCTATCATCAGTAAACGCGCTCATATCGGCTGGACCACCGGCGGTCACACCGGCGAAGATGTGGTGCTGTACGTTTATGCTCCCGGTAGTGTTGAACGTCCCACAGGAGTGATTGAAAATACGGATGTAGCAAGATACATGGAGAAAGTTCTTGGGGTAAGCCTGGACGAAGTTACGAAAAAGCTCTTTGTTGATGCAAAGGCTGCCTTTGAAGTCAAAGGCGCCAAGGTTGAAAAAGTAGACGACGGAAACGGAAACTTTAGCCTGGTGGTTACAAAGGGTTCCACGAAAGTCGAGCTGCCGTTCAATACCAATATCGCCATTGTGGACGGCAAAAAAGTTGAAATGAGCGGCTTAACCGTAGATAACGGTGTGAAAACCTATGTACCATCAGAAGCTGTTAGTTTAATTAAATAATTGACTGTATATCAAGCATTTAAGATGGCCCTTGAACCGGAATCGGGGAAGGGCCATCTTTATTAATTTACAAGGCTTGCAAGTGATCCGGTATTTCATTAAAAGCTTGGGGAATAGGTATATGGATAATTGTCGTATCGCCCTTTTCGTTAATTTGCCTGTTCCTGAAATTGATAAAGAACTGCAGCAAGTTGCAGACATGCTGCTGGCAACTTTGGATATGCGGGACAATACTACGGGACAGTATTGGGACCTGCACAGGAAGACTTAAAAACCTTATACATTGTTGGTATTTTTTCTTTTAACGCAGGACATTCATAAAAAGTATAAATAACCACTTGCAACACGATAACAAATATGTTAACATAACAGATGTCGCCGCGAGGTGGCGGTTAAAAATTACCACTTGCAACAAGCAAATGAAAGTGGTAAGATAAGTTTCCTGCCGTCGATAAGGTGGTCAGCAAATTACCAAAAACTTTCACTTGCAACAACAGTGAAAGTTGTAGTAAGATAAAGTTCCGGTCGCGAGATCGG
>NZ_FQUY01000020.1 GCF_900129195.1 Desulforamulus putei DSM 12395
CATCAATTCCACAACAGATGGGGTAAACGATTTTTAACATTAAAGTCTCCCTTCGTAAGAAATTATTGAGAAAAGCAGGCATTGACTGACTGTCCAGCTATAAACGAGTTGTTTATACAAAGATAAGTCTTCGTGCTCTGAAGGCACACTTATTTGTGCTTGAAAGGACAGTCTACACATATAAAAATACGGTCTGCTCCCAAAGGAACAGCGCACTCACCTCCACGTGATTTGTAGTTGCCTGTTATCTCAATAAGATAGTTTTAAAACAAAACAAGCTCATAGGCAACGTTTCATTCCGTTTTGTGCCTTGAGCTTGCGAAAGGAATGGTTATAAAAATGGATGAAATGCTAAAAGCCATTCTGAATGCAATAAAGACTGTTCAGGAAGAAGTAACCGGCATGAAAGCAGAAATCTCCGGTATGAAAACAGAAATTGTCGGTATAAAAACAGAAATCGCCGGTATGAAAACAGAAATTACTGATATGAAAGCGGATATTGCCGGTGTGAAAGCACAGGTTTCTAGTTTGGAAGCAGAGGTTTACGGTATCAAACTAGAAATTAACCATATGAAAAATGACATCAACGACCTGAGATCGGCCGTTAAGCGGATTGAAGAAAGACAGCATCGTATGGAGGCCAAACAGGATATTATTTACGAGCAAACGGCCAGGCTGACCGAAAACCATGAGGAAACAAGGAAGAGGATCTCTGAATTAGAACATGACAATTATTATACCATGGCAATGATCAGCCGGCACGAAGCCAGGTTTATCGCCATGAGAAACAAAGAAAAATATGAGGAACTGAACAACAAAGGGGCTTAATGCCCCTTTGTTGTTCAGTTCCTGTTGATGGCCCTTTGTCCGATATCTTTTCTATAATGGGCTCCCTCGAAATCAATGGCTGCCACTCCCTGGTAGGCCCGGGCAATGGCATCGGGTATGTCCTTACCGGTGGCAGTTACACCGAGCACCCGTCCGCCAGCGGTCACGATTTTTCCTTCCCGCCGGGCAGTCCCGGCATGGAATACTTCCACACCGGCGGGCACCTGATCCAGGCCCTTGATTTCTTTCCCTTTTTCATACTTGCCGGGATATCCCCCGGCAGCCATGACCACGCAGACCGCCGCTCCCTCTTTCCATTGGATGGGTTGCTGGGCCAGGCGTCCCTCCAAAATGGCTTCGATGATGTCCACCAGGTCTGTCTCCAGCAAAGTCAACACAGGCTGGGTCTCGGGGTCGCCAAACCGGGCATTGAATTCCAGCACCTTCGGCCCCTCCTGGGTAACCATCAGCCCGGCATACAAAACACCCCGGTAATGTCTGCCCTCGGCCGCCAAGGCCCTGACGGTGGGATAAAGTACTTCCCTCTCCACCACTTCCGCCAGTTCCGGCGTGTATACCGGCGCCGGTGCGTAGGCCCCCATGCCACCGGTGTTGGGGCCGGTATCGTTGTCCCCCACCCGCTTGTGGTCCTGGGCAGCCACCATGGGAACAACGGTTTCTCCGTCCACAAAGGCCAGCACACTGACTTCTTCACCCTGTAAAAACTCTTCAATCACAACTTTGTCTCCGGCCCGTCCAAAGGCCCGCTCGGCCATAATGATGTCTACAGCCGCCAGGGCTGTCTCATCGTCCATGGCAACTATGACGCCCTTGCCCGCCGCCAAGCCGTCGGCTTTAATGACGCAGGGCGCGCCATGCTTTTTAACATACTCCCGGGCTTCCTCCGCTTTGTCAAAGGTGGCGTAACGGGCCGTGGGGATGTTGTATTTGGCCATCAGGTCCTTGGCCATGGCTTTGCTGCCTTCGATTTCAGCAGCTGCCCGGGAAGGACCGAATATCTTCAAGCCTTCTTTTTGAAACAAATCCACAATACCATTGGTCAGGGGTATCTCCGGTCCCACCACCGTTAAATCAATTTGTTCCCCTTTGGCAAACTCCAGCAGTCCGTTGATATCTTCCGCCGGAATGTTCACACAGGTGGCCAGGCTGCCGATCCCGGCATTTCCCGGCGCGCAAAAGATCTGCTCCACCCTGGGACTCTGCCGGAGTTTCCAAACCAGTGCGTGTTCCCGGCCACCGCCGCCAACCACTAGAATTTTCATGTAATCCACTCCACAAGATAAAATAGTCGTTTTGAAAACCGAAGTTATTTAAATAAGGTTCGCTAAACAGAACCTGACAAATCAGTGTTTAAAATGCCGCAGACCGGTGAACACCATGGCGATGCCATGCTCGTTGCAGGCCTGAATGGATTCCTCATCCCGAATGGAGCCGCCCGGTTGAATGATGGCAGTAACACCTGCTCTGGCCGCTTCATCCACAGTGTCCCGGAAGGGGAAGAAAGCATCGCTGGCCAGTACAGCGCCTCTGGCCTTGTCGCCGGCCTGCTCAAAGGCGATGCGTGCGGCACCCACCCGGTTCATTTGACCGGCGCCGACGCCGATGACCTGGCCGTCTTTGGCAAGCACGATGGCGTTGGACTTCACATGCTTTACCACCGTCATGGCAAACATCATTTCTTTAAGTTCTGCCGCCGATGGCCGGCGTTCGGTCACAACCTTCAGCTCATCCGGATTGGCAACCACCCTGTCGGCCTCCTGCACCAGCAGCCCACCGTTTACCTTTCTCACTTCCAGAACATCACTGGTTTGTCCGGTCAAATCGCCGGTCCTGAGAAGCCGCAGGTTTGCTTTCTTCTTTAATATCTCCAGGGCCTCGGCGGTAAAGTCCGGCGCCACCACTGCCTCCAGGAAAATCCGGGACATCTCGCCGGCGGTGTCGGCGTCCACCGTTCTGTTGCATGCCACAATACCGCCAAAGGCGGAAACGGGATCCGCTGCAAAGGCCTTTTTATAGGCCGTAACCAGCGATTCAGCCATGGCGGCGCCGCAGGGGTTGTTGTGTTTAATAATCACCGCGCAGGGATCGCTGAATTCCCGCACCAGTTCCAGGGCGCTGTTGGCATCCAGAATGTTATTATAGGAAAGTTCCTTGCCGTGCAGTTGTTCCGCGTTGGCAATACAGGGGCCGGTAACGGAAGGATCCCTGTAAAAGGCGGCTTTCTGATGGGGGTTCTCCCCGTAGCGCAGGTCTTGCGCCTTTACCAGTGACAGGTTGAATTCCGGCCGAAAATCCTCTGTGCCGATGACTCCGTTCAGATAATTGGCAATGGCCGTATCGTAAGCGGCGGTATGGGCAAAGGCCTCCCTGGCCAGCTCCAGGCGCAGGGAAGGGGTAAGTTCTCCGTCCTTCTCCAGTGCCTCCAGTACCTGGCCGTAACGCTGCGGGTTCACCACAATGCCCACGCAGGCATGGTTTTTGGCGGCCGCCCGCACCATGGTGGGGCCGCCGATATCTATGTTTTCGATGGCATCGGCCAATGTTACTCCGGGTTTGGCAATGGTTTCACGGAAGGGATAGAGGTTGACCACCACCAGGTCAATGGGGGTAATTTGATGTTCCTTTAACTGGTTTAAATGTTCTTCGGTCCGCAGGGCCAGAATACCGCCATGAACATTGGGATGCAGGGTTTTCACCCGGCCGCCCAGGATTTCCGGAAAACCGGTTACATCAGAAATATAGATCACCGGCACCCCGGCCTCCCGCAGGGTTTTGGCCGTCCCGCCGGTGGAAACAATTTCAACCCCTAGGGCGGACAGCCGCCGGGCAAATTCCACCAGCCCGGTTTTATCCGATACACTAATTAAAGCGCGTTTAATCTTCACCAACACCACGCCCCTTGTTTTTATCAATGAATACTTTTCTTCCTTGCACCCGCAAACGTCCCTGGGCAAACAGCTTAACGGCCTCGGGATAAAGCCGGTGCTCCTGTTGGAGAATCCTGGCGGCCAGGGTTTCTTCCGTATCGTCATCCAAAACTGGCACCGCCGCCTGCAAAATAATGGGTCCGGTATCCATGCCTTCGTCCACAAAATGAACGGTACAGCCGGAAATCTTGACCCCGTAGGCCAGAGCATCCCTTTGACCGTGCAAGCCGGGAAAGGAAGGCAGCAGGGCGGGATGAATGTTCATAATCCTGTTGGGAAAGGCCTGCAGCAGGGGTTCCCCCACCAAACGCATGTAGCCTGCCAGACACACCAGTTGAACCCCGTGGTCTTGCAAAATCTTCACCACCGCTCTTTCGTAATCCCCTTTGCTCGCAAAGGCCTTCAGGTCTACGAAATGGGCAGGGATGCCCGCTGATTTAGCCCTTTCCAGGGCATAGACCCCGGGCTTGTCACTGATGACCACCACCACTTCCGCCGGGACCAAACCCTGGTTGCAAGCGTCCATAATGGCTTGCAGATTGGAACCACGGCCCGAGGCCAGTACGCCAACTCGTAATTTTCCCATGTTTTTAATCTCCCAGGAAACAAATAATTAGTGTGAAAATAGATATTTTTGAAGGCCATTGGCTTTTGGCCATTAGCCATTGGTATACTCCACCAACGGGTCCCCTGCTTCAACCCTGCCAATGAGGTAGGCGGCTTCACCCCGCTTGTCCAGTTCCTGCAGTACCGCCGGCGCCTGTTGCGGGGGCACCACCAGAACCATGCCGATGCCCATGTTGAAGGTGCGCAGCATTTCCTCTTCGGCCACCCGGCCGATCTGCTGGATCAACCGGAACACAGGCGGCACCGGCCAGGCTGCACGGTCCAGTACCACCTTCACCTCCCGGGGCAGGATTCTGGGAATGTTTTCCGTCAAGCCGCCCCCGGTAATATGGGCCAGCCCCTTAATCTCAAACCTTTCCAGCAGGGGCAAAACCGTTTTCACATAAATGCGGGTGGGAGTCAGCAGTTCTTCCCCAACGGTGCGACCCAACTGCTGCACATAGGTGTCCACCCGGTATCCCGCCACTTCCAGCAAGGCCTTGCGGGCCAGGGAATACCCGTTGCTGTGCAGTCCCGAGGAGGGTAAACCGATCACCCTATCCCCGGCGGCGATGCTTTTCCCGTCAATAATTTTGCTGCGGTCCACAATACCCACGGCAAAGCCGGCAATGTCGTACTCTTCCTCGGCATAAAAGCCCGGCATTTCAGCGGTTTCCCCGCCGATTAAGGCACAACCGGCCTGGCGGCAGCCCTCGGCCACCCCGCTGACAATGTCGGCCACCCTTTCCGGAACCAGCTTCCCGACAGCCAGGTAATCCAGGAAAAACAGCGGTTCCGCCCCTTGCACCAGAATGTCGTTAACGCACATGGCCACCGCATCAATGCCGATGGTGTTATGAATACCTGTTAACTGGGCCACCCTTAATTTTGTGCCCACTCCGTCGGTGCCGGAGACCAGGACCGGTTCCCTGTATTTGCCGGGTTCCAGGGCAAACAGCCCGCCGAAACCGCCGATATCCGCCAGCACCCCCGGGCGGAAGGTGCTGCGCACCGCCTGTTTCATAAGATGTACCGCCCGGTTGCCGGCCTCTATGTCCACCCCTGCTCCGGCATAGGTGAGGGGTTGTGATTTTGGCAGTGACATGGGTACACCCCCCTATTCCAAACTATACTTGCCGCTTTCCTTTGGCCTGGGCACTTCCACCGGGTAGTTCCCGCTAAAGCAGGCGGTACAGAAATGATTTTGCTTAGGCGCAAAGATATCCAGCAGTCCTTCCAAACTGAGGTAATGCAAACCGTCCGCGTTGATGCTGCGCCGGATCTCTTCCAGAGGCATCTTGGCCGCAATGAGCTCCTGTTCATCCGAGGTGTCAATGCCATAGTAACAGGACCGCAGTACCGGCGGGGAACTGATGCACATGTGCACTTCCCTGGCCCCGGCCTGCCGCAGCATGGCCACCAGTTTTTGGCTGGTGGTGCCCCGCACGATGGAGTCATCCACCATCACCACCCGCTTTCCCTGCAGGACTTCCCGGATGGGGTTTAACTTCAGCCTGACTCCGATTTCCCGCATTTCCTGGGTGGGCTGAATGAAGGTCCGGCCAATATAACGGTTCTTCATCAACCCTTCTTCAAAAGGGATCCCGGATTCCTCGGCATAGCCCCTGGCCGCGGCGGTGCCGGAGTCCGGCACCGGGATGACAATGTCCGCTTCCACCGGGTATTCCCTGGCCAGCTGGCGTCCCATCTCCCGGCGCACCTTGTTTACATTGAAAGTATCCATGGTGCTGTCCGGCCGGGCAAAGTAAATATATTCAAAAATACAATGGGCCGGATTTTGCGCCTTAAAACCCTGGGTGGAAGTCACCCCTTCACGGTCAATACGAATAATTTCTCCTGGTTCCACATCTCGTATAAAGGCGGCCCCCACCGTAGTTAAGGCGCAGGATTCGGAAGCTATCACATACCCGTCCCCCAGGCGGCCCAGGCACAGGGGCCGGAAGCCGTGGGGATCCCGTGCTGCGTACAGGGCGTTCTCGGTAATGATTAACAGGGAGTACGCCCCCTTAACATCAATCATGCATTTCATCAGGGCTTCTTCCAGGCTGTTGGCATTGTACCTGGCAATCAGGTTTACCAGCACCTCGCTGTCGGTGGAGGACTGGAATACCGAACCGGTGGAGGCAAGCTGGGACCGCAGGTCGGTGACATTGGTCAAATTCCCGTTGTGAGCCAAGCCCAGCATGCCTTTGGCATAACGAAACACCAGCGGCTGCGCATTGAGGGGCTGGCTGGCCCCGGTGGTGGAATAGCGAACATGGCCGATGGCCATGTGGCCGGAGAATTTGTCCAGGCTGTGCCTGGTAAACACCTCCGTCACCAGGCCCATTCCTTTGTGCAGCTGTACCTGCCTGCCGTCCGCCACCGCGATGCCGGCGCTTTCCTGCCCCCGGTGCTGCAGGGCATACAAACCGTAATAGGTTATCCTGGCCACGTCCATCCCGGGAGCATAGATGCCAAATACGCCGCATTCTTCAACAGGCTTGTCCGGGAGCGCAAAGGGATTTACTTCATTAAACATGCAATCGCCCCCCGCCAGGTTTCTTCTATTTTTTTCACGGGCAGGTTTACCAGGTTACCGCCGCAGCCGGTGCAGCCGGGATTCACCACATTAATAATCAGTGAATCGCCCCCCACTGTTCCCAACTGGGTATAGGGAACGCCGGCATCCACCAGTTTCTTCACCAGTTCAACACCTTTATGCCGGTCGACGCTGATGATGATGCAGGATTGGGACTCGCCGAACAGCAGGGCGTCTCCCCTGAAACGGCGCACCATGGTGATGTCAGCCCCAATGCCGCCGGAAATGCAGCATTCGGCCAGGGCCACGGCCAGTCCCCCTTCGGAACAGTCGTGGGCCGATTTAATGAGCCCGCTCTTGATTTCATCCAGCACAAACCGCTGTACTTTTTTCTCCAGCTCTAAATTGAGGGCCGGTGGTTTTCCTTTTTCCAGGCCGAACTGTATTTTCAAATATTCGCTGCCGCCCAGTTCCGGCAGGTTTTCGCCGATGAGAAAAATGGCGTCTCCCGCTTGCTTGAAGCCCTGGGTGCATACTTTATCCAGATCCTCTACCAGGCCCACCATGCCGATGGTGGGGGTGGGATAAACCGCGTTGCCCCTGGTTTCGTTGTAAAAACTCACGTTGCCGCCGGTCACAGGGGTTTCCAGCGCACGGCAGGCCTCGGCCATGCCTTCAATGCACTGCCAGAAGGTCCACATGACTTCCGGCTTTTCCGGGTTGCCAAAGTTCAGGCAGTTGGTAACAGCCAGGGGTTTGGCGCCGGAACAGACCAGGTTGCGGGCAGCCTCCGCCACCGCAATGGCAGCGCCGGTTTTGGGGTCCAGGTAGCAGTAACGGCCGTTGCAGTCAGTGGTCATGGCAATCCCTTTGCGGGTGCCCTTCACCCGCAGAACCGCAGCATCGGAACCGGGTGTTACCACCGTATTGAGGCCTACCATATAATCGTATTGCTTGTAAGCATACTCTTTGCTGGCAATGTTGGGGGAAGCCAGTAATTTCAGCAGCACCTCGTTATAGTCGTGGGGCATGTTAAGGGAATCCACCGGGTAGTTTTGCACTTCCTCCAGATAAGCCGGCACCCGGGTGGGACGGTGATAAACCGGCGCCTGTTCTGTTAAAGCCCTGGCCGGAATCTCCGCCACCACCTGGGAACCTTCCTTTATACGAAGAATACCGTCACCGGTGACCCGGCCCACCACCACAGCGTCCAAATCCCATTTGGCAAAAATCTCTTTTACCTTTTCTTCAGTCCCTTTTTCCACCACCAGCAGCATGCGCTCCTGGGATTCCGAAAGCATCACTTCATAGGGGGTCATGCCCTCTTCCCGCCTGGGCACCAAGGCCAGATCCATTTCCAGGCCTGTGCCCGCCCGGCTGGCCATTTCACAGGAAGAACTGGTAAGGCCCGCCGCCCCCATATCCTGAATACCCACCACATAACCTGTTTTGATGACTTCCAGGCAGGCCTCCAGGAGGAGTTTTTCCATAAAGGGGTCTCCCACCTGAACGGCGGGACGTCTTTCAGCCGCTTCTTCGGACAGCTCCTCGGAGGCAAAGGTGGCCCCGTGGATACCGTCACGGCCTGTCTTGGCGCCTACCACCATGACCGGGTTGCCAATGCCGGCGGCCACCCCTTTCTTGATATCCTTCTGGTCAATTAAACCCACGCACATAACATTGACCAGGCAGTTGTCTTCGTAGCTGTCCGCAAAATAAACTTCACCGCCGACGGTGGGTACACCGATGCAGTTGCCGTAGCCGCTGATGCCGGCCACCACGCCGTCAAACAGGTAGCGCACCCGGGGGTTGTCCAATTCACCGAAACGCAGACTGTCCAGCACTGCCACAGGTCTGGCCCCCATGGTGAAAATATCCCGTAAAATGCCGCCCACGCCGGTGGCAGCGCCCTGGTAAGGTTCAATGGCGGACGGGTGATTGTGACTTTCGATTTTAAAGACCACTGCCTGTCCGTCGCCGATATCCACAATGCCGGCATTCTCGCCGGGTCCCTGTAAGATAGCCGGTCCCTCGGTGGGAAGCGTTTTTAAGGCCGGTCGTGAGGTTTTATAGCTGCAGTGTTCCGACCACATGACGGCAAAGATGCCCACTTCCACATAGTTAGGTTCCCGGCCTAATATTTCCACGATTTTTTCATATTCAGAGTCGGTGAGGCCCATTTCTCGCCATACTTTGGGGTCCATTACCATCTAGCCGCACCTCCTCTGCCAGAAATCCAGTAGGGATTGAAAGATGAGTTGTCCATCGGTATTGCCCAGAACTGCCTCGGCACAGCGTTCGGGGTGAGGCATCATGCCCAGCACGTTGCCCTGCTCGTTGCAAATGCCGGCGATGTTGTTGAGAGAACCATTGGGGTTGGCTTCCGGGGTTACTTCCCCGTGGGGGTCACAGTAGCGGAATATAACCTGCTTATTTTCCTCTAACTGCCGGAGGGTCTCAGGGTCGGCATAGTAGTTTCCTTCACCATGGGCAATGGGGATTTTGATGACCTGCCCTTCCGAAGCCCGGCAGGTAAAGGGGGTGGTATTGTTTTCAACTCGCAGATAAGTGTCATGACACAGGAACTGCAAATTTTTATTGCGGTGCAGGGCGCCGGGAAGCAGTCCGGCCTCGGTCAGGATCTGGAACCCGTTGCAAATGCCCATCACCATGCCTCCCCTGCGGGCAAACTCAATCACCGGCTTCATCACCGGCGAAAACCTGGCCACTGCGCCGCATCTCAAATAGTCTCCGTAGGAAAAGCCCCCGGGCAGTACGATACAGTCAAAGCCATCAACACTGCCGGATTTATGCCAAATGTATTCCACCGGCTGCCCGGTTACGGTTTGAATGGCATGCAGGCAGTCGGCGTCACAATTGGAGCCGGGGAAAACCACCACTCCAAATTTCACCCTTTACACCTCCACCAGTTCAAATGTATAATCTTCAATCACCGGGTTCACCAGCAGCTTATCACACATGTCCCTGACCTGTTTTTCCGCTTCGGCCCGGTCGGCAACCTCCAAATCCACCACCATGTAGCGCCCGATGCGCACCTCCTGTACGTTATGGTAGCCCAGGGCATACAGAGACTTCCGCACCACGCTGCCCTGCGGGTCCAATACACTTTTCCTAAGGGTTACGTAAATCTTAGCTTGAAACACGTCAAACCCTCCTCTTATTAGCCGTCGGCTATCAGCCATCAGCCTTCAGCTTTTTAGGTTTCATTTTATTAAAATGTTTTACTCTTATGAGTAAGAATCATATTTTTCGTCTGTTGTTGTATTTAGCTTTCCAGTTAGGATAAATAGCCTTGCCTCATTTTGGCAGCCAATGGCCACCAGCTCAAAAACCAAAAGCTGATGGCCGATGGCTGACGGCTGATGGCTAAACCCCAAAGGAATACCTATCAGCCTACTCCCCCGTCAATCTCCTTAGAACCTCCCGGTAGGCTCCTTCCACGTTGCCGAGGTCCCGGCGGAAGCGGTCTTTGTCCAGTTTCTCACCGGTGGTTTTGTCCCAGAAGCGGCAGGTGTCCGGGGAGATTTCGTCCCCTAACAGCACCTGGCCCTTGTGAGTGCCAAACTCTAATTTGTAATCAATTAAATCAATGTTGACCGGAGCTAAATACTCCCGCATGATTTCATTAACCTTCAGTGCAGTTTCCTTGATAAATTCCATTTGTTCAGGGGTGGCCAGTTCCAGTGCAGCAATGTGGGAAGCGTTGATTAAGGGGTCGCCCAGGGCATCGTCCTTATAATAATATTCAAGCACGGTCCTGGGCAGAATCGTTCCCTCGGGCAAACCAATTCTTTTCGCCAGGGAGCCTGCCACAATGTTACGTACCACAACTTCCACCTTGATGATTTGCAAAGCCTTGACAATCATCTCACGGTCGCTGACCAGTTCCACAAAGTGGGTGGAGATGCCCTTGCTTTCCAGCAGTTGGAAAAACACTGCCGATACTTTGTTGTTGATAATTCCCTTGTTGTCGATGGTACCTTTCTTTTGCCCGTTAAAGGCGGTGGCATCGTCCTTGTACTCCACCCAGAAATAATCCGGGTTGTCGGTGCGGTAAACCTTTTTGGCCTTACCCTCATAAATCATTTCCAGCTTTTGCATCTGAGAACTCTTCCCCCTTTTACTTCATTTTTACAGACCGAAGCGTGCATAGATTTCATCGATGTGCTTCAGGTGGTAGCTATAATCAAACAGCCCCGCCAGTTCCTCACTGGTTAAGTGGGCCTTAATGTCAGCATCACCCTCCAAAAGATCCAGGAACCTGGTGCCGGTGCGCCAGGCTTCCATGGCATTGCGCTGTACCAGTTCGTAGGCCCGTTCCCGGGTCAACCCTTTGTCCACCAGGGCCAGGAGCACCCGCTGGGAAAAGACCAGGCCAAGGGTTTTCTCCAGGTTTCGTTTCATGTTTTCCGGATAGACCAGCAGCTTTTCCATAATGCCGGTAAACCTGTACAACATGAAATCCAGTGCGGTGGTGCTGTCCGGGATAATGACCCGCTCGGCGGAAGAGTGGGAAATGTCCCGCTCGTGCCAGAGGGTTACATTCTCCAGAGCGGCCATGGCATTGGCCTTTACCACCCGGGACAGACCGGACACGTTTTCAGCCGTAATGGGGTTCCGTTTATGAGGCATGGCCGAGGAACCCTTTTGCCCCTGGTTGAAGTATTCTTCCACTTCCAAAATGTCTGTTCGCTGCAAATTGCGAATTTCTGTGGCAAATTTGTCAAGGGAGGCAGCGATGACAGCCATGGTACACAGGTACTCCGCATGACGGTCCCGCTGGATAATTTGTGTGGATACTCTGGCAGGTTGCAAACCCAGTTTCTTGCACACATATGCTTCAACCCGGGGGTCAATATTGGCATAGGTGCCCACAGCGCCGGAGATAGCGCCCACACTGACGGTCTTAATGGCGTGCTGTAGTCTCTCGATATTCCGTTCGGTTTCCGCCACCCAGAGCAGCATCTTGAGGCCAAAGGTCATGGGTTCGGCATGAATGCCGTGGGTGCGACCAATCATCAAGGTATACCTGTGTTCTTTGGCCTTTTCCAGCAGCGCCTGGCGGAGGCGTTCCAGCCGTTGCAGGAGCAGTTCCCCCGCTTCCTTCATGCGCACACACTGGGCGGTGTCCACCACATCGGAGGAGGTCAGGCCCATGTGAATGTATTTGGCATCTTCGCCGACGTTCTCCGCCACGCAGGTTAAAAAAGCAATGACATCATGGCGGGTGACTTCTTCAATTTCCAGAATGCGCTCTACCGTGAAAGAGGCCCGGCGTTTAATGTTTGCCAGCGCTTCTGCCGGTATTTGGCCCAACTCAGCCATGGCTTCGCAGGCGGCAATCTCCACATCCAGCCATTTCTGAAACTTATTTTGGTCCGACCAGATCTGCTTCATTTCAGGCAAAGTGTAACGTTCAATCATATATAGAAAGAATCCTCCGTTTCCTTACTGTCACTGTTTGACGCTCAGATAACCGTCTACGCCCAATTCCTTCAACCTGGCGTCTTTGGCCTCCACTTCGCCGGCCAGTTCTTCCTTGAACCGATGCAGTTTTTGCCGCACGGTGTCATCCGATAAGGCGATGATTTGGGCTGCTAATATGGCGGCATTTTTGGCGCCGTTAATGGCCACCGATGCCACCGGAATCCCCGGGGGCATTTGCGCAATGGAATAAAGGGCATCCACCCCATCCAGGGCGCCGGATTTAACCGGCACCCCGATGACAGGCAGAACGGTGTGGGCTGCCAGGACACCCGGCAGGTGCGCCGCCAGTCCGGCGGCTGCAATGATGACTTTTAGTCCCCTTGACTCGGCGGTCCTGGCATATGCCGCAGTTTTATCCGGCGCCCGGTGGGCGGAGGAAATGCTCAATTCATAGGAAATACCGAACTTCTCCAGGGTTTTCACAGCATCTTTCATCAGGGGCAGGTCAGAATCGCTGCCCAGCACAATACCAACCAGTACTGACATGGCCAAACCTCCTTAAAATTAAATATTTATTCACCTTATTCACCGGCCAGGAAAATGAAGCGTGTGATAACCAGGACAAACAGGATATACATCAGCCAGTGAACTTCCCTGGCACGGCCGGCGAGAACCTTTAAAGCAGTGTAGAAAATAATACCCGCTGCAATACCATTGGCAATACTGTAAGTAAAGGGCATTAAAGCAAAGGTCATGAAGGCAGGAAAGCCTTCGGTAAAGTCATCGAAATCAATTTCCCGGACAGCGGAAACCATCAGCACTCCTACGATGATTAAGGCCGGTGCAGTGGCAGCGCTGGGGATTAATCCGGCCAGAGGCGCCAGAGCCAGGGCCAGCAGGAACAAAACACCGGTGGTGACAGCAGTCAGGCCTGTCCGTCCGCCTTCACCGATACCGGCGGCGCTTTCTACATAAGCAGTTACGGTGCTGGTACCCATCAAAGCGCCAAAGGAAACACCCAGTGCATCCACCAGCATGGCCCTGCCGATTTTAGGAGACTGGCCGTTTTTGTCCAGCAGCCCCGCTTTATCGGCGGTTCCTACCAGAGTTCCAAAGGTATCAAATAATTCCACAAAAGTAAAGGTAAACACAACAGTCCAGATACCCATATGCAGGGCGCCCATAATATCCAGCTTGCCTACATAAAGATTGCTGAAATCCGGTAAAGCAAAAGGAGTAAAGTTTTCAGGAATGATGGTAACACCCAGTGGAATACCAATGATGGTAGAAACCAGAATACCGATCAGCAGGGATCCTTTCACCCGGTTGGCCATTAACACTGCAGTGACGGCCAGGCCGATCAGCGTTAACAAGGTGGCAGGGTTATGAAATGAGCCCAGGAAGATGTTCCACTCGAAAAATTTCAGGGTTGCTACCCCACCTTTTTGCAGGGCCTCTAATGTTGGAGGAATGACGGGACCTGCTTTAACAATGGTAAGTTCAGACAGTTTTAAGCCGATAATGGTAATAAATAAGCCGATACCGACCGTGATGGCCCGTTTGAGTGAGTTTGGCACAGCCACAACCAGAATCTGACGCACCTTGGTAACCGTAAGAATAACAAAGATAATACCGGAAATAAACACCGCGCCAAGGGCCACCTGCCAGGGCATCCCTACATGCTGGGCGGCCACAGCGGCAAAAAAAGCATTAAGACCCATACCGGGTGCCAGGGCAATGGGGAAATTAACAAACAGACCCATGGCAATGGTTACTACACCGGCTGCCATGGCTGTGGCAAAAAACACAGCATTCTTATCCATACCGGTGGCAGACAAGATGTTGGGGTTCAAGAACAAAATGTAGGCCATGGTCATAAAAGTCGTCAGGCCGGCCACCACTTCTGTCCTTACGGTGGTTTTGTTCTCCTTGAGCTTGAATAACTGTTCCAGCACTTTCCAGATTTCCTCCTTAATTTAGTAAGTTTTCAGTGGCCCGGGTTCGTTTTTCCAGGTTATTATGACCCCTAGAAGATTTATCATGCAGGTTCAGAATTTTACACCACAGACCAAAACAAAAAAGCCCAGAACGATAGGTTTCATTCTAAGCAGAGTGAAACCTACCGCCTGGGCTTTTATCCCTATCGGTGTAGCGTAAAACGCCTGTACCGCTCGGACCAAACCAACCCTCCCCAAGGGGTTGCGGAACCCTAGGTACACTTTCCCTCCCGTAGTCAGGCAATTACGGTTGCCCGGTAGAAACACTTGAGCCAATTCCCAAGCATATACGGAATGATTGCTTTGTACAATCCAATACTAGCAAGACTGTGTACATTTGTCAACGAGCCAGGACAATTTTTTACATGAGTTGCTTTGTTAATTTTTTTCAACCTACTCCCATTCAATGGTTCCCGGAGGTTTGGAGGTGATGTCGTAGACCACCCGGTTGATTTCTTCCACCTCGTTCACCAGGCGGGTGGAAATGTTGGCCAGCACGTCATGGGGAATGCGGGCCCAGTCGGCGGTCATGCCGTCGTGGCTGTAGACCGCCCGCACTACGATGGCGTAGGCATAGGTACGGCCGTCACCCATCACGCCGACGCTGCGCATGTCTGGCAGCACCGCAAAGTACTGCCAGATCTCCCTGGCCAGACCTGCCTTTTTAATCTCATCGGTCACCACAAAGTCGGCCTCTCTTAAAATCTCCAGCTTGCCTTTGGTAATTTCCCCGAGGATTCTTACCGCCAGACCGGGGCCAGGGAAGGGTTGACGCCAGACAATCTCCTCCGGCAGACCCAGTTCCTCCCCTAACCGGCGCACTTCATCCTTAAACAGCCAGCGCAGGGGTTCAATCAGTTCAAACTTCATGTCTTCCGGCAGGCCGCCCACATTATGGTGGGATTTGATTACTGCGGCTGTAGCGGTGCCGCTTTCAACAACATCCGGGTACAGGGTTCCCTGCACCAGGAAATCGATGTCTCCCAGTTTTCTGGCCTCTTCTTCAAAGACACGGATAAACTCAGTACCAATAATTTTACGCTTTTGTTCCGGGTCGGTGACACCTTTGAGTTTCTCCAGGAACCGCTCCGAAGCATCCACATGCACCAGCTTGATATTAAACCGGTTACGGAAGGTATCCACCACCTGCCGGGCTTCGTTTTTCCTTAACAGCCCGTGGTCCACAAACACGCAGGTTAATTTGTCTCCTACCGCCCTGTGCACCAGCACCGCGGCCACCGAAGAATCCACGCCGCCGCTCAGGGCACACAGTACCTGGCGGTCTCCCACCTTTTGTTTAATCTCCTGCACCGCTTCCTCCAGAAAGGAACCCATGTTCCAGGAGCCGGTGCAGCCGCAAATGTCAAACAAAAAGCTTTTAAGAATCTCCATTCCCTTGGGGGTGTGGACCACCTCCGGGTGAAATTGCACGGCATATAACTTTTTCTCCGGATTGGCCATGGCAGCCACGGGAGCTTTTTCCGTTCTGGCGATGACCTGAAAGCCCGGCGGCACCTCTTCAACCCGGTCGCCATGGCTCATCCAGCATTCCTCATCGGCAGTGAGGTTTTTAAAAATATTGTCGCACTGCATCACCTGCAGGTTGCTGCGGCCATACTCGTGATGTTCGGCGGCAACCACTTTCCCCTTCAATTGGTGAGTCATCAACTGCATACCGTAACAAATGCCCAGTACGGGAATACCCAGTTCATACACCGCCGGGTCAACGGTGGGCGCGTTTTCCAGGTAAACGCTGGAGGGACCGCCGGAAAAGATGATGCCCCTGGGGTTTTTCCCCTTAATCTTGTCAATGGAAACGTTATGGGGTTCGATTTCACAATAAACATTACAATCCCGAATGCGGCGGGCAATGAGCTGGGTATACTGTCCGCCGAAATCCAGAACCAGGATGAGCTCCTGCTCAGCTAAAGACATCTTGATTCCTCCGTTCAGTAAAAACTTAACCCTTGTATATTTCCTGCTTCAGCACAGCAATGTAAGGTAAGTTACGATAGCGTTCGTTGTAGTCCAAACCGTAACCAACCACAAACTCATCGGGGATGCTGAACCCGTTATAATCAATGGGAACCTCCACTTTGCGGCGGTCGGGCTTGTCCAGGAGAGTGCAGACCTTTAGGGTAGCGGGACCCCGGGATTTCATATTTTCCAGCAGGTACTGCAGGGTGAGCCCGGTATCCACAATGTCCTCCACGATAATAACATGCTTTCCTTCAATACTCTTGTCCAGGTCCTTCAGTATGCGGACAACGCCGGAGGAAACCGTGCCGGACCCGTAGCTGGAAACAGCCATAAAATCAAAATAGGTCGGTATGTCAATGTTGCGCACCAGGTCTGCCAGGAAGATCATGGCCCCTTTCAGAATGCCAACCATGAGGATGCTTTCGCCCTGGTAGTCCTGAGTAATTTGCCGACCCAACTGTTTTACCCGTTCATTAATTTGCTTCTCATCTAAAAGTATTTTCTCCACATGGGGATGCATCATCTTCACTCCTTGCCAGTCATTGCCTACCAAATGAGCATAACAAAAAAACCTTTTTTTCGTCAATAGTTGAACTTTAAGTTTCCTTTGTTTAGATTTTCCGATATTCCGATAAAAATGCCGTTCCCATGAGAAACGGCATAGAAAACTTTACCCGGGTTGATTTTGTTTGGTTTCTACCGGCACCTCAATCTTCAGGTTCCGGTCGTAATCCCATATCTTGATTAGAATTTCCAGCCCGCCGGTACCGGTGTCTGCCTTGTTTGCCCTGATCATGGCCTGGCGAATGTTCATTTCCTTTTTATCCACCCAAACCTTATAATAAAAACCATCAAATTGGTCTTCTAAAAACACATTCTCCACATTGGGCGTCAGTTCAAAGACCAGGCACTTGTCTCCGTCCAACTTTTCTTCGCCCACCAGGGCCAGTTCCGGGATATCTTTAAAATTAAAATTGGCCAAAGGGTTTAACTCTGAAAAAAACAATTCCGTTTGCGACAGTTTTAAATCCTTCAGGGTCAGCCATTTGCCGGAGAAGGGATCCTTCATGTAGGTGTTGTCTTGCACCTGGGTAAATTCCACCGGTGTTTTCAGGACCGTACCTTTGATATGAACCTTATCCGGCATCACCCGCTCCCCTTCCACCTTGCTGTAAAACTCATGTTCCCCCAGGAGTTTTGATTCCACCACAAAGCGAAAACTGCGGCTGGCAAAGGTGTTATCCAGGGCCGTTGTAAAGATTTTTTCCTGGTCTACCCGACCGGTTCCCGAAAACAACCGGCTGCTTAAAAAAACAAGTGCAATAATAATTCCAGCCACAGCCGCCATTGGGCCGAGCCGGCGCCTGTTGAAAAATATCCATCTCGGTGTGAGCACAAAAAATCCCCCCAGGCTAAGTTCTTTCTAAAATAATACTGTTGAATCTTCTGCTTTATACCAATAACACATGAAAAAGACGCCAGGGGTAACAATAAAAGGGAGTCAATGGTATAATGTACCTGTTGGAGTTCATACAATCGGGAGGGGTTCTGTGAGTCTCAAGGACATGCAAAAGGATGTACACCAATGGATCAGCCAGTTTGAGGAGGGTTACTGGCATCCCCTGTCCATGCTGGCCCGCTTGACCGAGGAAGTGGGTGAACTGGCCCGGGAAGTGAACCACCTGTACGGCCAAAAGCCCAAAAAGGAAGGGGAACCGGAGGGGAACCTCGCTCTGGAGCTAGCGGACATTTTGTTTATCGTCGGCTGTTTTGCCAATTCATTGAATATTGACCTAGACAAGGCCTTCCAGGAAATGATGGAAAAATACCGGCAGCGGGACGGCAATCGCTGGACGCGCATTCAGCCGGAGGAAAAATAAAGTGCGGAGGTATATGCAGATGGCTAAGGCGGCTTTCATTAAACAGTCCGGCATGCATCCCCTTTCCCTGCTGGACAGGCTAACCAGGAACTTTATGCAAGAGGATTTTATCTTGTACCAGGAATACCGGAACCTTGACCTTTTATTAAGCAGGATGGAATCCCTCAGCCGGCGTGCCGACGGCGGGAAGCGGCCGGTCTTTGTTTTATTTGCGGGAGGAGACTGCGCGTTCATCAATACATTAAAAGAAAACAGCAACCTTTTACAGACCATTTCTCCCGGTGAAAAGGAGCAAACCCTGGTTGTCTTTCAACAGGAAGTCTTGGAAGGTATCCTGGGCCTCAGTCCCCGGGAGCAAGCGGAAAACGTCATTTACACCGAAGACCTGGCCGCGGCCCTGCAGGCCGTAGATGATGGACAATATTCCTTCGTCTTTTTACTGAATGAATAGCTGCTGTCAGGAGGATGAAGCGGAAAATCCAATCGGCAAAAACAAACAGAGGTGAGAAGGAAATTCCTTAACGGAATGACCGTCTCACCTCTGCTGTTACTTTTAAAACCTTTTATTGCCCAACCTCTGAATTCTTTCCATGGGGCTAATGATATTGGTAATGCGAACGCCAAAGTTTTCGTTAACCACCACCACTTCCCCGGTGGCCACCAAAGTTCCGTTTACCAACACTTCCACCGGTTCATCGGCCAGGGCATCCAATTCCACCACTGAACCGGGCGCCATCTTTAATACATCCTTGATGGGGCGTCTCGTTCTGCCCAGAACAACGCTGACCCGCAGGGGGATATCCAGGATCAAATCCAGGTTCCTTTGCTCCAGGGATCCCAGAGACAAAGGTTTATATTCCGGTTGGGCGGCGGGTTGCTGCGGCAAAGGCGTCGGGGCCGGCGGGGGGCTGCTCTCCCGGGCTAACATCCCTGCCTCCAACTCCTGCGGGCCGGGTACGCCCGGTGATGCAACTTTCGGCTCCTCAGGCTGCGATTCCGGCATGCCCATGATATCCCTTAAAAGAAGATTCGCTTCTTCTTTGGCTGTCTCCACACTCATGATCTGCATGATATCGGTATCAACCAGATCACCGATCTTCATATTAAAGGAGACAACTACGATAATGTCCTCGATTGTTTCCGGCGGCTGCGCCAGGGGATCTTCCTTTGTTTTCAAAAGGTTGGTCTCCGGCGGTGAAATGTTGATGGGCCGGTGGAACATCTGTGACAGGGAGGTGGCGGCGGTGCCAATCATCATGTTCATGGCCTCGGAGGCGGCACTGATTTCCATCTCTGAGATTTCCTCGGACATGGGGGTGCCGTCTCCCCCCATCATCAGGCTGGCCATGGTGGCAGCGTCATTTAAACGAATGACCAGCAAATTATATCCGCTCAGCCCTTCGCTAAAATCAACCTTAATGACCAGATAAGGAACATCAAAGGAAGCAAACAATTCCTTCTTGGTTAGAATTCTCACACGGGGGCTGGTGATACTGACCCGCTGGTTTAAAATTTCCGATAAGGTCGTCGAAGCAGACCCCATGGAAATATTGCCGATTTCCCCCAGGGCATCCATCTCTTCCGGGGTCATTAAACCGGTTAGATCCAGGTCTTGCAAGCCGTCCCCCGGCGTGTCCGGACTGCCTGCCGGTTCCTCCGGCGGGACTCCGGCGCCTTCTGCCGCCGCTTCTGTTGCCGATAATGGGTCCTGGTTGCTGCCCATGGTTTGGGCTCTCATTAATGCATCAATTTCTTCCTGGCTTAAAAGTTTAGACAATTTCCCACGCCTCCTCGGCCAGTGAGGTCACCTGAACTGCCAGACTCTGGCCGACCGTTCCCACTTGGACTTTATATTTAAGCTCATCATCCACATACAAATCAAGGTCCTGGGTATACCCCCTGTTCAGGGGTAATACATCCCCCACCTGAAGCTGCAGGAATTCTTTTACACTGATATCTGCATGTCCTGCCACCACGCTGATCTCAACATCAGACTCACCCAGCCAGAACTCCAGCGCCCGCAGGTCCTTCTCTTCCTGCTCGGTCTCCCTGATAAACTGGTTGGCCATGGTAAATCTGGAAAGTACAGAGTCAAGCAAACTGTAAGGCAGACAGAGATTGATAAGTCCTCGCACCTCCTCTCCCACACCGGCGGAAAAGGTGATCACCGCTACGATATCGTTGGGCGATATCAACTGGTGCAGGTGCGGGTTGGCATCAATTGATTCCACCTTGGGAGTAATGCTGACAATATCTTTCCAGGTGATGGTTAAGTGATCCAACAGTCTTTTGATAATACGGTTGGCTACAGAAAGCTCAATATCCGTAAGTTCCCTTACCTTTAAAGGCATTTCGCCGGGACCCCCGAACTGCAGGTCAATGACAGGAAATAAAAATTGCAGGTTGGTTTCCATCAGGGCTGTCCCTTTCAGGGGCGCTAGGCTGAAGATGGTCATCACCGTCGGAGTGGGCACTGAATTGATAAACTCTTCATATGTAAATTGCCCTATGGAAGCTACTTCAATGGAAATGGTGGACCTCAGATAACCCGATAAAAAGTTGGAGAGCAGCCGGGCATAACCCTCGTGTAAGACCTGGAGGGTGCGCAGCTGTTCCTTGGTAAATTTATTCGGCCTGCGGAAATCGTAGAGCTTTAACTTTTTATGCTCCTTAGCTTCGACCGCCTCCTGTGGTACATCACCTGCCATCAAGGCCGCCAACAGCGAATCTATTTCCCCCTGGCTGAGAACATCCTTGGACAACTTCTACACCCCCCTTAAAACAGGCATTGGCTGGCTCATTACCCTCTGGACAGCACACGCTCGACCGCCTGCAGGATGCGGTCCTGTTGAAAGGGCTTAACGATAAAGTCCTTGGCGCCGGCCTGAATAGCTTCCATAACCATGGACTGCTGCCCCATGGCGCTGCACATAATGATATTGGCGTTGGGATCCACGGCCCGGATGGCCTTGACACCCTGAATACCGTCCATTTCAGGCATGGTAATGTCCATGGTCACCAAATCCGGCTTTAATTCCTTATACAGTTGCAGCGCCACAGCGCCGTTTTCCGCTTCCCCCACCACTTCATAACCGTTTTTGGTGAGTATATTTTTAATCATCATACGCATAAAAGCAGCATCATCCACGATAAGAATACGCTTACTCATTCTACGAATCCCCCTAATCATTAAAGTGTTAGTCCTAAAGAGTTAAATAGGGTTTGCAGTGAACCCTGGTCGGTGAACAAGAAAAAGTGACCCTTGATTTGCTCCTGGTTTTCAAACAGCAACGTTTCTATGGTTAAAATGTGTTCCTCGACGTAACCGCCGGCCACCAGCGAGGCACTTAACACGGCGCCCAGCATGTCGGTGGCAAACATGGGAACGGTAGGAATCATGGTTAATCCGGTCATGCTGCTGATGGCGCTGAGAAAAGAACCTGTTAAAACATTGCCGATTTCTTTTACCACCGATTCTCCCATTTCGTCCAGTTCTCTGGTGGTTCCCTTTTCCATGCCCATCAGCATATCCACCAGATTGAATGTACTTTCCAGATTAAATATAAACAGGATCTGGCCTGGCACATCCCCGTCCAATCGCAGGCTCACGCAACTCACCACTTCTTCCAGCCCGCCAATCAGGTTCATCACCTCTTCCAACGAAAGGAACCTGCTCTGGGGAACTGCCATATCGATACGTTTATTGACCATGGTAGCCAGAGCGGTAGCTGCATTACCAAGACCTATATTGCCAATTTCCTTCAGTACGTCCATATGGGTCTCTGTCAAAACTCGGTTACCGGCCATTTCATCCCATCCTTTCAGCCACCGTCAACTGATTATTTTTTTCGGTAGAAACACGGAGAAACCTTTTCAAAGCCCATTTCTGCATAATTAAAGATCGTTTCACTGCCGCCGATAAACAAGTACCCTCCGGGGTTCAAAGATTGAGCAAATTTGAAGTTCACCTTATCCTGGGCTTCCCGGGTAAAATAGATGGTCACATTTCTACAGGCAATCAAATCGTATCCTCTAGGATAATTATCGGCCAGCAGGTTATGCTGCTTAAAGGAAACTTTCGATTTTATTTTACCGGAGATGTGATATTTCCCCTGTTCGAGGGTAAAATATTTGGCCAGCCGTTCCTTTGACACATTTCTTACGGCATCCGCACCGTAGCTGCCCACCGCCGCCGCCTGCAGGATGGTGTTATCGATATCCGTGGCATCGATTTGATGCCTTTTCCCGGGAGATATCTCTTCCAGAATGATAGCAATGGTATAGGGCTCACACCCGTTGGAACAGGCCGCACTCCAGATTTTCAGACTGCCCCTTTTCTGTATCAACTCCGGTAATACTTTGGATTCCAAGGTTTGAAACATTTTAACATCCCGAAAGAATTCCGAGACATTGATGGTGAGATAGTCCAAAAACTCATGCCAGGCATTTCGGTTGCTGTTCAAGTAGTTAAAGAAAACCTGATAATCCGCATACTGCTTGCGGGTTAATAAATTATCCAAACGTCTTTTCAGCTGGTTCTCTTTATAACTGTTAAGATCCAAACCAAAGGTTTGATAAACCCTCTCCTTAAAACGTTCAAAATCTGTCATTTTATATCACCTTTATGGGAGATCCGATTGTTCGTATCGTTACCTGCCCGTTGGAAGTATCAAAGATCATGGTGCGGCCCCGGTTACCGCCCAGTTCTTCGGCCAAGATGCGGATCCCTAGTCTGCTTAAGATTTCACGGGCCATGGCTGCGTTTCGCTGCCCGATGTTTAACACAAATTTCTCGTCCAGACCCGAGAACATCTGGGCACCCCCTGCCAGTTTAGCAGTTAACCGGCTCGGGTTCCCACCTTTGCGTTTAATCTCTTCGATCATAAGCGGAATCCCTGTATCCGCAAACTTTGCGGGTTTGGTTACATTGTTAAATTGGGTACTGTCGGGAAGCATGATGTGTAAAAGCCCCCCTACCTTGGCAACAGGATCGTACAGCGCCACCCCAACACAGGAACCCAGACCCAGGGTTATCAGTCGATGGGGGGATGATGCCACCTTGTAATCGGCGATGCCCACTTGGATTTCCGCATTTCCCTTTGACAGCTCCATGTCTGCCCCCCTTAAGGTTATGATATCATGCAGTTTCTTTATATTTAAGGTAAATTCACCTTATTTTCGCAAATTATTTGCTCTGTCCCACATTTCATCGGCGGTCTGGATGGTGCGGGAATTGGCGGCATAGGCTCGCTGAGCCTCAATCATGCCGATCATTTCCACTGCCAGATCCACATTGGAGCGTTCCAAATAACCAGACCGTATGTACCCAATGCCCTCTTCGCCGGGTGTTCCGGAGGTTGCCTCCCCGCTGGCTGCCGTTGGCATATACAGGTTGTTCCCTTTGCTCAGCAGATTGGCCGGAGCCGGAAACGTATATAACTGAATGGTACCCACGGGATCAGTATCAATTGAACCGTCTTTTTTGATGCCGTAGACGTTACCCTTCTCATCCACTTTATATGATTGGTATTCTTCCGGATTCAGCTCGCCGTCCCAATCCAGCTTATAACCGCTTGCATTGACCAGAACCGGTTCGTCGTCGACGGTGGTGATGTAAAAGGACCCGTCTCTGGTGTAGTATTCTTTGTCATCCTCCCCTGTGACAGGTATCACCTTGAAAAATCCCTGCCCTTCGATGGCTAAATCCAGGTCGCGTCCGGTTTGCAATAAGTCACCCTGGTCAAAGATCCTGGCAATGGAAACCGTCCTAACGCCGGATCCTCCTTCCGGTCTGGGATCAGAGGCGGTTGGAATACCCTCATCCCCCAGGGCTTGCCGGACCATATCGGCAAAATTGACCCTGCTTTTTTTAAAGCCGGTGGTATTGATATTGGCAATGTTATTACCAATGGTATCAAGCTTTAACTGGTGTGCCCGCATGCCGGAGGCCCCGCTGGCCAGGGTCTTAATAATCATTTCATCACCCACTTATTTAAATTTTTTCAAATACGCAATTACTTCACGCGCCCTACCTGATTGATGGCTTTATCCAGCAGTTCATCGTTCACTTGTACCAATTTCTGACTGGATTCGTAAATACGGGCCACAGGGATGATATCAATCATTTCCTGTACCGGGTCCACGTTGGATTTTTCCAGCCACCCCTGCAGCACCGTGGTATTGGTAGCCGGTTCAGCAGTCCCGTCGGGGTCAACAAAATAATTGCCGTCCGTCTTTTTAAGCAATGCAGGGTCCGCAAACTCAACAATCCGGAGTTTATCCACTTCCTCGGCTTCTTTTCCCTCCCCTGCGAAAATGGCGCCATCCTCCCGTATAACCAGGTGTTCCGGATCTTCAACGGTAATGGGACCTCCTTCGCCCAGTACCCGATATCCTTCACTGGTTAAAAGATTGCCTTCGGCATCCACCTGGAAGGAGCCGTCCCGGGTATAGAATTGTTCGCCGCTGTCATTCTCCACCGCAAAGAACCCTTTGCCCTCCAGCGCCACATCGGTGGGGTTCCCCGTTTCCGTCAGGGGGCCGGGCTTAAAATCAATATGAACCTGCGTTATCATATTGCCCAGATTTCCCTGGCCGATGGGCTGCCGCTTGCCGCCGGGACCGTTGGCCTCCAATGCCAGCTGCAGGGTTTCGGAAAACCGGTTTTCCAGCACGTTATTCTTCTTGTACCCGGGTGTGGCCAGGTTCGCCAGGTTATTTGAGATATTATTCAATTTCGCCTGTTGAACATCCAGGCTGTTCATGGCGATATAGAGCCCGCGTAGCATGTCCTTCCCTCCAACTAACGATTTAACATATCCTGCAGGGTCTTCCGTAATTTTTTCATCACCTGGGTATGCAGCTGGCAAACCCTGGATTCCGATACCTCCAACACATGACCGATTTCCTTTAAGGTTAAACCTTCCCAGTAGTACAGCGACAGGATGAGCTTATCCCTTTCTCCCAGCTTCTCAATGGCCAGTGTCAAAAGCTTTTTGTTTTCCTTTTCTTCTACAATACTCAGGGGATCCGGGCTGTTGATGTCCTCCACGGTTTCCAGCTTGCTCATGGCGCTGCCGTCATGGCCGGCCATTTCCTCATCCAGTGATTGAAAATACATCCGGTTGGCCTGCCAAATCAATTGATGCAGTTCCTCCAGGGAAATACCCATTTCCTTTGCCAGTAATTCATCGGAAACAGCTTTCCCTTTTTCTCTTTCCAGGCGCTCCCGGGTACTTTTCAGAACCTGAAACTTTTGCCAGGTGGTCCGGGGCAGCCAATTCTGCCGACGTACTTCATCCAGCATCGCCCCCCGGATCCGGTGATAGGCATAGGAATCAAAGCTGTTGCCCATGGCGGGATCAAATTTATCCAGAGCTTCCATAAGTCCGATGACCCCGTAGCTCTCCAGATCCTCCCTTTGAATAAAGGAGGGCAGCTTGACTGCCACGCGGCCGGCCAGATGCTTGACCAGGGGCAGGTAGTGAAGGATTAGTTGCCGCCTGGCTTCCTCATCCCGGGTTTGTATAAACTTTTCCCAAGCCAGATTTATCGACATGCTACCCACTTCCAGTTACTGTCTGCGTTTTATCTCCGCCATACGTTCAAAAACAAAAGCCATAATCAAATCCTGCTGGGCCGGTCTGATATCCAAAAATTTGAATCCCACATGATACACCTTTGTATCTTCAGCAACCAGCTGGCATCGAACAGCCTGGGCCTGTAACTTAAATTCCTGCTGTTTTTTCTTGGTCTTTATATTCAGCGTAAAGGTTAACAGAACCATGGTTCCTTTGTAAATGGGCTCCTTAACGGCTACCTTCATTCCACCGCCGCTTATATCAACGGTGTAAGCTTTTTTGATAGTAGCTGTATCCTTTTCATGATGCGGAGCATACTGCACCTCGATCATTACAGGCACCCGGACAAACTCCCGCATTTGAATTCTTTTAATGTCCGAATCCAGGGGGTGTTTTAATATATACATGGGGAGCCTGTCCTGCTCCATTTTCCTGCCGATGGCTTCGGTAACAAAGACATAGGCGCTGTCTTCCCCAATGTATTTCACATTGACCCGCTGCCCGCGGCTCAGCACCAGCGGTCGATTACCGGCATAGGGGATGGGTATGTAAATGCCCCCGGCGTCAATGTCATAAACCGAACTGACGTACTGTTCGTTCTCATCCATAGGAAAAACAGTAACCTTCTGACCTACTTTTAGCTTTTCTACTATCACGCCCTCAGCTCCCTTACCCAAACAAACGCATTAGCTTACCGAAAAAACCTTGCAGTCCCAGGGGCTCTTCCTCCCTGCCTGAAATCAAGCGGTTGGCGATTTTTGCCAAATTCTGTGACGCCGGGGTGGATGGGGCCATCTTGACAAAAGGCTGCTGCTGCTTGACGGCCTGCACCACCGTGCTGTCTTCCGGCAGGTACCCCAGGTTGATCAAACGAACTTGCAAAAACTGACCTGTGGTTGTTTCCATAGAGCGATAGGTCCGCCAGGCTTCCTTTTCGTCCATGGCACGGTTCACAACAACCATTATTTCGTTATGAACATTATATTTTGAAAGAACCTTAATTAACCCATAGGCATCCGTAAGGGAGGTGGGCTCCGGCGTGATCACCACCACCACTTCGTGAGCCGCCGCCACAAATCCCAACACCGTCTTGGAGATACCGGCGCCGGTATCCACCAGCACAAAGTCAAAGTTGCGGTCCAGTTCCTGCAGTCCCCGCCCCAGCCGCTTTCTCGCCTGATAATCCAGGTTGGCCAGTTCCACAAATCCGGATCCACCGGAAATAATTTGTATGCCCGGAGGAGAAGCCGCCAGAATTTCGTCCATGCTTTTGCCCTTAAACAGGTAGTCGTACAGGGTGTATTGGGGCACGATGCCCAGCAACACCTCGGCGTTTGCCATACCCAGGTCGGCATCAAAAATTGCTACCCGGTAACCACGGCGATTTAATTCAACGGCCAGATTTACCACCAGGTTGGTTTTGCCGACACCGCCCTTGCCGCTGGTTACGGCGATAACTCTGGCCCCGGAGTCACTTCGCTTGTTGACTGTTTGAAGGAAGTTATGATTCGGACTCCTCATAACGATCGGCACTCCTAAACAATAAATTGGCTAACTTCTTGGGATGAGCCTTTTCCAAGTCATCTGGAATGCTCTGCCCGTCGGTATAATAGGCGATGGGTAACCCGGTGCGGCTCACTACATTCAGCATGGAGCCCAGTGTTTCGGTTTCATCGGTTTTGGTAAAGATAAATTTATTGAAATGGGCAATGCGAAAATCCTTGATGGTACGGAACAGATCCCGGTCTTTGGTGCTGGCATTGAGCACCAGGAAAATGTCCTGTTCACCGGGTATGACCTCCAAAAACCCCTTCAGTTCCAGTACCTGCCCGGTATTTTTGGAAGAACGGCCAACGGTATCAATTAAGAGGTGATCCTTATCGGCATGTTTCTCAATGGCCTGGCGCAGTTCGGCGGGGGTCATGACCACTTCCACCGGCACGTCAAGGGTTTCCCCATAGACCTTCAGTTGATCGGCACAACCGTAACGATAGGTATAAATGGTAATTAAAGCCACTTTTTTCTTTTGCAGCAGTTTAAATCGGGTGGCCAGTTTCGTCAGCGTGGTGGTTTTTCCAACGCCGGGTTGCCCCACAAAGGTCATAAAACGGGCGTCCTCTTCCCTGCGGTAAGCAGATTTTAAAACCTCGGCAGTTTTGTTGATTAAAGACAACTCAATCATATCATCGGACACGTATTCCCTGACTTCCCGCAGGGCCGCCTCCAGCAGGGCCCTGGCTACGCTCTCCTGGATATCCATATCCAGCAGTTTGTCAAGCCAGCGCCGGTATACATGATTGTTTCTGCCACGCAGTTCCATGCCTTTCACCTTCGTTCCAAGGTCTGTTTCCGCCATCTGCAGCAACGCCTCGTCCAGTAAAGGTTGAAAACGGGTTTCCGGCAGCTTCACCCGCTCAACCCGCCCGTTAAATGTCTCATAAGAAGGGCTCTGACTTCTCATCAGTTGATAATTTGCATAGTGTGTTTCCTGAACGGTTGCACTTCTATGCTCCGGCATACCGGGAGATTCCGGCACAATGGCCGGTTCCGGCCGGGACTTTACCCTTGCTCCGGCTTCCGCTGCCGGAGGAAGTTTTTTCATTTCCGGCACCGGGGCGTCATCCAGCACCGCTGTAACCTCCAGCATCCTGCGGAACCAGCCCAGCCAGCCGGGGCCTTTAATTTTATAACTGCTCACAATAACCGCCTCAGGACCCAAATCCTGCTTAATGAGCTGAATGGCTTCTTGCATCTGGCTGACGGTATATTTTTTTATCTTCAATCAATGCTCACCGTCCCAATGGCTTCCACTTCTACGTTGGCCGGTATTTCATTTAAGGAGAGCACCGCCAGGTTTGGCAGGTACCTTTCAATTAACCGTCTGAAGGGCAAACGAACCCTGGGGGAGCAAAGCAATACCGGGTTGGCGCCCCGCATGGTCACATCTTCCACCACAGTATTTAGTTTGTCTAACAGTTTTCTTACCAATTGCGGCTCCAAAACAGGGTAGGCGCCAAATTGCGTCTGTTGTATCGCATCTTGAATGGTTTGCTCCAGCCTGGGGTGCAACGTAATGACGGACAGTTTCCCCCGGTCGTCCGTATATCGCTGGCAGATGGTACGGGACAGGCTCTGGCGGGCGCTGTCCGTCAGGTAATCGGGGTCTTTGTTTATTCTGGCGCCGTCTGCCAGGGCCTCTAAAATCGTTACTAAATCCCGGATGGGAACTCTCTCCTTCAGTAAGTTCTGCAAAACCTTTTGAATCTCACCCAGGGAAAGCATATCCGGCACCAGTTCTTCCACCACCGCCGGGTTCTTTTCCTTGACCACGTCAATGAGTTCTTTTACTTCCTGCCGTCCCAGCAGTTCGTGGGCATGCCGCTTGAGGATTTCCGTCAGGTGGGTCACCAGAACCGTGGAGCAGTCAACCACCGTAAACCCGTTGAGTTCCACAAACTCCCTGTCCTGCCCGGTGACCCACCAGGCGGGCAGGTTAAAGGTGGGTTCCGTGGTGGGAATGCCGTTAAACTTCAAATCCTGTCCTAGGGGGTCCATGGCCAGGTGGTGGCCCGGCATCAGTTCACCGCTGGCCACTTCCACGCCGCGGATTTTAATGACATAGGCATTATAAGGCAGCTGCATATTATCCCGGATGCGGATGGGCCGCACCAGAATGCCCATTTCGGAGGCACACTGCCGGCGAACGGCCGCCAGTCTCTGGAGCAGGTCGCCGCCCTGTGATTCATCCGTAAGAGAGATTAAATTGTAACCAATTTCAATTTCCAGCGGATCAACCTGAAAATAGCTGAAAACATTTTCCGGCTCCCGCTTTTGCATTTTCTGGGCTTGCAGGGCCTGGGCCTGCTGCTCCGACAGGGCTTTCTTCTTTCTTTCCCTGGTTATGGTTTTGGAGGAATAAAGCAGCACCGCCGCCATAGACAGGATTAAAAGGTTGGGCATGGCCGGGATCAAGCCGATGAGGCCCAGAATAATGCCTGCCAGCAGCAGCACTTTAGGAAAGTTTAAAAATTGTTTGGAGATATCCTTACCAAAGGTGCCGTCGGAGGTGGCTCTGGTCACCAGGATACCCGCAGCCGTAGAAATCAAAAGGGCCGGGATCTGGGCCACCAGCCCGTCACCAATGGTTAATATGGTAAACTTTTTCAAAGCCTCGTCCATGGGCATGCCCAGTTGGACCACACCAATGACAAAACCGCCTAAAATATTGATCAAAAGAATGACAATCCCGGCAATGGCATCGCCCCGCACAAATTTGCTGGCGCCGTCCATGGCCCCAAAGAAGTCTGCTTCCCTTTGCAAGCGTTCCCTTCTGGCCCGGGCCTCATCTTCGGTAATCAGACCGGAGTTGAGGTCGGCGTCAATGCTCATCTGCTTACCCGGCATGGCATCCAGGGTAAACCGGGCGCCCACTTCGGCCACCCGGCCGGAACCGTTGGTAATCACCACAAATTGAATCACGGTGATGATAATAAAAACCACTGCGCCGACCACATAGTTGCCGCCAACCACAAACTGGCCAAAGGCTTCAATAACCTTTCCGGCAGCGCCCTCCCCCAGGATCAGGCGGGTAGAGGAAATATTGAGGGCCAGCCGGTACAACGTGGTCACCAGCAGCAGCGACGGGAAAATGGAAAACTGCAGTGGTTCCGTGGTAAACATGGTGATCAGCATAATCACCAGCCCCAGAGACATGCTGAGAATGAGGAAAAAGTCCAGCAGGCCGGGGGGCAGGGGAACAATAATCAGCAGCACAATGCCGATAATCAGGCCGGCAATGATGAGGTCGCTATACTGTTTTAAATTGGCTGCCAGGGATGTGGGTGCTGCCACTTATCGCCAACCTCCAATCTACATTCCCTTCCGGTTCTTTAACCGGTAGACCATGGCCAGTATTTCCGCCACGGCCTGGTACATTTCCACAGGAATGGCCTGCCCAAGCTCCACATTGGTATACAGCAATCGGGCCACCTCGACGTTTTCAATCACAGGTACCTTATGTTCCTTGGCAATTTCCCTGATCTGTTTGGCCAGCCGGTCTGTTCCCTTGGCCACCACAACGGGGGCCTCCATGGGCGGTTCATACTTTAAGGCCACCGCATAGTGGGTGGGGTTGGTAACAACCACCGTGGCCCGGGGCACTTCCTTGCGGACCAAATTCATCAACAACTGGCGCTGGCGCCTGCGCAGCCAGCCCTTGATTTGCGGGTCTCCTTCTGTCTGCTTGTATTCCTCTTTAACTTCCTGTTTGGTCATCCGCATTTGCTTTTGAAAGGCATACCGCTGATAGATTAAATCCAGCAGAGCAATGCCCAAGTAAACCGCAGCTCCCCACAACATCACTTTAAGGGCTACGGTAAGCACTTGATTCAGCATGGTTTGCGGGGGGGAGTGGAAAATGGCCAGCAGGTTGGCCAGTTCGCCCATCACCGCCGCGTAAACCGCCCATCCCACAACAAGGATCTTTAACAGTGACTTGACCAGTTCAAACAGGGCGCGGCCGCTGAATATGTTTTTAAAACCGGTGAGCGGATTCAGCTTATCCAACCTGGGCTTAACGGCCTCCGGGGCAAACAAAAAGCCAATCTGCGCCATATTGGCCCCTAAGGCCACCGCCACCAGCACCATAAAAAAGGGAATGAACACTGAAAAAAAGTTAATGGTAAAATCCATAAGCAGTTGGACTAGATAACTGTCCGGCTGCCGCTGGTGTACAAAACTATTAAAGTATGTATAAAAATATTTCCGGGTTTGGCTAATCAGACTGTCTTTGGACAAAAGCGCAAAGAGACCGGCCACCAGCAGCAGGATCGCCCCGTTCAGGTCTGCACTTTTCGGCACCTGACCTTTCCGCCTGGCTTCCTGCAATCGCCTGGGCGTCGCCTGTTCGGTTTTTTCCTGAGAACCTTCTGGCATCAGGCCAACCCCTTCATGAGAAGTAAAAGATCCTTTTGTAAGGTATCAAACATATATTTAAAAAGGGAGGTCAAAGCCGGTAACAGGATGGCCAACGCCGAGACCCCCACCGCAATTTTCAAAGGAAAACCCAGTTGGAAAATGTTTAACTGGGGCGCTGTTTTTCCGATCAAACCCATGGCCAAGTCGGTGATTACCAAAACGGCCACCACCGGCGCGCAAATTTGCACCGCCAGGGCAAAGGTATCGGTAAAAATCCGGATGATTAACAGAGTGACTTGCCCGTTAATCCCCGCCGCCGTTAACGGCACCAGTTCGTAGCTTTTCACCAGCGCTCTGATCAGGGCATGGTGCCCGTCCACATTCATGAATAAAACCAGCGTCATAAAGAAGAGAAACCGGGAAAGCAGTGTATTCATACTGCCGCTCAGGGGGTCCATCACCGCCGCCATGGCAAAACCGATTTGAAAATCCAACAGCTGCCCGGCAATCCTTATTGCGTTAAAAACAAAGGTACATACCAGTCCCAGGGCCAGCCCGACCCCCGCCTCACTGAGCGCTGCCACGGCAAACCCCCACGTCCCGCCGGGAAACTCCGGAGAAGGCGGCATTACCATGGGAGTTACCAGCGCTGCCAGGATAAAGGAAAGCCCGGCCTTCACCAGGGGAGGAATCCCCGGCACGGCATAAAGGGGGCAGGAAAAAACAAAGGAAGCCATCCGTATCAATACCAGAAAGAAAACCGTGATTAAATCAAAATTCAGCACTTCCTGCACTCCTAGCGGACCAGATTGGGAATTTGCTCATATAACCGGGTGGTAAACTTAACAGCAATATTTAAAAGCCACCCGGCGGCCACAATTAAAGTTACAAAGACCGCCACCATTTTGGGCACAAAGGACAGGGTTTGCTCCTGAACCTGGGTGGTGGCCTGCAGGATCCCGATGATCAGTCCCACCAGCATAGCTATTCCCAGAGCGGGGAGGGAAAGAATTACCACCATCATTAAGGCTTCCCGAGCCAGGTGCAATACGTATGTTTGAGTCACAACAAGCCCTCCTACCTAAAGCTCTCCACCAGGGATTTAACCACCAGGTACCAGCCGTCCACCATCACAAACAACAGCAATTTAAAGGGCAATGCCACCATCACCGGCGGCAGCATAAACATCCCCATGGACATCAGGATGCTGGCCACCACCAGGTCAATAACCAGAAACGGTACGAATAGAATAAAACCAATTTGAAAGGCCGTCTTCAGCTCGCTGATCACAAAGGCAGGCACCAAAACAGACATGGGAACTTCTTGAATATTTTGGGGCTTGTCCATCTTGGCCACACTGAGGAACAAGCCCAGGTCCTTTTCCCGGGTTTGCCTGGACATAAAGTTTCTCAGTGGTTCCGCCGCTTTATCCATGGCCTGTTCATAGGTCAGTTGATTGGCTAAATAAGGTTGTATGGCATTCCTGTTAATATCCTGGTACACAGGAGACATGATAAAGATGGTAAGAAAGAGGGCCAAACCGATCAACACCTGGTTGGGCGGTGTCTGTTGGGTGCCCAGGGCGCTGCGTAAAAAGGAAAGCACCACAATAATCCGCGTAAAGGAAGTCAACATCATTAAAAATGCAGGGACCAGCGACAGCAGGGTTAAAAAGATTAACAGTTTGACACTGTCAACCACCTGCTGGGGTTGGCTGGCTGTCTCTACATTTAAGTTAATATTGGGTATCGGAATCAAGGGTTCAGCTGCAACCCCAGACGGTAGCATAAACAGAAACAATGCTGTCAAAACAATTAAGATAAACCTGCTACTTTTTTTCCTCCTGATCACGTTCCGGACACCCACTCCCGCTCCTTCCCTGCCGGCGCAGCCCGGACAGGTATTGTTGTGATAACTTTATCTGTTGGGACAAAATTTCTCTAAAATCCGTCACCGGCCCGGGACCTGCGCCCGGGCCGGAAACCGGTTCCGGTAAAGAGTCAAATTCTTTTAACAATGAAATGCTGTTTTCCTGGAAAGCCACCAAATAATAGCGTCCTCCCAGTTCCACCAGGGTCAGCCCGCCCTTGGACCCCAGGGGTAAATGCTCCACAATCCTCATATGCCGGGCCCCGGCGGTAAACCCCCTGCTCCGGGCCAACCCGTATTTGATGGTAAAGTAGGCCAGCACAAGGACCAGCGGCAGCAGCGTTATCAATTTGATGAACAACCAGAGGGTTTCGCTATCCATTACTCACTCTCTCGCCTGATATTTTTAGGGGGGAGGATTTTATTGATCCTTACCGCAAAGTTATCGTTAACAACAATTATTTCCCCCAGGGCTGTTTTTTTCTCGTTCAAGTAAATATGAATGGCATCACCGGCGGATTTCTCAAGGTCAATGACGGAGCCAACATCCAGATTCAGCACCTCGCGGAATTTCATGATTTTTTCTCCCAGTTCAGCGCTGATGGTAACCTTAACATCCTCAATATGAGCCAAACCGGTTTTTATGGCTCTCCCCTGTTGTTGTAAGGAATCCAGAGGAGGAAAGCGGACCTTTTTTACGGCCGCTTCCCCCCTGCTCTGTGTTCCGTCCAGCTCACTCAGAAACTGTTCTATTTCTTTTTCCGTCATCATGATTCAATCACCCTTACTGAGTGAGATATTCCGAAAAGTAAACCCGGTGAATCTGGCCCTGGTGGAGATTCTTGTTAATCTCTGTTTTTAACTCTTCTGCCACTTTATCAATGCTGTCCGGCGGCTGCACATCCGCCAGTTTCTTTTTACGGATGACCCGAATGATACAGTCTTGCAGAACTACTTTGTTCTTGGAGAGTTCCTCGCCCAGCTTTTTGTTTTCCTTACTTTCTTCGTATTCCAGCACCGGGGTGAGTCGCATAAAATTGCTGCCACCGGGATCAGCAAGGTTCACCAGCAGGCTGCCCATACTGAAGGTAACCAGTTTTTCAGGGTCCGGGCCTGATTTTTTCTCACTGGCGAGGGTACTTTTCAAGTAGATATAGCCCCCTACACCCAGACCGGCTAAGAAGAGGAGAATGATTAAAATAATCAGCAAGGTCTTTACGGTAAAGAATTTCTTCTTTTGCACCTGCGGTGCTGCCGCCACTTTTTACTCACCCTTTACATGTTAGGATTTGTCCGCTAACTATTTATACTACTATCGTTTGAGCTGGATAAGTTCCTCCAGCAGCGTGTCAGAAACCGTGATGACCCTAGCGTTGGCCTGATAACCGCGCTGGGTGGTGATCATGTTGGTAAATTCTTCGGTTAAGTCAACGTTGGACATTTCCAGGTAGCCTGACTCAATGGTACTGCTGCTGCCCGGGTTAGCAAGTGTGCCGCCGGTGGAGCCAGATTCTGGAGTTTCAATATATAAGTTACCCCCTTGTTTCTTTAATCCACCGGGGTTAGGAAAAATTGCTAAGCCAATTGCGCTAGTTGGACTGATATCAGCTCCGGTATCGTCTTTTATAGTAATGGTTCCATTTTTAGCTATGTTAAGTGAAGCGATATAATTGGGAGGTGTGGGCATACTGATTTGGATGGGAGCCTCTGCGGTGTCGCATAATTTTAATCCTTGCGAGTTTACCAGGTAGCCGTCTTTGTCAATGAAGAAAACACCCTCCCTGGTATAGTACTTTTGCCCGGCGTCATCTTGCAATTCAAAAAAACCATCGCCCTGGATGGCTAGGTCAAGGGGCCTGCCAGTGCTCTGTAAGGGACCCTGGGTAAAGTTATTATTTACACTTCCTACTTTCACTCCGGTACCTACTTGGACTTGACCCAATACCGGGTTGGTGCCAATAAATTGACTTAAAGAATCTTGAAAATTAGCCCGTGATGATTTATAACCCGTTGTATTTACATTGGCTATGTTATTGCCAACCACATCCATGCGGGTTTGGTGGTTGCGCATGCCCGATACACCAGCATATAAAGAACGAATCATTTTGCCCATTTCCTCCTTTTTATTATTTCCCACCTCTGTCGGTCAGTGGGTAGGGCAGCTTCCTTACGGGCCAGCTGCGTAAAACTTACTTAATAATGACCGCACTGTCAATATTGGTAAATACATGTTCTTCCATGCTCTTGCCATCCATTGCGGTAACTATAGTACGGTTCGTAATATTGGTTATCAACGCCATGTCACGGTACAGTATCAGTGAATCCCGGGACCCTTTGGCGGCAGCCTTTTGTACAGCGTTGCTTATCTTAGTAAAATCTTCCTGTGAGAGAAAAATACTTCTTTCCTGAAGCCTTTTCTCTGCATGAGCTGATAGTTTAACTCCCTGTGGTCGGCCTAATTCTTGCTGTAACAGTTCGTTGAAAGAACAATTATAATGTTGATTAGCTCGCTCCTGTTTTCTTATCTGAGTTTGGTTTAACTGTTGCGATATTCTCCTGCTACCAGTAGGTGCCGCCGGGTAATTATTTAGACTCATCAGGTGTACCCCTTTCTACGGCAGTAACCTGTTCTAAGGTGTAGGGATTCCCAGCCACCCAGATCTTGACGCCATTTTCACCCATGGTGGCTTTTTCTACGGTTCCCGTCAACAGCTGTTCGCCATTTTGCAAGGTTACTTTAAAGCCAATCAAAAAGGACGCCTGGTTAAATTGTTGCAATGTATATAATTTTTCTATATTAGTGTTCAAATTGGTCATTTGTTCTAAAGATGTAAATTGAGCCATTTGCTCGATAAACTTGCTGTTATCCATAGCATTGGTGGGATCCTGGTACCTCAGTTGAGCAACCATAATTTGCAAAAAAGCATTTTTATCCAGCGTTTTAACAGGATCCCTTAGCTTTTTATCAGTGTAATAAAGAGTGTTATTGGTCTGATTAACTTCCATGGCCTTCTCCCCCCTTACACAATAATATTAAGCCCGGTGTGTGCTGTTAAGGAATGATCGGTAGACTCATTATCCTCAGTTACGCTAAATTGATTGTATGACCCCGCAGAAACAGTTTGCCTTGTTTGGTAACCCTGTCTGGTCTGTCCGAACGGGTTTTGATTATCTTGCCAGCCCTGCTGGCCCATAAATACAGCAGCCTCACTTAGTCGAATATTTTGTTGCGCCAGGATTTCTTTAAGTTGTGGCAGAGAAGACTCCAATGCTTCCTTCGCTAACCCTGAAGCAGTAACAAACTGGGCAGCAAGCTCCCCTTTGGACCATGTTAACTTAACAGTCACTTCGCCCAGCCGCTCCGGCTGCAGTTTAATCTTAAAGGTGGTCTCGCCGGGGCTTTGCTGCACCACCATTGCCCGGACCATCTCCATTATCCGGCTCGGCAATTGTGCCATAGTGACTTCCCTAACAGGTAGCATTGTTTGGCCCAATTCGGCTGGTCTAGTTGGTAGATGATGTAGGGGATCACGGCTGCTCGGCAATTCTTTAATTTGTTTAAAGGTTATTTTTTGTATTGAATCTTCCTTCTGCCGACTATCAGATTCCAGGGAAATTTGCTTCTCCATAGTTGATGACATCTTTGTCCAGGGTGGTTGAACAGTCACCTGGAATGCTGCTTTTGTTTCTTTAAGGAGGTGTTGCTGTTCCTTTGCTTGAGATTGCCATATTAGATCATTTTGCTCAGACTCAAGGGAAGCTAGATAATCTTCGCCACTTGTCAGGGGAGTTAATAATGGTCCCTTATCAGGTAAGTTAACAGTCATGCTACTTTTATCTCGGCTATTTATTTTTTCAACTGGTAGTAAAATATAATTGTTACCGTTTCCTATTAT
This sequence comes from Desulforamulus putei DSM 12395, assembly GCF_900129195.1. GTDB lineage: Bacteria > Bacillota > Desulfotomaculia > Desulfotomaculales > Desulfotomaculaceae > Desulfotomaculum > Desulfotomaculum putei. The sequence continues at coordinate 37,491 of NZ_FQUY01000020.1, forward strand.
TTCCTTTGTTTCCTTGCCCTCTGAATTAATAACCTCCTCTTGTCCCGTATCCTGACGGGTAAACTGGACTAGCATACTTCCACCATTGACCCGTTCGTGAACCTCTTGATATTGCGCATTGGCAATCTGCCCGGAATCATTCAGGGCTTTAACATTTGGAAAGAGATAATCCCTCTGCATTAAAACAGGTTGGTTTTTGGGTACAGTCAACTCATACGTTACATTAGAGGAATTAACTTCCATAGGTAAACTAATCTGTGGATTAAATGGTCTAGCTACCTCTATCGGTTGTGTTTGAGGAAGATTATCCTTTGCTACCGATGCCTGTTCCTGCCGGGCAGTCTCTATCGATACAGTAATATTACTTTTATCGCCTGTTAGACCGGGATCAACTTCCAGGACAGCTGCCAAGTTGCTTTTTATCCCGGAACTTGCTTTTGTAACAAAATCATTGTTGCTAGTGGTAGGAAGCTCTCCCCCTTGTTCGTTAACTGTATTAGACAATAATTCGCCATATGGAACCCGAATCTCTGTATATGGTAGAGGCATAACACAGTTTTCTTCTTTGTTATCCCCAACCGTAACAAGGATATCCTGCTGCATAGTTTTATCTGCAGCATCATTAGAAATGTATGGGTTTGGAGGCTGCACCATCTGATAAACAGCTAAATAACTTTGTGTTACAGCGTCCCGCAACATACATTTTCCAATAGGTGTTCCTGTTTTTTCCTCCGGCGGCCGGTTTTCATTATCCGAATCTAAAACCATAAGTAGTTGCAGTAAATCGCCAAAACCTTCTCCCATAGACTTACTAATGTTTACCTGACTTGTTCCCTGTTGGGATATAACCCTGCCTATTTCCACTCATATCACCTCCTTTCATAAGTTGTCATGTAACAACTAATTAATCGTTCTGATATAACGCGAAGTAGCCAATTCATCAATTTCCTTTTGCTCTAAATAGAATTCAAGTTCTTTATATTCTTGTACTTGTTTTTCCTTTAACTTCTCCAAGATCATTCGTTCCTGTCTGGCCTTTAAAGCAGCCTCCTTGCGCAGCTGCACTATCTCCTGGGCCCGTTGTAAAAGTCTTTGCTGACATTGTATGTTTTTTTGCAAATGCTCCAAATAAATTAAAGATTGCATATGCTCGCCGGGATGCCTGATGCTTTCAGTATAGGCGATGGTCTGCTGCATTTTTCCCTTGCTTTCATTTAATTCTCTCTCACACCTGGCGCATTCCTGCTGGGCCTTGGCCAGTTCCAGCAAAGCCTGTTCTTCTTGCTTGATTTTTTGCTGCAGCACCTGTTCCAGCCGGAAGTGGAACTTTTTCAAGGTTATCTACCCCCTGCCGCCAAGGCTGCTAAATGGTTTAAGGTCTCTTCGTATCCGCTGTATTCGGATGGAGACTGTTTGAGGAAGCTAATGATCCTGTCATGTTTCTCTATAGCTTCATCAATCTTGGGGTTGGACCCTTTAACATAAGCCCCGATATTAATTAAGTCCTCCGACTGTATGTAAGTTGCCAGCAAATCTCTGATGATCCCGGCCTGGACCTTGTGTTCCTCGGAAGCGATATCCGGCATCAGGCGGCTGACGCTTTGCAGTATGTCGATGGCCGGGTAATGGTTGCTGGCAGCCAGTTTACGTGTTAAAACAATATGGCCGTCCAAAATACCCCTAACGGCATCGGCAATGGGTTCATTCAAGTCGTCCCCGTCTACCAGAACCGTATAAAAGGCGGTAATGGAACCTTTTGGCCCCATCCCGGAACGTTCCAGCAGCTTCGGCAGCAGGGCAAAGACCGAAGGGGTATAACCCTTGGTGGCCGGCGGTTCGCCCACCGCCAGGCCCACTTCCCGCTGGGCCATGGCAAAACGGGTTACTGAATCCATCATCAGCATGACATCCAGACCCTGATCGCGAAAGTATTCAGCGACGGCGGTCGCCACAAAGGCGCCTTTCAGTCTGACCAGAGCGGGTTGATCGGAGGTAGCTGCTACAATAACAGACCGGGCCATCCCCGCGGGGCCAAGGTCTTCCTCAAGGAATTCCAATACTTCACGGCCCCGTTCGCCAATCAACGCAATCACGTTTACATCGGCACTACCATGCCGGGCAATCATCCCTAAGAGGGTACTTTTTCCTACACCGCTGCCGGCAAAAATACCAATGCGCTGACCTTTGCCGCAGGTGAGCAAGCCATCCACCGCCCGGACCCCGGTAGGCAGTACGGTATGAATTCGCTGCCTTTTGAGGGGATGGGGAGGACGGTTATCCACAGGAAACTCTTCGCCCGGGCCAACATCCATGGCTCCATCGATGGGTCTCCCCAGGCCATCCAGAACCTTGCCCAATAAATGATGACCAACTTTAACGGTAAGGTTGCGGCCGGTAGGAACCACGGCGCTGCCGGGGAAGATACCCCTTAATTCTCCCAAGGGCATCAGCAGCGAATGCCGATCCCGGAAACCCACCACTTCGGCCCTGACAGGCTCCGCTTCCTCCTGTACCACAATGTCGCAGACTTCGCCTATGCGGGCAATGATCCCCTGAACCTCAATCATCAGGCCGATGACCCGGGTCACTTTACCAATGGGTTTGATCACTCTGGCCCTGTTTACCCTTTCTTTATAAGGAGCAAGGTTAATATCAACCTTAACCTCCATCGGTTTATTCCTCCCGGCCGTACAACGCCTTTAATACTTCCTGCCACCGGGTTTCCAGGGTGGCATCCACTTGCCCCTGGTCTGTCTCTATGCGACAGCCCCCGGGCTTAATACCGTTATCCACCAGGACGTTTAATTCTACTTTCCCCGGTAACCCCTGTAACAATTGATTCTTGCCCTGTTCTATAATGGCAAGATCGGCATGGTTTACATAGATATTGACCAAGGGCCTGTTCTTAACCAGCTCCATACATTCCCTGGCAATTTCCATCACCGTCTGTGGTTCAACAGCAAGCTGAGTCATGACCACCCGTTCGGCAATATCCACCGCCAGGTCAACAATTTCTGATTCCATTTTTTCCAGGGTGTGTCGGAATGTGTCCTGCGCCTGAAAAAGCACTTCCCGGGCCTGCCGGCGAATTTCTTCGGCCTCTTTTTCCGAAGCGGTTATGCCCTCCTGCCAGCCGTCTTGCCTGGCCTGTTCCTTGATTTGCCGGGCCGAAAGCGCCGCCTCTGCCCGGGCTTGCTCAATGATTTCGGCTGCCTCTCGCCTGGCCCTGGCAATCATTTCTGCCGCCTGCTGCCTGGCCATCATCAGGAGTTCTTCAGGGGTGGGATGTCCACTTTCCTCAGAGGGCGGCAGAGAAAGCTGCCGTAACGGCAAAACCTGATCAGCCTGATCCACAGGAGCGCTTTTGATGACCCTAAACAAGTATTGCATCCTCCCCACCGCGGGAAATGACGATTTCTCCGGCTTCTTCCAGGCGCCTGATCACATTTACAATGCGCTGCTGGGCCTCTTCCACTTCCTTCAGCCGGACAGGCCCCATGTATTCAATTTCTTCCTTCAGCATGTCTGCCGCACGCTTGGACATGTTCTTGTAGATACGGTTATTAACCTCCTGGTTGGCGCCTTTCATAGCCAGCGCCAGGTCTTTATTATCCACTTCACGCAGTACCTTTTGAATAGATATATCATGCAGCTTGACAATATCTTCAAAAATGAACATCATACGGCGTACTTCTTCAGTGAGATTGGGGTCGACCCGCTCCAGCTGCTCAAAGATGGCTTTCTCTGTAGCGCGGTCTACCCGGTTGAGAATATTCACCAGGCACTGGATGCCCCCAACCACCGTTTCCTCATGCTGGGCCACCGAGGCCAGCTTCTTCTCCAGAACCTTCTCCACCTCTTTGGCCACATCGGGCGAAATTCTGTCCAGAATAGCCACCCGCCTTGCAACTTCACTTTGTATTTGCGGGTCCAGCTCGGATAAGATAACTGCCGCCTGGTCGGGTTTTAAATAGGACAAAACAAAGGCGATGGTTTGGGGATGCTCCTCCCGGATAAAACTTAAAATATGCCTGGGATCGGTTTTGCGCAGGGAGCCAAAGGGAACCGATTGCATGGTGGAACTGATTCTTTCCAGTATTTCGGCGCCCTTTTGGTAGCCGTAGGTTTTTTCCAATAACTCCCTGGCATAGTTAACGCCGCCGTTCAACAAATAATCGCGGGCCTGAATTAAGTAGATAAATTCTTCAATGACTTGTTTTTGAATGTCATTAGGAACCTTATCCATTTCAGCAATGGCGGCGGTAATTCGTTCAACTTCCTCCTCGGTAAATTCATGCTTTAAAAGTTTGGAAGAGATATCGGCTCCCAGGGAGATAAGTAATATAGCTGCTTTTTGTTCGCCGGTAAGTTTATCGTAATTCATGGTTCTAACCCCTTATTCCCTTAGCCATACTTTCAGCACGGAAGCCACATCATCAGGTCGTTCTTCCGCCAAGTTCTTTAATTGCTTCTGTTTGTCCTTTGGCGGAGGAATTTCCCACTGAGGTTCTTCCTCATCCGCAGGCTGCGCAGCTTCTTCTACCGATAAACCCAGGGTTTCTTCAATTTGCGGCTCAGCCTTCTTCTTGCGGCGCCGGATAAAGAAAATCACAAGAGATAAAAGCAGCAGTAAACCGCCTGCAGCAGCCGCAATCATCATATATAACTGTTCCTTGTTCTTTTGTTGCTTTGCCTCCAAATCTTCTCCCAGATCGTACAGGCTCCGGTCAAAGGGCATGGAGGAAACGGTAATTTGATCGCCCCGCCGCGGGTCAAAGCCTATGGCAGCGGTTACAATCCGTTCCACCTGGGTTTTATCCAGATTCTTAATGGATTCGTCCAGCACCACAGCGGTGGAAAGTCTTAAAACCCTGCCGGGGGCTTGTACCACGGACTCTACCCTTGTGCCATGCTGGTAATTCTTGATGTCATCGGATTTTTGGTAGCTGCTCTGACCGGCAGAGATTTGTCCGGGGATGCTCTGCCCGGGCATTTGCGTGGTAGAGCCGGGGATGCCGCCGCTGCTTCCGTCGGTACCGCTTTCTTTGGTACTGCGTTCGCTGACAACTGGACCGGGCACAACTTCGGTGGTGTTGGTTTGCTGCTGGTTAAAATCCAGTTCCGCCGTCACCATGGCCACCGCTTTATTGGGCCCCAGCACCTTGGACAGCATGGTCTGCACCCGGTTCTCCAGTTCTTTTTCAAAGGCCCGGCGGATTTGCTGCTGGCGTTCTACGGCAGTTCCGGTAAAACTACCTGCTGCTGTACCGGCGGGGTCTTTCAGAAATTCGTTTAATACATTACCTTCCGTGTCGATGATATGTACATTTTCGGCTTTCAGCCCTTCTACACTGCCCACAATCAAATCGTTCAGGCCTTTAACCTGTTCCGGCTTCAGTTTGGCGCCGGGTTTCAGCTTAATCACCACCGAGGCCGAGGCGGTCCCTTCATCCTCGAGAAAGACACTTTTTTGCGGGATCACCAGGTGAACTCTGGCCTGGTCTACCCCTTCCACCTTGGTGATGGTGCGCCTGAGCTCCTCCTGCAGGGCCCTTTGATAAGCGATTTGCTGCTCGAAATCGGTTTCCCCGAATTTACTCTTGTCGAACAATTCAAAACCGTGGTCTACTCCTGTCAGTAGTCCGTCACTGGCCAGCTTAACTCTTATTTCATCCACTTTCTCCTTGGGAACCAGGATGGTCGTTCCCTGGTTGGTTAGCTGGTATGGGATCTTTTGACTCTCCAACTGGGCCACGATCTCGCCGGCATCCTTGGGTTCCAAGTCCCCTAATAAAACAGCATAATCGGGGCGGATAAAAACGGTACCCAAATACACTGAACCTGCCAGGATAACTGCACTAACCAGAATGATCAAGGCTTTTCTCTTTTGATTTGTTTCCTGCCACCGCTGTTTTAATTTATCCAGCAGGTCTCGAAAATTCACAATACCACCTCAAAGGGGATTATAACTGCATGCGAGATATTTCCTGGTAAGCTTCAACAATTTTATTTCTCACTTCAACCGCCAGCTGCATGGTGAGTTTTGCTTCCTGCATGGCAATGGTAACTTGGTGTATATCCTGTATTTCGCCCACCAGAAACTTTTGCATGGCTTCATCAGCTTTTAACTCCGTCTGATTGAGCCTGGCAATGGCGTCATTTAATACCCCGGCAAAGCCGGTATCTCCTGCGTATTTTTCTTTAGAAATAACCTCCAGTATTGGTAACGGCATGGGCGCCGGCAAAACTTTCATTAATTCCTACCCCCTACCCGCGGGAAATTTCCAGGGCCTTAAGAGCCATGCTTTTGGCTGCATTCAAGGCCGTTACATTGGCTTCATAGGTCCTGCTGGCGGTAATCATGTCTACCATTTCATTTACAATGTTAATGTTGGGATAAGCAACATTGCCCTGTTCATCCGCCAGCGGGTGATTGGGGTCGTTAACGATCCTCGGGGGAGCCGGGTCTTCCACAATGGCCTTTACCCTGACCCCTAACCCTCTGGGTTCTTTCTCATCGGCCGCCATGGTTTGCCGCAGTTGTTCTGCAAACAAAGGAACTTTTCGACGATATACAGGGCTGGCGGGGTCATTGGGACGGCTGGCTGTGTTCATGTTGGCAATGTTGTTGGCAATCAGGTCCAGCCGTAAACGCTCAGAAGTCATCCCGGAAGCGCTGATGCGAAAGGTATCAAATAATCCCATCCTGCATTACCTCCTGCCGCCGATTACGATCCCAAGAATGTTATAGCGATCTATCAGCCCCTGGCTGATCACGTCATATTGAATGGTGGTGGCAGCCAGATTCACCATTTCCTCGTCTATATCTACGTTATTGCCGTCGTAACGCATGGTCGTGTCCTTGACCTGCTTAACCTCCGGTTTTATTGCCGCACCGGATACTCCGATATGCAGCGGGTGGGTTCCCTTGAGGGGGGCCCCGCTGCTATTGATGGCAGCCTTGAGTTGATCTTCAAAACTGACATAGGATTTCTTGAAGCCCGGCGTATTTAGATTGGCTACGTTATTGGCAATCACCCGCTGCCGCAAAGCGCCGGCATCCAGTCCTTTTTTCAGAACATTCATAACGGGGCTGTCAAAAATATTCATACCATCCATCCTCGTTCTCAAATTTCTTGAATTATGCACTAAAGATTTACGTTAATATTACGATAAAATGGTTAAGGGGAATACTGACGTAGTGTTAAAAAATATGAAAATACTCCACCATATGATAAAATTCTACTTTGTTGTAAAAAAACCCTTCCGCAGGGTTGATTGGCAATAAATTTTATAAGAAAGCTTCGCAATCTTGAAAAAACGTCTGTACTATAATAGTACAGACGTTTATTTTTTTGTCTTTGTTCACTATCATCTGTTATATCAAATTTGTAGTATTTTGTCGGGATATTTCTTCTAATTTTATTGTAAAATAGGCTAATATGTCCATATGTAACCATAAGACTCGGGTCTAAATATTCTTGGGACTAAAGTCCTGTGCCGGAAGTTTTCCCTGCTGCCAATGCTTCCTTGAGCAAACGGACTGTTTTTATCATCATTTGATCATCATAATTGGGAAACGTGGGAAGATTGATTACCCTGCTGTAATAAACCTCCGCTTGAGGGCACAGGGGTCCTTCGATGGTGCAAATGTCCGGGTGTCCCTGCCAGAGATAAATGGGATGCAGGTAGATGGGATAAAACTGTACACCTACCGGAATACCCTGCTCTAAGAGTTTTTCTACGATCTGCCTGCGTCTGGCCACAAGTTCTTGTCCCTTCAGTAAGATGGGAAAGCTATACCAGGCCGGCTCGCCAAAACCCCACTGCAACGGTAACTCCAAACCTTCTTCTCCTTTGAGTGCTTCGTAATACGCAGCCGCCATTTCCCGGCGGCGGGCTTGCATAAGATTGGCCTCCTGAAGTTGCCGCAACCCTATCTCGGCCTGCATACTTGTCATACGGTAATTAAACCCGATTTCCTGGGCTTCAAAATGCCAGGGCCCTTCATCTTTCACCAGCGCTTCCTTATCCAACTTCATCCCGGTATCACGGAACAATGTTAGCCAGTGATAATATTCCTCTGAATTTGTTACCACCATACCGCCCAGTTCTGTACAGACACCCTGGGGGTGGGAAAAATCAAAAACCGTTAAAGGGCTGACCGTTCCGATTTTCAGCCCCTTATATGTAGCCCCCAATGCCTGTGAGGCATCTTCAATAAGGACAATGTCCTTGCCTTCTATGAGTTTTTTAAACCCTTCCATATCACAGGGCTGTCCGGCATAATGGGTGGCAATAACAGCTTTTGTGTTGTCGGAAATCCGCCACTTTACCGCTGCGGGATCCAGGCAGCCGGTTTGGGGATCTACATCTGTATAGATAGGCACACCATCCAGGTAACGAATGGCATGGGCCACTTCCGGGTGAGCCAGGGGGGACAAAATCACCTCGTCTTTATGGCTAACCCCGGCGGCATACAGCGCAGCATGCAGGGCCGCCGTACTGTTGGCAACAGCCACCGCGTATTTGGCGCCAATATAGTTGGCAAAGGCGGTTTCAAATTCTCTGACCTTTTGCTCTCTGTTGTTCATTTAGATTGGCTCCTTATTTTGTAGAGATTGTCAGATTTTATTATATACCAAAATTGGGCCTGTATTGTCGATAAAAATATCAGAGCCTGCCCCAAACAAGCAGGCAGGCCTGTAATACGCTGTTCAGGCAAATTTATCCACCACAAGTCCCAGCATTTCTTTAAAATAAGCTACCATATTAAGCACTCTTTCCGGCGGAATCTCCCTGATTACAGAATGATCCTTGGTATTGATGATTTTAACGATATACTCGCCGCTCTTCTCGTGCAGCTGAAAGCGCAACTCCGTATTATAAGTTTCCATGGTCTTGTTCATTTTGTTTACGGCCTGCTGCACTTGATCCGGGTTTAATTCCTGCTGTTTCGCCTGGATACCCGACGTAACATCCTCATCTTTATTAGCAGGAGTATCTGCTCTATCGGCTTCCTGTGTGGACATTTGCTCTTTGTACACAGGACGTTGCATATAATCCTGAACTTTAACCACCGAGCCGATCCCCTCCAACATTGCTTCCTCACCTCCCGCACCAGCTTATTTTTTCTTATCAATAAAATAGCCAAACCTCTGCGGTTGCTGCGCGGGTCCATAGGCCTGCCGCATTGCTTTACTACCCGTTAAATCCTTAAGTTTTTGTTTAACGTTCATAAACTCACGATCAAGGTTGGCTTTATTTTCTTCGTCCTGAGCAATAATTTGCTTCAGTAAATGGTTTATTTCTGCTTGCAAAGCCGCCGGCTGTTCTTTGTTGGCAAAGGGCTCCGACAACTGCTCTTGGGCCAAGTTAATTTGCCGGTCTGTCTGGTCAACCTCATCCATCACCAATTGCCTTGCGTTCAATAGTTGTGTCAATTTATCTATATCTTGATTTTTAATTGTCTCAGCCTGCTGGAGTGTAAGATCCAGTATTTTCTGCAGTTTAAGTTTTTTCTGGTTGTATAGTTCTGATAATTGCTCCACTGTACTAACTCCCAACTGAAGCGCCGGTCTTTACCTGCTTGACAGCCTGCACCCAGGTATCTCTGATTTCTTCGGCATAACCGGTAATTTCCTGGAGAATTTCTTTATCCTTTTTTAGATTAGCCTCCAGTAAACGACGGTTCATATAATCATACATGAGATTTAAATTTTGACCCACTTCATACCTTGTGTCCAGGGTATTCATTAAATGAGCAATAATATCCTGGGCATGGATAATTGCCTGATGGGCCGACTGGATATCCTTTTTATCAACGGCCTCTTGGGCCAGCTTCAAATCCTTCACCAAGCGATTATAGAGCATGGTGGTTAATTCTTCCGGGCCAGCGCTTAAAATGGCATTTTGCTGGTAGCTTTTATATGGATCTTTGGCAATCATACCGCTTTCCCTCCGATTTTCTATTTTTTATGCTTTTCCGCCGAACTGCTGGGCCAGCCAGGCGCTCTGGCTGTTCATCTGGTTAATGGCCTTTTCTAAAGCAGTGAACTTTTTCCAATAGCTGTTTTCAATGGTTTTTAGTCTATCCTGCCAGGAAGCTATTTCTTTATCCAATCCGCTGATTTTTTTACCCAATATGCTGTTGTCAACCAGACTGTAACCGGAGGAAGAACCGGCTTTGTCCTTGATGGTATTGATGGCATTTGTTAATTCATCGTACAGACGCACAGCCAGTCCCTTATTGCTATAAGTATCTGAAGAATTGGTAAATAGCTCCATAACAGCTTTAGGATCTGCCGCTAAAGCTTCTTTTAGTTTGGTTTCATCAATATACAACTTACCCTTTTCGGAATAACTCAAAGTCTTAATACCTATCTCAGCCAAAGTATCGTACTTGGAATTGCTTACCCCGGATACTAGTGACGTCATAGTGCTGCGCATCTTACTCACTATACCGGATAACAGGGAATCGTTTTTTAACAAACCGCTCTTGGCTTTCTCTTCCCACTTCTTTTCCTGGTCATCACTTAGCTGTTCCCTTTGCTCATCGGTTAAAGGCAGGTAATCCCTGTAACGTTCCTCACTGAGTTTACTGTTAATTTTATCCAGGGTGGCATTGTAAAGGTCGATAAAGGATTTAATGGAGTTAAATACCGCATCTGTGTCATTGGTGACATTGATGTTAACGGTCTCGGTGGTCGATGTGCCGGTTAAGGTAAAATTAATGCCGGCTAATGAAAACTGGTTGCTGGTTTGTGTCGTTACGGTCACTCCGTTAAAAACAAATTCAGCGTTGGTGCCTGTTACTTCAGATCCCCAATCAAACCCATCTACGGGGTCACCGTTTTTATCCAGCTTTAGTTTGTCGCCAAATAATTCATTTATTTGCGTTTCGAAACCCGCCACTGCATCAAAGTCAATCTTTTGATTGGCGCCGGTGGAACTAGAAAAAACAAACATACGGTTAATTGTTTTATCAAAAAAAGCGGTAACCCCGGCGCTGGTTTTGTCATCGCTCATTTTGGCAGCATTTATTTTGGAAATTAAGGAATCAATGGTCTCGTTATCAACGTCAACCTCAATTTCCTTACTGCCATTTACCTTAAACTTGATAATACCCCCATAACTTAGAGAAAGCTGATCCTTTAAGTTTGTTGCATCTTTATTAAACGCTACATCCTCCGAACTGTTCAATTTAGCGGTACTGGCTAAAGAGATAACTTTCAGAGTATAATTTCCCGGCACAGCCGATGAAGTAGCGGTAGCTTTGACAATACTTTCATTGGAGGAGGAAGCCTTTTTCACTAAATAGGTTCCCTGCAGTTTCATGTTAAAAACATTATCCCGCAAAGAACGGAGGGAATTGTTTATATCCCGGTAATCATCCCGCTGCCACTCGGCAATTTGTTTGTTCTGTTTAATTTTGTCTACCTTCATGCGCTGAACCTTCATCAAGTCGCTGACCATCTGGTCTATATCCAAACCGGAGGCTAAGCCGCCAATCCGCAAATTGGAAGACATAGTATCCCGCCTTTCAGAATTTCCTACAGATAAATTCGGCTGTTTGCTGTGAATCTTGAGCATATTGTGTTACATTAGAATTAAAAGAATTAAATAAGTAATCGAAAACAACAAGGAGGCCATTAAAAGTGGATCAAACAGCCATCTGCGGTGTTAAAATAATCTTTGAGCAGGGCATACCAGGATTTGAAAACTTGAAGGAATTTTTTATTTCCAAGCCCTTTGCCGACAGTCCCTTTTATTACCTGCAGGCAGCCCAACAAGCTGATATTTGTTTTTTATTAATCAACCCCTTTGAAATTACCAAGGCCTATGAATTTAACCTGCCGGAGCCGGTTCAGGAAGTGCTGGAGATAAAGGAACTGTCCGATGTGGCAGTTTTTAATGTCGTTAATGCGCGGGAAGGTCTGGATAACGCCACCGTTAACCTGCAGGCCCCGGTGGTCATCAATGTGCGCGGCCTGAAAGGTATGCAGGTGGTTTTGAACGAGCCAACCTGGCAATTGCGGGAACCCTTAAAAAACCTGCTGCAGGGAAAGGTGGGGCAATGATGCTGATACTTTCGAGGAAAAAAAATGAAGCTATCCATATAGGAGACAATATCATTGTAACCATCCTGGATGTTTCTGGTGAAACAATCAAAATTGGCATTGATGCCCCTAAAAATATACAGATCTTTCGCAGCGAAGTGCTGAATGCCATTCAGCAGGAAAACAAACAGGCTGCTTCTTACCAGGTAAATATGCTAGAAATTAACAAACTGCTGGGTAAAGAAAGCATACGGAGGGAGGTACAATAATGATGAATATGATCCCCTTAAAAGCCAACAAACCTGGCTTTAACGGAATGTTTAATCATGTACGTTGATGAGAAAACAATTTTAACGATCAAGCAGTACCTGACAGAAAAAATATCCCCTTATTTAAAATTTCGCACTCTTTGTCTCAGGAAAGCGCCGGGCGCTTTTGGATAATTAATTGATTCACTTGATTCCAAGGTAATCATGTCCGCCGCAAAATACCAACTTATCTTAGCCATTGAAGCAGCCCAGAACATCTGCACCCACTTAGCCGCCAGGGTGTTTGCCAAATGTAAATTAATGGTTGTTCCTTTGTATTATATGATAAATCCCTGTGAGAAGAAGAAGCGAAAAAGAGATATCTTTGGGTGGCGGATGTCATTTACCTAACGATGTACTAGCTCTATAAAATGCAATAATGCAAACCTAATTTATATTAGGCTATCTTCCACTTCGATAAAAATCTTCACAAATACAGTACCTGGTATACGGGGTAACCGTTAATCATTTACCTTAACCCCGACTCAAGAGAACCGTCCCCTTGATTCGGATGGTGGTATATTGTGTTATAATATACAGTGAGGGGGGAATTTGCCTTGACTACGCCGTTTATTCGTCTTTCTACCACAAACCCGGTGTTGCGCCGACAGGAATGGCGGCCATGGAAAAAACTTGGCTATCGGGTACTGGCTGAAGACGGTATAACTGTTTATCATGAACAGGAAGCAATTAAGCAATGTATCTTGCGGGCATTTTCGCATATAGATGCTGATATTTTTTTGTTTGGTTCCCGCGCAGCCAGAACAGCACATCCAAAGTCAGATTATGATATTGGGTATTATACCGAAAAAAAAATTCCTGCCCACATACTGTCAAACTTAAAAGAACAATTAGAGGAAATGCCAATCCCAGCACGGGTTGATTTGGTTGACTTCTCCAGCCTTGCCCCGGACTTTGTACGCATTGCCTTAAAAGGAGGTATTGAGATATGGAAACAAAAAAAGAAGAACTCGCTTTTCACATAAGCCGCCTGGAAAGAGCATTGGCTACACTGGATGAAATATTAGAACAACCTTTTTCTGTTATAATCAGGGATGCAACCATTCAGCGTTTTGAATATTGCTTTGAATTATCCTGGAAGCTATTAAAAAAAGCATTAAAAATAGATGGCATCGATGTAAACTCCCCTCGTCAGACAATCCGGGCCGCATTTGAAACCGGATATATTGATGACATTGATATCTGGTTTGAAATGCTGGAAGACCGTAATATGACTTCTCATACTTACGACCCGGATATTGCCAATCAGGTCTATGAGAGCGCCAATCGGTTACCGGAAGAAATTCGCAAAGTCCTTAAAATTTTGGCAAAAAGCAGATAAGCCTCCAAGGCTTCCCGATAGTGAGGTTAAATATCGGCGACTAGGATTTGTCAATTTGTTCTACCGGCGCTGACATCCTCCCACGGCTGAAGCCCGTGGGGTTCCACGGAGCCGTGGTACAAACGGTTTTATATTTTGCGGCTGCTCAGAACAGGCTTAGGAGGCCTGTTTGAACGTCCCCTGTCCACGGCCTAGCGGTGTGGTTTTTCTCCACACGAACAGGTTGACCGCAGGGCGTGCCAGTGCGCCCACTACTCCCGACCAGTCCAGGCAGGACCCTAGTCCGGTCTCACGGAGATATCTTCGCAAAATGTTATACGCGCCAACTAAGTCAGCGTTGAAAGCTTGTTTGCAGTGGATGAACAGTCCCCGGTGCACACGGGCTTTTTTGACCCTCTTACTGCATACTGGGCAAGTAGTGCTGGTGTTCTTTTCAGAAACCTTTACCACCCGGATACCGGCCAGCGCCGCCTTATAAGTGAGCAGGCTGATTATCTTACTAAACGGCCAGGCGTGGAGCTTCTGGTTGCCCACATCTCCCCAGTTCTTGTCCGTGCGAATACCTTTTAATTCGCCGACTGCGATGGTAAAGACGTTGTGAGTTATCGCCAGGTTAACTAGCCATTTAGTTAGCACATGTAGATAGTGGTTATGCTGCCTGCCCCACTTGACGTTAAGCTCGACGCATTTTTTGCTGGTGGATTTGGTGCATTTGGCCTTCTCCTTCTGAAAATACCGGTCAATAGCCAAAAGTTCCCCGCCCGGCACGGTGAAAGAAAAACCGTCGGTGATTAACCCGGCCACAATGTTCACGATACCCAGGTCAAGGGACATGATGTTTCCGGTTTCGCGATACTTGATTGGGACCTTGTGGGTGATGTGCAGATACCAGTCTCCGGTTTTATGTTTGTACACCAGCTTGACCTGCTGTACCTTACCCAGGGCGGTGTCTGGCGGAAGCTGGTATTCCAGTATGATTTCCCACCTGCCGTATGTCTTGGGCAGTTTCAGCTTCGCCCGGTTGTCTGGCAGTATTTCAAAAGCTTTCTGCTTAAAAGTTACCGTGCTGAGCATATCTTTCTTCCTGAACCCCGGCGGGCGGGCCTTTTTGTCGCCGTTCTTCCGGTGAGAGTACCATGAACGGTAGGAGTCGTCCTGTTCACCCAGGACTTCCTGAGCGGACTGGGACGGCAGGAGCTTGTACCAGCGGTTGCCTTTGAGTTCCCGACACTGCTCCGCAAAGCCAGGTATCTTGCCAGTTTCGTCCCAGACAATGCACCGATGGTGGTTGGCCACATTCCACAGCTTTGTAGCGAAAAAACCTAAAAGCCCCAAGAGCAAGGCATCTTGGTCAGAAAGGTTCAATACTTTTATTCTGGCCGTAAGGGTCTGCATCGGTACATTGCTGCTAGACTTTTTTTTGCGTGCCAGTTCAATCACCCCCTTTTCTTCTGCATTTCGATGTACTTGCGAATGGTGTCGGAGGAAATGTTGCCGGCAGTAGAAACAAAATAGCTCCGCGTCCACATGGACGGCATCCGTGCGATATGGTCAAACTCCCGACGGAGATGGTGCGAGGATGTACCCTTGAACCGTGCTACTATTTCATGCGGTGCCAATGTAGGGGGCGCATTGACAAACAGGTGCAGGTGGTCCGGCATGATCTCCAGGGCCAGGATTTCCAACTCTAACTTCTCGGCTACCTCCCTGATCAGTTCTCTGAGCCTGGTTTCGACGGGGCCGACCAGCACCTTGCGCCGGTAGCGCGGGCACCATATGAAGTGGTAGTTTACCAGCGATACGGACGTGTGTTTGTGTCTATATTTTTGCTCCATAGCTATATTATAGCTGTTTTGGAACAAAGACGCAACAAATGTTCGGGAAAATATATAAGCCGCGCTTTCATCCCACGGCTGAAGCCGTGGGCTTTCCCGCGCGGATTTTGTAAAGTGCCAGGGATTACCTTGAGCCTGGTTCCCCCGAGCCGAGCAAAATTCTTGACTTACGTTAATGACAATGATATTTTTAACATATACCAAATTTTAGTGGAAATTAAGATGGAGGAATTGTTTATGAATCCAACGGAATGCATATTAGAGAATATGTCAGAACTGCGTAATGCTTATCGGGTTTCCAGTCTCGGAATTTTCGGCTCATTTGCAAGGGGCGAAGCTAATGAATCGAGCGATGTAGATATACTAGTGGAATTTAGTGACAACGTGGATCTGTTTCATTTTATCAGATTGCAGTATCATTTGTCAGAAATTCTTGGGCGAAAAGTGGACCTAGTTACGCCGGAAGCATTAAAACCCGAAATAAAAGACCGAATTCTTCAGGAGGTCTTGTATATATGACAAGAGATGCACTCCTATACCTCAACGATATCTTTGAATCAATTGAAAAGATTCTGCAGTAGTATACCGCAAATTTGACTTTTAAAGAATTTGCTGCAAATAGCATGGTAATAGATGCCGTAATTAGAAACTTTGAAATCATAGGGGAAGCAGCAAGCCGCATTCCTGATGACATTCTGTCCGCGTATCCAGAAGTTCCGTGGTTTGAAATGAAAGGCATGCGTAATATCATGGTGCATGAATATTTTCGCGTTGAACTTAAGATTGTCTGGGTAACAATACGTCAATCCTTACCTGCACTGCTGCCGGTGATTAATCGAATAATAGCAGAGAGGCAATGATTAACCTAAAACGACCTCGATTTCTTCCAGAACTGCCATCCTCTGTGCCGCCCAAACTAGCTTCAGGTAATCTTCGTTGTAAACTTACGGTGTAAAACACGCTTATTTGTTCGGGTCATTTGCTCGTGACGAACATATAGACTCAAGAGAACCGTCCCCTTGATTTACTGGCAGGTCCCCGCCAGCTCCAGCATCCTACTGATGATTTCATATCGCTCGTTCATCTCTTTTTCCTCACTTCGCTGTTTAAATTAAGCCAAACGCGCCAAGAATTCCTTCGATCTATTACAACCAGCCAGGGAAGAATTTCATTAAAACTGCCATTTAGACCCCTATGTCGCAAGTGCGACACCGTCAGGGGATGAAAAACAATTTTTCAGGTTAGAAAATGAACCCAAAAAGCACTTATACTTGGTTTAGTAGCGGCAGGCACCTTTTGGTAATGTAGTATAGACTCAAGAGAACCGTCCCCTTGATTCATTAGATTCATTTTTTGTGAAGGGGCAGTCCCCTTTTGTTAGTTATAGCCAGTCCCCTGATGGGTCCTGGCTATAACTAATACGATTACGGATGAAGGTCTTTCTCAATCTCAAACAAGATATCTTGCAATGCTTTATTAAAGGCGACTTGAACAGCTAAGCATTTTTCTAACTGTTTTATAGGTGGTTCAGGAAGTGCTTTTTCATTAATTCCATACATAATTACAGTTACAGGATCCTTTCCGTTCTTAATACCAGGTGCTACTTTTTTAACTTCCCATCGGGTAATCTCAGGATCAAATCGGTGGGTATGACCGTGACGTAATTGGTCAAATGCATGTAGCGAAGATTCTAAAGGAGCAAGTATTTTTTTAAACCTATCCACATTATCTAATCTTTCAACAACTTTCTTGAAACTTACAGCCTCTTGTCCCCTTTTAAATGCCTCAGCCAGGTTAAGCTCCTTATAGACATTAACCAGTTGTGCCAACTTCTCTGCCAGTGAAAAAGCCCGGTCAGCAGCACTATCAATAAAGTAAGATACATGTGGTTCGTAGAATGCTTCTGAAGGGTTTTTGTGATACAACCCTTCATTGTGTTTGGCAAGATAAAAATGCAGCAAACGGAAGTTAATTTTTAGAGCACCCCTGCTCCCATATTTACCATCTAATGGTAGGGTGGTTTAGCATCCTGACCTGAACATTTTACTTTCAAAGATAGTCCGGCGGCCTTGACATCCACCCTGCGCGTGGTTATTTAGCAGCACCGACGGGGCGGCTCCGGGAAACATGATAGATTACATATCCCGTCGGACTGTCAATTATACCACGCGCAGGGCACCCGTCTGTCAAGGCTACCCTTCGGCGCCTCCTGCTCTGAGGTACTTACCTCAGAGGCCCACCAAAAAACATAATTTAAAAAACTCTATAACAAAGCACCTCCGTAATTTAAGAATTTATGGGCGAATCTATAAGCCGGTGACTGGGACCGGTGAACATCAGTAAATGACTATGATGGATAAGCCGATCTATAATTGCCGCAGTCATAATTTCATCATAAAAGATACCGTTCCATCGGCTGAATTCAAGGTTCGTTGTAATAAT
>NZ_FQUY01000055.1 GCF_900129195.1 Desulforamulus putei DSM 12395
CTTTGACTATGCCGAAAAAAACACTATGCCGAAAAACATGCTGGATTTGGCTGTAAATAAACGTTTTCCAATCAGCTTCTCGGCATAGTGTTTTGCTTTTAGTCAAGGCTATAAAGCATATCCCTAATATCTTTGCTTTTCCAAATGGGAGCTTCAGCCACTGCTTCAGGAGTTGTTTTCTTCATGGCTTCGTGAATCATGTCTAATGTTGCAAAAGCATAGAAGTTTGACGTGGTTGACAGATTTTCATGCCCGAGCATTTCCATTATGACAGTGAGAGGCATTCCCTGACGATATAAGTGCATAGCCCTTGTTTTCCTAACTAAATGACAATGAACATGCTGCGGGATTTGAGGGCAAATAGACCTTGCCTGGTTTGCATAATAGCCAAGAAGTAGATTTACCGAATCGGTAGATAAGGCATGAGGTTTCCCATCTCTTCTTGAAAAGAACAACGGTTCTTTACCATCTGTACTTGGATGCGGATGGAATTCCTGAAGATAGCGGTTAATGTGCGCAACAGTTTTTTCCATCAGTGGGACATTACGGCTTTTGTTACCTTTGCCTGTCAGGGTGACAAAGGGCGTCTTGCCATTGACAAGGTGCAGGTCTCGTAGGGTAATATCTACAAGTTCCTGAGCTCTGGCAGCTGTATCATACAACATTATGAACATCATACGATTGCGTCTCCCTTTTACTGTATCAGTTTTAGGAGTTTTCAGTAAAGTCTCAATTGCTTCATTTGTCATATACAATACTGATTTCTTGTGTTCCTTCATTCCGCGAACGCTGCATACATCATTATAAATGGCAACAAGAGTAATGTCTTCATCTGCACAATATTCCATAAACGACTTAAGAGCTGTTAAGCGCAGATTACATGTTTTAACTGCCAGATTTTGATCTTCATTCATCCAGATAAGATAATTTTTGATAGTTTTTCTGTTTAGACAGTCAAACGTAACATCCTTACGCTCAATTCCCATTTGATTTTTCAAGTAATCAATAAAGTATGTTATGGACTGCTTATACGATTCAATGGTGTTTTGGCTTAGGTTTCTTACCTTTGGCAAGTAGATGTGAAGAAAACTTCGTGCATAAAGCCAAAAATCAGGACCATTCCGATTTTTATTCTTCCTCATCATAGCCCACCTCTGGGAGGAGCCCTTCAAGTGTTTTTGTCTTTTCGGAAAAAGTTGCAAAAAATTCGGGCACAAGATGAAGATAGTAAAAAGTGCTTTCTAAACAGGAATGACCCATGTACCGCATCAGATACGGAAGCATGGAATTTACATCAGTTCCTTCCTTTATCCATCTGTTAAGGTTTGCAAAGGCAAAATGATGGCGAAAATCATATGCTCTTGCCTTAGAACCTGATTCATTACCAAGACCGGCAGTTCTCCAGATTTTATTAAAATTTTGTCCTATGGTCCCACACTGGTAACAAGTATTTGATTTTACCGGGAAGAAGTACGTTCTGTCCGGAAATATGTCGTTTACAATGGCATCATATTTTATATATAATGACCTGAGGTCTTCCGGAAGAAATATTCTACGGTCTTTTAAACCTTTCGAATGGAATATATCAATATACCCACTGCATAGGTTTACATTTTTCCGCATAAGCAACCGTGCCTCACATGTTCTCACTCCACAGCAGTAAAGTAATCTATAGAGCATTGGGAGTACAAGGTGGCGGACGGGGTTTTCCTTGCGGGGGTGAAGCGTGTCACAGACATTAAAAAACCTTATGATTTCATCATCTGTGAAAAAATGAGGCATTGTCCGGATCTGCTTTTGGCAGACCTTTTTGGGAATAACATACGAATCGGAATATCCCGATGACTGAAGGAATTTCCCGAACTCACGAATGGGTGCCACACGCACGTGCTGAGTGTTTGGGCATTCATTTTCCCTGAGGATTGACCAACTCTTAATGATATCTTTTAAAGAAGCGGCTTGTGATTCGTTTTCTGCACAGTACCGGTCAAACTCATGGAGATAGAACTCACCTGTTTCATACTTCCATCCTAATGAATGTTTGAATTCCACAAAGGATTCCATGTAAGGTGCCAGCCTGCTTACATATGCTTTTCCCATCATCGTAGCCCTCCCACTTTCATAGGGATGACCGAAAGAGTTAATGCGCAGTCACGCAGCTTTTTTTCGTCAGTAGTTAAGTAAATGTCAGCTGAATTTGGATTGACATGTCCAAGTGTAAAAGAAATAGTTTGTACGGCAACCCCATTTTTCAGCATTTTTGATGCCACATGGTGCCGCAGGAGGCGGGTTCCTTTAAGTTCAGTCCCAAGCCTTACACCTGCACGTGAGAATATATTTCTGACTACGGCGTAACAACTCGAATGATCTTTCAGTGGCTTATGCGGTGCGTTATAGGATAGGAATACATACGGGGAATCAGTTTTAGGACGGTCATTAACAATATATCTTGCCATTGCATTACCGATAGCTGGAAGAAGCGGTAAAACCAAAGGTTCATTGGTCTTTCTTTGACTGATGCTGATTAAATCACAATTCCAATCTATGTCACTTAGCCTTAAGTTCACTATGTCAACGGCCCTTAGACCAGTTAGTAGTGACAGTACCATCATCGCTTTGTCCCTTGAAGATACAGCATCAGTTTTTAACACATCCCAGACAGCCTGCTCTTCCTCCTGCGTCAATACGGGAATAATTGCCCTTTTTCTTAACAGTTTATCAGGAACTGCCGTAAGGAGTTTGTCTCCATCTTCTGCAAATCTCAGAAATGACCTAAGCCCGGAAGCTGCCGTTCGAAGACTCCCTGACTCCCAAGTGCCTCTTAATTCGCAGAAGAACTCATGGATTAATTCCAGAGGAACAGTTCTTAAACACGTATAGCCAAGCCTTTCAATAAAGGTAAGGAATTTACAGGAAATATTCCTGTACGAATCAACCGTGTTTTTACTTTTCCTCTCTTCCTTAAGATACTCCAAAAATTCAGTATGAACTTTTTGAAATTCAATGGTTACAGGCTTATTAACTTTGCTTTCCACACATGGTTTCCAGCCAACATAGCCTTTTTCCTCGCATTCTCTCAGCTTTCTTACGCAGGAGCTGTGTAGGCGTTTACGCAAATGGCAGTACTGTCCGGTTTTTACGTTTGCCGAATCGTTTAAGAAATAATTAGCCAAATCATCACTAAAAGTGTCTATCCGCATGATGGCTGCAGCCCTTAACAATCTGCCATATGCACGCCGAAATATACGAATCGTGGATTGACAATACCCTGCCTTTCTAAGCTCTTCAAGAACTTTTTCTACACTGTTTTCCAAAGCGGTTTTCTTTTCCATAATGGATCCTCCCTATAGTATAGTTTTAACATAAGTCTATCTCTATTTTATAGGAAGGATATCTGGAGTCAGAGCAAAACACTATGCCGAGAAATAAATCGGAAAATATTTATTTACAGGCAAAAATGGAATGTTTTCGGCATAGTGTTTTTTTCGGCATAGTCAAAG
>NZ_FQUY01000017.1 GCF_900129195.1 Desulforamulus putei DSM 12395
TCGCTGTATCTTGTCATAGATTTTCCTCCTCCCAATGCTGCTTAAATAACTATAAATGTTTTAGAGGTCTATGACAACTATCCTAACACAGGGGGGGGTATACATATGATACTGTTGTTCGTAGACCTTACGTATGGTATTCAATGTTTCCTGATGCTTTCGGCTTAGTCCATGCCCTTCGCCAGCCAGTGCAAGTAAGTGGTCTACGGCACGCAGGTTTCGCCTCACATAGCGTAGCTGCTGGCCAACGGCTTTGCGGACGGCTTTTTTCCCAGGTTTCTTGTTGCGGACAATGCTGAGATAGGCTTTACGAGCAATTTGACGATAAGTGCGCGGCCTTTTGCCTGGTTTGCCAAGAGTCTTGTGCACAATGTCATACTTCTAAATCCTTGATTTATATGGGGTTGCGATCCATTCAGCAAACCCTAAATATTTTAAAATTAACCAGGATGAAAAACAAAAATTTTGCATAATTAGAATAATATAAATACTAGAAATTTTTCGTCAATATTATATTCGGCTATATCGAACACAATTTTAATTAGTCCAAAGGAAAATGAGAGGATGAGGAGAATATATCTATATATAGAAACGCTATTTGACAATATCAAACAAATTGCTTCGAGATATTTAATCCAAGGCCGTCATTAGGGAATTTTCTCATTATTGTGGGATTAAGGAATATTTTTGTAAAATTATTATCGAATTACATTCGACAATTCAGAACGAGCTATTTGGCTTCTAATATTTAAACGAAGGGGGGAGAACTTTTTGGTAAATACTCAAAAGTATGTTAATAACATTTTAGAAAGGAATGTCGAAAAGAAAACAGGAGAAACCTCCCAAATACGTTCCGTAGCTAAAGCTTTAATGATCCTCGATTATTTAGCTTCATGCCAGGAAGAAGTGCCTTTGACCAAGATTGCCGGTAAATTTGGAATCGCTAAAAGTACTGTACACGGTTTGTTAGCCACTTTAAGGGATTTCGGATATATCGACCAGTCGCCCTTTACCGGCAACTATAAATTGGGTGTACGTCTTTTTGAGATTGGCAGTATTGTGGCGGCTTCCTGGGATGTACGTTCGGTGGCGGCCCCGTATATTGAACGATTGGTTGGGCAGGTTGGAGAAACGGTTCATCTGGTTGTGTTGGATAAAGGGGAAGTCTTGTATATCGATAAGCGGGAAAGCAATCAATCAATACGCATTGTTTCTGCACAAGGGATGCGTTTACCGGCACATTGTACAGGAGTTGGTAAAGCTCTCTTGGCATATCTGCCAGCTAACGAACTTAAGCGAATTATTAAAACCAAAGGACTGCCCGGTTATACAAAAAATACCATCACTGACCCGCAGGTATTAGAAAAAGAATTAGAACTGATCAGGGGTCGGGGTTATGCCTTTGATATTGAAGAGATTATGGATGGTTTATCCTGTGTGGCGGCTCCTATTTTTGATCATTCAGGTAGGGCCTGTGCAGCCATCAGTGTATCAGGACCCACTGCCCGGCTTAAAGAAGACCGCTTTGAGGAGATAACCTCAACGGTTTGTCAAACAGCAATGGAAATTTCCCAGGCATTAGGTTACAAACACAATCCCAGTAGGAGTTGATGAACTTGGAACTCAGGGAATTTCTGTTTTTGCCGCTGAAAGAACAAACATTTACATTTTCCATCAGGGCCAAAGAAGCCGGGCTTTTCTCCGGTGTAAATTCTCTCAAGCAAATGTTGAGCAATCTTTCTCTTCATGTGGATTGGGTTGCTCCGGAGGGTCACTCCTTAGTAAACGGAACTGTTGTTCTTACCGGCAGTGGAGAAGCTGAACAGGTAGCCAAGGCGGAAGAAATGTTGCTGGGGTTGATTGGCAAACCATCCGGGGTTGCTACTGCCGCTGCTGAATTTATCAGAAAGAGTCAGGGAAGAATAAAGGTTGTTTGCGGGGCCTGGAAGAAGGTGGCCCCTGAGGTAAGAGCGGCTTTACGCCAGGCGATTGCTACTGGTGGGGCTGGCATGCGGATCACCGATGTGCCGTTCATCTATCTTGATAAAAACTATGTGCGCATGTTTGGAGGGGTTGGGGCAGCGGTCAGCAGGGCCAAGGCCTTTGAAGAGGAAAGACTAGTGGCTGTTCAGCTGAAGGGTGAAACAAAGCCGATCCTTGAGGAAGCGGTGGAAGCGGTTCGGGCAGGGGCAGGCATTTTAATGATTGACACGGGTGAACTGGATGATTTACACGCTGTAACAAAGGCTTCTGAGAGTGGCGGCTGGCGTGATGAGGTTCAAATTGCTTTTGCCGGTGGCTTGACACTGGATGAACTGCCGAAAGTAATTGATGCGGGAGCAGATGTTGTTGATGTAGGCCGGTCCATTATTGATGCTCCAATGCTTGACTTCAGTCTCGACATAATAAAGGGGTAGTGGATATGAAATGGGATCTCCTGGAGAAAACAACCTTTTGGATTGAGGGAATTGAGTTAAAGGACGTCAATCTTGGGCAAGTGGCCGCCACCACCGCTGCAGCCTTAGGGATGCAGTCAGACGAAATAATGGTGGTTGATGTACGTCCGGGAATGATTGCCTTTGATGTTCTGACACGTCAGGTGGAAGCCGCCGCCATTGCCGGTAAACAACAAGAAATTCTGCAGCAGTTGCAAAGGATACCCGGTGTAGAGCTGGCGTCTAACGCTATGGTACATTCCGAAGGCGTACTGGGTTTAATCGCCTTGGGAGAAAAGGAAGCGTCCCAAGTACTGGTTGATTCAGCGCGTTTGGCGGGTAATATCGGGAAGGCTGTTGCCCGCCGGGCCGTTGTCTTTGCTTCCGGCAGTGAAGTGATTGCCGGTAAAATTGAGGACACCAATTCACCCTACATTTTAGGGGCGTTGGAGAAAGCCGGGTTTAAAACAAAATTTGGCGGTATTTTAGAGGATGATGTTCAAATGGCTGCTTCCTATCTGGAGGCAGCTGTAGAACAGGGTTATGGTTTAATTATTACCACCGGCGGGGTGGGTGCAGAGGATAAAGACTTCAGCGTTGAGGCCATCTGCCGCCTGGACCCGGGTGCGGCTACACCGTGGATCCTTAAGTTTACACCGGATTATCACCGTCACCATAAAGAAGGCGTCAGAATTGCTGTAGGTGAGGTGGGAATTGCCAGACTGGTGGCTTTGCCGGGCCCCCACGAGGAGGCCAAATTAGGGTGTCAACGGTTAATAGAGGGTATACAAGCCGGTTTTGACAAACCAAAACTGGCAGAATATATCGCCGCAGCGATCAGAGAGCGGTGGCAAAATATGATGAAAAAAGGAGGCAATAAACATGGATATTCGTAGCATAGCGGTTGAGCTGTTAAAGGCGGAAGCAACCCAAACACCCATCGATACGCTGACCGATAGGTATCCTGGTTTATGTGTTGAGGAAGCATACCGCATCCAGCTCGCTCAGGTTGACTTACAGCTTGAGAAAGGTCATAAGGTCGTCGGTAAAAAGATTGGCCTTACCAGTAAGGGGATGCAGCAACTTCTGGGTGTAAATGAGCCTGACTATGGCCATTTGTACGAGCATATGCTACTGCTGGAAGGTCAGCCCTGCCGGAGGGACGAATTGATTTGGCCCCGTATTGAGGGTGAGCTTGCCTTTATTTTAAAAGACAGGCTCAAGGGCCCCGGGGTAACTATCGCCGATGTTTACCGGGCTACCGCCGGTATCATGCCGGCCATTGAAATTGTCGACAGCCGCATCCGAGATTGGAAAATTAAGCTGCCGGATACCGTTGCCGATAACGGATCCAGCGCGCGCTTTGTTCTGGGCAGCCGCATGGTACCCATTGAAGAGCTGGATTTGCGCCATATCGGTATGGTACTGGAGAAGAACGGCGAGATGATCAATAACGGGGCGGGCGCAGCTGTCTGGGGGCACCCGGCTGCGGCAGTAGCCTGGCTAGCTAACAAGTTGGCCGCTTTTGATATCGCCCTGGAACCTGGTGAAATTATTCTTTCCGGTGCTATCACCGCCGCCGTGGAAGCTGCCGCAGGGGATGTTTTTACACTTTCCTTCCATACCCTGGGGACCTTAAATCTTAAATTTATTTAGCAACAAAGGAGCTGAGAATGTGGAAAAGGTAAAAGTAGCAGTGATAGGTCCTGGTAATATCGGTTCAGACCTCATGTACAAAATTTTTCGCAGTGAGCATTTAGAAATGGCTTTAATGACAGGTATCGTGGAATCCGAAGGCATTAAACGGGCCCGCAACCTGGGCATTAAAACTTCCACAGAGGGCGTACAGGCTGTATTGGCGGATGAAGAAATTAAAATTGTTTTTGATGCCACCGGTGCTAAGCCCCACCTGCAGCATGCCCCGTTGCTGAAAGCTGCAGGTAAAATCGCCATCGACTTGACGCCGGCGGCAGTAGGGCCCTATGTAGTACCCTGTGTAAACCTGGATCAAGTAGAGACTGAACCCAATTTAAACATGGTTACCTGCGGCGGGCAAGCTACGGTGCCAATTGTTTACGCCATTAACCAGGTGAGCAAAGTTAAGTATGCAGAAATTGTCGCTTGTATCTCCAGCAAAAGCGCCGGGCCGGGTACCAGACAAAATATCGATGAATTTACGCAAACCACAGCCAAGGCTTTAACTGTTGTGGGCGGCGCTGAGAAAGCTAAAGCATTGATCGTACTAAACCCTGCCGATCCGCCGCTGATGATGACAGATACTGTTTACGTTGAGGTGGAAAACCCGGATGAACAGGCCATTCTGGCATCAGTGGAGGCGATGGTAAAACAAGTTCAAAGTTACGTACCGGGCTACCGTTTACGTGTACCACCCATCATTGAGGGCAATAGAGTAACTGCAATTATTGAGATTGAAGGTGCCGGTGACTTCCTGCCCAAGTACTCAGGCAACCTTGACATCATAACTTCCGCAGCCATCGCTGTTGCTGAAAAATTGGCATCTAAAATATTGAAAAAGGGAGAGGTAGCATGAGCGGTACAAAATCTATTCATTTAGTCGATACAACTTTACGGGACGGTAGCCATGCCATCAGCCACCAGTATACCGCGGAACAAATTGCCACCATAGCGGCCGGTCTGGATGCGGCCGGGGTGGAATACATTGAAGTTTCCCATGGTGATGGTTTAGCCGGCTCGTCAATTAACTACGGTAGGTCCGCCATCAGCGAAGAGGAAATGCTAAAGGCTGCCAGCAGTGTAATTAAAAAAGGTACTCTGACAGTTTTGTTATTGCCTGGTATTGGTACCCAGGAAGACCTGGAAATGGCCATCCACTACGGTGCCAAGGCCGTACGGGTTGCGACCCATGTTACCGAGGCTGATATTGCCCAGCAGCATATCGCCATGGCGAAAAAAATGGGCTTAAAAACCTTTGGCTTTTTAATGTTATCCCACATGGCATCACCGGAAAAAATTGTGGAACAGGCCAAACTGTTTGAATCCTACGGGGCTGATGTTATCTATGTAGCTGATTCTGCAGGAGCCATGCTGCCGGAAGATGTAAAGGCCCGAATTGGCGCCGTAGTAAACACCGTTAGTGTGCCGGTAGGTTTCCACGCCCATAATAATTTGACCCTGGCAACTGCCAACTCACTGGCTGCCATCGAAGCAGGGGCTAGCTATATAGACGGAACCTGCCGGGGCCTGGGAGCCGGAGCGGGCAACTGTCAGATTGAAGCCCTGGTTGGTGTTCTGAATAAAAAAGGTTACCAGACAGGCGTTGACCTCTACAAAATTATGGACGTGGCGGAAGGGTTGGTAGAACCCATCATGCATCGGCCTCAGGTGGTTCGTAATTCAGCCTTTATGCTGGGATATGCCGGTGTTTACAGTAGTTTCTTGTTACATGCTGACCGGGCTGCTGCTAAATTTAATCTGGATCCAAGGGATATCCTGGTTGAGTTGGGTAACAAAAAGATGGTCGGTGGTCAAGAAGATATGATCATTGATGTAGCTTACCAGTTAGCCAAGAAAAGAGGTGCGTAACATGAAAGTTGTAAACCAACTGGCGGTGGTGGATGCTGAAAAGTGCCGGGGCTGTAAGACCTGTGAAAGAATCTGCCCGGTGTTGGCCATCAAAATGGAAAACCGTAAAGCCGTAGTGGATAACGAGCGCTGCCGCGGTTGTGCCAATTGCGAGCAGCGGTGCCCGGACTATGCTATTAAAATGGTAAAACTCGAGCAGCCCGTACTGGTAAAGGTTGATGTCAGCGCAGTAGATTACGCCCTGGTTGAAGACCTTTGCCGCAGGGCCAAATTTAATCCAGAGCAGCTCATTTGCTACTGTACTGCCACCAGGGCCGAGGAAGTAGCGGCAGCCATCTTACAGGGAGCACGTTCGCCGGAAGAAATTTCCTTTTTAACCGGGGTGCGGACCGGGTGCAAAGTGGAATGCATCCAGCCGGTACTAAGGCTGTTGGAAGCTGCCGGTATTAAACCGGAACCTCCCAAAGGGGGCTGGCAGTGGTACGGCCGCACCGTAACCGTGTGGGAGATTCCGGAAGAAGTTAAAAAGAAATATGCCAGCCGCGGCTTCTACTTTGACGAAGATATTAAAATTTTAGACCGTGTAGCCAATGCACCTGTACAAGAAAGGAGTGATTCTTAATGCGTCCCCCGATCACACCTTTAGCACCCCGGCCATCCCAATACGGTATTGACCCGTCACTGGTGAAAACACGGGCAGCGGATCTGCCGGGTATGACATCTGTCATGCTTAAAGAACTGTTCCCGGACCTGCCGGAGGTAATCTTCCCCTGTGAAGAAGGGGTGGCCGCTATTCGTAAAGCCACTGAGGAGAGCCTGAAAAATGTTGACATGAGCATGATCAGGCCTGAACACTCAGTCAATATCCTGGCTGCACACCACGGGTTTACCCTGTTGGGCGGCGAGCCCTACGCGGAGATGTTAAAAACCATTAAAGATGTTATCGAAGCACGGACAGGTTGTAAAAATATTCGCCTGCGTGCCGGTGTAGGCTTGCGTTTCCGTGAGACGGAAGAATATATCAAACGGTACGGCCTGGATCAACACTTTAATGGTAAAGCCATTGGTGTGGCTCCTGTGGACCAGGGTATCCCCATTGAAACTGAAGTGGGTACACTGTACGGGATTAAGAAAATCTATGATGCGGACTGGATTGTGCACGCCCATAACAGTGACGTGCGGGAAGTGCATTTCCACCGCCAGGTAGACAGGGCCGTTAAACCCTTCGGCATGGCCTACGCACGTATTGAAACCCGTTCCACCTATCACCAAAACTTGGGGCCCCGGGCCGCGAATTTTACCGCCAGAGCGATTTTTGACTCTCCTTTTGTACAGAGCAAATTTGCCTTCGCTTCTTTCCTAACGGTAGCTCCCAACGGCATCATTAACGTGGATGCGGACAACGATCTTTATGCCTTGAATGACCGGATCACCCAAAGTGGCCTGCGATATTATGGCAAAATAATGACATTATTCGGGGAAATCGACGAGTGCATTGCTGTCCTTGACTTCCCCTGCCCGGTGGTTTATGTTTTTGCGGCCGGTGTCATTTATGCCAACTTTGCCGGGGCCAATACCGATCTTTATGACCTGGATACGGCGTTGCCGGCCTATACCTGGTATACCGAATCCTTCTACGGCAAGCGGGGCAAGCCGCTGCTGGATGACATCCCACGGGTCAATTCAGCTATCAAAATGTGTGTGCACAACTATGCTTGGACCGGCTATCCCAGCGCTTTCTTTAGTGAACACATCCCCACCGTCGTAGTGGGGCAGGAACAAGCTGACCACTTTAACATGGATCCGCAAAACCTTACCTATATGAAGCATGCAATGGTTGCCGAAGACCTGAAAGCCGCCATGGAGTTTGCTTATAAGGTCACCGGCACCGACAAAGTTGTGATTTTCGACGGCGCCATGGGCGGCATTAACGTCAGTGAACCCCTGGCTGAATTTTTACTGAAGAAGGCGCCTGAAGTAAGCAAGCGGGTAGACGAAGAATTACTGCCAAAATGGTTACGCCAGCGGGGAGTTATCTTATAAAGCATCGTCGCCTGGTAGATATATTCGGATAGGTATTTACGATGGGAGCCAGATGTACCTTGAATTTCCGCAAATTCAATGGATTTTTCATACATCTGGTTTCTTCGTGTACCTTTGTAGTTATAGATAATTATTTTTTCTGACATCTTAGTTAAATCATAAGGAGGCTAAAGGCCTATATGAAAAACGAACTAATGGAAAAGGGATATAATATTTTCGACAGCCTTAAGTTGGTCTTTGCCAATCTTAATTTTCCCCGCCTGACCACCGGCTTAATCGGGGCATTGTTCAGCAGCATGGGTCCCGGTATGATTGTTATGAGTGCAGCCAAGGATGGCCAACTTACTGAAAGTATGGCAATTTCCTGGATTTTTGCAATTTTCTTTTTTGCCGGCATTGCTACCATGTTTATGTCCCTTTACTACCGGACACCGGTCGTTATTGCCTTCAGTATTCCCGGGGCGGTTCTGATCGGTAAATATCTGCAGTCTGGCGGTGACATTTATTCCGCTGTCGGTGTTTATTTTGCCATTTCAATTTTGGTACTGGTCTTAACTGCAACAGGCGTCATTAAAGTACTAATTGAACATATTCCCATATCCATTATGTTAGGCATGGTAGCCGGAGTACTGCTTAGCTTTGGTATCAACGCGTTTACCAGTGCCTTGAAAATGCCTGCCATTTACGGCGTAATGGTAGCGGTATTCTTTATTTGGCATTTCTTTAAAAGGATTTCCGGTAAGGTTCCTGGTGTTGTGGTTTCCATGTTGATCGGTGTTATTCTCTTAAAAGCTTTCGGTCTCCTGAAGAGTGTACCTATTGCCTGGGAAATTGCCAAACCAGTCGTTGTCACACCTGCCTTTGATTTTAGAAGTTTAATTGCTTTAGGCGTGCCTCTCTTCTTCATGGTGGTGGGTGTACAAAACATTCAGGCGGTAGGAGTATTGCTTTCCCGGGGCTATACCCCACCGATTAACGCGATGTATACCATACCCTCCATTATGACATTCTTCAACGGTCTCTTTGCCGGTCATACAGCAGTTACCGCCGGTCCCAGCACTGCCATCTGCTCCAGTGATATGGCCGGTACCAAAGAATATCGCTGGATTGCCTCCTTTTTTGAAGGTGTTTTCTGGTTGGTCATCGGTCTCTTGGCAAAGGTGGCTGTTGAAAGCGCCAAACTGGCACCCAAAGAATTTATGCAGGTAGTAGCAGGTTTGGCCATGTTTGAAGTGTTCATCAGTGCCTTTGAAGGAGCCTTCAGTCAAAAGTTCCGTAAAGGGGCTATGGTGGCCTTCCTGGTGGCCGCTTCCAACGTTTCTTTAATGCAAGTCGGCGCACCTTTCTGGGCCATTGTATTTGGCGTTCTGGCATCCTTGATTGCCGAAAGACAGGACTTTAAACAAGATGAAAAAGAACCGGCGGTAAATATGAAGCCTGGGGTAGCGGTAAGCAAATAAAGGTTTTTACATGCATCCCTGACTGGCCCTTTACCTATTTATCAGGGGTAAGAGGCCAGTCCTTTTTGTCTAGTTTTACTTAAGTAGGTGAGAGAATTGATCCTGAAGAATAGGATTCGTCGTACACAGGAAGCTATGACACAGAGGGAGCTGGATTTACTCCTTGTTGTGGGTAGAGAAAATCTCATTTATTTTACGGGATTAACCCAGATTGAATGCATGGCCGTATTGATCCCCAAAGAGGGAGAGGCCTGTGCTGTTACCCTTTGGTTGGATGCCGCTTACGTCCAGCAAGAAACCGGTTTAATAACCTATGGTTATCTATTTCCCAAAGAAACGGTAGCCAGTAAGGTTGTCCAGTGTATACAGAAATATGGTTATGACAGGCCAAGAATTGGCTTTGAACGCTACTATGTGGATTTCGCCATGTATGATGCCTTGAGACAGGCCTTTGACGAGTCCAATTTTTATGGTGCCGGAGATCTTTTTTATAAGGTGCGCTCAATAAAAGATGAACAGGAAATTTCATATATTAAAGAGGCCGCTGCCATCGTCTGCCGTGGTGTGGATGCTGCCATAAAAGCCGTTCGACCGGGCGTAACTGAACTGGATTTATTGGCTGAAGCAGAATATGCCATGCTAAAAGCAGGTTCAACCGGGTCTCCTTTTCGGCCGCAAGTCATATCCGGTGAACGAACGCTGTTAACCCACCCGTGCAGCAGTAATAAGCAAATAAATTCCGGGGAGATCGTAATTATTCACCTGGGTGCAAATTACCAGGGTTATTGTGCCAAAATGTGTCGTACTGTGGCACTGGGTAAGGTGCCGGAGGAACAGGTAAAGGTTTATCAATTGTTACTGGAAGCCCAGCAACGGGCCATTGATGCTTTAAGACCGGGTGTAACGGCCGGCAGTGTAGATAAAGCTGCCCGTGAAATCATCGAGGCTGCCGGTTACCAACACCATTATCTTGATTATGTGGGCTATGGTGTAGGGATACGGCAATCCGAGTTTTATCCTATTATCGGTAAAGGTAGAACGGAAATCATTCAGGCCGGTATGGTGGTTGACTTGCTATTACCGACAATTTATCGGCCAGGCATTGGTGGCCCAAGGGTAACTGATGTGATTCTGGTGGGAGATCGAAGCAATGAAATCTTAACCAATTACCCGCGGCAATTGATTCAATTATAGTGTCTAATTATTTTGGCGGTATCTAAAAAAAGAAAGAAGCAGTGCCTAAGTAAAGGAGATATTTGCAGATGAACCATAACGACATTAACAGGTTAAGAATGGGTCGCCCGAAGTGGCTGGGTTATGGCATTGCTGTTGTAGGGATGCACATTCTCGGCTTAGCTTTTTTGATGCTGGGCAGCAGTGACCACCCGGAACTGCTGGGGATGGGATTTCTAACATACACGCTGGGATTACGTCATGCCTTTGATATCGACCATATCGCAGCCATCGACAATACCGTCCGAAAGTTGCTGCATCAAAAAAAGGACGCAACGGGGATAGGATTTTTCTTTTCCCTGGGACACTCCTCTGTGGTTTTTCTTATGACACTGTTTACCATTGTTGCGATGAATTTTGTGCAGCACAAGCTTCCCCAGTTTCAAGAGGTGGGGGGCATTATTGGAACAACCGTTTCGGGTGTATTTCTTCTTTTTATCGGTTTGATTAATCTTTATATATGGTACGATATTTACCAGGTTTTCATCCGGATGCGTCGTGGGGTTTACAACCCTGAAACACTCGAGCAGCTTCTTGTGTCGCGGGGTCTGATTGCCCGTTTCGCCAACCCGTTGTACCGGTTCATTAACCGGAGTTGGCATGTTTTCCCCTTGGGGTTTCTTTTTGGTCTAGGTTTTGATACGGCCAGTGAGGTGGCTTTGCTGGCTATCTCCGCAGGGGCGGTAAGGGAAACCATCCCCTTGACCGGTATCCTGTCTCTCCCAATCTTATTTGCTGCAGGAATGAGTTTATTGGATACCCTCGACGGGGTCTTTATGTCCAATGCTTACAGTTGGGCTTTTGCTACTCCCTTACGTAAAATCTATTACAATTTAACCATTACCGGTATATCGGTTGTGGCGGCGCTATTTATCGGTCTGGTTGAAATTACCCAAGTTCTTTCACCAAAGATAGGAATGGACGGGCGGTTCTGGAACTGGGTACACAGTCTGGACTTAAATGGATTTGGGTATTTGCTGGTATTCTTATTTGTCTTAATATGGACCATCTCCTTTGGTGTGTGGAAATATCTGGGTCTTGAGAAACAGGGGACCTGATGTTCATGCTAAAACCAAAAGGTAACTCCACCGTCTACATTTTTGATAACCTTTAAAAAGTGGGGCTTTTGTATAGATAATAAGTGGAGGGGGGGTTCCTGAGAATATGGTATAAATGGTTACTATCTATGGACTAACAATTAGTTTCAGGCTGTAGACAAACCACAAATAGTAAGCAGGCAGCCTGGCTATTCCAAAAGCGAAGCGGGCAAGTAAGAGGTGAGATGTGAGAAGTTAGAGGTGGGAGGTCTTTCTCACTTCCAACATCTAACTTCTAACCTCTAACCTCTCAATTGCCAGGCTGCCTGCGCGGACTTTGTCAACACTCTGGCCATTCCCTAAAATACGGAATGGTTTTTTTGTTGAGATATGACTTGAATATTTTCACCCTTTACCTAGGAAATTTAAGAATAAAGTTTTTAATTGATAAAACGCAATTAACTGATTTTGAAATTTTTGCCATTTTGGCCAAATAATAGCACAAAACTCATATGGGTATACTTGACTTAACGTACTTATAACATTAGAATGAAAGTTGGTAAGGTGGTGATTTGTCTAGTGAATATTAAAGCAATCGCCCGAGTAGATAAAAGAACGAAAGATTTAGCAAAAAGAATTCACTCTAACGAGATTGCGGTAATATGTCATCATGAGCTTGATAAAGTAGCCGCTGATTCGCTGATTGCCGCGAAAGTAAAGGCGGTAATAAATGCGCTACCTTCGCTAAGCGATGATTATCCCAACCAGGGTCCCATCACTTTGTTGGAAGCCGGTATTCCCATCCTTGATAATGTTGGCAAGGACATTATGGAGAGGGTCGTCGAAGGGGATGAACTGGAGATACGGGATAATGTTGTTTTACGGAATGGCGTAGTCCTGGCAGAAGGAACTCTATTAACCTTAAAACGGGTTAAAGAGCATATGGAGCAATCCCGGAGCCGTATGGATCGGGTGTTATCCCGTTTTATCCATAATA
This sequence comes from Desulforamulus putei DSM 12395, assembly GCF_900129195.1. Lineage (GTDB taxonomy): Bacteria > Bacillota > Desulfotomaculia > Desulfotomaculales > Desulfotomaculaceae > Desulfotomaculum > Desulfotomaculum putei. Next base: position 12,770 of record NZ_FQUY01000017.1, read on the forward strand.
CACTTGACTACGCCCGCAACGAAGTGGATTTTGTTTGCGGGGGACTGAGCATACCTGAAGTAAACACTTCCTTTAAGGGTAAACATACCTTGATTGTGGTACGGGGTCATAATTATAAACAGGACCTGAGTGCCATAAAGTCTTATATTGATGAAGTACATCCCATACTCATCGGAGTGGACGGGGGGGCCGACGCGCTGCTGGAATTTGGCTATACCCCGGATCTTATTATCGGTGATATGGACAGCACCACCGACAAGGCCCTTTGCAGTGGTGCGGAACTGGTGGTTCACGCCTATCCCGACGGCAGGGCGCCGGGCATGGAAAGAATCAAAGCCCTTGGTTTAAATGCAAAGGTCTTTCCGGCCCCCGGCACAAGTGAAGACATTGCCATGATGTTGGCCTATGAAAAGGGTACCGAACTGATTGTAGCAGTAGGTACCCACTCCAATATGTTGGATTTTTTGGAGAAGGGCCGTAAGGGGATGGCCAGTACTTTCCTTGTCCGCCTAAAGGTTGGAGATATCCTGGTGGATGCCAAGGGTGTCAGCCAGCTCTATAAAAATCGTATCAAAATGAAATATGTAGGCCAGATACTGCTTGCTGGCCTGGTTCCGCTTGCGGTTGTGATTGCCATGGCGCCCCCCACCAGGGAATTATTCAGGTTGCTGGTTTTAAACGTAAGATTAATCTTTGGTATTTAGGAGGAAGTTTTGTGATCATTGATTATCGCTACCACATTGCCTCTCTGGTGGCTGTTTTTATTGCCCTTGGCATAGGCATTTTAGTTGGTAGTGCAGTGCTGGGAAATGAGGTTATTGTAAAAAGGCAGCAGCAATTGGCCGACAGATTGGAAATTCAATTGGAAGAATTACGGCAAAAAAATGAAGCTGTACAAGCCAGGGCCAATAACCTGGAAATTGACAACAACATTCAGAAGCAGTTTGAAAAGCAAGTTTTACCGCCGCTGGTGGCCGGAAAGCTGGCCGGTAAACGGTTGGCCATTGTGGAAACCAATAGTTACGGGTTCCGGGATGACCTGGTCAACACGTTAACTATGGCCGGGGCCACTGTCCAATCTGTTACAACTGTCCTGGACGGGTTTGATTTAACCGATCGCAAGGACAAGCTGGTCACTGAGTTAAACCTCAAGGTGAGTGATGACAACGCCATTGTAAAGCATCTTGCCTCAGAAACTGCCAGGGGCATTTTAACGGGCGAGAAGCAGGCCCTTTTGAACACATTGGCCCAGGCTGAACTGCTTAAGTTATCCGGTGATTATGGTGTGCCAATTGACGGGGTAATATTCATTGGAGGCAGTCAGGATCAAACTCTGGTAAAAACGGAAATACTGGATTATCCCATGATTGATTATTTCCTGCAGCAAAAACTTCCCGTTTTCGGGGTTGAAGAGACAGACGTTACTTATTCCTATATGAAGGCCTATCAAAAGAAAAGGGTTAGCACGGTGGACAATGTGGAAACACCTCCAGGTCAACTGGCGTTGGTGATGGCCATTGCCGGAAAACCCGGGCATTACGGGGTAAAACCCACTGCCAAACAATTACTGCCACCTTTTGATACCGCCACTGGAGGTGTGGGTAATGGCAAACCGGGCCAAAGTGTCAGTGGTAATCCCCGCACATAATGAAGCGGAACGCATTTCCGATACCGTGAAAGGGGTCGTGGCCATTCCTGAGGTATCGGAAATTATCGTGGTTGATGACGCATCCTCGGATGAAACTGCAGAACTGGCCAGGCAGGCCGGGGCCATTGTAATCTCGCTGCCTAACAATATGGGGAAGGGCGGAGCCCTCAATACCGGAGTGGCCAGAGCCACCGGTGATATTGTGGCCCTTTTGGACGGCGACCTGGGCAGCAGCTCCGTGGAGGCCAGGGCGCTTATTTTGCCGGTTCTCAATAACAAAGCCGACATGACCATCGCACAGTTCCCCAGGGCCAAAAAGAAAGGCGGCTTTGGCCTGGTGAAAAACCTGGCCCGGGCAGGTATCCGACACTTTGCCGGTTTAGACAGCAATGCCCCTTTATCCGGACAAAGGGTCATGACTCGCAAGGTTCTGGAAAAGGTGGTCCCCTTTGCTTCCGGTTACGGTGTAGAAGTAGCGCTTACCATCAAAGTGGCAAAGGAAGGTTTCCGTGTGCTGGAGGTTCCTACCCGAATGTCCCACGCTGAGACCGGCAGGGATCTGAGGGGTTTCATGCACAGAGGCAAACAATTTGTGCACGTGGCCCGAGTCCTGGCCGGCTGTTTCCTAAAATACGGTTTCACACGGGCACGAAACCGGTAACCCAACGATGTGAATAAAATGCAAAGAAAACAAGGTGCCAGGACACTTTAGAGATAACTAAAGGCCCTGGCACCTGTAGGTTTGGGGAGTAACCTATCACTAATTTTTGGTAATAATAGTGTTGCACGGTCTTGCATATAAAAAACTAGCCGGCCTCAATAAAGGTTTACATAAAATAACTTTCTTAAGTCAATGCAGGCTAAGTCATTAAGGGTAAAAATATATTTTTACCACAGAGTGCTGACAAAATTCGCGCAGGCAGCCTGGCAATTGAGAGGTTAGAAGTGAGATGTTGGAAGTGAGAAAGACCTCCCACCTCTAACTTCTCACATCTCACCTCTTACTTGCCCGCTTCGCTTTTGGAATAGCCAGGCTGCCCGCTTACTATTAGGTTTGTCTACAGTCTGGGTAAAAATATATTTTTACCAATTATCCCCTTGACTTACACATACATCTGTCCTAAAATTGGCTGATGGCTATAAAACTCCTGACGTTTGACGACCGACGTCCGATGCGAGGTGTTCCCATGTTCCAAAAGGATTACTGGCTCCTGTTTCCTGCCGCACTTGTGGCCTTCGGAGTGGCAAGGTTTATCCTGTCCAGCGTGTTAAAATTAATTACCGAGGCAGGATTTGTCAGGCCCAACTTCCGGGGTGACAACATACCCGTAGGGGCGGGGTTTTTATTTTTCCTGAGTGCCCTTTTGCCCACCAGCCTGCTTATATTCATAGCACCGGAGCATTATCGTACAATGGGGTTCATTTATCTCTTTGCCCTTGGTTCTATGACCTTGCTGGGGATGGCCGATGATGTCTTTGGTTCCCGGGCGGACAGCGGGCTAAAGGGGCATATTAAAAAAATGATGCGTGGGGAATTAACCACCGGGGGACTGAAGCTGACGGCAGGAGGATTTATGTCCTTGGCAGTGGCCGGCGCCATTAGCCATGGCTGGCAGGAGGTTGTCATCAATACTCTGGTCATTGCCCTGTCGGTAAACGCCATTAATTTGCTGGACCTCCGGCCGGGCAGGGCCGGTAAAGGGTTTTTACTGGGGGTCCTGCTGTTATTTTTTGGGGGCTGGCCCTCCGGCAATTTGATTTGGGCTGCCATTACGGCAGGGGCATTGCTGGCCTACTTACCCACTGACCTGCGGGCCGAGGCCATGATGGGGGATACCGGTTCCAATGCCCTGGGGGCAACCATCGGGATTACTTCCGTGTTGGTTTTGCCGGAGGCAGCTAAAATCGGTTACCTGGTATTTTTAATCGGGTTCCACTTATTCACTGAGAAATACAGTCTCACCAGGATCATCGAGAAAAACAAAATGCTGAATTACCTGGACCGGTTGGGACGGAATTAACCTAAATCCGGTAAGATACCAACAAACAGAAGACTCATCATTAACCTACCCGGCTGTTTTCATCCGGGTAATTGAATAGAAAAAGTGCCTTGACGGTGCTTTTTTGGGTGCTTTGCTACTGATTTGACAATATTTTTTATCATTTGATAAAAAATATTGTCAATTTTATTTATCAGCAGGTCTATAACCTAGAGTTCCGGGATGTAAGTAATGTAAAACACTATCGTGTAGACTGTATACAGTTCTAGAAAAAATTCATAATTTTTAAACACCTGGCATGTTATTTGCGATATACAACAATAAAATAAATATTTATCTAGTCTGGGGAGGGTAAAACTTATGTCTAATCATGAAAAACAGAAAAACTTTAGTATCTTTGAAGAAATGGAAAAGTACGGCCACGAACAAATTATCTTTAATTATGACAAAGCCACCGGTTTAAAATCTATTATCGCGATTCATGATACCACACTGGGTCCTGCTCTGGGTGGCTGCAGAATGTGGAACTATGACACCGAAGAGGATGCCATTGTGGACGCGCTGCGTCTCTCCCGTGGCATGACCTATAAATGTGCTGTTTCGGGTGCTACCCTTGGCGGTGGCAAGACAGTTGTTATAGGCAACCCCAGAAAAGATAAGTCCGATGAGTTTTTCCAGGCCTTGGGTACCTTTGTGGAAACTTTAAAGGGTCGTTACATCACCAGCACAGATGTAGGTACCACATCGATGGACTTTGTTTGTGCGGGCAAGCAAACTAAGTATGTGGTAGGTTTGCCCGAAGAATACGGTGGCAGCGGCAATACCGCCATTACCACTGCCTATGGCATTTGGAAAGCAATGAAAGCCACTGCCAGGGAGGCCTTCGGCACCGATTCCTTGGAGGGACTGACTGTAGCGGTACAGGGACTTGGCAAGGTCGGTCAACTGCTAGTAGGACACCTGCATGACGAAAAAGTTAGAAAAGTGATTGTCACCGATATCTTTGAAGAAAATGTCAATAAAGTAAAGGAAATGTTCCCGGATGTAGAGATTGTTAAACCTGAGGAGATTTACGGCGTAGAGTGCGACATCTTTTCCCCTAATGCCCTGGGTGCTGTGGTTAACGATCATACCATCAAAGAGTTCAAATGCAAAGCCATTGTGGGTGCAGCCAATAACCAGCTAGCCGAAGATCGTCACGGTGATATGTTGCAGGAAAAGGGAATTGTCTATGCCCCGGACTACGTAGCCAACGCCGGCGGGTTGATTCAGGTGGCAGATGAACTGCAGGGCTTCAACAAGGAACGTTGCCTGAAAAAGGCCGACTTAATCTATGATACCCTTCTTCAAATTTTTGAAATGTCCCGGGAACAAAAAATTCCCACCTATAAAGCTGCAGACATACTGGTAGAAAGTAAAATTGAAAAAATTGGCAAATTACAGAATAAATTTATTGGCAACTAGGTTGGGTACCCCTGTGGAGGCCCTTAGCTAGTAGAAGAAACAAGTTTGCTTAAAATGGAGTAAGTTCAGAATATATAGAAATTAAACTGGTTGTGGCCACCTGGGGGCGTATCGCTTTAACAGGCGGGATTGCCCGTTATTGCTCCCACGGTGGTACTCCCGGGTTAAGAAGATGGAATCTCTGGTTCTGGGTGCGCAGCGGGTATTAACGGGCGAAGAACCCGGCCCTAACCTACCGTTCTTAAAAATGGAGTGATTTAGCAGAATGTTTAAGAATTTCGCCCAGGTTTTTGAGGAGCTAAATAAGATTCCCAAACTGAAGGTTAGTGTGGCCAACGCCCAGGACAAGAGGGTACTGTTGGCTTTGAAAAAAGCTATGCAACACGGCTTTGTGGAGCCCGTATTGGTAGGACCCCGGAGCGAAATCGAACGCGTTGCCTGGGATGTGGGCTTTAACCTAAATGATGTGGAAATTTACCAGGCAGACGGCCTGGCAGCACCGGACCTTGCCGTTAAGCTGGTAAGCAGCGGCAGGTGCCAGGTATTGATGAAAGGATTGGTAAACAGCAGCACCTTCTTAAAGGCTGTATTAAATCGGGATTGGGGTCTGCGTACCGACAAAATTCTTAGCCATGTGGCAGTTTTCCAGATCAATGGCTATGACCGGTTGATATTCATGTCTGACGCAGGGTTAAACATTGCCCCTGATATTGAACAAAAGAAACAAATTTGCCAAAACACCGTTGATTTTTGCCATTCCCTTGGCCTAACCCTGCCTAAGGTGGCCTTGTTGTCGGCTAATGAACAGGTAAGCCCTAAAATGCCTGTAACCATTGAAGCACAGCACCTAGCCCAGATGGCTAAGAAAGGCGAAATTACCGGTGCCATCGTGGATGGCCCCTTAGCCCTGGATATTGCTGTCAATGAGAATTCAGCCAAATCTAAAGGGATCAAGAGCTTAGTGGCTGGCCATGCGGATATTCTGCTAGTGCCGGATATTGAGGCTGGCAATCTGCTGGCGAAGTCCATCATGTATTTCGCCGGTGGGCTAATGGCCGGATTGGTGTTAGGTGCCTCAGCCCCCATTGTAATGCCTTCCCGGGCAGATACACCTGAGGGGAAGCTTATGTCACTTGCTTTAGCTTGCCTGGCTGGTTACGGACTTAGTAATAAAGGAAATGATTCTGGATTTAAAAAAATAGGTTAGCAAGATTCCGGGCATTCCTTGATGTTTAGGTTTATTTATATCAATTAAAGATGTATTAACTGGGGTATTTTTTAAGCCCGCCGGGGAAGGTATTTTGTAAGATGAAAGCGAAATAGTAAGTAAAAGGCGGAGGTTTGCAAAATGCAAGTTAACATAAAACCTATTACTATTTTTACTGCTAACCTCGGCAGCGGCAAAACTGAGATTTCCATTAATTTTGCCCGCATGCTGCACCGGCGGGGGGAAAAGGTCTCCCTGGTGGATCTGGATATTATCAATCCCTATTTTCGAACCCGCCTGGCCAAGGATAACCTGGCCAGCCAGGGATTGCAAGTGGTATGCCCGCCCGGGCACCTGGTCAATGCCGATGTGCCGGCCCTTACCCCTGCCATCCGGGGAGCCCTGCAGGCGGCGGAAGGTTATTGCGTTTGTGACGTGGGTGGCGACGATGTGGGAGCCGTTGCTCTGGGGGCCTATAAGCCTTTCTTGCCGGAGGGCCGCTTCGATCTTTATTTTGTTGTCAACACCTGTCGTCCCTTTACCAGGGATTTTGACGGGGTGGTTAAAATCATGCGCAGCATTGAGACCAACTCCCGTCTTAAGGTGACGGGACTTGTCAGCAATACCAATCTGGGCCGTCAGACCGACGCTCAGGTGATGGTGGAAGGCTACGGCAAAGTCTCGGAGATGGCCGAAAAACTCGGCCTGCCGGTGGCTTTTATGGCATCCCCCGGTTCCCTGGTAAAGGAAGTTGCAGCACGGTTACCGGGAGTTCCCATTCTGCCCCTGGAATTTTATATGAAGACTCCCTGGGAGGAGGTCTGCGGAGAAGGTTAGGGGTCAAACCCCGGAAAAGATTATATATAATGGGGGCAAATACTGGATTATTTTTTATACCAATATATCAATTAACCAATCAAGGAGGGAATAAAATTTGGCCACAGTATCATTCCGGGAAGAACGTTGCAAAGGATGCGAATTGTGCATTACGGTTTGTCCCGAAAAGATTATAGTCCTGGCCGATCACTTCAATGCCATGGGTTTTCACCCGGCTACGGTGGTGGAAATGGATAAATGCAAGGGCTGCGCTATGTGCGCCCGCATGTGTCCGGACGTAGTCATTGAAGTTGTAAAGGAGGAGAAGCAGGCTTGAGCAAGGTACTGATGAAAGGGAACGAGGCCATCGGCGAAGGAGCCATCCGGGCCGGCTGCCGTCATTTCTTTGGTTATCCCATTACCCCCCAGAGTGAGTTACCCCACTACCTGGCAAAACGTATGCCGGAGGTGGGCGGCGTTTTTTTACAGGCGGAGAGTGAAACGTCCTCCATTAATATGGTGTATGGGGCTGCCGGCGCCGGTTTCAGAGTGATGACTTCCTCCTCCAGCCCGGGATTGAGTCTTATGCAGGAGGGAATTTCTTACCTGGTAGGGGCTGAGCTTCCCTGTGTCATCGTCAATGTTATGCGCGGGGGGCCCGGCCTTGGCAACATCGCCCCGGCCCAGTCCGACTATTTCCAGGCTGTCAAGGGCGGCGGCCACGGGGATTATAAGTTAATCGTACTGGCGCCCGCCTCTGTGCAGGAAATTATCGATCTGATGCAGGTGGCCTTTGACCTGGGCGACAAGTACCGGACCCCGGTCATGCTGGTTGGGGACGGTATCCTCGGGCAAATGATGGAACCGGTGGAACTGGCCGATGAGGTGACAGTGCCCGAGATTGCTGCCAAACCCTGGGCCGCCGGTGGCTTACAGGGCAGAGAAAAACCCAATATTATCAATTCCTTATACATCGTGCCCGAGGACTGTGAAGAACTGAATAAAAAACTGTTTGCCAAGTATGATGTGATTGCCGCCGAAGAAACCCGCTGGGAGGAATACCGGTTGGACGATGCCGAAATCGTGTTAACCGGGTTTGGCACTGCGGCCCGTATTGCCAAATCCGTGGTGGATAAAGCCCGGGCGGAAGGCATTAAAGCCGGTTTGATCCGACCCATTACCCTGTGGCCTTTCCCGTCCGAGGTTTATGCCAGAGCTGCGGAGCATGCCCAAAAGTTTCTATGTATTGAAATGAGCATGGGACAAATGCTTGAAGACGTAAGGCTGGCTGTCAACGGCAAGAAGCCTGTTCACTTCTATGGCCGCAGCGGCGGCATGGTACCCCTGGCCAAGGATGTTCTGGCAGAGGTTAAAAAAATCATGGCAGGGGGTGCTGAATAATGGCAAAGGTTATATTTAAGCGTCCGGAGGCCCTGACAGATAAGCAGTTTCACTATTGCCCCGGCTGTACCCATGGCATTATCCACCGCCTGGTGGCTGAAGTGATTGACGAGATGGGGATTCGGGACAACACTGTGGGCGTATGCCCCGTCGGCTGTTCCGTATTCGCTTATGATTATTTTAACGTTGACATGTTCCAGGCCGCCCATGGTCGTGCTCCTGCCGTGGCCACCGGCATCAAGCGCACATTGCCCGACCGCATGGTGTTCACCTACCAGGGGGACGGTGACCTGGCTTCCATCGGAACCGCGGAAATCGTTCATGCCGCTGCCCGTGGCGAAAAGATTACCACCATCTTTGTCAATAACGCCGTTTACGGCATGACCGGCGGTCAGATGGCGCCCACCACCCTGCCGGGCCAAAAGACCACCACCACCCCCAAGGGACGGGAAAAGGATGCTGCCGGCCTGCCCGTAAAGGTTTCCGAAATGCTGTCCACCCTGGACGGGGCGGCTTATATTGCCCGGGTTTCGGTACATGACCCCAAGCATATCTTGCAGGCCAAGAAAGCCATTCGGAAGGCCTTTGAAGTGCAGCAGGCCGGCCTGGGCTTTGCCCTGGTGGAAGTGCTCTCCACCTGTCCCACCAACTGGGGCCTGTCACCCAAAGAGGCCCTAAAGTGGCTGGCGGAAAACATGATTCCGTACTATCCTCTCGGTGTGTACAAAGAACCGGCGGAGGTGAAGTAAATGCTGCAGGAAATTTTAATCGCAGGCTTTGGCGGACAGGGGGTTCTCTCCACCGGCCAATTGCTGGCCTACGCGGGGATGATTGAAAATAAACAGGTGGCCTGGATTCCTTCTTACGGTCCGGAAATGCGCGGCGGTACCGCCAACTGTGGTGTTACCATTTCCGACGAACCCATCAGTTCACCCCTGGTCACCGAACCCACCACACTGATCGTAATGAACCGTCCCTCCCTGGATAAGTTTGAAAAAGCCGTGGTGCCCGGAGGGTACATTTTAATCAATTCTTCACTGGTCGACCAAAAGGTAAAACGGGACGATGTTCAGGTGATGGAAATTCCGGCCAACCAAATTGCCGAGGAACTGGGCAATACCAAGGTGGCAAACAACGTGATCCTTGGCGCCTTAATTGAATTAACCGGCATTGTCTCCATTGAGTCTGTGGTAGAATCCTTAAAGAAAGTTCTGCCTCCCAGGCGCCACAACATGATCCCGGTTAACCAGCAGGCACTGGAAAAGGGCGCTCAATTGGCCAGGGAAATGAAAAAATAAAAAAGAATACGCTCCGTCAAGCCGGCAGCATATAAATGAATGTATGCTTCCGGCTTGACTTTCTTTTGTCCATGTATTAAGTTGGTGGACAACAGGTAGAAAAATCTGGAGGTGACCCCTTTGGTTAACACAGAAAGATTAATTCAGGAGTTTATGGAACTGGTCCAGGTGGACAGTGAGTCCGGCGCAGAGCGGCAGTTGGCCGACCTGCTCAAGGAGAGACTGGCAGCCCTGGGCCTTGAAGTATTTGAGGACAATGCCAGTGGTTTTGTAGAGGTAGGCCGGGGAACCGGCAATGTCATTGCCACCCTGCCGGGAAACGGAGGAGAAGGGCCCCCTTTGCTGCTCTCCGCCCATATGGATACCGTAAAACCCGGTCAAGGAGTCAGACCCCGGCGGGAAAACGGTATGATCACCTCCTCCGGAGATACCATTTTGGGTTCCGATGATAAAGCAGGCATTGTGGCCATATTAGAATGCCTGCGGGTTATTAAGGAGGAGAATATTACCCACGGCGGCGTCCAGGTGGTCTTTACCGTGGCGGAGGAAATCGGCCTGGTGGGCGCCAAAAATTTGGACTACAGCCGTATTAAAGCCAGGGTCGGTTTTGTTCTTGACAGCGGTGGACCTCCGGGTGAAATCATCATTAAAGCCCCTACCCAGTACAGCTTAACCGCCACCATCAAAGGGAAAGCAGCCCATGCGGGAATTGCTCCGGAACAGGGCATTAACGCCATTGTGGTGGCATCCCATGCCATTGCCAACATGAAGGTAGGCCGTATTGACGAAGAAACCACTTCTAATATCGGCTTGATTTCCGGCGGTGTAGCCACCAATATTGTACCGGAACAAACCACCGTCAAAGGGGAAGCCCGCAGCATCAACCCCACCAAAGCAAAGGACCAAATCGACCACATGGTGGACGAAATTAACAAGGCGGCGGAGAAATTCGGAGCCACAGCGGCAATTGATGTGGTAAAAGAATACGACCCCATCAATTTAGCCCCGGAATCCCTGCCGGTCCGTATTGCCATGCAGGCAGCAGCAAACATTGGGGTAAAACCATTCCTGGGGCAAACCGGCGGTGGCAGTGACGCCAATATTTTCAACGGCCAGGGCATTGCCTGTGCCAATTTAGGCATAGGCATGTCCAAGGTTCACACCACAGAGGAATTTATTACTGAAGAAAACCTGGTGGCAAACGCACAATTCATGGTTGAGATCATCAAGGCGGCCCAGGGAATAAAGGAGTAGTGTGCCATGGAAGGTCTGGGTCTTAACGCTACCCTGCTGGCCCAACTCTTCAACTTTATTGTTCTCGTGCTGATCATGGCAGTGTTCGGTCGTTTGGTCTATGTTCTATTAACAGGCCGTACTTCTAGGAAACAGTTCGGGAAAATGGAAGAGGAGTTGCGTGAAATAAAAACCCGCCTGGGCGAGATTGAGAAGAAGTTGGATAAGAAGGGGTAGCAGTTTCCACCATTCCCAGGCTGGAGAAAACTATAGAGGAGCTAACCCGCCGGCTGAATGAACTTGAAAAGAAGCTGGAGCGAAAAGAATCTTTGCCGTTAGACAAAGAAGGTTAGGGTATTTTTTTCACCATGCTAAACAATTATACCGAGTTAATAATTCTTGGTGAAAAGCCGGGTTTGGATTAAGGAAGGCAGTAACGGTTTAGTGAAGGGCAATTATGTAAATAATTTCCACAGAGGGTTTTATTTAGTTTACATAACAATCCTGTTTTACTTAATACAGAGAAAAGCTGACTAAAGATAAACCCTTATATGTACAGCTTGATTACCAAAACCAAGGGGGCTTTATTTTGATTCGTACTCGTTTGGGGGTCGTAAGGGAAGTCATCGTAAGCAGGCCGGGAATTACGGAATGCCTGGTGGAGGTGGAGGGCGAGAGCCGGCGGGCCGTCAATTATGACGGCCTCACGGGATCGCTGCGGCCGGGAGACCGGGTGATTTTAAATACCACCGCTGTTTATAAAAAGTTGGGCACCGGAGGTGCTCATTTTGTTATGGCAAACCTGTCCAACCCGGAAAAAGAACTTTCAGAAGAAGGACATATCATGAAGTTGCGGTACAGCCCCTGCCAGGTCAAAGTCCTTGCTGTGGAGGAGCCGGACAGTCTCTACGCGGAAATCATGCAGCAAACCGATTCCCTGGCAGGAACCCCGGTGATTGTTGGAACCCTTCACAGCATGATTGCTCCGGTGGCGGCCGTTATTAAAAAACTGGGGGGCGACAGGTTGAAGGTAGCTTACCTGATGACCGACGGCGCAGCCTTACCCATGGCTCTCTCCAGAGTGGTATTTGAGCTTAAGGAAAAGGGACTTATTCACCAAACCGTCACCTGTGGCCATGCCTTTGGGGGTGACCTGGAGGCCATCAATATCTACACGGGATTGCTGGCCTGCAAAGCCGTGGCCGGGGTGGACGTGATCATCGCCGCCATGGGACCGGGCATTGTGGGCAGTGGTTCCTGCTATGGATTTACCGGGGTGGAGCAGGGTGAAATAATCAATGCCGTCAATATCCTGGGAGGCAAACCCGTTGCCATTCCCCGTATCAGCTTTGCGGATGCCCGGGCAAGGCACCAAGGCATCAGCCACCATACCCGTACCGCCCTGGGGAAGATCGCCTTAACAAAAGCCACGGTGACTTTGCCGAAACTGGAGCCGGCAAAGATGGAGCTGTTGCTGCAGCAGGCAGAACAAAGCGGCATCAGCCAGAAACATGACATTGCCATTATAGATGCCCAACCGACACTGGAGGCCCTGCAGGAATACAACTTGCAAGTCACCACCATGGGCCGGACCGTTGAGCAGGACCGTGAATTTTTCCTGGCCGCCGGTGCTGCCGGTGTTTATGTCACGGATATCTTAATATCCTAGGTGCCGGACATCTTTTAATTATTTCTTTAAATAGCCGCATACTATTCCATTTTATGCGAAAGGAACATAACCAACGGTCTTGCCAAATAGAACTGTAAACAACTTGTGTTATATCAACCAGGATCTGCTTAGCTTAGTGTAGCTTTGATTAAATCTTGCACAGTATTGTACCGACCTGCATATTCCCGTATAAGTCTACATAAATCCTTTGCTTTACAGAAGAAATAGACTTTGTCGGCATAAACGCCTGGGTCACGGTTGTCCCTCCTTACTGGTTATGGGACAGTATATGAGGAGGGGATAGACATTATGTATGAGAAGATCAGTTTATGAAAGATAAAGCAGATAGGCTTAGCAGACGCGGCGGGATCTTACAATTTTATGGACTTGATATTTTCATCGGATAAGCCTTGGGAGGGAGTTAGCAGGATGAAATTTGTTACCCTTACAGCCAATGCCAGCGGGGCCGCCCGGGCTGCCCGGGAGGGGTTGGTGGTGATGGTGGTGGACGTTATCGACATGTCCACCACTCTGGAAGCTGCCCTGGATGCCGGGGCTCTGGCTGTTTTAGGAGCCAGCCCGGACGGAGCGTCCCCGCCGGTGGAGCTGAATCCCGCAGCCATTGGCAGACGGGCGGCGGAAATGGCCCTGGCGGCGGGAACCGGCGTGGTCCTGGTAACGGAACCCCGGGTGGGCACTGACCGGGAAAGGGCCGAGAATGCTTCCAGGCTGCTGGCGGGGGTGTGCCAGGCTGGAGCAGAAGTAACCGCCATTATCCCCAACTTGGGGGCCGAGACCCCCAAGATCTGTGACCTGGCCGGTAAAGTTGTGGTGGCTGCCACCGGAACCGGCGGTGTTGCTTACGATGCCGCCTTTACCGCCGGCGCCCCGGCAATAATCACCGGCACGGTGGCCAGAACCCTTAAAAAGAAAGGTTCCGCCCCGGCCAGGGCCGCCGCCCGGAGAGCCATAGAAGCGGCTCATCAATACAACACCGGCATCTGTGTGGTGGCAGCCAGCGCCAACTCTCTGGAGGACCTGCTGGCGGCTGAATACATTATGAAGGCGATCATCGAAGAGGGTTTTTTAACTGTGAAAAAGTAGGTCCCCTGCACTGCCCCCCTCACCCCAGGTTTAGGCCGGGATCTGCGGGGATAATGGAATCACCCACCCCCGGGTTTGTCTACACCCTGAGACCCGATCAAGCGGTCCGGGGCTTTCTTGATTCCCGGTACTATTTGGCCTGACCCCTAGCATAAATATGTACAGGAGTTGTCAACAGTTCCTGGACATGGCGGGGTGATGGCTTGGCAAAAAGTTTTAAAAAAATGTGGAAATCCTCCTTGCGTGAGAGCTGGCCCATTTATTTGTTAGCGCTGGTAACCCTCATTGCCGGGATTTGCTTCGGCAGTTGGGGTGCCCACAACCTGGACAGTTCTCAAGCCGGTCAGCTTTCAGTGGTTTTGGACAGCTTTGTCAACCAGGCAGGCAGTATCATGGTGGACCGCCCCCAGGTGGTGAAAAGCGCCATTACCAATAATCTTTTTTTTATCGGTCTCGTTTATTTTCTGGGGCTTACCGTCATTGGGATGCCGGCCATCCTGGCCCTGCTGTTTGCCAGAGGGTTTTCCCTGGGATTTACCGTGAGTTTTCTGACCAGGGATAAGGTCGGTGAAGGGATGGTCATTGCCTTGACCTCGGTGGTGCCACAGAATATCCTGCTTATTCCGGCCATCTATATGGCCGGTGTGGTGGCTTTGTCCTTTTCCTGGCTTCTCATCAGAAGGTTTCTTAATTCCAGACATCCTGTGCTGCCGGGGCTAATCGGGTACCATGTGCTGATTCTGGTTGTCTGCTGTATTGCCGCAGCGGCGGGTCTGGTGGAAGCCTTTATCACACCGGACTTAACCAAAGCAGCAGTGAATTTATTAATTAAATGACCTGATAACGGAATAAAAAACAGGCTCCGGCGCTTACACAGGCAGGAGCCTGTTTATTTAAACCAGTAAATCACTTCCAAAAATAGGGCTGTCAAACCTGCAGCCATTAACGGTCCAATGGGAATGCCTCCCAAAAAAACGATGCCGATAATGGAACCAATCACCATGCCAAAAATTAACTGGGGGTCCAGTTTTAGCAGTTTGAGACCTTCGCCATTCATATGGGTGGCCAGCGCTCCGCCAATTAATGCCAGAATGCCCTGGGGTGAGAGGGTTGCTTTCAACAAATCCCAATAAACCAGATTATCATGGGCCAGAGGGACGAGAACGGATAACATCAAAAAGATCAAACCCGCCTCAAGGCCTCGTCGTTCTAAAATATTGATAAAGCGGTTTAGCTTGCTTAATTTCAGAATTAATAAAATACAGGCTGAAGTGGCCAGCAAAGTAGAGTCGGCAGCAAAACCCATTAATAATAAAGCCAGTAAAAATATGTTCCCCTTTTGCAACCAATCCACCTCCCAACTTCTACCACCCTCAACTCATCCTATGCTTGGTAAAGAAAACAATATACCAAAAAAAAGACCCTGCATTGAGGGTCGGCTTGAAACTATTTTTTTTGTTGTAATTCCATAAGATGACTATGGAAGGACAGCATGTTGGCATGCATATTTTCAAATCCTCCCCGGATGCTTTCCAGCGAACGTTTGGTTTCTAAAATAAAAGTTTTTGCGTTGTCAAAGTAACGTTCTACTTCTTGTTCTGTGCCTAATATTAATAAAATTAAGATTAAAAAAAGAGTGAAGGGACTTTGACTGTCTAGTGCACGAAAATGATTTTGATCCATAGGGGCACCTCCGTGATATTTATATCCTTACTGTAAGGATATGGGTATATTTCTATTTTTGTGATAGTCCATCTTTTTTGATTTCGGATTTGGTCAGGTATATTTATTTATAAAGTGAAATAAAAGGAGGGTATCGTGTGCTGGTCGTTTTCATTACCAGGATTAAGCATAAGATCTTAAAAGGATTGAGGTTTGCGCTGGTCCTTATGATACTGGCTATTTTATTGTCGCAGCTGGCGGGTCTGTTGAAGGCTGCCGGGTTTTACACAGAGGAGAAAATCCCCAGCGGCAACCCGATGAAAGTAATGGCGCCGGTCTCCGAGGCCTGTGACGATGAAAACGAGTATGGTATTTTGGAACATTTAATAGAACAATTACTAAAATATAAACATGGGGAAAAATAAAAAAAGGAAATCTATGGATTTTGTTGAAGTAGTCCAAAAAATTTGGACTACTTTTTATGTTAAGGAGGAGGGAAATGGAACGCTGGTTGGAAGAATTCATCCACTACCTGGCAGTTGAGAGGGGTCTGGCCCAAAATACATTAGCCTCCTACCGAATAGACCTCAATCAGTATCTGACTCATTTAAGAGGACAAGGGGTTACTTCCCCGGGACAGACGGACCGGAACCATATTTTGTCGCATCTTTATAAATTACAAAAGGAAGGGAAGGCGCCTGCCACCGTCTCCCGGCATTTGGCAGCCCTAAAGCATTTTTACCGTTTTTTACTGGCCGACGGGGTGATCTCGGAAGACCCTACCGCCAGCCTGGAATCCCCCAAACTGGCCCAGCGACTTCCAAAGGTGCTTTCCACCACGGAAGTGGAAACCCTGTTAAGCCAACCGCAATTGGCAGATCCTGCAGGAATCAGGGATAAAGCGATGCTGGAACTGATTTATGCCACCGGCATCCGGGTTTCTGAACTGGTGTCCTTGAACCTGCAGGATGTTGAACTGGACATGGGTTATATCCGGTGCTTTGGCAAAGGGTCCAAGGAACGCATTATCCCCCTGGGTTCAGTGGCAATCCACTACGTGCGGGAATACCTGTCCAGATCGAGGGTCAAACTAACCAGGGGAAAAGCAGAACACCCGGCGCTTTTTGTCAATGTGCAGGGGAAGCGATTAACCCGGCAGGGTTTTTGGAAGATTATCAAGAAATATGCCCGGGAAGGGAAAATTGATAAGCCCATCACACCCCACACGTTAAGACACTCCTTTGCCACTCACCTGTTGGAAAACGGAGCGGACCTGCGGGCGGTGCAGGAAATGTTGGGCCATGCGGATATTTCCACCACTCAGATTTATACCCACCTCACAAAAGTCCGGCTGCGCGAGGTTTACACCAACGCCCACCCGAGAGCTTAAGAAACCATTGCATAAGGAGTGATTCCTTTGGGTCAAAGAAAAGTGAACAAAGTAACGTTAATTGTTTTGGACAGTGTGGGAATCGGAGAACTGCCGGACGCCGGTGACTATGGGGATCAAGGAAGCAACACACTGGCCAATGTGGCCAGGGCAGTGCAGGGATTAAAGCTACCCAACCTGGGCCGGTTAGGGCTGGGCAACATTCATCCCATTAAAGGGGTTCCGGCAACTGCCGAACCCTTGGGAGCCTACGGCAAAATGGCTGAAAAATCAAAGGGGAAGGATACCACCACAGGACACTGGGAACTGGCCGGTATTATTTTGGAAAAGCCCTTTCCCACCTATCCCCAGGGTTTTCCCCCGGAAATTATTACGGAGTATGAAAAAAGAATCGGCCGCAGGGTGCTGGGCAATGTGGTGGCCTCCGGCACGCAAATTATCGAGGAACTGGGACAGGAACACATGGCCACCGGTTCCCCCATTGTTTACACCTCGGCGGACAGTGTGTTCCAGGTGGCGGCCCATGAAGAAATTATTCCCCTGGAGGAACTCTACCGGATATGTGAAATTGCCCGGGAAATGTTAGACGGTGAGCACAGGGTGGGCCGGGTCATTGCCCGTCCCTTTGTGGGACAGCCCGGTTCCTTCAAACGGACCGCCAACCGGCATGACTATGCTGTGCCCCCGCCAACTCCCAATATTCTTACGCTTCTGCAAGAGGCCGGTATTAAGACAATGGGTGTGGGCAAAATTTATGATATTTTTGCCGGCGTGGGGATTTCCGAAACGGTTAAAGTCAAAGACAATATGGATGGCGTAGACCAAACCATAAAATTCATGAAAAACTCCCGGGAGGGCCTCATCTTTGCCAACCTGGTGGAATATGATTCGGTTTACGGGCACCGTAACGACCCGGTGGGTTACGCCAGGGCGTTAGAGCAATTTGACCAAAGGTTGCCTCAAATTATGGATGCCATGCTGCCGGACGAGGTTTTAATCCTCACTGCGGATCATGGCTGCGACCCCACCACCGACAGTACCGACCACAGCCGGGAGTATGTTCCCCTGCTGGTATACGGCAAACCGGTGAAGGGAGGCGTCAATCTGGGCACCCGGGCGTCCTTCAGTGACGTGGCTGCCACCCTGGCGGATTTCTTCGGCCTGCCCTTTAAGATGGGGTCAAGCTTTGCGGCCCAGGTTTTACTTTAAAAAGGGAGAAAAGAGGGATTTATACCATGCGCATGGTGGACATCATTCTTAAAAAAAGACGGGGACAAGAACTGAGCACCGAAGAAATAAACTTCTTTATCGAGGGCTATACCAGGGAAAATATACCGGATTACCAGGCCGCTGCCTTCCTGATGGCGGCCTTTTTTCAGGGCTTAACTCCCAGGGAAACCGGGGATTTAACCCTGGCCATGGCCCGTTCCGGGGACCAGGCAGATTTATCTTCCATACCCGGTCGTAAGGTAGATAAACATTCCACCGGCGGCGTGGGAGATAAAACCACACTGGTACTGGGACCGCTGGTGGCAGCCGCGGGGGTGCCGGTGGCCAAAATGTCCGGCCGGGGGTTGGGTCATACCGGCGGCACCATTGACAAGCTGGAATCCGTTCCGGGCTTTCAGGTAGCCATGGACAACAGGAGCTTTCTGGACCAGGTGAACCGGGTAAAGCTGGCGGTGGTGGCCCAAACAGGGCACCTGGCCCCGGCAGATAAAAAACTTTATGCCCTGCGGGATGTTACCGCCACTGTAGACAGCATCCCCCTGATTGCAGCTTCGGTTATGAGCAAAAAGATTGCTGCCGGAGCGGATGCCATTGTGCTGGACGTCAAGGTAGGCAGCGGGGCCTTTATGAAAAGCCCCGGGGAGGCCTTTACCCTTGCCGGGACCATGGTGGACATCGGGACCCGGGTGGGGCGGCAAACCGTGGCCCTGGTTACCGACATGGACCAACCCCTGGGTAATGCCGTAGGCAATGCTCTGGAAGTCAAGGAGGCCATTGATACCCTCAAGGGCAAAGGTCCCCGGGACTTGCGTGAGTTATGTCTAACATTAGGCAGTGAGATGATCCTGCTGGCCGGGCTTGCAAGGGACCTGGAAACTGCCCGCAGCCGCCTGGAGCAGATCCTGGACAGCGGTCTGGCCCTGGATAAGTTTAGAGAGTTCATCACTGCCCAGGGTGGCAATGCGCAGATCATTGAAAGATATGAACTGTTGCCCCATGCTCCCATTGCCCAAACCGTATTTGCTGATGTTGAAGGTTATGTTAGAGAAATTCAGGCTGAACAAGTGGGCCTGGCGGCCATGACCCTCGGGGCCGGACGTGCCACAAAGGATTCGGCCATTGATTTGTCCGTTGGCGTGGTGCTTCATAAAAAAGTTGGAGACAAGGTTAATGCCGGAGATCCAATGTTTGAGATATATGCCACGAATAGAGAAAATGCAGTCCTGGCGGAGAAGATTATCCGCCAGGCTTACAGCATCGGCAAGGAACCACCGGTCAGAAGAAATCTTATACTGGGGAAAGTAACAAAAGAAGGAGTATCAGAGTGTTGACAAACCACTTCCGGTAAGCAGGTAGACTGGCTATTCCAAAAGCGAGTGGAGCGTTCGGCTGCGTTGCTTTAAATTTTTTCCAAAAACTCCCTCCCTTTTTTACAGCATATAACATCGCCAAAAGATAACAATAATAGGAGCAGATGAAAAGAGAACCTTGGAGGGGGAAAGTCAATGAAACGAAAGTTTAAATTTATCCTAATCAGTTTAGTCTGTCTACTCTTATCCTTAACGCTTTGTTTATCTTCCGCCATGGCAGTGCCAGCAGCTCAAAACCCGGCGAAAACTCGGCAAAGTGAGGGAAGCCAGGGGCCAAAGCCTGCTCCCAAGGACAGCGTGGGAAGCAAGTCTTCCTCTTCATCCCAGCTGGAAACCACTGCTGAGACGGCTGTTTTGATGGATTACAGTTCAGGGCAAATTTTACTTGATAAAAACATGCACCAGTCCCGGCCCATGGCCAGTGTCACCAAGTTAATGACCATGCTGCTGATCTGCGAAGCAGAGGCCCAGGGCAAAATTAAAATGACGGACAAAGTGGTAATCAGTGAACATGCCGCCAGCATGGGTGGTTCCCAAATTTTCCTGGAGCCCGGCGAAGAAATGACCGCAAAGGAATTGTTAATTTCTATTGCCACCGGCTCCGCCAACGATGCCAGTGTGGCCATGGCCGAACAGGTTGCCGGTTCAGAAGAGGCCTTTGTGGCTATGATGAATGACAAGGTTAAGGAAATGGGGTTAAAGAATACTCATTTTTCCAATCCCACCGGTTTGCCAGTAGACAATCACTATACATCCGCCTATGATATGGCCCAGATACTGCGTGAATGTCTGAGGTATCCTTTATTCCGGGAAGTTTCTTCCATTTACGAATATGACCTCCGGGGTGGGGAGTTCAAGCTGTGGAATACCAATAAGCTCTTGAAATGGTATCCCGGAGCCGATGCCGGTAAAACCGGTTGGACCAATGAAGCCAGTTATTGCCTGGCTGCATCGGCAAAACGGGACGGTTTGCGTCTTGTTTCGGTGGTACTGGGCTGTCCCATGCCGCGTACTCATTTCCAGGAAACCATCAAACTGTTCAACTATGGTTTTGCTAGGTACAAGGCAGTGAACCTGGCCGAAGCAGGACAGGTGGTCAAGGAAATTGCGGTTGGCAAAGGGGAAATTGACAAGGTTAAAGTGATTACCAAAGATCCCGTTGGTCTGGTGGTCCCCAAAGGGCAGGAGAAAACCGTACAGGGCAAAATGAACCTGCCGGACATGCTGGATGCCCCCGTCAAAAAGGGACAGGTAATTGGCAACTATGTCTTAACCAAAGACGGCCGGGAAGTCCTCAAAGTGGATCTGGTGGCAGCCCGGGACGTCAAGAAAGCTTCACCTGTGCAACTGTTAAATGATATGCTGGACAGAGTTTACAGCCTGGATTAATTTGAAAAGCAGCCGTTCACCATACGGCTGCTTTTTCGACATTCATTTTGGAAAAATTTAGAAGGAATTACCCGGACTAAAGTAGAACTTGCCACCAGTAACAAGATATTAGGAAGGAGAGACTGGCGGGATGCACTTGGACATGGAATATCAACAGGATACCTTGCTGGCTCGCCTGGGAGGAGAATTGGACCTGGGTGTGGCGGATCAATTGCGTAAAGCTTTAGATAATCAATTAACGGAAAAGAAAATCAAATACTTAATCTTAAACTTATCCCGGGTCACCTTTATTGACAGTTCCGGGTTAGGCGTCATCTTAGGTCGTTACAAGCGTCTGGTCCATTCCGGGGGTAAAGTCATTCTGGTGGGGGCACAGCCGCAGGTGAAAAGAATCCTGGAGCTCTCGGGCCTCCTGCAAATCATGGAAGATTATCCGGATGAAAACCAAGCCCTGAGCAAGATTGTTTAAAAGGAGTGGTTATGGTGAAGATTCTCAACCGGTGTACCCTGGAGTTTACCAGCATTCCGGAAAATGTGGCTTTTGCCCGGGTGGCTGTGGCAGCCTTCGCCTCACAGTTGGACTGTACCTTGCCGGAGTTGGAAGAAATTAAGGTGGCTGTTTCCGAAGCGGTGGGCAATGCCATCATTCACGGCTACCGCAATAGACAGGATAAAACTGTGCGCGTGAACGTTACTATTTATAAGGAAGGTTTAGAAATACGGGTGGAAGACAGCGGTGCCGGCATTGCCGATATCGACCTGGCCATGCAGCCGGCTTATTCCACCGACCCTGAACGAATGGGATTGGGATTTGTTTTTATGCAGTCTTTCAGTGATCGCCTGCAGGTGGATTCATCTCCGGGGAAGGGTACCACGGTGACCATGTTTAAACAAATCGGGCAGCGTGGAGCTAAAGCACGGGCAAATTAAGAAAAGGCGGGCTGCCCATGAGTTCAACCAAGCTTTTAGAAATGAACCTTCCCCGCTTCCCCCTGCTTGGCGACAAGGAAATGAGGGATCTGCTGAAAAAGGCCCAGGCCGGGGACACGGAAGCCCGGGAAAGATTGGTAAACTGTAATTTAAAATTGGTCTTTAACCTGGTACAGAGGTTTAACAACCGGGGTTACGAACTGGAGGACCTGTTTCAAATTGGCTGTATCGGATTAATGAAGGCCATTGACAAGTTTGACCTGTCCTATGATGTAAAGTTTTCTACCTATGCAGTACCCATGATAGTAGGTGAAATAAGACGTTTTCTCAGGGACGACAGCCCGGTAAAAGTAAGCCGTTCCCTGAAGGAAACCGCCTATAAAATTCAACAGACCCGGGACCGCCTGACGGCCAGGTTGGGACGGGAACCCTCCATCAACGAAATCGCCGATGAACTGGGCTTTGGCCGGGAAGAAGTGGTTAATGCCCTGGAAGCTGCTCAAACGCCAACCTCTATTTACGAAACACTGCATCAGGACGACGGCGATCCCATTTATATTCTGGACCAGTTAAGGGGGGAAGAGGACGGGGACTCCCCCTGGCTGGAGAAACTGGCGGTCAAGCAGTTGCTGATTGAACTTCCCGAAAGGGACAGGCAGATCCTGCTGTGGAGATTTTTTGAAGACAAGACACAGTCCGAGGTAGCCCTCCGCCTGGGACTTTCCCAGGTCCAGGTATCCCGGTTGGAGCGTCAGGCCTTAAGAAAATTAAAGAAACTAATTATGGAAACCGGCAGCTGAAAAAATTCGGTCAAAGCGGCCGGATTTTTTATTGTTTTGCATTCACCGGCCCAAGCATAAAAGACGGCATAAGACACATAATACCATTAAGTTTGTAATTTAAAACCAGGGACACCGGTACAGGTGTCCCTAAAACTATCAAAAGGTGGTGTGGAATGACTGTAAAATGAATTCCTCCGATCCTTTCGAGCTGCAGAAGAGAGAATATAAAAAAATGGTCCAGCAGGTTAAACCCAAACCCACGGTGATAAAAAACGGTATCATGGCCTTTCTGGTGGGCGGGACTATCTGTGCCGCCGGGCAACTGTTGATGAATTTTTTTAAGGCCAGGGAATTGGGAACCCAGGATGCCGGGTTGGCCACCGCTGCTGTGCTGGTTTTCCTGGCAGCCTTTTTAACGGGTCTAGGCATCTATGATGAGATCGCCAAATACGCCGGAGCGGGTACCATTGTTCCCATTACGGGTTTTGCCAACTCTATGGTTGCTCCGGCCATGGAATTTCGCAGTGAAGGAATGGTCTTCGGGGTGGGAGCCAGGTTATTTACCATCGCCGGTCCGGTGCTGGTCTTTGGTATTGTAACTGCCTGGTTGGCGGGATTAATTACTTTGGTCCTTTCACTATAACAAAGGGGAGGGTTTCAGCCATTAAAGCAGTAAAAAAAATCGGGCTGCAAACCGTCACTTTTACCAACCCCCCGGTTATTGCAGCTTCTGCCTGTATTGTAGGTCCAAAGGAAGGCGAAGGACCGCTGCAAGGTTCTTTTGATAAAGTCCTGGAGGACATGTACTACGGGGAAAAGACCTGGGAAAAGGCAGAACAAAGAATCTTTCAGGAAACTATGGAGCTGGCCTTACACAAGGCCAATCTAAAAACAGGCGATATTGATTTTATGCTGGCCGGTGACCTGACCAATCAAATCATCGCCGCCAATTTTACCGCCAGGGGCCTGGCCATTCCCTTTATCGGGCTTTACGGAGCATGTTCCACCATGTACGAAGGGTTGGCTCTGGGCAGTATGCTCATTGACGGGGGATTTGCCCGGTATGTCCTGGTGGGGGCCTCCAGCCATTATGCCACAGCCGAGAGGCAGTTCCGGTTCCCCACCGAACAGGGGGTCCAGAGGGCGATGTCCGCACAATGGACCGTAACCGGTGCCGGGGCCATTGTATTGGGATCACAGGGCCAAGGGCCCAGGATTACCCATGCCACTGTCGGCAAGGTCACGGACTTTGGTGAAATGGACGCCAGTGATATGGGGGCGGCCATGGCCCCGGCTGCCGCAGACACTCTGTTACAGCATTTGAAAGATACGGGCAGATCCCCCGGGGATTATGATCTCATCGCCACCGGAGATTTGGGCAAATATGGCCGGCAACTGGTGGTTAAGCTGGCAGAGCAAAATGCAGTGGCCCTTTCCGACAGTTATACCGACTGCGGTACGCTGATCTTTGATGAAAGCCAGGACACCCATGCCGGGGGCAGCGGCTGTGCCTGTTCAGCGGTGGTCACCTGCGGTCACATACTGGATCAAATGAAGCAGGGAAGGATAAAAAGGTTTCTGGGCATCGGCACAGGAGCGTTGCTCTCTCCCTGCAGCTGCCAGCAGGGGGAATCCATTCCCGGCATTGGACATGCTGTTGTCATAGATGCAGGCTAAGGAGGGGAAAGGATGCTGCTGAAGGCTTTCCTGGTGGGAGGGAGTATCTGTTTAATCGGGCAGCTTCTTATGGACTTGACCAACTATAAAGTCACCCCTGGACATATCCTGGTTGGTTTTGTGACTGCCGGGGTCATCATCAGCGCCCTGGGTTTTTACCAGCCTCTGGTGGATTATGCCGGAGCCGGCGCCACCGTACCCCTGACCGGTTTTGGGCACCTGCTGGCCCAGGGAGCCATTGAAGAAGCCCGCAGGACCGGGATTTTAGGTGTTTTCAAGGGGGCTTTAAGCGCCGCAGCGGGTGGCATTACGGCAGCGGTGGTATTTGGCTACCTGGCTGCCCTGGTGTTTAAACCGAAGGGGTAGGTGACCTGGGTGACAAAAAAAAGAAATGTGATCTTTGTAACCGACGGCGACCCGGTGGCCCGCCGCACCCTGGAGGTTGCTGCCAGAAATATCGGAGCCAGGTGTATTTCCATGTCCGCGGGAAACCCGTCCCGTATGAACGGTCAGCAGTTGGTGGAACTCATTAAGACGGCTGGTGGTGGGCATTGGAGACATCGGCAAAATGAACGGGGCGGATGATTATCATTACGGGGCGTCCGTAACCACCCGGGCTTTACAGGAAATCATAGAAAGGAGTGGTTTTAAATGGGAGCAGAAGCAAAAGAAGCGCCAAAGGTATCTGCCAACCTGGAGAGAAACATCGCTTACTTAAACAGTACCCTGGGCTATGGTAAAAGCTTTGACATTGTGTTGAGGCGCTTTAATGTTGCCGGCAAAGAAATTGCCATGTATTTTATCAACGGGTTTGTAAAAGATGATGTGATGGCACTGATTTTACGCAACCTGGATGAACTAAAAAGGGGCGATGTGAGTCCCAACAGCTTAAAGAAGCTGTTCAATGAGCATATCAACCATATCCAGGTGGAAGCGGTGGACGAACTGGAAAAGGTCATTGACCAGGTCTTAAGTGGTCCCCTGGCGTTGTTGATCGAAGGGGAGGAGCAGGCGTTAATTATTGATTTGCGGATGTATCCTTCCCGTTCACCCCAGGAACCGGACCTGGAAAAGGTCGTGCGGGGTCCCAGGGACGGGTTTGTGGAAACTTTGTTAATGAATACACTGCTCATCAGGAGGCGGTTAAGAGATCCCCGGCTGCGCAATGAAGTGATGCAAGTGGGTACCCGGTCTAAAACGGACATTGTTATTTCTTACATTGAAGATGTTGCCAATCCTGAATTGGTTAAAAAGATTAAAGAGAACTTGCAAAAGGTTAAAATCGATGGTATTCCAATGGCGGAGAAGGCCATTGAGGAACTGATTCAACCGGGCAAATACGGACACCTGTTTCCCAAAGTCCGCTTCACCGAGCGCCCGGATGTGGCTGTTTCGCACCTGCTGGAAGGGCGGGTTTTAGTGATGGTGGACACTTCCCCCAGCATTATTATTGCCCCCTGTACCCTTTGGGATCATTTGCAAGCTGCGGAAGAATACCGGCAGGGTCCGCCGGTAGGGGTATACATTCGCTGGGTCCGCTACATTGGTATCCTGGCAGCCCTATTCTTGTTGCCGCTGTGGTTCCTGTTTGCCATACAACCGGAACTGCTTCCACCGGCCTTGAAGTTTATAGGTCCCAATGAACCGGGGAAGATTCCCCTCATCGGGCAGTTCCTGTTAGCGGAACTGGCCATCGACATGATCCGGTTGGCTACGGTACATACCCCGTCCCCTCTGGCAACCTCAACGGGTATCATTGCCGCCTTACTGGTGGGGGATGTAGCCATTTCGGTGGGACTGTTCAATGCTGAAGTGGTCATGTACACGGCCATTGCCGCAGTGGCATCCTTTATGATTCCCAGTTATGAAATGAGCTGGGCTGTAAGGATTGTCAGGCTGTTCCTTTTACTTGCCACCGCTGCCTTCCGACTGCCCGGATTGATCATTGCAACCCTGCTGGTACTGGCTTATTTGGTCCGTACCAAATCCCTGGGTGTTCCTTACATGTGGCCATTAATTCCCTTCAACGCCAAAGAAATGTTTGCGGTACTGGTCCGCCCGCCGGTATCTGTCAGGAACACCAGACCGGCCATATTCCACCCGCGGGATGTCATGAGGCAGGCTACACCGGAACCCGCCCGTAAACCGGAGAACGTAAAAAAAGATCGGGGTAAGTAGGAACATCCCTTTAACCCTGCCCGGTGAAAATAGGCAAAGAGAAAGCAAGTTGCTTTATTTTTTTTGAACAGGAAAAGTCCTGCACCGATGGACGCAGGACTTTTCTCGCCGTGTTTTACCCTTCCATATTCAGAACCAGTTGATAATCTTCCGGGGTGTTGACATTGAAGAAAACCCGATCCCACTGGTATTCCGGGTATTGGTCAAAATCAAAATATTTTATATTAACCAAGTCGTAGAAAGACATGATTTTTGGGTTTTCCTTCTGCAGGGCATTTTCCACCGCAGGCAAACAGTCTTTTCTGTAGGAAGCGTGAAGGGGCTGAAAAAAACGGCCCAGCCGGGGCACTACAGCTTGATAAACATGCAGGTCGGTTGTCAATTGCCTGGCCAACCGGGGGTCCACAAAGGGCATGTCACAGGCCACAAAAAAGGCTCCTCGGGAAGCGATGTGTGTAAGGCCGCTGTGAATTCCCGCCAGAGGACCCCGATTGAGAAAAATATCACCATAAATGGGTAAGCCAAAATGAGAATAATGTTCGGGTTGATTGCTAATAATCAGTATTTCTTTAAAATGCGGAATCAGACGGTCGATAATGATCTGTATGAGGGTCTTACCGTTAATTTTTAGCATGGCTTTGTTTGTTTTCATACGACTGCTGCTGCCGCCAGCGAGAATAACAGCAGAAAAAGGGCTTTTATTATCCAATTTCTATCACAACTTTCTAATTCTTATTTACATCCAACCCACAAAGATTACTAACTAAATTACTTCGCTAGTGAAAAAATTCCCCAATAGTATAAAGATTAAGATAATAGAAGAACAGGCTTGACAATAGAAATATTTAAGCCCATATACTTGGCTATAGTTCAACCAGTATTTTTTAATTGTTCCGAAAATATACTATTATTATACTTGTATAATAAAGTTTTGGAAAGGAGGGTCTAAGTACAAGCGTTTTTCCAATTTTAGAGGCTGTTCACGAACCCGTTCTTTGAAAGTTTATGAAATTTTCAGACATCGTTTTATATTCATGTTGCCAAGCACCTTGATTGTTGGCATAATGAATACAAGCATAACTTAATATTTGTGGCATCTTGACATTATTTTATCGATGCCCAAAAACACAAAAAATGGAAAGGGGAGTGAACGTCTTCTTCGAGGGAATTTTTCAACCAACTCACCTCATTCTCATCTTAATTGTGGTCTTGATTATCTTCGGACCCGGTAAGCTGCCTGAGGTGGGTAAAGCCATGGGCAAGACCGTAAGTGAGTTCAGACGGGCCACATCGGCCAGCTTTGAGCAGGAAGAGAAGAAAGAAAAAGAAAAATCTGCTCAGGCAAAAGAAGAATCCGACAAATAGCAACCCATACAAAAGAATCCCGGTTAAACCGAGGGGGTTAAAGGTTACATGAGAAAAATAAGCAGGCGCGATTTTTTAAAAAATCTTGGACTGGGGACTGCAGGGCTGACTTTAGTGGCGAGTCCCGCCCTGGCCTCTGAGTCCCACAGTAAAATTACCGGAGAGAAATTACCCGCTAAAATCAGAAAAGTAAAAGAAACCTACACAGTCTGTGCTTTCTGCGGCTGTGGTTGCGGCATCATTCTTTATACCAACAACGACAATAAAATTGTTTTCTGTGAAGGGGATCCGGATCACCCCATCAATGAAGGTTCCGTCTGTTCCAAGGGCAATGCCATTATTGATACTTATAACACAATTGAAAAAAAAGGGAACCGCGTCATCAACAAACTGCGGGTTACCAAACCTCTTTACAGGGCCCCCGGCAGCACCAAGTGGGAAGAAAAAAGCTGGGAATGGGCCCTATCTGAGATTGCCAAGCGAATTAAGTCCACCCGGGATGCCACTTTCGAAGAGAAAGATGACAAGGGTGTAACGGTCAACAGGACCACCGCCATCGCCACCTTTGGCAGCGCTTCCCTGGATAATGAAGAAAACTACCTGCTCCACAAGATGTTCAGATCGTGGGGGCTCCTGAATATTGAGCACCACGCCCGCCTCTGACACTCCTCCACGGTAGCCGGTCTGGCTGCTTCTTTCGGACGGGGTGTTATGACCAACCACTTTATTGATTTCATTAACACAGACGTGTTTATGATGATTGGCTCCAACTCGGCAGAAAACCACCCGCAGGCCATGAAATGGATTGTCAAGGCCAAGGACAAGGGTGCCAAGTTAATTGTGGTTGATCCAAGATTGACCAAATCCGCCGGCTTGGCAGACGTCCATGTACGCCTGCGTCCCGGTACCGACATTGCTTTTATAAACGGAATGGTCAACTATATAATTGAAAACAATCTGTATTTTAAAGATTATGTTCTGCATTACACCAATGCCAGCTTTTTGGTAAATCCCGAGTACAAGTTTGAGGACGGTGTGTTCTCCGGGCTTACTGAAAAAGACGGTAAGAAGACCTATGATACCAAAACCTGGCAGTACCAGATGGATGGCGACCCGGCTAAAGACGGCATTCGGGAAGAGGCCATCAAGAAGGATCTCACTCTGCAGGATCCCAACTGTGTTTTCCAAATCTTAAAGAAACACGTAAGCCGTTATGATCTGAAGACGGTTTCTTCAATTACCGGTACACCGAAGGAGACCCTGAAAAAGGTTTACGACTTGTTCGCTTCCACCGGAAAACCGGACAAGGCCGGTAACGTGATTTATGCCATGGGAATTACCCAGCACACTTATGGTTCCCAAAACTGCCGGGCTCTCGCTGTCTTACAATTACTTTTGGGCAATATCGGCATTGCCGGCGGCGGTGTAAACGCCCAGCGGGGTGAATCCAACGTGCAGGGCTCCACCGACTTTGCCATGCTGAACCACTACCTGCCCGGTTACAACCCCATGATTTATGCCTATAAGCACAGCAAACTGCAGGACTATTTGGACAAAGACGTGCCCAAGACCAGTTACTGGTCCAACCGGGGCAAATTCTTAATCAGCATGTTAAAGGCCTGGTATGGTGACAAGGCCACCAAGGAAAACGACTTCTGCTTTGACTGGATACCCAAGCACGATAACAAGAACCGCAGTCACATGGGTATTTTTTCCGATATGGCCGAGGGCAAAATTAAGGGCATGATCGCCTGGGGTCAAAACCCCGCCGTGGGCGGACCTTCCTCCTTCCAGGGACGCAAGGCCATGGAGAAGTTGGAGTGGCTGGTAGCAGTTGATTTATTTGAAACCGAAACAGCTGCCTTCTGGCACCGGCCGGAAGCCGACCCCAGCAAGATCAAAACCGAAGTATTCTTCCTGCCCGCTGCCATGTCTTACGAAAAAGAAGGTACTGTAACCAACAGCGGCCGCTGGCTGCAGTTCCGCTACAAGGCCGTCGACCCGCCGGGTGAGGCCAAGAGCGACCTGTGGATTGCCGACCGGCTGTTCAAGGCTGTGAAGAAAGAATACCAAAGCGGCGGCAAGTTCCCGGATCCCATTTTGAATATGGTCTGGAACTACGACAAGCCCGGCGAAGAGGAGCCTAATATTGACCAGGTGGCCATTGAAATCAACGGTTACAATGTAACCACCAAGGAAGTATTGCCAGGCTTTGCCCAATTGAAGGATGACGGCTCCACCGCCTGCGGCTGCTGGATTCACAGCGGCTACTGGGCAATGGACAAGGAAGCCGGTACCGTTGCTGCCAAGCGTAAACTGCTCAAAGACAAGTCCGGTCTGGGCCTGTTCCCGCAGTTTGCCTTCGCCTGGCCCGCCAACCGCCGTATCGTCTATAACCGCTGTTCCGCCGACCCTGCCGGCAACCCCTGGAACCCCAAAAAGGCCCTTGTGAAATGGGATGCTGTGGCAGGCAAGTGGGTTACCGCGGATGTACCGGACTTTAAAGCGGCCGATCCGCCAAAGGACCCCAAGGATCCTAACGCCAAGCCGACCCCTGTACCGCCGGACAAAACCGTTCCTTTCTTCATGCAGGAGGAAGGTCGGGGACGTCTGTTTGCGGTGAAGGGCGTCAATGACGGCCCGCTGCCGGAACATTACGAACCTATTGAGAGTCCGGTGAAGAATATCCTGTCCAAACAGCAGAATATGCCTTTGGCAACCAGATTCAAGGGTGACTTCAGCAAGTTGGCTGAAACCGCCAGTGAAAAATATCCCTATGTGGGCACTACCCACAGGGTAATTGAGCACTACCAGAGCGGCGCTGTCACTCGAAACTGCCCGACCTTAGCAGAAATTTCCGCTCATATGTTTGCCAACATTTCGCCGACACTGGCCCAGAAGATCGGTGTCAAGACCGGTGATGATGTGGTGATTGAAACCGTCCGCGGTCAAATCACCTGCAAGGTTTCCGTCTCCGGCGTATGTGTGCCCCTTATCGTCGACGGTAAAGAGGTTGAGGTGATCGGTATGCCCTGGTGCTTTGGCTATCAAGGCATTGCCAAGGGGGCTTCGGCCAACGACCTGACACCCAGTGTAGGCGATCCGAACACCAATATTCCGGAATACAAGGCCTTCTTGTGCAACATCAAGAAAGCCGGCAAACATTAAAAGAGCAGTGCTAATGGGGGTGTAAAAAGTGCCAAAAGGCGTACTCGTTGATATAACAAGATGTATGGGCTGTAAGGCATGCCAGGTGGCCTGCAAGCAGTGGAACGACCTGCCGTCAAGCAACCCAGAGTTTAAGGAAGGCCTTACCAGCCCGCCGGATATGAACGGCTATACTTACACCACGGTCCAGATCGAAGTGGTGAAAAAGGATAACGATTATACAATAAGGTCTGCCAAAAGGCAGTGCATGCACTGCGAGCACCCGGCCTGTGCCTCGGCCTGCTTTGCCAAGGCTCTGCAAAGGGATCCTAAAACCGGTGCGGTCCATTACTATCCTCACCTCTGCGTGGGTTGCCGCTACTGTATGCTGGCCTGTCCCTTTGATGTCCCCAAATACCAGTGGGATAAACAGTTCCCCCTGGTGGCCAAATGCCAGTTTTGCTTTGATCCCGAGGGCAAGTATGACCGCCTGGGTTATGGTCTGAGGCCTGCCTGCGTGGATACCTGCCCCACCGGCGCATTAAAGTTCGGTGAGCGGGATGAACTGCTCCAAGAGGCCCGTAACCGCATTAACAGCGATCCTAAATATATCAAGAAGATCATGGGTGAGAAAGAAGCCGGCGGCACATCCTGGCTGTATATCTCCGACGTGCCCTTTGAAACCTTTGGCTTCCGTCCAAACTTGGGTACCAGACCGTTGCCGGAGTACTCCCACAACTTCCTCAAATGGACACCGATCATTGCTGTGGGCTGGGGTACCTTGCTAACCGTCTTGTACCACTATACCAAGCGCCGTGAGCAGGTCGCTTCCGAGAGCGGCAAGAAAGATGTTCACATGTAGGCAGCGGAAAAAAGACGAACCAAATGGTTATTGGGGGGAAAAATAATGTCGGCAAATAAAGGATTGCTAAAGGAAATTGCGGAGTATAAGTGGAAGTTTACCATGACTCCCACCCGCAAAGTATTACTCCTGCTGGCCGGCCTTGCCATCGTCGTGATGGGCTACCGTCTGGCCACAGGATTGGGAGCCACCACCAACTTGAATGACAAGTGGCCCTGGGGCCTTTGGATCGGCTTCGACGTGCTGACCGGTGTTGCCCTGGCCGGCGGTGGTTACGGTACAGCAATTATCGTTCATGTGCTGCACAGAAACAAGTATCATGCCATTGCCCGCAGTGCCATGCTGACTTCCTTGCTGGGTTACCTGCTGGTAATGGCCGGGCTGTTTATGGATATCGGCCAGTGGTTTAACTTCTGGCGCCCCTTTGTATCCTGGGGTCATGCTTCTGTACTGTTTGAAGTGTTCTGGTGTGTGTCCTGCTACACCACCGTCCAGGTGCTGGAGTTCGGCGAAATCCTCACTGAAAAGGTTGGCACCAAGTACCACAGCATGTTCAAAAAGGCTTTGCCCGTATTGATGATTGTGGGTATTGTTTTCCCCACCCTGCACCAGTCCTCACTGGGCGGGCTGTACCTTATTATGGTGGATAAACTTTACCCGCTGTGGTGGTCACCATACATCGGCTTGCTTTTCCTGATGTCTTCCTTCTTTGTGGGACCCGCCATGATCTGCGTTGAAACCACCCTGGCCGGCAGGGCATTTAACCATGAGGTTCCCATCCCTGTTTTACGGGGGCTGGTCCGCATTTCCGGTGTGTTCATGATTCTTTACCTGGCTCTCAAGCTGTATGATCTGGCAGCTCGGGGCGTATTCGGTCTGATGTTCAAGGGGAATTTGGAAGGTAATTTGTTCCTTCTGGAAGTGATTCTGGGTGTGGTGATTCCCATCTTTATTGCCTTCAGCGGCATGAGCAACACCCGCAGGGGTCTCATTACCTTTGGTGTTCTGGTGAGCGGGGGTCTCGTTTTCAACCGTATGAACGTTGTGTTTACCGGTATGTCCGCGGCCCTGGGCGGCTGGTACTTCCCCTCCGTCATGGAATGGGCCGTCAGTATTGGCCTTGTGGCCATCGGCTGCCTGGCTTACTGCTTTATCGTAGAGAATTTCAATATTTTGGAACATGAGGAACACCACCACAAGGCAACAGCCTAAAAGAAACTCAAAGGAGTTGCTCTAATGGAAATAAAGAACAATACAGAAAAACTGGCCAACTTTTATCTGGAAGTAATGGAACTGGAAAATGACACGGAGACATTAGAGTGGAAGGTGGTTTTGGATCCTCAACAAATAAAACAGTGGGAACAGGGGGAAGCCGCCCTGGCGGTGGCCCCTCCGGAAATTGAGTGGGAAAAGGTATTTGAACGTTTCTTTTCTGTGGCCCGGTCCTGCCAGAAATGGCAGGCGGGCCCACAGCCTGTTTCAGATGCCTTTTTGAAATCCTTGGAGGAACTGGCTGAATCCCAAAGGAAGGAATTCATCACCTCTCTCTTCAAGGTGGACGGTCAAATAGGTAAGTGGGCCAGGCTATTGGGTGCTCCCGTTGACCTTTTGGATTTTATCGCCCTGGTTACCTTCAGGCCGTTTTTCAAAACCTACGGACAGGCCGTTTTGGGACAAGTTCAGCTTAATGACTGGATGCAAAGCCATTGCCCCGTTTGCGGTGATCAGCCCACCATGGCCAAGCTGGCCGGCAAGGAAGGCTACCGCAAGTTATACTGCGGGCGTTGCGAAACCGAATGGCGTTACAGAAGAATTGGGTGCCCCTATTGTAAGGATGAAAATGCTTCCCAGGCATCGTTTATTACCCTGGAGGACAGTAAACAATACCGTATATATCTTTGTGAACGCTGCAAAAGTTATTTGAAAACCGTCGATGAGCGGGTGTGCGGGGAAGTGGATCTGTTTTGTGAGGACCTAGCCACTGTTGAATTGGATCGTTTGGCCCAGGCTGAGGGATACCAGCGGGGAGACAGAAGACAGCAGGTTTAACAGGGGTAACTTGCAGAGCAGAAGGGGGTATCTGTTTTGTTCGAAGATCAAGACCAGACGATGATGGAGCACCTGGAGGAACTCCGCCGGGTGCTGATCATCTCTTTAGTGGCCACCTTCATTATGGCCGGTGTATGCTGGTTCTTTAGTGACCGTATATTGGAAATCATTCTCAAACCGGTTCTTGCCACCGGAAATAAGATGCATTATATCGGCATCATGGAAGCCCTGATGACCAAAATAAAGCTCTCCTTTTTTCTGGGCTTTCTGGCAGCCCTGCCTGTGACCCTGTGGCAATTTTGGGCCTTTATTATGCCGGCTCTGCGCAAGATGGAAAGGGTTTATTTCACCGTCTTTGTGGTGGTTTCCTACGTGTTTTTTATCGGCGGTATTCTGTTTGCTTTTTATACGGTGTTCAACATGGGGGTAAAGTTCCTGCTGCACTTTGGCGGTGAGGAGCTTTTGCCCATGCTGACCATTGGCAATTATGTATCCTTTGCCATGATGTTTATCTTGCCCTTTGGTGTTATTTTTGAACTTCCCCTGGCAGTATTTCTTTTAGCCCAGCTGGGTGTTATCAATTACCAGTGGATGGTGAAAAAACGGAAAATGGCCATCCTCATTTCGGTGGTGGCCGGCGCCGTGCTGGTTCCTTCACCGGACATTATTACTCCCTTGATGATGGCTACTCCCATGTACCTGCTCTTTGAGCTCAGCGCTTCCATTGTAAAACTGGTGGACTGGCTGAAAAAGCGAAAGGCTAAAAGGAAAGCAGAAGAGGAGGAAGCGCTGGCAGAGGATCAAGGTGAAAATAACGTTACCGGTACGGAGGGTAACGATTAAATTTCATAGCGCCACACAAAGGTCGGTTTTTACCGGCCTTTTAATTTTATTGAAAAATAGGGGTCAGCTCCAATATACCCCTCAATACATAAACTGTGTCAGATAATTAAACATAGAAAAAAAGACATTTTAAATAATGTCAGTAATCTGTACATGTGATTTAAAAGGTATTTTTAAAAAAGTGTCGTAATTTAAAAGTGCAAGCAACTGTTCAATAAATAAAACATATGTTTAGAAAGGGGGAATGTCCCTTTATCATAAATATGGTTTTTTCTTTAAATAATTGCATTTATTTAGGAGGTATGAAAGTTGGGACAACGTGAACAATGGGGAACCAGGTTTGGTTTCATCATGGCAGCAGTGGGGTCTGCCGTAGGCCTGGGTAATATTTGGAGATTTCCCTACATGGCCGCGGATAACGGTGGGGGGATCTTCTTCCTTTGCTATTTATTTGCTTTGTTAACCGCGGGAATTCCCATTATGATTTTGGAGTTTGGTATTGGTCATAAGTTCCGGGGCGGGGCTCCTCTCACATTTGCCCGCATGAACCGTAACTGGGAATGGCTTGGCTGGTGGCAGGTACTGGTTTGTTTCTTTATCGCTGTGTATTACGTGGTTGTCATTGCCTGGGCAATATCCTATGTTGGCTTCTCCATAACCCAGGCCTGGGGGGATGCTCCGAAGGACTTTTTCTTTGGCAAATTCTTAAAACTCACCGGCGGCCCCTTTGAACTGGGTGGCATCAATACACAAATTTTATTACCTCTGATATTAGCATGGGCAGTAACTTTCATTTCCATCTACACCGGCGTCAAAGCGGGAATTGAAAGGGTAGCAAAGGTTTTAATTCCGGTTCTGTTCTTTATGGTGGTATTCATCGCCATCCGCGGCGTGACATTGCCCGGCGCTGCAGCAGGTTTAAACTTCTTATTTGAACCTGATTTCAGCAGGCTCTTGGACTACAAGGTTTGGACCGCTGCATACGGACAAATATTCTTTGACTTAAGTATTTGTTTTGCCATTATGATTACTTATGCCAGTTATCTACCCAAGAAATCTGACATTGTTAATAACGCCTTTACAACCTGTCTTACCAACTGCAGCTTCAGTTTGCTGGCTGGTATGGCGGTGTTCAGTATCCTGGGTCATATGGCATTTACCCAGGGAGTAGCCGTAAAAGAGGTTGCCAGTGCGGGTGTAGGCCTGGCCTTCATTACCTTCCCGGCGGCCATCAGTACCCTTGGTAGTGCGGCCCCGCTCTTTGGAGTTCTGTTCTTCCTGGCCCTGACCTTTGCAGGGATTACTTCTTTGATTTCCATCAATGAAGCGGCCATTGCAGCCTTCATGGATAAGTTTAATATGGAGCGGAAGAAAGCAACCGTAATCTATACCGGTACCGCCGCTGCCTGCAGCCTGTTGTTTGCCACCGGCGCCGGTTTGTATATTTTGGATATCGTAGACCACTTTACCAATAACTTTGGCATTGTGTTCGGCGGCCTGCTGGAGGTCCTGTTGATCGGCTGGTTATTCAACCTGAAATCCATTAAGGATCACGTCAATCCCATTTCTGATTTCAAGGTTGGCAACTGGTGGTTATTCTCCATTAAAGTTGTTACACCCCTGGTGGCCGGTTACACTGGCATCATGACATTAATCAGTGACTTGAAAAAGCCCTATGAGGGGTACCCGCCGGACGCCCTGTTCTGGATGGGTTGGTTTGTATTAATCGTGATCATGGTTGGCGGGATTTTGATGGCTTCCGTGAAATGGAAAGACGAGCAGTCTCTGGTTAAAGGGGGCGTGACACTTGACAGGTAGCGCTATTTTTATGATGGTTTTAGCCATGATTCTGTTATGGGGCGGCGCCGGCTATTGCCTTGCCACCGCTATGAAAAAGAAATTCTAGCTGGTTGATAGGTTAAAGAGAGACCCTGATTACTCTTATCAGGGTCTTCTTTTTTCGACAGCGTAGTACATTGGTAATAGAACTTTGTACATAAAAATAGTACAATAATCACTGTAAAAATAACATCGGGGGGCGGATTGATGCAGGAATGCCATTGTGAGGACAAGCAAATGAAGCTTGCGCAGTTGCTTTTAAAATATAAAGATACACCGGGGGCGTTAATACCTGTCCTGCAGCAGGCCCAGGAGATATTCGGCTACCTTTCTCCGGAACTGTTGAGGGAGATCTCCGCCGGACTAAGAATACCGTTATCCAGAACCTATGGCGTAGCCACCTTTTACTCCCAGTTTCACTTAAAGCCAAGGGGGCGCAACATCATAAAAGTGTGCCAGGGAACCGCTTGCCATGTCAGGGGCGGCAGCAAGGTGCTGGAGGCCATTAAAAGATATGTGGGGGTAGAAACCGGAGAAACCTCTGAGGATTTGCGTTTTACGTTAGAAACTGTGGCCTGCCTGGGAGCCTGTGGACTGGCGCCGGTCATGATGGTTAATGAAGAGACCGAGGGTCAATTAACGCCTGACAAGGCTGTAAAAAAGATTGCTGACTGTGAATAGGGGGACGTAACCAATGATCAATTTAATGGACAACTGCTGTTCTAAATGCACCCATTCCCCGGCTACACCCTGTTCAAACTATGTTCTTTGCCGCACGGCAGGTCCCTTTTGCCATACCGATAAGGGCTGTGAGGAAAAGAGAAAGAACCATATCAACAATGTCAGGGTTCCCTCCGGCGGAAATTACCAACAGATCATTGTCTGCGGCGGGACAGGCTGTACATCCTCCGGGTCTGCCCGGCTGGTTGATTCATTAAAAGAAGCCGTTAACGAGGCAGGCCTCTCGGACCGTGTGGCGGTGAAAAGAACTGGCTGCCATGGTTTTTGCGAGAATGGGCCCATTGTGCATATCAAACCGGAAGGCATTTTTTATACCCGGGTAAAACCGGCGGATGCTCGGGATATTGTTAATCACCTGGCTGATGGGCAAATAGTGGAGCGGTTAGTTTACCGGGATGCGGCTGGCAATTCCTATCCCCATTTCCACGAAATCCCCTTTTATGCCGGGCAAACCTTGATTTTGCTAACTAACTGCGGGCACATCGATCCCGAGCAAATTTCTGATTACGTAGCGGTGGGAGGTTACCGGAGTCTGGTCAAGGTGTTGCAGCATATGACCCCTGAACAAGTCATTGAAGAAATCCAGCTATCCGGACTCAGGGGCAGAGGGGGAGCCGGGTTCCCTACGGGCAAAAAATGGGCCGCCGCCCGCAGGGCAGCAAGGGAAATCAAATACATCATCTGCAATGCCGACGAAGGAGACCCCGGGGCCTTTATGGACCGTTCACTGTTAGAAGGCGACCCCCACTCGGTGCTGGAAGGAATGATCATCGCGGGCTTTGCCGTGGGTTCCCATCAAGGATACATTTATTGCCGGGCAGAATATCCCCTGGCCATTAAGAGGTTAAAATCAGCCATCCAACAGGCCAGACAATGGGGCCTGCTGGGTAAAAACATTTTAAATTCCGGGTTTGATTTTGACATTGACTTGAAAGAAGGGGCGGGGGCTTTTGTATGTGGCGAGGGTACCGCCTTACAAGCATCCATTGAAGGGCTGCGCGGCATGCCCAGGGTCAAGCCCCCCCGCTCCACGGAAAAAGGCCTGTGGGAGAAACCTACGGTTCTCAACAACGTGGAAACCCTGGCCAATGTGCCGCTGATTATTCAAATGGGGGCAGAGGAATACCGCAAGCTGGGTACGGAACAATCCCCCGGTACAAAAATATTCGCTTTAAGTGGTTCCCTTGTCAATCCTGGGCTGGTGGAAGTCCCCATGGGAAAAACCTTACGGGAGATTATCTTTGGCACCGGCGGGGGGATCCGGGACGGCAAGGCCTTTAAAGCGGTACAGTTGGGAGGGCCCTCCGGCGGCTGCCTGGCGGAACAACACCTGGACCTGCCGGTGGACTTTGATTCCTTATCCTCGGTGGGGGCCACCATTGGCTCCGGTGGCATGGTGGTCATGGACGAGGGCGCCTGCATGGTGGATGTGGCCCGCTTCTTTCTGGCCTTTACCCAGAAGGAATCCTGCGGCAAATGTACTCCCTGCCGGGAAGGCACCAAGCGCATGCTGGAAATCCTGGAACGAATGTGCCGGGGTGAGGCCACGCTGGATGATCTGGCTGACCTGGAGAGGCTGTGCCGGGTGGTTAAAAATACTTCTCTCTGCGGGCTGGGACAGGCCTGTCCCAATCCTGTATTATCCACTTTGCAGTATTTTAGGGAAGAATACATGGCCCACATCGTGGAAAAACGTTGCCCTGCCGGAGTGTGTGCTGAACTTGTTCGTTACCGCATTGATGAGAACCTGTGCCGGGGCTGCGGTCTTTGCCTTAAGAACTGCCCGGTTCAGGCCATCCGGGGCCAGCGGAAGCAGCCCCATGCCATCGATGACAGCCGCTGCATAAAATGCGGCGTCTGCCTGAGTAAATGCAAATTTAAGGCTGTTGTAAGGTCCTGAGGAGGTGAACCGGGGTGTCTGATATTACATGTACCATCAATGATAAATCCGTAACGGTTCCCAGGGGAACCACCATTTTGACAGCTGCAGCCATGTTGGGAATAGATATCCCGACCTTCTGCCATGACCCGGAGTTAAGCCGCTATGGAGGCTGCCGGATTTGTGTGGTGGAGGTGAAGGGCTGGGGGCAGTTGCCGGCCTCCTGTGTAACCGAAGTCCGGGAAGGGATGGAAGTTTATACCGAGTCGGAGAAAGTCCTGGAAGCCAGGCGCACCATCCTGGAATTATTGCTGGCCAATCACCCGGATGATTGTTTGACCTGTGAGAAAACCGGAGCCTGCCGCCTGCAGGAATATGCTTATCGATACGGGGTAAGAAAGGGTGCCTTCCCGGGGGCCTGTCATGCCTACCCCGTGGAAGCAGACAATCCTTTTATTATGCGGGATATGAATAAATGTATTCTCTGCGGCAAGTGTGTAAGGGTCTGTTCCGAGGTGGTGGGACGCAGTGTCATTGATTTCAGTTTCCGGGGCTTTCATGCCAAGGTTGCCACCCCCCTGGACAGCGGACTGCTGAACGCCGGCTGTGTCTTTTGCGGCTCCTGCGTCGAGGTCTGCCCGGTGGGGGCCTTAACCGAAAAACAAAGGATTGGCAAAGGACGTCCCTGGGAACTGGATTCCGTAACCACCACCTGTCCCTACTGCGGCGTGGGCTGCCAGATTAACCTGCTGGTGAAAGAGGGCAGGGTTGTGGGGGCCAATGCCGCGGGCCACGGGGTGAACGGACGCCACCTGTGTGTTAAGGGACGGTATGGGCACGGGTTTATTCACCATCCCGAACGTCTTACCAACCCACTGGTGAGGAAAAACGGTCAACTGCATGAAGTGACCTGGGAAGAGGCCATCCAGGAGGTGGTCCGTCGCTTTGGCCGGATCAAGCAGGAATATGGCGGCCAGGCCATCGGGGTGCTGGCCTCCGCCCGCATCACCAATGAGGAGAATTATCTGCTGAACAAATTGGCCAGATTGGTCCTGGGAACCAATCATATCGACCACTGCGCCCGTCTCTGACACGCTCCCACAGTCGCCGGTCTGGCGGCTGCCACAGGGAGCGGGGCCATGACTAACTCCATTGATGAAATTGCCGGGGCCGACCTGATCCTGGCCATCGGCACCAACACCACCGAAGCCCACCCGGTCATTTCCCTGCGCATACGCAGGGCCATCCAAAGGGGGGCTGTGCTGGTGGTGGTGGACCCAAGAAAAACCGAGCTGGCGGAATTGGCCCACATACACCTGCAAATCAAACCGGGATCGGACATTGCTTTGTTAAACAGCATGGCCAAAGTGATTCTTGATGAAAACCTCTGGGACAAGGAGTTTGTAGAGAGCCGGTGCGAGGGCTTTGAGGAACTGGTGGAGGCTGTCCAGGGCTATACCCCGGAATTGGCCGAAGAATTGACAGGGATTCCTGCGGACAGCATCAGACAGGCGGCCCGGGCCTACGCCACTGTCGGCAAGGCCACCCTTTTATACACCATGGGACTGACCCAGCATGTCTGCGGCACCGACAACGTTCTGGCGGCCGCCAACCTGGCCCTGCTCTGCGGTCAGATAGGAAGAGAATCCACCGGCATCAATCCTCTGCGGGGGCAAAACAATGTCCAGGGTGCCTGCGATATGGGCGCACTGCCCCAGTTCCTGGCCGGCTACCAGCCGGTGGCGGACGAGACCTGCCGGAAGAAGTTTAGTGAAGCCTGGGGAGGCCCTATCCCTGATCAACCGGGCTTGACCGTCGGGGAAATGATGCAGGCCGCCATCCGGGGCAGCATCAAAGGCATGTACATTGTAGGGGAAAACCCTGTCATCTCCGACGCCGACGCCAATCATGTGGAAAAGGCCTTAAACAATCTGGATTTTCTGGTGGTGCAGGATATCTTCCTCACTGAAACAGCCAAATTGGCAGACGTGGTGCTGCCGGCGGCCAGCTTTGCCGAAAAGGACGGCACCTTCACCAATACCGAGCGCAGGGTGCAGCGGGTGCGGCAGGCTGTCCAACCGATAGGCAACAGCAAAGCCGACTGGCAGATCATTTGCGCCCTTGCCGAGGCTCTTGGCCTCCCTATGAGATACCAAAACCCAGAAGAAATATTTAATGAAATGGCTGCCCTAACGCCTTCCTATGCCGGTATTCGTTATGAAAGATTGGAGAAGGAGGGCATCCAGTGGCCCTGCCCGGCAGCAGACCACCCGGGCACGAGCATCCTGCATCAGGAGAAATTTGTCCGCGGCAAGGGAAAGTTCCATGCAGTGGCTTACCTGCCGCCTGATGAACTGCCGGACCGGCAATTCCCGCTGGTATTAAACACCGGCCGGCGTCTGTTCCATTACCACACCGGCAGCATGACCCTGCGCACGGACTTAAGGGAAATCTGCCCCACCGAGCAATTGGATGTTAGTGTTCATGATGCCCAATGCCTGGGTCTTAACCAGGGGGATCGGGTAAAGGTGATTTCCCGGCGGGGAGAAGTAGAAATGACCGTGAGGATATCCGAAACGGTACCCAGGGGAATGGTGTTCGCCTCCTTCCATTTTCCGGAGGCGGCCATTAATAAGCTGACCAACCATGCCC
Organism: Desulforamulus putei DSM 12395; assembly: GCF_900129195.1. GTDB lineage: Bacteria > Bacillota > Desulfotomaculia > Desulfotomaculales > Desulfotomaculaceae > Desulfotomaculum > Desulfotomaculum putei. The sequence goes on from NZ_FQUY01000017.1 coordinate 54,595, forward strand.
GCTGTCCGAAGTCAAATATCCCCGAATTAAAGGTGTGTGCGGTGAGAATTGAAAAAGTCTAAAACACAAGCGTCTACCAATTAGGTAGGCGCTTGTGTTTTAGAGATAAAACGGTTTAGATATGACACAACGGGAATAGATAGCCGAAAAAATATGAATAAAGTCGCGTTGCCGTAAACCTATGAAGACAGGTTACGACTTTGATGTTTCAGGGAATTTTATAAGAGTAAGTAGTATGATTCGGAGTTTTATAGTTCTCTTCGACATACTTTTTGCTTTTTTGACTCAATGTTTTGATAGAATGAATTTAGCAAATGATTTTTTGCAACATTAATAGAATCATTTGAACTTTACAAAAACAATAATAAATTTTCAAATAATCCTTATAGGTAGACTTTAAGCTTGCTTAAATCAATAAGCATATGTTTCAAACCCTATTAGTTATACTACTTATTATGCTGCTATTAAGCATAATTAATTCTTTCCTGTTTTTCAAGATTTTTCTTGACTCGGAAAAAGTATTCTGATAATTTAATAACCAAAGAATATGCTAAATTAATAAACATATTAAAAAGGATAATGATCATGAGATTAAAACTATCTTTTTACTCCCATAAGCCTATTATTGTACCGACCAATTATCATCAGCAAATACAGGGCCTGATTTATAGACTTATGACAAATGAAGCAATGCAAAAGTTTCTTCATGACCGTGGGTTTAATTATGGGAAGCGGACTTTTAAGATGTTTTGCTTCTCCAGATTGCTTGGGCGTAGCAGTTACGACAAAAATACCAGGCAAATTATTTTTAAATCACCGGTATACCTGTTTATATCAAGTCCCTGGATAGAATTCCTGCAAAACCTGCTCTTTGGTCTCATGACTCAGAAATCAATACTTCTTGGCTCCAATCCATTGGAAATTACGGAAGTGAAAATGGAAAACCCCCCTGATTTTGACGAAAGCCAGACCTATAATATTAAAATGCTCTCCCCGGTAACTATTTACAGCACCCTCATCAATAAAGAAGGTGGTAAAAAGACCTATTATTACTCTCCGACGGAAAGGGAATTTGAGTCACTTATCCGACAAAATTTAGTTAAAAAAGCCCAGGCTTTTTATAATGAAGACTGGTCCCAACTGTCATTTTCCATAAAACTTTTAGGATGCTTAGAGCCCGGCCAGCAAAAAATTATAATTTATAAAGGTAGCGTTATCAAAGGTTGGATGAGTCGGTTTGTCCTACAGGGACACCCCAGGATGCTTAAACTAGCTTATGGGGCAGGATTGGGTGGTAAAAATTCCCAGGGGCTAGGGATGTTTTGTTTAGATAATAAAATAACAGGAGGTGAAAAAAGTGATTTCCGCAGTTAGAGAACTAGGCTTACTGTCACTAAAAATAACGGGTAAAGATGTACTAGCCACTTTAACTGAGACCATTAACCCGGACAAATATCCCAACATGGTTGTTATCGAATTACAAAAAGAGAACGAAGACTATTCCTTTTCCTACCTTAGTTTAGAGGAAACCAACTGTGGAGGAGCCGGGAGTTACCTTTACCGTAAGGGGCCGCCCAATGGGGCAAATTTTTCTCCCACAGCCCTTATTACTGAACCAGAAAAGACCTTTCAAGTAAAGATTCTGGGCTGGTTCCGTACCGTCGACAAACTTTCCCTGAGCCAGAAGGATCAAAAAATAATAACATCTGTTAAAAAGGCCCTGGAAGCACAGCAACAACAAATTATAGCCTTACTTAAAGGAAAGCTGGCGGATATCAAAGGTTCCGCCGGTCTGACACTAAAGATAGACGGATGCTATTTGCGGGATATAACAGCCTTCAGGGACAGTTTTCTGCAACTGGTGGCCGCTAAAGAAGATAGTATCTCAGCCCAAGACAAAATTTGTTCTGTTTGTGGACAACGAAAAGCAAAAGTTTCTGCGGGTGCGCCGGCCTATAAATTTTACACAATAGACAAGCCCGGTTTTATTACGGGCCATTTTATAAAAGAAAAAAGCTGGCGTAACTACCCGGTATGCTCCGAGTGTTCTCTGGCTTTGGATGAGGGGAAACGTATTTTAGAAGAAAGATATCGCTTCTCCTTTTACGGGTTAAGTTATTATCTGGTTCCCAAATTTATTCTCAAGGAACCATCCAGTTTTATTCTTAATATTCTAACAGGGGAAATGGACAAGAACATTAAACTAAACGACAACGCAGGTGGTAAGCTTACCACTAATGAAGATGACATACTACACGAATTAGCTTCCGAAAAGGATACCATGACCCTAAATTTCCTGTTCTTACGAAAGGAGCAGAGTTCAGAACGGATTTTGCTCCTGGTTGAGGATGTGCTACCTTCCCGGTTACGCGATCTGTTTAAGGCCAAGGCCGCCGTGGATCGGATGTTTCCGCAGCAGCCCTTTCACTTTGGCCGTATCAGAACTTTTTTTGCCAAATCCGATGATGCAAAGAGGGACAATGATCTAGATAAATATTTCATGGAATTGGTTGATAAGATTTTCAAAGGGCTACCTGTAGCCATGTCCTTTTTGGCCACTCACTTTATGCGAGAAATCCGACGAGATTTCAATACCAGTAATATCAATTCTTTCAAATTGTTAGATGCCATAGAAACTGTACTGTTTTTTGCTCACCTGAAAATGCTGGGCAGGAAGGAGGTTACGATGTCAACGACAATTTTTGATCCGATCTTTGATCGCTTTGCTAATCAACTAAATACACCTGAAAAACGTGGAGTATTTTTATTAGGTGCTCTGACTCGGATGTTGTTAAATGTTCAGTATGCGGAGAGGAAGTCCCAACCGTTTTTAGTTAACCTTATGGGATTAAAAATGGACTCTAGACAAGTTAAAGGACTTTTACCCAAAGTTATTAATAAACTTCAAGAATACAAACGGTTTGATAAAGGTAAAGCCCAACTGGCTGAAGCTATTTCAGTATTACTTTTGGAATCAGACCAAAATTGGAGGATGACGGTGGACGAGTTAAACTTCTATTTTGTTTGCGGTATGAACATGTATAATGAAGCAAACCTAATTTTATATGGGAAGAAAGAGGAGGTAGACGATACCGATGCTGAATAACCGTTCAGAAATATTATTCCTTTATGATTGCACTTTTTCAAATCCAAATGGCGATCCTTTGGATGCGAACAAACCAAGAATAGATGAAGAAAGCGGAAAAAATATTGTCACCGATGTGCGCCTGAAAAGAACTGTAAGAGATTTTCTAAACAAAAACAAAGGGGAGGAAATTTTCGTCCGTGAAATTGCTGATGAGGAAGGTATTATTCAGGATGCCAAGCTGCGGGCGGAAGACTTCCTCAACCAAGATGGAAAGACCATAAAAAAATCCGACTTAAAAATTAGCGAAATGAAATCAATTATTGAAAAAAATATATTGGACAGTTGCATTGACGTGCGACTCTTCGGTGCTACAATTCCTATAGAAAAAAATACTAAGGAAAAGAGTTCAATCACCCTGACAGGTCCTGTCCAGTTTAAAATGGGACAGTCCTTACACCGGGTAAAGTTGCAATATATAAAAGGAACGGGTGCCTTTGCCTCCGGCAGTGATCAGACCCGGAAAACTTTCCGGGAAGAATACATTCTGCCATATTCACTAATAGCTTTTTACGGGGTCGTTAACGAAAATGCGGCGATTCATACGAAATTAACCGAAGACGACGTGAACAAGCTTTTGGATGCTCTGTGGAATGGTACAAAAAACCTGCTCTCCCGTTCTAAAGCGGGACAGCAGCCCAGGTTATTATTGCGAGTGTCCTACCAGGAAAGCTGCTTCCATTTAGGGGAATTAGATAAGCTCGTTTTCTTTAATACGGATAAATATGAAGAAGAGATCAGGGATATTCAAGACGGAATTTTGAATGTGGACAAATTGGTAGAGGCTTTAGCAAAGAACAAGGACAAAATCGCCTTTGTAGAAGTGGCGGCGGACGACAGGCTAAGGTTAAGCCAAAATTTACAAGAGACCTTATCTAAACTGAGTATGGATGTACGTACATTGTCTTTCTAAGGGATGGCATTTATGAAAAAGAAGGTTTTAATTTTTGATATCTTTGGTGACCTGGCCCACTTTCGTAAATATTACTCCACATCTTCACCTGTCACATTTTCTATTATTCCACCCGTCACTGTACTGGGGGTTTTAGGGGCAATTTTGGGATTATCTAAAGAAGAAAACAAATATATAAGGGAACTGAATGAAGCAGGAACTCAAGTGGCTGTTCAAATTCTACGCCCGGTCAAAAAAATTCGCATGGGTATTAACCTGATCAACACAAAGGGGAATATTTGGGTGCCAAAGCAGAGAAAAGAAGGAGCGCGAACTCAAATAAGATTTGAGTTTTTAAAGGATGTGGCTTACCGACTATATGTAACCATGGGAAATGAGCAATTGTTTAAACAGCTGAGTGAAATGGTTTATGAGCATAAAAGCTATTACACCGTAAGCCTTGGAATTAGCGAGTTGCTGGCGGATTTTCGCTACGTAGCTGAGAAGGAGTTCATCTGGTGCGAAGGTAATCAGCATTTTGTGAATATTGTTTCCGCCGTTCCTGTTGAATATCTTGCTGCGGACGGCATTAGTATTACTCCTGGGAAAAGGTATTTAAAGGAAAGGGTTCCTTTGCAAATGAATGATGACAGAGAAGTTTTAAACTATGGTGACCTTTTAACCGAGACACAGGGACAGGAGCTTAACGTTAAATTAAAAGGTTATTGGGAAAGCCCCCAGGAACGTATCGTCCTAATTTAATAATAGCCCCACCTTAAATAAAACCAAAGGTGGGGCCCTTTATTAGGGAAGACCCGCGGTAAAATAGCAAGACCCTAAATTGGGAATTTTTTTGGCTGTTATGTAAAAAAGGCAATAAATATCCCTACCAGCAATCGTAATAGATTCCCAGTTATGAAAGAAAATGTAAAACGTAAAATATTATTAATTCACCCTCCTCTGCTGGTAGATTTGGCCTTCACTCAGCAGCGCGAAGACCATGCGAACGAGTTTGCGGGCCGTAAGGACTAAAGCACGTTTATGATGGTGATGTCTGGCTTCGGCATACTTCCTGCGGTAGAACTCATCATACTCCGGCTCCCACACCCGGACGGAGTTGGCCGCTTCTACAAGGTAATACCGCAGGTAGTAGTTACCTGACCTGGTTAAGGGAATATCCTGGGCGTTGAACTTGCTTGATTGGTTCTGCCGCCAGGTTAAGCCCGCGAATTTGGCAAGGCTATTGTGATTGTCAAACCTTGAAATATCGCCGATCTCGGCTATTATGCCAGCTGCGTAAACCGGCCCGATGCCTGGAATAGTTTCCAACGTGTGTGGAATTGCCTTTATCTCTTTGGCGATGGCCTGATCGATTTTCTTTTGCTGCTTCTCAAAGAACCGGATGGTCTCAAGGGACATAGCCAGTGTAATGTCCACAGATTCTTGCATTTTCGGGTTTAAACGGTAGGAGTTAGAGCTGCCCGTTTAAGGGTCTTGGCCATCTCAGGAACATCCTTAAGCCGGTGGTTTCCGTGTTGCAGCATCAGGTCTACCAATTCTTCCACAGGCAGATTGGCGATTTCATCGGGTGTTAGGTTAGCTATAACTGCTGTGGATGCCTGACCAAACAGGTTTGAGAACGGGCACTCCTTCTGGTATGTGGAGAACTTAAGGAAAATCAGGTTTAAGGCCCTGTTCTTCTCCCTAGTGAGGTTACTCACCATGTGGTAGCGAAACCGGGTTAGCCGTTGCAAAGGTGCATACCTCATGTCGGGAGGTGGTGTTGGACGGACTCGTCCAAACCGCAAGCAATCAGCAATAACCCTGGCATCTAAGGCATCTGTCTTGGCCATATCAGTGTAGATATTCTTGAACCCGTCAATGACCTTGGGGTTAATCACAGCGATTTCGGTGCCCAGAGCTGTTAATTGAGGGTCATCATGAAGGGCCTGGGACAGATGCCACCAGTAAAGGTTGGTGGCTTCCATGCCAATCTTGACCTTATCGACAGGCAAAGTATCAGCCACATCAACCACTTTTTCCACAAGTCTTTCGGTTCCAGGGAGGTCGTTGGAAACAGAGAATCCACAGACATCATCACCGGTGTCATCAATGATTCTGACTACATTGGTGTCGGCTTCTATGTCAATGCCGACAAAAAGAGTACGGCCCATGTTATCAACACCTCCTTTCACGTGAACTTAAAGAAACCAAAATTTTGGGGTATCCCTGGGAACCTGGTGTAACAGCAACCTTGCCGATGAGCACTCACCCAAAGAGATTGGTGTGATGCTCCTTGCTGAAGGGAGAACCTCTTTGGGCGTGCAACCCGCGCGTAAGCGGTTGCCACCAGGCCCGGGGAGCAGTCTTTCCAAGCACTTAAAAGTGCAGGGGGCGAAAAACTGCCCCACCATCGGTTCTACCGTGATTGTCCCAGGGTATAACCCAAAGGTCAATTACTTTAAAAAATAAATATGACCAACTGGAAATTATTCCGCTGGTCATATCATACAAGGGGGTAAAGAATATTGCCATTTTTAAAAAGCCATCCGGATCAGGAACTAAAGGACCATTTATTAGGTGTGTGGCAGCTGGCCAGACAACTATGGGGAGACAGAAAGATTTTACCTTGGGATTCCAAGTTGTTAGGAGATTTACTGGCTATTGTTACCCTAACTCATGATTTTGCTAAGGCTACCCGTTACTTTCAAAATTACATCACCTCGCCTGAGTTAGGTCAAAAAAAGAGCGGTCCCCTCGAGAGTCATGCCTTGCTGTCGGCCATTGTGGGATACTTTATGGCAAAAACCTATTTAAAAGACCACCCTGATAACAAAAGGCTTAGCTATATGGTTTTTTTAGCTATTAAACGCCATCACGGAAACTTACGGGATATTACCGATGAGTGTGCCGTTTTCGGTGATAAGGAACAAGAATTGTTGCTAAAGCAGGTAGAGGCCATTGATTTTTCCTTATTAAAGGAAACCTGGCAGTCAATTGACCCTCAGTTGCCGTTAACCACGAGCTTTGGTTCTATATTGACGCAAGAACTGCTAAAAGAATGGGTGTATACTTTTAAGGATGAATTAAGACAGGTTCGGCGAGCCTGGCTTAGAAGTGGTAGTAATGACTTCCTTTTAGAGGTTGACCAACTAAGGGTCCCAAATACCACGCACCAACAAAGTCAACTGCAGGATTACTTCCGGTTTCTTATTTTATATTCCTTACTACTGGACGCAGATAAATGCCAGGTGGGAGTGAGGGACTACCGGTTACATATTGTCAAATTACCGGCCGATTTAGTAGATACCTTTAAGAATAAACAAGACTGGGAGATTCAAGGCCTTAATGCTTTACGTGAGGAAGCGTATCAAGAAATAGCGGGTAATCTAGATTTGGCAGATAAAGGGAACATATTTTCCATTACGCTGCCTACCGGTTTGGGCAAGACTTTGGCTGCTTACAACTTCGCCTTTAAATTAAGGGAAAAGCGTTTACAGGAAAGAGGAACCGCACCGAAAATTATCTATACTCTACCATTTTTGACAGTAATTGATCAAAATTACCAAATATTGTCAGATATATTGGAAAATCAGACTGGACATCATATTTTAATCAAGCATCACCATCTTACAGACCCTGTTTATAATATGAGGACAGGGCATGAAGATGAAACAAGTTATTCTGCTAACGCAGCAAAACTTCTTATCGAAGGTTGGTCCTCAGAAATCGTTGTTACTACCTTCGTTCAGTTATTTGAAACTTTAATCGGCTGGCGCAACAGCACCTTAAGAAAATTTCACCGCTTGGCTCATGCCATCATTATCCTTGACGAAATTCAAGCCCTGCCCATTAAATACTGGCCGCTGGCTCAGCAGATGTTGGAATTTCTGGCTGGACAAATGAATACAGATATTATTTTGGTGACAGCTACCCAACCGAAAATTTTTTCAGGGTTGAGTAAAGTAATAGAACTGGTTCAGCCCCAAAAATATTTTAGCCAGATGGGGCGTGTACGATTGGAAATCAACGTGAACCGCCGCACTATAGATGAGTTTGTGGAAGATGAACTCCGGGAACAGCTTTCTGCTAACCCGGAAAAAAGCTTTTTATTTATTTTGAATACTGTAAGTTCAGCCAAGGAGCTTTACCGTCAATTAAAGAACTTAACCAGCGAACCTATTGCTTTTTTGTCCACCGGGGTCGTTATGAAGGAAAGGAAAAAGCGTATTGAAGATATCCGCGATAAAAAATACCGTTTGGTAGTGAGTACACAACTGGTTGAAGCGGGGGTGGATATCGATTTTGATATCGTTTACAGGGACCTGGCTCCTATGGATTCCATCAACCAGGCAGCCGGTCGTTGTAACCGTCACGGGTTAGGAAACGGCATTGTCCGTATTATTTCTTTAGTAGCCTCTGACAGGGGACGTTCCTATGCCCATATGATTTATGATGATGTAGCTTTGGATATAACCAAAAAAATTCTTGAAAACTATAAAGAGGTTGATGAGAAGGAGTTTCTTAATTTAATTGACCTATATTTTACCCAGGCCAAATCCAAAATGCTATTGAATGAGTCCCACAAAATATTACAGGCAGTCCAAAGACTTTGTTTTTTTGCTGAGGATGAAACCAAGACAAGCGTAAGCGATTTTCAACTGATCAAGGAAAAAGGTCACCGGGAGAATGTGTTTGTAGAATTGGACAAAGAGGCAGAGGAGGTATGGGCTGAATACGAAAGGATCATTCAAATAAATGGCTTCTATGAGAAACAGGAAAAGTTTAATGCCATTAAAAAAATATTTTACGAATATGTAATTTCTATCCCCGTTTCACGATTAACGGACCTGCCGCCAGAGGTCAATCATTTTCGTTACGTTTGCAGCTCACAAATAGAATATTATTATGACCGGAACTTGGGTTATGACAGCAAAGGGGCAACCATTATCTTTTAAACGGAAACCTGTTATAGTAAGGGATTAGTTGGGTGATGCAAATATGGAGAACAAAGAACTGCATGTCAGCGGAACCCTGGTTTGGTATTACTATATTTGCCAGCGGGAAGTATGGCTAATTGGGCACCAAATTGTGGCTGATCAAGACGATGCCAATATATCCTTGGGGCGTTTTATTCAGGAATATTCCTATCCCAAAGAAAGAAAAGAACTCGTTTTAGGACATAGCAGAATAGATGTGTTCAGGGCGGGCAACGAACAATTGATTATCGGTGAAGTAAAAAAGAGTTCTAAATACCGTCAAAGTGCTCGTATGCAGTTGGCCTTTTATCTAAGTGAACTGCGACAACTTGGTGTAGAGGCAAAAGGAGAGCTGCGATTCCCAAAGGAAAAACAAAAGGAAGAAGTTAAACTGGACGATCAAATGGAAAAGGAACTAGATAAGGTTAGGAGGGATATACTGCGTATTTTGTATCTATCCCAACCCCCTGAACCTGTTAAAATTCCTTTTTGTAAAAAATGTGCCTATACGGAGTTTTGCTGGTCATAGTATAAGGGGGGATACCGGTGAAAAAGACCTTATATATATTCTCCAATGGTGAGCTGCATAGAAAAGACAATACCCTGTACTTTGAAACGGAAAACGGGCGGCGGTTTATTCCCGTTGAAGATACCGGGGAGATTATGGTATTCGGGGAAGTGCAAATTAATAAAAAGTTTCTGGAATTTCTCTCCCAGAAAGAAATTATCCTGCACTACTTCAGTCACCATGGCTACTATATGGGCACTTTCTATCCCAGGGAACATTTGAACTCCGGCTACATGATACTACGACAGGCGGAACATTACTTGGACGAACAACGACGTTTGGTTGTGGCCAGGGAATTTGTCCGCGGGGCAGGTAAAAATATTCGCCAGGTTTTAAAATATTATCATGGTCGGGAAAAAGATGTAGGGGAACCACTTCGCGCGGTGGAAAAACTACTTCCCTCAATAGATGATTGCGGGGACACCGCAGCTTTAATGGCCATAGAGGGGAATATGCGCGACCATTACTACCGTGCCTTTGATGCCATCATTGGCGACCCCGATTTTATATTTCAGGAACGAACCCGCCGTCCTCCTAAAAACCATTTAAACACACTGATCAGCTTTGGTAATTCCTTAATGTACTCGATTTGTTTGAGCGAAATTTACAAAACACACCTGGACCCCCGGATAGGTTTTCTGCACGCCACCAACTTTAGGCGGTTTACCTTAAACCTTGATATATCAGAGATTTTTAAGCCTATCATCATTGATCGTCTTATATTCTCATTGATAGGCAAGAAGATGGTTACAAAGAATGATTTTGAACGTGGTACCGAGGGCATTCTTCTTAAAGACAAGGCGAAAAAGTGCTTTGTAGAGGAATTGGATAACAAACTGAAAACAACCATTAATCACCGGGAAATCGGCCGCCAAGTCTCATACCGCCGTTTAATTCGATTGGAACTGTATAAGCTGGAAAAGCACCTGATGGGTGAAAAACCTTACTCTTCTTTTGTGGCCCGCTGGTGACAGCAACCGTAGATAAATCCAGTCCCAAAGCTGGGACATGAGGTACAGTTGATAATGAAATAGGATAGAGAGAGCGCCGCGGCTTGACTAACGTGCTCAAGCTGGCCGAGCGTGGCGATTATAAGAAACTAATTATCGAATATCCCGACCGGCTGGCCCGGTTTGGATATTCGTGCATCGAGCGGCATTTGAGATACTGCGGTGTGGAAATAATCGCCATTACGGAAAAAGAACCGCGGGGAAGAGAGCAAAGGCGGCAATCAAAATATCAAGGTAAGCTGGCATAATGGAGAATTCGTCCCCCGGCGGGCGATAGGTTTTAAAGAGCACATAACAAAAGAGTTAAAGCAAAAAGTCCAAGTCCTCAAAGAGAAGCTTAGTCAAAAGGTAAATTCCTTACCTGGGGAAGGAAAAGGGATGACCCGAAAGGTGAAGCAACTCTTCAAGCGGCTGGGCGAGAAAGTCCCTGTTCACAACGGCTTAACCCGTATTAAACAGGAATCGTTTTATTCTGCCTGGCATGACTTGAAGCACCTTGCTTTATCAAGTAGGTGACCCCGTTTAGCCGGCATCGGACAAACCGGTAGGCACCCTAATAGGGCGCGGGAGGCAGAGCCGTAAGGCTTTCGCTCAACGGTCAACGCGGGATGGAAACTTCATGGTTTCCCTTATGTCCGGGTCTTGCGCCCGTGAAGCGCAGTTCTCCCGTCCGGGTGGGACTCCCGGGCCGAGGTCCCCCTGTCGCGAAGTCTACTCCCAGGAGTGGGCAAATCCAATCCAAAAGGAGTGAAATCCAGGTCGTGGGGTGGGCCGCTTAACTGGATTAAAAACAGTTAGGTTTTTTGAACCTGGTGAGGCATATCTGTTTGTAATCCTGGTATATGATGTGCATCAGAAAAGAGTGGCAAAAGTTCTGAAAAAATGCCGCCAGTATCTTAATTGGGTTCAAAACTCGGTACTGGAAGGGGACATTTCAGAAGCTAATTTAAAGAAATTAAAAATGGAGCTAGAACGGATAATCCGACAAGATGAGGACTCAGTGATATTTTATTACCTGCGCACAACAAAGTATTCCTCCAGGGAAATAATGGGATTGAAAAAAGGTGGGGATGAGAATATTATATAACTAATATTATATAACTAATGACGAGTGGTTGTCGTCGATCTCTGGTAGCGCAAAAGTTCCCGGGGATCGACGACAACCTAGAAACAAAAACCCCTTGCAACACATGGATTTTTAATTTGGTTAACACTAAATACCGGTTAGGCTCGAAATATGAAAACCTTATTTTTTGGGCACTCTGACGGTTTTTAGCCTACCTATCCTGAAAATTAAAGACAGGTGAAGATTGCAAAAAGATAGTACGTGATGAATGGTTTTTAGCCTACCTATCCTGAAAATTAAAGCAACATGGCCATGAAAAAGGCAATAACAAACTAACCCGGACTAACCTTTTTTAAAAACACGGTTCCGGATAGCAGAAGGATAATATGTTAACCAAGAGAAATTAGGCTACTGATTCAACAATGACCTTGACTCCAAGCGATTCGAGCTTCTTGATGGACTGCTTAATAACAGTATCACGTTTGCGTTCTTCATAATAAGATGGACCAAGCTCAATATATGGCTGCTTACGTTTCAAAATATGATAGACTATGGTTAAGATGCTATGGGCAACTGCTACGGCGGCTCGGTTGGCACCCCGTCTGGCAGCGAGGCGGTGATACTGACTGGACAAATAGGTATTCTTGGTTCGGGCGGCAGCTCTGGCTGCCTCTACCAGAGCACTTCTTAATTTCTGGTTACCCTTGCGCGTTCGTCCCGACTTTCGCTTTCCGGCGCTTTCGTTATTACCTGGAGACAGCCCTGCCCAAGAACATAAATGAGCAGCGGAGGGGAATTGATCCATATTGGTTCCTGTTTCAGCTAAGATTTGTTCAGCTGTGCGCCGTCCCACCCCGGGAATGGTA
>NZ_FQUY01000031.1 GCF_900129195.1 Desulforamulus putei DSM 12395
TCAGACTGTAGACAAACACCGCTTTTAGGCCGAAAGGCTTAGAAGCGGTGTTTGGTTGAAAGTGAAGATTTTACGAATTTTAGATAAAACCAAAGAAAAAACAGGCACTGCCGGTGGAAGCATCCCTTGTTTTTTCTTCCACAGGGCCAGCTTTTTTAAATTTATGCATGCGAAAAGAAGCGTGAGGTAATGCCCGACTTTCCTCAAGCCTCGCAAATTAGTATAACGCATCCCATGCTTTTCTTTAGCGTCTGCAAAGACCCTTTCAATGGTCTCACCACGCATTTTGTATAGTTCTTTGCCCCATGGGGTGTGTCTGATATCTTCTGCTATTTCCATGTAATGTTCCCAGACATGACGGGTTACAACTTTTGTACAACTTTTGCTCAGGGTACACTGCATCCGCATGGGGCATTTAGAGCATATTTTCGGGTCACTCTTATATTCCCGGTATCCTGCCCGATTAGTAGTGCTGTATCTTAACACTTGGTTATTGGGACAAAGGTAGCAGTCATAGTACTCATCATAAACATAGTCCCGTTTTTTAAAGTAGCCATCCTTGGTCATTGGTCTCTTGTAGGGCATAACTGGGAGTTTGCCTGCCTCAATGATTTCTCTACATACACCAGGGGTTTTGTAGCCTGCGTCAACTACAACCGCCTCTATCTCAGGGAATTTCTCGCTGACTTCTTGAAATAAATCAGAGAATACCTGGCTGTCATGAATATTTCCGGGTGCTACTTTTACTCCAAGGATAAAATTATTCCGGTCACAGGCTACAGAAGCTGTATACGCAAAGCAACGCTCCTTTTCGCCTTTGTGGAACATTCCGCTTTCAGGGTCTGTGGTGCTTTCTTTAATTTCTTTTACACTATCTTTCTTGGGACTATCTCCATCTTTGTTGTTATCGTTGCTATCTTCAAAGGGCTTTTTTCCGTTTGCTTCCCGGTCAGCGTTTATTTCAATTAAAAGCTCCCGCTTATATTTGTGAGCCCGGTGTTGTGCCATTTTCTTGACATATTTATTCTTATTAGCACTGGCTTTTACATGGGTGGCATCGATAAATACTGCATCTGATTTAATAAAACCGTACTTTATGGCTTCCATTAATATATGGACAAAGATTTTTTCAAAAAGGTCGCTTTCTTTAAACCGCCTTTCGTAATTCTTTCCAAAAGTTGAAAAGTGTGGTATTTGCTCTTGTAAACCATATCCTAAAAACCAGCGGTATGCTACGTTTACTTCCACTTCCTTGATGGTTTGCCGCATCGACCGGATTCCATAGAGGGCTTGGAGCATAAGCAATTTAATTAGTACCACTGGGTCAATACTTGGTCTTCCGATATTTTCACTATATAGGTCTTTTACTTCATCATATATAAAATCAAAATCAATGCTTTCTTCTACAGCCCTTAAAAGATGATCTTTAGGTACTAAATCACTGATGCTTACAAATTCCACCTGGTTAGTTATTGCCCGATTTTTCTTCTTTAACATGTCAATCGCCCCACAATATTTTTTCTATTTCTATTTTACTGGAAAATTGTCCATCTTTGGGTCTTGACACAAAAAAAGACTGCCGACATTTACTTTGTCGACAGTCTGACAGGGCCAATGTTTCATTGGCCCTGTATTTTTTTATATACAAAATATTTGTATTTTTCAAAAGGAATTTGCCATTCTTTAAAGAAGAGGTAATGGGGTGATAAATATGGGGAAACTGTTGCTTATTCTGGTGGTCATTGGCATCATTGTTTTATCCAGATGGTCTATGCGGGGCAAATGGGATGATTAGAAATAAACAGATCAAAGACACTGTAAAACAGCAAAGGCCCGTACGGGCCTTTAAGACTGTTAAAGATTATTTACATTCAACATTGGTGATTAATAGGTTCCCTTCCTTGTCCCTGTTCAGAGTATAAACTCGTTCCTCAAAACGGGTCATGTCCTCATTACCCCATAGGGGTAATTTAACCTCCACCTTTGCCCCTGTACCGGTTAACTCGGTTACTGCCAACTCTTTGCTATAGAGCAGGGGTATTGATCCTTCACTGAAAAATCCTATATACTGTCCGTCTCGGGAACCGGCCGCCCAGAGGTTTTCAATAAAATGGGCGGACCAGTGCCGTCCCAACAGCATGATTAAATCATCCCTGGTTACAATTTTAGGAGATGGAGCAATATTATGTTGTGCCAGAAACTCCTGATTGTTATAATACTCCGCCCGCATCAGCTGTCTGTCGGCGGCCAGCAGGTGACGGATGACACCTTCCCTGGTCAGCTCCGGTTTGCTAAACAAAACCACCTGATCTGTACCCTTTGCGCGGAAATTTTGCAAGTCTAACAGTTTGGCAAGATCTTGTTCACTCAGGAAGGTCTTACCCATGATCAGTTGAGGAGCTGCTGTTAAGGACATTTCTTTACCATTCACCACCAGTTTGGGCTCCCACAGGCAGATTTCAATTTTATGATTCTTCTTTTGGGCCAGAACGATTCCTTCCTCCAAATTGCCGGACAGGGCATACCCTAACTCTTCAAACACCGGCCTGACAGGCACCATTAGACGTCCCTCAATAACAACAGGGTCTCCGTCGGATAACAGCTTACCGTCCAACTCCAGGGCGGCGCCTGCATAAACCGGCAGCAAGGGAACTGCCAGCAGCGCCAATGTCAGCAGCAACAGTATTTTTTTGTGCACAAAACCACCCCGCAAAATATAAGTTCTAGGTAAGATTTTATGCACACTAATTACCATTTATTACCACTTTTATTGTATATATATGTCTAATACTATGGCAGCCGCCCTGCATGCAAAAAGGAACCCTTATGCCTCCTGCCTATTGCCGGCAATTCAAGTTCAAGAACCGTCCCCGACTTGAATAGGCAAAATAAAAAACCAGCTCACTCTTTATCCGTGGCTGGTTTTATAAGGGATGTTTTCCAGCTTTAAAAGTTTTTCTTTCCAGGTCAGGCCGCTGCTAAAGCCCCCTAATTGCCGGTTACCGGCCAGGACCCGGTGACAGGGCACCACCAGCAGCCAGGGATTGGAGCCCACAGCGCCCCCCACCGCCCTAGCCCCCCCGGGGCAGCCGATTTGCCGGGCAATCTCGCCATAACTGATAACCTGACCGTAAGGAATCTCTTTAACCACTTTTAATACCCTTTGCTGAAAGGGGGTCAGCCTGGACCAGAGAAGGGGAAGATCAAAGGCAACGGGCTTTCCGGCAAAATAATCAACCAGCCCTTCTGCCAGGCGCTGCTGCAGCTCGTCTGTTTTCTCCAAAACTTCGTTGATCAATCTGTCCTGACGGATCTTTAAATAACCTGCCAGGGTCCCGATGGCCTCTTTCTCATTGTCATGGGGTAAGGTGACTCCTGCCAGCAGCCCCTTTTCCCAGGCTGCAGCCGAGCAGCCCCAAGGGGTATGGACAAGCTGAAGGTTCATTACGATCACCTCGCCTCCTGTATAGAATAGACCAGCGGTTCCGCTTTCCGCTGGGAGTTAATAAATAGATAAAGCCCGGCAAGAATAATACCGCCTCCTGCCAGCTGCAGGGGACTGGGAATTTCACCGAAAATGAAGCAGGCCAAAATGGTGGCCCCCACCGGTTCACCCAGGGTACTTACTGACACCACTGCTGCCTTCACATATTTAAGGGCCCAATTAAAAAGGGAGTGACCAAAAATGGTGGGGAAAACAGCTAAACAAACAAACCATACCCAGGTCATGGTCGGGTAAGGGTAGAAGGAGGAACCGTAAAATATGTTTAAAACAACCAGAACAATGGTTGCGGCCCCGTATACCAGAAAGGTATAGGGCAGCAAGGACATTCTGGCTCTTAAATTTCTGCCGATCAGAACATAACATGCAACAAAGACCGCTCCGGCAAAGGCCAGGAGATCGCCCCGGAGGGCCTGGCCGCCGATTTGAAAATCATTGATGCCGATGATCACACTGCCCGCAAGGGCCAGGGCCGCTCCCAGCAGCCCCACCTTGTTAATGCGCTCCCGGTAGAAAAAGTACCCGCCGGTGATAACAAAAAGCGGCTGCATGGCCACTAAAACCGTCGAGCTGGCCACAGATGTATAGTGAAGGGAACTGATCCAAACCGCAAAGTGCAGGGCCAGGAACACCCCGGATAAACAGGCAAAGGCTAAATCTTTTTTGCTGATGTTCCGTAATTCCCGGCGACCGGTAAAGTAGGTGGGGGCGGCGATGATCAAAACTGTAAAGCCCAGCCGGTAAGCAGCGATAATCAAAGGGGGCGCCTCGGCCAGCTTGGTAAAAATACTGGAAAACCCCACTGCCAGGACCCCGAGCAGGACCACAAGATACGGATTCATGATTGGCTGCTCCGAACGCTGCATGACAACACCCCACTTTCCTGATAAAATACTTTTCTTCAGAGGGTTAGTGATCTCCTGCATTTGCACCGGCATCCATTCAGGTATACAAAAACCCGGACTCCAAAGTCCGGGTGATGGTCTTTCGCTCCACTCTGTTATGATGCTTCACCGGTTATTTTAGAGATCGCTTCTCTGGCAAGTTGATGTACCTGTAGCGTAACAACCTGGTTTCCTTCGTACACCTCAACCTCAGTCCGGTCATCCAACAACTGCTCGAGACCCGGCAGGGCTTGCCCGGCGGCCGGACCAATTTGTCCCAGTGACCGGGCGGCATAGCCCCGCACCTCGGCCCTGGGGTGATGTAAGAACTCCAGCAATAAAGGTATAGACTCCTGCACCAGGTCAGGCCGCTTCTGACCGATCCTGCCCAGAGCCCAGGCAATGCCCCGATGGAAAATTTCCTCTTCAGAGGCATTGATCACAATGGGAACAAAGTCTTTAAATAACTCCGGGTTGCGGTAGATGATCTCGCCAATGGCCTCCGGGGCGCTCCAACCGGCAGTGCCGGATTCATCATTCATGGACCAGAGAAGCCGCCGGATGATCTCTCTCACAGCCTCGGGATCCTTTTGGACCAGGGCTTCGGCAACCCGGCCGAGCCCTTCGATGGCCTGCCACCGCTGAACCCCGTAGGGATGGTAGAAAAACCGGAACAAGAATTTGATGATCCCCTGGTTTTGCAGGGCCCGTTCAACCAACTCTTCATATCTGTTCTCGCTCAGTAAGCGATCTATTTCTTCCCGTAAGGACATACTTTTCACCCCTGTGGACCATATTGGGTGAGTCCATTGTATCACAGAACGGCTATTCTCCTTTACGTCACCGACATCGTTTTAATGGATTTGTAATATCCTCGTAACTTTATTGTGAGGTCTATGTTTTACATTTTATTAATAGACAACCACCCTCCTCTGTTCTGGGTTCCTGGCCAGGAACCTTTTTTCCTTTTCAACGTTTAAATCAACCACACACAGCTCAAGCACTTGGCAAAAATAAAATAATTATGTTATAATAGATAGCGTGTTTTTTGCGCGACTTTTTATTCCTTTAAGCAGGTTCATAATAAATCAAAAAGCTTTGGGAGGGATGTTTGTGTTGGACATATGGTTCACTGAAAACCATACCGAAGGGTACAAGGTCTCCTGGCGGATAGACAAAATCCTGCATAGCGAAAGGTCTCCTTACCAGGAAATCGCTGTAGTGGAATCACCGGATTTGGGGCGTGCCCTTCTACTGGATAACACGGTGCAAACCACCACCCGCTTTGAATTTATCTACCACGAAATGATTGCCCATGTGCCATTGATGCTCCACCCCCGGCCTCAACGGGTCATGGTCATCGGCGGCGGGGACGGCGGGACGGTTCGTGAAGTCCTAAAACACCCTGCAGTGGAAACCGTTGAACTGGTTGAAATAGACGAACGGGTCATCGAGGTCAGCAAGGAATGGCTGCCGCAAATCAGCTTTGCCCTGGACTCCGAAAAAGTTAACATCAAGATCGTGGACGGGTTGCAATACGTGAAACAGCATGCCTCCCGGTACGATGTCATCATCGTGGACTGCACCGATCCCGTTGGCCCGTCGTTGGAATTATTCACAAAGAATTTTTACCGGGATGTTTTTAATGCGTTAAAAGCCGACGGTATTATGGTCTCCCAAACCGGTTCCCCTACCTTTAGCTCCCATTTCACAGAAGCCGTCAAGGGGATCCAGGAGGTTTTTCCCCATAGCAGTCCTTACCTGACCTGCGAACCCACCTATATTGCCGGTTTTTGGTCCTTTACCATTGGTTCAAAGAAATATAAATTTGATAACATAAATTCGGACAGGATGGCCACCATAGAGACCCGGTATTATACCCCGGATATTCACCGGGCCGCCTTTGTACTTCCGAAATATATTGAACAAATGATCAAATAACACGGCGACCGGTACCTTCCGGTCGCCTTTTATTGGCTGTAAATTTAAGCTTTGCCTAGGTAAGCCCTTTTCACTTCATCGTTGGCGGCCAGCTCTTTGCCCGGCCCCTGCAGAACAATATTGCCGGTTTCCAACACATAACCGTAGTCGGCTACTTGCAGCGCTGCTGTGGCATTTTGTTCAATCAGTAAAATGGTCATGCCCTTGCTGTAAATATCTTTAATAATCCGGAACACCTCTTTCACCAGCAAAGGCGCCAGACCCAGGGAAGGTTCATCCATCATGAGCAGCGCAGGCCGGGACATCAGAGCCCTGCCGACGGCCAGCATTTGCTGTTCCCCGCCGGACAGGGTGCCGGCAGCCTGCCACTCCCTCTCCTTCAGGCGGGGAAACATCTCGTAGATCCTTTGAATATCCCTTTTGATCTCCTCTTTATCAGTTCTGGCATAGGCCCCCATGTTGAGGTTCTCCAGCACGGTCAGGTTGGCGAATATGCGCCGCCCTTCCGGTACCAGGGTGATACCCTTTTTTACGATCTCAGCGGTTTTGGTTCTGGTGATCTCCTCTCCCCGAAAGGTGATTTTCCCCCTGGCCACCGGCACAAGACCGCTGATGGCCCGCAGGGTGGTACTTTTACCGGCCCCGTTGGCCCCCACCAGGGTGACAATTTTATTTTCCGGCACTTCCAGGGTAATTCCCTTCAGCGCATGGATCCCACCGTAATACACATGCAAATCTTCTATTTTAAGCACTTTCATCCACCGCCCCAAGATAAGCTTCAATGACTTGCTGGTTGTTTTGAATTTCCGTTGGCGTGCCTTGGGCAATGGTTTCCCCGTGGTCCAGGACCACAATGTGCTCGCAAATGCCCATAACCACTTCCATATGGTGTTCAATCATTAAGACCGTTAAACCGAACTGCTCTCTGATCCTAGCAATGAATTCCATCAATTCCAAGGATTCCTGGGGATTCATGCCCGCTGCGGGTTCGTCCAGCAAAATCATTTTGGGCTGGGTTGCCAGTGCACGGGCAATTTCCAGGCGCCGCTGCTTGCCATAGGGAAGCGAAGTAGCCTTTTCATGGGCCACGTCCGCCAGTTGAACCTGCTCCAGCAAATCCATACACTCTTCTATATGCCGTTTGCGCGCCCGGGTATACCTGGGCAGACCCAGAATGGCTTCCAGGGGGGTAGCCTTCAGCCGCACGTGTTTGCTGAGCAACACATTCTCCAGAACACTCATGCTGGAAAAAAGGCGAATGTTTTGAAAGGTGCGGGCAATACCCAGTTCGGTAATTTGATTGGGTCTAAGACCTGTGATATCGTTGCCGTCAAAGGTGATTTTGCCGGAAGTGGGTTTGTAGACCCCGGTAATCATGTTAAAGGCTGTTGTTTTGCCGGCGCCGTTGGGGCCGATGAGACCGACGATCTGCCGGGGAGCAATGTTCAGGGCCAGGTTGGAAACCGCCTTTAAGCCCCCGAACTGCATGGTAATGTTATCAGTAACCAATATACTGTTTTGCCATGGATTAGCCATCTACCCCGACCCCCTTTTCCTTGCGGCGACCTACGCCCACTTTGTCCAGTACCCAGTCCCAATTGAATTCCCTGGTTCCCATCAGGCCCTGGCGGTAAAACAGGATGACCACCAGCAGCAACAGGGCAAAGATGACCATCCGCATCCCCGGAATGCCGGGAATTTGCAAACCAAACAAATTCATGGGTTGTTCCACAAATCGCAGCACTTCCATCATGACCGTCACCAAAACCCCGGCAATCACCGAACCGGTCAGGCTGCCCAGGCCTCCCAGGACGATGATCAGCAATATCTGGAAGGTAAATAAGAACCTGAACATGGTGGGGTCCACCGAGGTAATCAAATGGCCCATCAGGGCGCCTGCCAGGCCGGCAAAAAAGGCGCCAATGGTAAAGGACATCAGTTTGTGTTTAAAGATATCAATGCCCATGGCCTCGGCGGCAATTTCATTGTCCCGGATGGCTTTAAAGGCATAGCCCCAACTGCTGTTAATCAACTGTTTTAAGATCCAGATGGTGGCGATGGCAAAGCCCCAGTATACCCACAGGCTCTTGATGGGGGGAATATTTTTCAGTCCCAGGGAACCGTTGGTGATACTAATGGTGTTGGTCACGATAATCCGGATGATTTCTCCAAAGCCTAACGTGGCGATGGCCAGGTAATCATCCCGCAGGCGGAGGGCCGGAAAACCGATCAAGAAGCCAAAAAAGGCAGCTACCAGCCCGGCCGTTAAGATGGCGGGAAACACAGGCCAGTGAATCTTATCCAGGGGGGAGATGATGGGTTCCATAAAATAAATCATCTCTTTGCTCTCCGGCGACATGGTTAATATGGCCGAAACATAGGCTCCCACACACATGAACCCTGCATGTCCCAGGGAAAACATCCCGGTAAAACCCAGCACCAGGTTCATACTGGCCCCCAGGATCACAAAGATGGCCGCCAGGTTCAGCACCCTGGTACTAAATTTTCCTAAGTATTGCTCACCCCAAAAAAGCACAAGGCAGCTCAGCAACACCAAACCCAAGGTTAAAAATGTTTTTATTTTCTGTCTGTCCATGGCCTACACCTTCTCCACTACATTTTCACCCAGAATGCCGGTGGGTTTAAACAGCAAAATAAAGATCAGGATGACAAAGGCAAAGGCATCCCGATATCCTGAAAGCTCGGGCATAAAGGCCACCAGGAAGACTTCTCCCATGCCCAGGATGAAGCCGCCCAGCATGGCCCCGGGAATACTGCCGATGCCGCCCATGACCGCCGCAATAAAGCACTTCAGACCGGGAAAAACGCCCATCAGCGGGTCGATCTGGGGGTACTGCAGACTCCACATGATGCCGCCCACGGCAGCCAGGCTGGAACCTACCACAAAGGTGGCGCTGACCACTTTATTCACATCAACAGCCATCAGGCTGGCGGTTTCGAAATCTCGGGAAACGGCCCGCATGGCTGTACCTATCTTGGTTTTGTTAACCATATAGGTAACCGCCACCAGCAGAATAACGGTAATCAGCGGGATGATGATGGTTAAGGACAGGAAGGAAATATCACCGATATTGATATTCCATACAATATCTTCGGGACGGGGGAAGGATTTGGGACGGGCGCCAATGGCCACAATGCCCAGGTTTTCTAACAAAAAAGAAACGCCAATGGCAGAAATGAGGACGGAAATTCTCGGCGCATCCCGCAGGGGCCGGTAGGCAACCTTTTCAATGCTGACCCCCAGGATCGCGGTAACCACAATGGCAATCAGAAAGCTCAACCACCAGGGTAGAGTAAAAACCAGGATGCCGTAAAAGGCCACATAGGCCGCCACCATTAAAAGGTCGGCATGGGCAAAGTTTATTAATCGCAGGATACCGTAAACCATGGTATAGCCAATGGCAATCAGTGCATACAGGCTGCCCAAAGAAATGCCATTGGCCAGATTTTGCAGAAATATTTCTCCTGTCATGTTATAACTCCTTCCAAACACACAACATAATACCGACTCCCCCCCTGCAGGCAGGAGGGGAGTCGTGGGACATTGATTGTAACTTGATTACTTAGGCTCAACCTTGCCTTCGTAGGCAAATTTACCGTCAACAACTTTCTTGATGATGGCAGTCTTGGTGGCATCACCGTTGGCATCCAAGGTAATGATACCGGTAGCGCCCTGGAAGTCCTTGGTGGCGGCAAGGGCGTCACGGATCGCTTGGGGATCGGCGGAACCGGCTCTCTTAATGGCATCCAGGGCCAGAATATAGGCATCAAAGCCAAGGGCGCCGAAAGCATTCACTTGTTTGCCGGGGTAAGCCTTTTTGTACTCTTCCATAAATTTGGTGGACATCTCGGTTACCGGGTGATCGGCATCAAAGTGGGTGCTGAAGTAAATGTCTTTGGTGTTTTTCACACGGCTTAAGAATTCTTCAGCTTCCCAGGTGTCGCCGCCCAGAATGGGAACAGTAATGCCCAGTTCACGGGCCTTCTCTACCAAAATACCGCACTCCAGGAAGTTACCGGGAGCAAAGATAACATCAGGGTTCTTAGCCTTAACGGTGGTTAACTGGGAAGAGAAGTCCTTGTCACCGGTGTTGTAGTTCACCTTGGCTACGATAGCGTTTTCGTTGTTGGTTAACTTCTTGAAGGCCTTTTCAAAGTAGTTGCTCAGGCCAACGGAATAGTCCTGCTGGACATCCTGAATGATGGCAGCGGTCTTGGCGCCGAGCTTTTCAACTGCATAGTTGGCCATCACAGTACCCTGGAAGGGATCAATAAAGCAAACGCGGAAGTAGTAATCGTTGCCCAGGGTTACTGCGGGGTTGGTGGGAGAGCAGCCGATTACCGGTATTCCGGCCTCCTTCGCAATGGGGCCGCCGGCCATGGAAAGGGAACTGCCGTAACTACCGATAATGACGTTTACCTTATCCTTACTTACCAATCTCTCAACGGCATTGGCTGCTTCCTGCTTTTCGCTCTTGTTGTCTACGATCACCAATTCAACTTTCTTGCCGTTGACTTCAGGGAACAACTGGTTAGCCAGTTTGATACCTTCAACGGTCATTTCGCCGCCGGCAGCATTGGTACCGGTCAGGGGTTCAAAAACACCGATTTTAATTACATCGGATGCGGAATCTTTGGCAGCTTCTTTCTTTTCTGCGCCGCCACCGCCACAACCTGCCAGGGCCATTGCCGCCACCAGCAGAAGGGCGATCAATGTGAAATACTTCTTCTTAAACATGGTTCCTCCGTTAACCTCCCCAAAATTATGTAAGAGACCCATATCCTTCAGCTTGTCCTCTCACGGTGGATATAAATCTCTAAACCGTATACTATTATTTTTTGTACAAAGAATCAATCTAACATTTGGCCACAGGAACACCTTTTGGCCAAGTTTTATCAATTATCTGTTAATATTTGTACCACAGAGTATTATTTGATGGACATATGTCATTTGACAGTGAACAACTTGTTTAATCCTTTAGTCAACAAAAGAGCAGTATTATATTTGTAATATTCTGTTAATTGATTGCTTTATTTCGCTCCGCCGGGGCAATCCTTAAAAAAACTTGAAGCATAACTTTGCCTTCCGGTAAAGTTATGCTTCAAGTACAGGTATTATTTTCCCAAACCAAAAATTTTACCAATGCCGTTTACCAAACCAAAACTCAGCTTTTTCTTGTCGCCTTTAACCTTTTTACCGATTTTATTATGATCCCGGGCCAGTTTAACAACAGCCCACTTGGTGTCCTTGATTTCTTCACTCAGTTTTTCCAATTTCTTACCTACAGCTTCCAATTTTTCCTGGGTCCCTTTGTTGGCCTCTGTGATATGATTGATATCAGGTAGCATTTCTTTAATTTCATTAACAACCTTTGCGGTATCTTCATTTACTTTAGGTATGGAAAGCAGCGCGTCCACCACTTTCTCCATTTTAGAGGACATATCCCTTAAGGTCTCCAGGTGTTCAATGGCCATGGTATTGTATTTAAGAGCGTTCCTGTCCGCCTGTTCTTCCAAATGCCGGAGAAACTTTTGTTCAAAATTATTTAAGGTATTGATCAGCGTATTTATCAGCCCCACTGCGGTATCTTCCTGAATCTTCAGCACAATTTCTTTGCCGGGTTCACTGTCGGAGACCTCCGGGGCTTTACTTCCAGCCGTTGATTTAACCAAGCTCAATCTCCTCTTGGGATGGTTTTCCTCAAGATCTTCCTGGTTTTTCTTTTCTTTGGCAGCGGCTATTTCTTGTTTGGCCATTTCTTCCCCCCTGCGCTCGGCATCCAGGGCATCTTTAATAGCCAATAACTCCTCTAATCTAAGCAAATATGTGGGGCCGCCGGGGCCTTTTCTATCCAGTTCCACATTTTTAAACAATCCCTGGCTAAACCACTTACTGATCGTACTGATTGGCACCCCTAACAGTTCGGCTCCTTCTGAAAATGTGACTTTTTTTCCCACTATAGGCACCCCTTCTTATGTTTGTCTTGTTAAATTATACCAGTAAAATATTAACAATTGTAGCATTTTATTCCGACACCAACTGCGACAGGATGCCACTATACGGGGTAAAGCCAGGGATTTCCGCCCGGTTCTTCGGAGGTTTTACAAAAAGGTCAAATAAAAACCGCCCTGGCGGCGGTTTTTATTTTAAAGTAGGGTCATTATTACATTTCGGTTACGGTGTAGCATTCATTGGGGCAGGTGGCCACACAGGTTTCGCAGCCCATGCACTCTTCGGGTTCGCCGGTAATATCAGCTTTACCGTCATCCAGCATACCAAGGATACCAGCGGGGCAAGCATCTGCACAGGCGCCGCAGCCGTCACACTTATCTCTGTCGATAGATACTACATACATAGGTTGAGTTCCTCCCTTTAATTTTTTATAACTGGTTAGACACCAGTTGGGTTAATTTTATTATGCTTGAACCTCAGACCAGTTTCAATATAAAAATTTAATTTTTTAACAGAATTAACATCCCTATCCTGCTGTTTTTCTTGAGTATACTTCAAAAACTATAGCGAATAATAAAAAAAAGAATTGAGGTAATAGGGATTGGTCAGCTTTTTTGATAAACTGACAGGCAAAGAAAAAAACCGGAAGGCAAGCCCGCCGAGGAAAAAATGAAAAAAATGCTGCCACCGGTAGAAATGCTGCAAAAGAATTTCGGCCTTAATCTCATCAGCGGCGACCCCAGGGCAGACCTGGCCAGGATGTTGGGAGAAACAAAATAACAGACGGAGGTGGCCCCCGCCGCCTCTTTTTTGTTCGCCTATGCTTGATATTCTTTCTTTAAACGTGATAAGCTAACCCTTAGCGGAAATTTTTGTTTAAGGAGCATATTATGGTAAGGTCTATTGAACTCATTGCTACCGCCACCTTTGGTTTGGAATCGGTGGTGGCCCATGAAGTAAAAAAATTGGGATACGATGTCACCGTGGACAATGGCAAAGTGACCTTCTTCGGCGATGAAATGGCCATTTGTAAAACCAATCTCTGGCTTCGCTCGGCGGACCGGGTCCTGGTGAAAATGGGCCAGTTTAAAGCCACCACCTTTGAGGAATTGTTCCAGCAAACCAGGGCTCTGCCCTGGCCCGATTGGCTGCCGGAAGACGCCAATTTCCCGGTGGAAGGTAAGTCTGTAAAATCCCAACTGCACAGTGTCCCGGACTGCCAGGCCATTGTAAAAAAGGCTGTGGTTGAAAAAATGAAACAAGCCTATAAAAAAGAATGGTTTGCCGAAACCGGTCCCCGTTACACCATCGAAGTGGCTTTATTAAAGGACATTGCCACCCTGACCATTGACACCAGCGGGGTTGGCCTGCACAAAAGGGGCTACCGTAAGTTGTCCAGCCAGGCGCCTCTAAAAGAAACCCTGGCGGCGGGCCTCCTCTCCATTGCCCGCTGGTACCCGGACCGCCCTTTATTGGATCCCTTTTGCGGTTCCGGCACCATTCCCATTGAGGCTGCTTTAATCGGGCACAACATCGCCCCGGGCATCGGGCGGAATTTCGCAGCGGAGGCCTGGCCCGTCATCCCCAGGGAGTTATGGGTCAAGGCCAGAAAAGAAGCGCTGGAACAAGAAAACCGGGATGTCAAGTTACGCATCTATG
This sequence comes from Desulforamulus putei DSM 12395, assembly GCF_900129195.1. GTDB lineage: Bacteria > Bacillota > Desulfotomaculia > Desulfotomaculales > Desulfotomaculaceae > Desulfotomaculum > Desulfotomaculum putei. The sequence continues at coordinate 13,961 of NZ_FQUY01000031.1, forward strand.
GCACGGACATTGATGATGAGGTCTTAAGCCTGGCCCGCTACCACGCCAGGCAGGCCGGCGTTGAGGATTCGATCCATTTCCAGCGGGTCCCGGTAGCCAGGGTTCGCAGCAAGCAGAAGTACGGTTTTATTATTACCAATCCCCCCTACGGTCAAAGGCTTGGCGAAATGCCGGAGGTAGAAAAACTTACCCGGGAATTGGGTGAAACCTACAGTACGTTGGATACCTGGTCCTGCTTTGTGATCTCCTCCTTTGAAAAGTTTGAGCGTTTCTTTGGCCGGAAAGCCGATAAAAAACGAAAACTTTATAACGGTAGGATGGAATGCCAGTACTATCAGTATTTTGGCCCCCGTCCACCCAGACCTCAAAGACCGGAAGAACCTCCGGTCCAAGAAAACATTGATTGAACAAATATACACCAGAAAAGCAGAGTCTTACTGTAAGGTAAGCTCTGCTTTTTACTGTGACTAAAATCACAGCCCCTTGATGACAACAGTCACATCCTGCCTCCTTTTATTTCGGTATGATTACACCAGAAAACAAAACACGGCAAACTAGCCGGAAATATAAAAGGAGGAATTTACAGTATGTTTTGCTACCAGTGTGAACAAACCCCCAAAGGCGGTTGCACCAAAATCGGTGTTTGCGGCAAGGACGAAAACATTGCCAGCTTACAGGATACCATAATTTTCGGTCTCAAGGGTGTGGCTGCATATGCTTACCACGCCAGGGAACTGGGCTACACCGACCCGGAAGTCAACAAAATTATGGAAGAGGCCCTTTTCTCTACCTTAACCAACGTAAACTTTAACCTGGATGAAACCATTAAAATGGCTTTAAAAGTAGGAACTGCCACTGTCAAAGTAATGGAGCTTTTAGACAAAGCCCACCTTGATACCCTGGGTGTTCCCACCCCTGTTACCGTTACCAACGACAAAGTAGAGGGCAAATGCATTCTGGTAACCGGTCATGACCTGCTTGCCTTGAAGGAACTGCTCAAACAAACCGAAGGCAAAGGCATTAATGTCTACACCCACTCCGAAATGTTGCCTGCCCATGGATATCCCGAACTGAAAAAGTTCAAGCACCTGAAGGGTAATGTAGGTAAAGCCTGGTATGACCAGAGACAGGTGTTTGAGGCTTTCCCCGGCGCCATTCTGGCCACCACCAACTGCGTCATGCCCATCAGAAAAGATGCCACCTACGCTGACCGCATGTTCTGCTACGGCATCACCGGTCTGGAAGGCGTACAAATGATTGAAGGTTTGGATTTTACTCCCGTCATTGAAAAGGCTCTTTCTCTGCCCGGCGCTCCTGCGGACGGTCTATGGAAGAAGATTGTCAACAAATTAAACGGTTCTTCCGAGGAAGTGCAAACCTTTACCACCGGTTTTCACCACCTGAACGTGCTGCCTCTGGCTCCCCAGATCATTGAAGCTGTGAAAGCCGGTAAAATCAGACGCTTCTTTGTGATCGCCGGTTGTGATTCTCCCACCAAAGGCAGAGATTACTATCGCGAACTGGCTCTGGCCATTCCGAAGGATTGCATCATTCTTACCACATCCTGCGGTAAGTTCCGTTTCAATGACATCGACTTCGGCACCATCGAAGGAACCGGTATCCCCCGTTTCATCGACCTGGGCCAGTGCAACAACTCCGGTTCTGCAGTAAAAATTGCCTTGGCGCTGGCTGAAGCCTTCAACTGCGGCGTCAACGACCTGCCCTTAAGCATCGTACTATCCTGGTTCGAACAAAAGGCTGTTGCCATCCTGTTAGGTCTCTTCAGCCTGGGTATTAAGAACATCTATATTGGTCCCAAGGCTCCCGAATTCCTCACTCCCGGTGTGGTTGAAGTGCTGCAAAAGACTTTCAACCTGCAACTGATCAGCGGCGATGCCAAAGCCGACCTGGCTAAAATGCTGGGTTAATATGTAGATCTGAAACAGGTTACCCTCACACCTCCGTTCATATAAAAAGGCTTTAGCCCATGTGGCTAAAGCCTTTTTTTTTACTTTCGATAAAAGAAGAGGCTTGGCTTCCGCCCGCCTGTGCCCCCCATGGGTGCTTGTCCCTGAGAGTACGCCAAGGCATGGCGGTTACAGCAGGGGTCTCTGTTCACTATTTCACCGCCTGTTCAGGTGTAAGAAGAGATTTGATCTTTTCGGCAAAGGCTTCACCATAGGCCACACATTCCTTTAATTCGTCAGCTGTGGGATCCCAGTGAATCTTTTTGCTTTCCTGAATAATTTCAAAGCTGGATTCCTTAAGCCATTCTTCAATGATCTTCACAGGCTCCCCGCTCCAGCCATAGGAACCAAAGGAAGCTGTTACTGTTTTCTAGCCCTCTGGCCATAGCCAGGGCCATTTTCTTACTGGCCCCCACATGGTGTCGTATAAGATCGTTACGGAGCTTTCGTGATAGTTGCTGGCCCATTGCTCATATTTTTCAACAATCTGCATAGGGTTGTCCCGCCAAATAATGCCATGGCTGGGAGCAATCATATGTTCAATAATTGTTCATCGAAAAGGAAATATCCGGACTTTGGGTTTTAAAAAAGTACTCCCTACCAGGTTCAATCAACTCGGTGTCCGTGGCGTTAATTGTCCAATTACAGTAGTTGTCCACACAAAATTACCCGACCTCCTGCCAGTATTCAACGCTACGACTGCCTCTTCATTAGAACGAGCTGCCATCAGGCAGCCCGTTCCTGTTATTATAAAGTTTTAATCTCTTGCCTCATTATGTCTTCCACTTCTGCTCTGGCAGGCAGGGTAGATATTGCGCCTTTTTTCGTATGGAACTATTTATTCTAAAATCATCACGGATTCAGGAATAGATTAAAAGCATCATCAAATAATGAATAAATTACCGGAATCAGCACCAAAGTTAACAATGTTCCGGTCAGAATCCCCCCAATAACTGTGGTGGCAAGAGGTGAAAAACGTTCGGAACCCAGGGCCCACTCGGCGGCTAAGGGAAACATGCCTGCCACGTTAGACATGGCGGTCATCATGATAGGCCTGAACCTTATTTTTACTGATTCGGTTATAGCGGTACCCCTGTCCATACCCGTTTCTCTGGCCTTCCTGATATAGTCAATTAGCACAATACCGTTTCTCACCACGGTACCCACCAGCAGGATTACGCCAAGAAAAGCTGACATCGATACCGACTTACCCGTTAGCATAAGAGCCAAAGCTACGCCGATAAAAACCATTGGTATGGTGAACATGATGGTTACCGGGTGCAGGAAGGAGCGGAACTGGGCCACCAGCAGCAGGTATACGCCGATAACGGCCATAACCAGGGATTTTCCTAAATCCCCGGCAGATTCCTTCAGGTCGGCGTTTTCTCCCACGATCTGCACACTGTAACCTTCGGGTATTTCCATGCCGTCCAATTCCTTTTGAATGTCCTTAATCACATGGCTAAAGGGCCGGTCCAGAGTGTAGCCGTAAATATTGATCGTTCTCTGGAGGTTTTCCCCGGTCACCACATTGGGCCCCTTGCTTGTTTCCACTGTGGCTACAGCCCTTAGGGGTATACTAATACCCATGGGAGAGGTAATATTTACCGATAACAGATCTCCAAGTGACTGCCTGTCCTGCTCCCGGTAGCGTACTTTGATATCTGAATTTTTTGCGTAAACTACCTGTAATTCAGACGCCTTCATACCCTCCAGACCGGCAAAAACCTCTTGAGCTACATTGGCCGGGTATAAGCCCAAACGGGTAGCCCTTTCTTCATGAACGACAACATTTATTTCCGGAGTATTTAAAGACCAACTTTTATATAGATTTACCGCGCCGGGTATCCCCTTAACTTTTTCCATTACCTGTTCTGCTAAATGATTTAATATTTCGCTGTCTTCACCTGATATTTTGATATCAATGGGCGCCACGGTGGTGGATTTAGCAGTACCCCCGGTTTCTTTGATGACAAAGGTTTCTATATCTGGTATCTTTTCTATTTCAGCCCGCAGCCTGTCCTCAATCTGCCAGATCGTTTCCTGGCGTTCCTTTCTGCTGTTCAGAGTAACGGAGACAAAAGCCTGGGAAACGCCCATGGCCCCGTTGTCCCCCAGGTAGTGCCCGCCCGGTTCGTAACCGATTTGGGTACTATAGCTGGTGACGTTTTTCTCTTTATTCAACAGTTCTTCCACATGTCCCACCACCTCCGAGGTTTTCTCCAGGGAAGTGCCCGGAAATGTTTGTATGGATATAAAGAAAGTACCGGCATCCATTTTAGGCAGTACCTCCATACCGACGATACCCAGTAACCTGAGGCTTAAAATAAAAATTCCCGCGGCCACCAGCACCGTAATAAAACGTGCTTTCATGGCTATACCCAAAATCCTTACATAAAAATCCCTTAATTTATCTACAACCCGGGTAAAGGGGGAAATGACCATGGCAACAACCCTTTCCCCTCTTTCCCACCGTTTTCCACCCAGCAGAAAAGTTAACAGAGGAATGATGGTCAGGGAAACCAGCAATGAGGAGATCATGGCAAAGATCAACGTCATAGCCATGGGGCCGAAAACCCTACCCACGAACCCGGTGACAAAAAGAAGGGGTATCAACACAATAATAATGGTGGACGTCCCGGCCACATTGGCCAACATAATTTCATTGGTCCCGTCAATGGCGGCACTTTTAATGTCCTTACCCAGGTCATGGCAGTGCCTCATGATGTTTTCCACCACCACAATGGCATCGTCCACCACAATACCCACACTGAGAATAAGGGCTGACAGGGTGATGAGGTTAAGGGACATTCCTGCTGCCAACATCATGCCCAAGGTACACAGCAGGGACAGGGGCATGGACAAAGCCACAACAATGGATTCATTAATGGTAACCAAAAAGAGAAGTACGATCAAAGCGGTTAAGATTAAAGCATCCCTGGTGGTTTCAGACATATTGTCCACCACCTGTTTGGTAAAAATGGAGTCATCCTCGGCCACGGCAAAGGTAACATCCGGATAGTCCTTTTTCATTTCCTCCAGTTTATCCTTGACCCGGTCTATCACCTCAACCGTATTGGCATCATCCTTTTTCAGTATCTGGATGGCGATGGAATGCTCTCCTTTCAGACGATAGGCACTTCTGTTCTCCACCGTACCGTCCTGAATGGTAGCCACGTCCCTGAGGTAAACCGGCTTACCGCCACGGTTATCAATAATCAAGTCCCCCAGCGCAGCAGGATCCCCGGTCTCCTGGGTGAATCTTACGGTGTATTCCTTTTCACTCTGGATTAAATTACCACCGGGGTCAGTGATGTTGGTATTTTTTATGGCCCCCACTACCTTCTCCAGGGGGATGTTGAAAGATGCCAGTCTTGACCTATCCAGCAGCACGTTTACCTGCCGTTTATGCCCACCAATAACATCCACCGCCGCTACACCCTGGGTCAACTGCAGCCGGTCCTTTATTTCGTTATCGGCTAATCTCCTGATTTCAGTCAACTCTTTACCTTTACCGGAAAGCCCCAGGGTTAATACCGGCCTGTTAGAAGAACTGAATTTCATTACTTGGGGTTCGGCAATTCCTGTGGGAAGATCTTTTCTTATCCTGGCTATGGCATTTTGCACGTCCACAGCAGCCTCGTCCACATCTTTACCGTAATGGAATTCTATTTTAACGATGGACAAGCCGTTCTGTGACGAGGACTTAATGGTTTTTGCCCCGTCAATGGTAGTAAATTCCTCCTCCAGGGGTTGACTGAGGTTTTTCGCTACGTCAGCCGGCGACGCACCGGGGTAAGCGGTAATAACATTGACCAGAGGCGGGGCTGTCTCCGGAAACAGTTCTTCCTTCATATTCTCTTTGGCATATAAGCCAAAGATGATGACAGCCAGTACCAGCGCAAAGATGGTGTATTTATGTTTAATAGAAAAAGCCGGCCAGTTCACTTGGCGCCACCCTCCCTCTTAAAAACGTAGACCTCTTTACCGTCCGTAACCTTGCTCAGATTAGAGGTTATGATCTCTTCATCTTCGTTAATGCCCTCCAGGATTTCTATCATATTATCGCTTTTAATACCTATAGTGACAGGTTTCTTCACAGCCCTGCCATCCTTTACCAGGTAGACATAGGACCCTGCCTTCGTTACCTCAACTGCTCCGGTGGGAACCACCAGGGTCTTCTCCTTGTTTCCAGTTAAAAAGCTGACATCCACACTGGTTCCCGGTTTTAACACTACTTCTGGTACGGGGACTTCAACGATGGTGGTGCGGGCCTGGGGTTCTGCCGATGGAAATATTTTGGCAACCTTTGACTTTAAGTTTTTAGGCAGTAGAGGTGATGCCAGGACTACCTCCATGTTTTCCTTGATCATTTCAAGATCGGTTTCCGTTACCCGGACCTGAACCTTTAACCGGCTGGTATCGGAAAGAGTCAAAATAGGTTTCCCTGGCGAGGCCATATCACCCAATTGGCTCTGCAGGGAATTTACGATTCCGTCAAAGGGGGCCTTTATGTAAGCATTCTCTAAAGCCACTTCCACTTCCCGCAAGGCGAATTTGGCTTCCTCTAATTGGCTGGCCGCTATATCACGTTGTAATTTGTATTGCAGGTAATTTTGTTCGGATATGGCTTGCGCCTGAAAGAGTTGTTGGTACTTGCTAAGTTGCTGGTCAAGAAACCGGTAGTTTAATTCTGCGGTATTTACCCGCTGGCGCAACGTGTTAATTTTACCCGTGTATTCGCTGTCATCAATTACAGCCAGAATATCTCCCTTTTTGACCCTATCTCCTTCCTTGACAGGCAAACTGGTTATGCTCCCCATTATCTTGGCCGAAATAACCGAATCATTGTTGGAAACCACCGTTCCTGTGTAAGAAATACCGGCAGAAATAGGCCCCATTTTTACCTGGGCAGTTTCCACCGGTACTTTTTTTACCGGGGGAACACGGGTTCCCCGATCCCCTTTAAATTTCATAATTAAAAGACCGGCCGTTGCAAGGACTGTAATCCCAATAACAGTAAATACTAAAATTCTTTTGTTTTTTGCGATCATTTTCTTCAACCTCCCTAGGAAAGTTAGTACTCACTTACTTTATAGCAAAAAAATATTCTATACCAGTGTTCGAATGAAATAATTAAAAATTTTATCCGCACGATCAGTAAGACACCAGGCATGACCCGATATAGACCACTTAAAAACATTTACTTGAACAAGTCCCAGGAAAGCCTCTGTAGCCAATTCAGGATCACAATCTCTGTTAAATAAACCTTTTTCCCTGCCTTCCACGATGACATTATGAATTATTTGACTATAGCTCTTAACGTGTTCGGCCAAAATTCCTTTTAAATTTTGATCAGCCAGATGAAGTTGTTCCGAAAAAATGACCTTCGGTACTCCGGGGTACTGAGTAAAAAAGCTAAATATGTTATACAATATCTGTTTAAGCTTTTCGTCTGCTGTAATTTCCTTACTAATAATGTTTTGAGCCAATGTCAGCAGAGAAGTTCTAATAAAAAACAACACTTCCTGTAAAATTTCTGCTTTACTGCTAAAATGTTTAAAAACGGCACCTTCAGATATCCCTACCCGGTTAGCTATTTCCGCTGTGGTAATGTTGCCAAAACCTCTTTCAGAAACAATATCCAGGGTAGCAATAATAATTTGTCTTTTCCTTTCAACTGAACTAAGTCTTTGGGCCATGTTTACACCCCCCTAGTAAGTGTGTACTTACTTAGTAAGTATAAGCAATCATTCCTTCTTTTGCAATACGTATTAAAGCGCCCCATACTGACCAACGGGGAAATTTTTATGATGTTTTTAGTTCGATTTTGTTCTACCTAAAATACAATACTGTTTCATTTTCTGACATATTAAAAGGCCCAAGGTTATAATTGCGGACTTTACTTGTCTGCAATACTTAATTCAAAAATGCAACAAGGCCCACACCCAAAGGACTGTGGGCCTAAAAATTACTCTGGCGGCGACCTACTCTCCCAGGGGCGTGAGCCCCAAGTACCATCGGCCCTGGAGAGCTTAACTGCTGTGTTCGGGATGGGAACAGGTGTACCCCCTCCGGTATCGCCACCAGAAATCTTATGCTTTTTGGTAATTCTTTCGGGTCGGCCTTTGGCCATTAGCCGTTGGCTTTTTGGTCTTCCCTTTAGCAAACTTTTTGTGTTCCCTCAAAACTGAACAGCTTTTGAGTAACAGCGTCATATATCTTCTAACCTGGCCAATAGCTAATGGCTAAAGGCAATTTTACTCCCGTCATTGAAAAGGCTCTTTCTCTGCCCGGCGCTCCTGCGGACGGTCTTCTGAAATAGGTTACCCTCACACCTCCGTTCATATAAAAAGGCTTTAGCCCATGTGGCTAAAGCCTTTTCTTTTTGGTGAGTTATTCCATTTCCGTAAAGGCATCTTTGCCTAAACCGCACACCGGGCAAACCCAGTCCTCCGGCAGGTCTGCAAAAGGGGTTCCGGGGGGAATGTCTCCTTCTCCTTTGGCTGGGTCATAGATGTACCCGCAAACACACTCATACTTGGACATAGTATCTCTCCTCCCTTATATTTGGAAACAATTTGGCAGGGCCTTTTTGCTATCCCTTACCATAATTTCCATTTTTATGGTAATGCTTACACCCCATAGGACATATTTCATACATGTAGTCCCGGAGCTCCAGCAGGTGCCTTTGCTCGCTCTCAATTAAATGGCTTAAAATGTTTTTTGCTTCCTCGGAAACACAACGGTTCATAAACTCATGATACAAAAGGATACCGTCTTTCTTAGCCTCAATACCAATTCCAAAGGCTTCCCTGTTCCTTCATTTTTTATAATACCGGACACTTTTTTCACTGTTGGCGGCAGCCAGTTCCACTATGGTTGAAAGATTCAGGCATTGCCTGGTCATGATTTCACCGCCTGTTCAGGTGTAATAAAGGTTTTTATCTTTTCGGCAAAGGTTTCACCATAGGCCACACATTCCCTTAATTCGTCGGCCGTGGGATCCCAGTTAATTTTCTTGCTTTCTTGAATTATGTCAAAGCCGGATTCCTTGAGCCATTCTTCGATGATCTTAACGGATTCGCCGCTCCAGCCATAGGAACCAAAGGAAGCAGCCACCTTTTGTTTAAACTTGAGACCTTTGATCATTTCCAATACCGCCGCCATGGAAGATAGGATGCCGTTGTTGATAGTTGAACTGCCAACGATAATTCCTTTGGATCTGAATACTTCCGTTATGATATCGTTCTTGTCATACTTGGCTGTGTTAATGACCCTGGCCGGAACACCTTTATTCTCCAGCCCCCTAGCTATGGCCAGGGCCATTTTTTTGGTGGCCCCCCACATGGTGTCGTATAAAATGGTCACCGAACCTTCATGATAGTTACCGGCCCATTGTTCATACTTCTCGATAATCTGCATGGGGTTGTCCCGCCAGATGATGCCGTGGCTGGGGGCAATCATATCAATGGGCAGGTTCAGGGACCTGAGTTCCTTAATCTTGGCCAACACCAGTTTATTAAAGGGCGTAATAATATTGGCATAATATTTTAACGCCTCATAATACAACTCACCCTGATCCACCTGGTCATTAAAATAATGCGGGGAAACATAGTGCTGTCCGAAGGGGTCATTGGAAAGCAAAACATTGGCCCCCTGCACATAGGTCATCATGGTATCCGGCCAGTGCAGCATGGGAGCCTCCACAAAGACCAGCTTGTACTGTCCCAACTCCACGCTGTCCCCGGTTTTTACCACCTGAAAGTTCCAATCTTTATGGAAATGTTTTTTTATCATCTCGGCGCCCTTTTTGGTGCAATAAATGGGAGTGTCGGGAATTTTCTCCATTAAATAGAGAAGACTTCCGGCATGGTCTACCTCGCAATGGTTGATAACAATTAAGTCAATTTTGTCCAGTCCGAATAACCGGTCCAGGTCTTCTACAAAACCTTCATGATAGGGTGTCCAGACCGTATCAACCAGCGCCAACTTTTCATCTTTAATTAGATAGGAGTTATACGTTGAGCCGCGGTGAGTTGAATATTCGTCTCCATGAAACTTCTTTAATTCCCAGTCTTTATAACCAACCCAATAGATCTTGTCCTTAATTTCAAACATTTTACCCACCTCACACATGTTTTTTCGCATAAAATTTTTCTATAGCATTCCCACTAGCATTCCCACGCCGCCCAAACTTATCAGTTAATTTTTTTACATCTTTATAACCATTCCTTTCTTGAGGCACAAAACGTCATGAAAGAATTTCTTTCAGACTTCTACCTGCATGTACTATAACAAGATTTCATTACAAAAGTCTTATCAAATTCTAAAATTAGTGTATATAATTGATATTGTCCTGGATATGACGTTTAACCTGTGATCAGCCTCACAGGTTACGCCGGTTGACAAATAGTAGAATACAAAGGGAGGTGTTTTAGATGGAAAAGGCCAAATCCATTGAGAGTTCCGGCGATTCATCTTTATCTCAGGCATTTGTGTCATATGTCAGGAAAATGCGCGGCGGTAATTGCCCCGTTTTGCAACCGGTCAACACGGCAAGTCATTTCTTTACTGCCATAGGGAGTTTTTTAGGTATTGGTTTTATTTCTATGTTAAATACCTTTTACCATATTCCGCTGCTGGTACCCTCTCTGGGCGCATCTGCCGTCCTTTTATTCGCTGTATGTCATGTACCCATGGCCCAGCCCCGCAACGTCATAGGCGGTCATATGGTTTCCGCCGCTGCCGGTGTCCTGGTGTATCAACTGCTGGGAAACCAGTGGTGGACCATCGCCCTGGCTGTCACATTGGCCATCTTTTTTATGAACCTGACGCACACCCTGCACCCGCCCGGCGGCGCCACAGCCTTTGTGGCGGTATATACCGGTCAGGGTTTTAGCTATATCTTTTCTCCTGTGGGGTTGGGATCTTTTCTTTTGGTCCTCGCAGCCGTATTGATAAACAATTGTTCTTCTAAAAGAAAATACCCCGAGTACTGGTTTTAATATACATAACCCCACGGCTAGATAACCGTGGGGTTACTCTTTGGCGAGTTGTGCTCCTATGCAAAATATAACTTGCTCTTCCACTAAATAAGTTATAAATTTGGTATCTGGTACCTAACTTATTCCGGATAAACAATACAAAAACCTGCAGCATAATTGCCACAGGTTTTTTAAACTTATTCTGGCGGCGACCTACTCTCCCAGGGGCGTGAGCCCCAAGTACCATCGGCCCTGGAGGGCTTAACTGCTGTGTTCGGGATGGGAACAGGTGTACCCCCTCCGGTATCGCCACCAGAAA
>NZ_FQUY01000008.1 GCF_900129195.1 Desulforamulus putei DSM 12395
CTTGGAGCATAAGCAATTTAATTAGTACCACTGGGTCAATACTTGGTCTTCCGATATTTTCACTATATAGGTCTTTTACTTCATCATATATAAAATCAAAATCAATGCTTTCTTCTACAGCCCTTAAAAGATGATCTTTAGGTACTAAATCACTGATGCTTACAAATTCCACCTGGTTAGTTATTGCCCGATTTTTCTTCTTTAACATGTCAATCGCCCCACAATATTTTTTCTATTTCTATTTTACTGGAAAATTGTCCATCTTTGGGTCTTGACACAAAAAAAGACTGCCGACATTTACTTTGTCGACAGTCTGAAGCAACGCCTGACGGCGTTGCTTCTACTTTTTATTTTGTTTTTTATGAGAAACCTGCAGACCAAAGCGCCGCATCTTATTTAAGATGGTTGTGTGGGAAACACCCAGGGCCCTGGCTGCTTTGCGGGCGCTGCCGTGGGTTTTGAGGGCCAGCTGCAGGGTATCCAGTTCGGCCCGGGCCGCTGCTTCTTTCAAGCTGGAACTGCTGAATTCTTCATTGGCCGGAAAATGCCCGGCCAAGCTAAAGCGTTCATCATCCAAAATAATGTGTTCCGGTCGGATTTCCCCGCTTTCCACCAGGTTGACGGCTCGTTCAATGACATTCGCCAATTCACGGACATTGCCTGTCCAGCGGTTTTTGGTCAATATCCGCAAGGCCCCGGCAGAGATGCCGGAAACTTCTTTATTGGGCTGGGAGGCATATTTCTTTAAAAAGTGATGGACCAGGAAAGGAATGTCCTCCGGCCGCTCGCGCAGGGGGGGCAACCGGATGGGAAACACATTTAAACGATAATAAAGGTCCTCTCTGAAATCACCCCGGGCCATCATTTCCTCTAGATTTCTATTGGTGGCGGCAATCACCCTGACATTGACGGGAGTTTCATGGCGGTCCCCCAGTCGTCTTACCTTGCCGTCCTGTAATACCCGGAGAAGTTTTGCCTGGAGATGCGGAGACAGTTCGCCGATTTCATCCAAAAACAGGGTCCCTTCATGGGCAAATTCAAAGAGCCCCTGCTTGCCCCCTTTTTTTGCCCCGGTAAAAGCCCCGTCGGCATAGCCAAAAAGTTCACTTTCCAACAAAGAATCCGGCAGAGCCGCACAGTTCAAGGGCACAAAGGGCTTGTTTCTGCGCAAACTTTCCATGTGGATGGCCCTGGCAAACAATTCTTTGCCCGTCCCGCTTTCTCCCCTGATCATAACGGTGGAATCACTGCGGGCCACCCGTTTGGCCATGGCCACCACCCGTTCCATGGCTTCGCTGCCGTAAATAATGTCTTCAAAGGTTATCATGGACGGTTTGGTTACAGAATAAACCAGGTCACGCACCTGGGACATATCTTTGAGGGCTGCCACCATACCAATGACTCTGCCCGCTTGATCCTTAATGGGCCTGCCGGTGCTCAAATAGTGATGCCTGCCCCGGGGCGTGGTAATCATAATTTCTTTATGGTCATAGCCTTCGCCGTTTTTTAAACTGTTAATCATGGGAATATCCATAGAAACCACTTCCGCCACATCCCTGCCCAGAGCTTTTTCGGCTGAGATTAGGAGAATTTTCTCACAGGCGGGGTTAAAGACGGTAATATGCCCCTTGCGGTCCACCGCGATAATGCCGTCGCTGACCGAATCCAGTACAGCCTTGAGCTGTCTTTCCCTTTCCTCGTGGGGCATCACTTCAATGGGTTCCACCTGTTTAACGCCGGGAATCGCTTTGAGTTCCCGCTGCAGGGCTGCTGCTTCCCGCTCTTCCAAAGCCTCAATTTCCAGGTACATGTTGTTGGGTAATACCTGCAGGGATATAATATTGATATTTTTAGGTGATACCACCTGGGAAACATCATAGACAATTCCTACCCGGTCTTTAAATTCGATGCGCAGGCGCAAGGTCTCCAACAGCAGCACCTCCGATGGCATGATCCTTTAACAATTCTACACTCCTCTCCCTCATCCTTCAGGAAACAGCAAGATCATTTTTCCAGGGTTACTTATCGGCGGTCTTGCGAAATTATTAATTTTTCCATGAAGAGATTGACATCCCATCGGCTAAAGAATATACTAAAAACAGATATTGATAATCATTTTCATCGATTCATTGGCATATCATATTCAGTAGAATAAGTTTTCAATGGCATTATCATCTAAAATGATGCTATTACTTTGCTTTGCTACTGATAATGATTTTCATATTCAAGTAAAGGGGTGTTTTGTATGACTCTGGACCGCGTGAAAAGAGGGCAATACTTTAAAATCAACCATATTCCCAATGAAGCCGTGCGGGCTCAAGCCATTCGTTTCGGTATTACCGAGGGTGAGTGGCTCACCTGCGAAGAAGTTGTTCCTGCGGGACCCATCGTTATCCGTAAGAACCGCCAGCAGATTGCCCTTGGCAGGCAACTGGCAAAGGAAATTGACATCAGTCTGAGCTAGAATAGCAGGCATTCCGGGGCAAAGGACCCGGTTCATCAATTTCTGAATGTCAATGGATGTACCATGCATCAACTAAAGAAGGAGTGAAGTTTATGTCCCACTGCCACGGATGCAGTATCAAGATAGATATTCCCGAGGGGGCCCGGCGCATTGTCTTGGTGGGAAACCCCAACGCCGGAAAATCGGTATTCTTCAATTATCTAACCGGCGTGTATGTGGATGTTTCCAATTACCCCGGCACCACGCTGGAGATTTCCCACGGCCGTTATCAAGGTGATGTTATTATCGACACTCCCGGGGTTTATGGCATTTCTTCCTTTAACGACGAAGAAAGGGTCGCCCGGGATGTTATTTTGTCAGCAGACGTTGTCATCAATGTTGTGAACGCCGTCTATTTGGAGAGGGATTTGTTCCTGACCCAACAAGTAATCGACACGGGAGTTCCGGTGATCGTGGCCCTGAACATGGTGGATGAGGCTGCAAGACAGGGAATTAAAATTGATGCTGCCCTGCTGAGCCAGTTGCTGGGGGTGCCGGTCATTCCCACGGTGGCTGTTAAAAAACAGGGTTTAGAAGAAGTAAAGCAAAATATCTGGCAGGCCCGGCAGGGTCATTCCGATCCTGCCCTGCAAAAGGATTTGGATGAGTTGGTAAACCGGGTGGGCAGCCGCGGCGAAGCCCTGCTGATTCTGGAAGGGGATGATGCTGTAGCTGCCAGGCACGGGCTGGCACCTATGAACCGGCGGGAAGAAATCTATCTGCAGCGGCGGCAGCGGGTAAACCAGCTGGTGCATCATGTGGTGAAGGAGATCAGCAAATCAGCTGCCTTTGGTAACGCCCTCAGCCGCATGATGATGAAACCCCTGACCGGAATACCCATTCTGCTGCTGGCCCTTTATGCCATGTATCAAATTATTGGCGTGTTTGTTGCCGGTACGGTGGTAGGGCTGACCGAAGAAACCATTATGATCGGTAAATATGAACCTGCTGTGCGCTCCTTCGTCGGGAGGTTTATCAGTGAAGGTTCCACCCTGGGAACTATTTTAATCGGGGAATTCGGCCTGTTGACCATGACCTTCACCTATGTTCTGGGATTATTGATGCCCCTGGTGGTAGGGTTTTACTTCTTCCTGTCCCTGTTTGAGGATTCCGGTTACCTGCCCCGTCTGGCCACCCTGGTGGACAGAGTGTTAACCGGCATCGGATTGAACGGCCGGGCGGTGATTCCTTTAATTCTCGGCCTGGGTTGCGTAACCATGGCCACCATTACCACCCGCCTGCTGGGATCTGAGCGGGAAAGGCGTATTGCCATCTTTCTCCTGGGTTTGGCCATCCCTTGTTCCGCCCAGCTGGGTGTCATTGCCGGCATGCTGGCTGCGGTGGGCCCTGAATTTGTCGCCCTTTATACTCTGGTGATCCTGGCGATTCTGGTGGTGGTGGGTACTTTAATGAATTCTTTGTTATCCGGCCGGTCCTCCGACCTGTTAATTGATTTACCGCCCTTGCGGTTCCCCAGGGTCGACAATGTTCTAACCAAGACCTTCATTAAATCGTACCAGTTCTTAAAGGAAGCTTTCCCGTTGTTTGCCCTAGGCGCCCTGTTGATCAGTATTTTCCATGTTACCGGTATTCTTACCCTGCTGCAAAATGCCCTAGCTCCCCTGACCGTTGGCTGGCTTGGTTTGCCCAAGGAAGCTGCCACCGCTTTCATTATGGGAGTTGTGCGAAGAGATTTCGGCGCAGCGGGCCTGGCGGATATGACACTTACCCCTATTCAGACAGTGGTTGCCTTAATTACCATCACCCTGTTTGTTCCTTGCATCGCCTCCATCCTGGTGATATTTAAGGAACGCACCAAGAAGGAAGCGGCCCTGATGTGGCTCAGCACCTGGGTGATTGCCTTCCTCATCGGCGGTGTCATAGCTCAACTGTCAAACCTGCTGGGAGTGTCCAGCCCGGCACAAGTGTTTACGGTTGCCGTATCTGTATTGGGTTTGGCCGTCCTGGTGGTAATCGCTGTAAGACTCTTCAAAAAACAAGGTGTACACCGTAATCCCAGTTCAAAGGGGGCAGCCTGATGAAGCAAACAGACAAAAATCCATGTTGTGGGCTAAAAATCTGCCCCCGCTGCAACTGCCCTGTTGAAATGCTGACCTTGGTTTGTCCCAGGTGCCGGGAACCCATCCCCGGCGGCTGTTCCGGCAGCTGCACAAAATGCAACAACGGGAAAGCGAACAATAGATAAGACAAAGGGACTGCCTCTAGCAGCCCCTTTCCTACTGTTTACACTCTCCACAGTGCCCGAAAATCTTCAATTCATGATCTGTGACAACAAAGTTATAATCCCTGGCCACCTGTTTTTCCAGCTCTTCCAGCAAATCCTCGTTTATTTCCAAAATCTTACCGCATTTAAGGCAGATGGCATGATGGTGGTGATGCCTGTCACTGTTATCTCCGTATTCATAGCGTTTACGTCCGTCGCCAAAATCTACGCTGTGGATAATCTCATGCTCCAGGAACAACTCCAGGGTCCGGTAAACAGTGGCCAGCCCTACATCCGGCGCCTTCCTTTTAACAAGATTATAAACGTCCTCAGCGCTAAGATGTTTATCCTTATTCTCCAGCATCACTTCTAAAATCTGCTGCCGTTGGGGGGTTAATTTATATTCTTTGGCCCTCAGTTTTTCTCCAACCTGGTTTATAATCTTTTTCAAACAAAAACACCACCCAAGCTACTTTTTTCCAGTATATTGTTTTTTATTTTGGGTGTCAATGTACTTATTCACTGCCGTAACCGTAGTATTGCCGGCGCCGGGCTGCTCTTTTCCTCCTTTTCCTGTTAAGAACCACTCGCCGCCTGATCCAAAGGAGGACCAGCAGCGGCGGAACAGTCCAGGTGAAAAAGGCTTTGCACAGGGCCAGCCAATCCCGTTGAACATCCGCGGCTGCCACCAAATTGACTCTGCCCAGTTCTTTATTACCGCTCCCAATGACCACTGCCCCCAGGACCTGTCCTTTGGTCACCGGGGCTGTAATTTCTTTGACGGTTTCCGTGGAAATCTGTACCTCGTTGGCTCCCTGCCTGGGGAAGGTGTAGAAAAAGTCCTGGTCGGCCACCAGGTCTACGTTGCTTTTGCCGTACTTCACAGGCAGGTTGTCCATTACTTTGCCATGGTAAACCAGTTGGCGGTTGGTGAAGTTGGCAAAGCCGTAGTCCAGTAACCGGGCCGCGTCGCTCCACAGATTGCTTCCTTCACTGCGCAAAACCACGGCAATTAATTCCCGTCCCTCTCTTTCGGCCGAAGCGATAATGCACTGGCCGGCCTGCACGGTGTAACCGGTTTTAATGCCGGTGGCGCCTTTGTAGCCGTAAATTTTGCTCCATAGCAGTTTGTTGTGGTTAAACAAATACTTTTGAGCTTCCGGATCCGTCCTGGGAACCTCATGGTGAACCGTCGAAACAATTTTCCTAAAATCTTTGTTTTTCATAGCCTCGCGACCGATCAAAGCCAGGTCGTAGGCGGTGGAATAGTGATTTTCGTCGGGCATCCCGTGGGGATTGGTAAAATGGGTGTCCCTGGCTCCTATTTCTTTTGCCCTTTTGTTGCAGAGCTCCGCAAAATTTTCCACCGACCCGGCGATATGTTCCGCAATGGCCACCCCGGCATCGTTGGCCGAGTTTAACATCAGGGCATAAAGGAGCTCTTCCATGGTCAGCCGCTCCCCCTCCACGAACCACATGGATGTACCCCCGGCGGTAATGGGATTGGCCCCGATGGTCACCACATCATCAAGCCTGGCCCGCTCCAGGGCCACCAGTGCCGTCAAAACCTTGGTGGTGCTTGCCGGGAACATTCTTTTGTGTTCTTCCTTGCCGTACAACAGCTGCCCGGTCCGGGCATCCATGAGGGCTGCGGTTTCCCCGACAATCTCCGGTTCCCCGGCCCAGGCGCCGGGGATAAAACTACAGAAAGAAAAAAATATCACAACAACGTTGATTAATTTTCTTAACACAACATCACCTGTGTAGACTATGCTTAAAGGGTTTCCTGCGCTATTTTGCGGGTTTAAGCCAATGAATGCCCAGTAGAAAAGCCAAACCCAGTATGATGACGCCGGCTAACATGGTTAGCGGGGAGGCTGCCGGCAGGGTGGTGGTAAAAAGGTTGAGCAGCTGGTTAATCAGTCCTCCGATGAAAAAGGCCACCATCATGATACCCAGCCAAATAGCCGTACCTTCCTTCCAGCCCCTTTCTTTATAGATCACCATGGCCGAAGCAATGCAGGGTACGAACAGGGTAATGGTGGTCAAGGCCACCATTTTCTGCACATCCGACATGGGGAATGAAAATAAACTTGCCGTACCGAATTCCCGGCGAATAACTCCCATAATGAAACCGCCGGCCGCTTCCTTGGGTAAACCAAGCCAGTTTACGGTAAGAGGAACCAGGGCATTTTCAATGGCGTTCAAGGCGCCTGAAACCTCAAGGAGACCCAGGCAGAGGGCGCCTAGGGCAAACAGGGGCGCTGCCTCCGTGATAAATTCATAGCTTTTCATCCAGCTTTTCTTTAAAACATTGCCCGGTTTGGGCAACCTGAGGGGTGGCAAATCAATCCAGAGGGAGGTGGACTGCCCGGACACAAATCGGTTTAACAACAACCCGCCGGCCATAAACACACTGACAATAATCAGCCCGTAAACTATTGCATAGCCTGGCCCCAGCCCCGCCAGCATGGTGGCGATAATGGCCAGCTGGGCGGAGCAGGGCACGGTTAGCGCCAGAATGATGGTGGCAATACGGCGCTCCCGTTCGGACCCCAGCAGGCGGGTTGACATCAGGGCCATGGTTACACAGCCAAATCCCAGGACCAGGGGTATCACCGCCTGACCGTTTAATCCAAAGGACGTCAAAACACGATCCAGCAGGGTGGCGATCCGCGGCAAATAACCGCTGTCTTCCAACAAGGCCAGCACCAGATTAAAACCCAGCACCAGGGGAAATAAAAGGCCCAGCAGGTAGGTTACCGTCATGGTAATGACACCGAAATTTCC
Source organism: Desulforamulus putei DSM 12395 (assembly GCF_900129195.1). Classification (GTDB taxonomy): domain Bacteria; phylum Bacillota; class Desulfotomaculia; order Desulfotomaculales; family Desulfotomaculaceae; genus Desulfotomaculum; species Desulfotomaculum putei. The sequence goes on from NZ_FQUY01000008.1 coordinate 7,518, forward strand.
CACAAGTATCTGATTGAAGGCCGATTCCGGCGCCACCATACGGCCCACCAAGGCTTTCACCGCGGGCTGGAAATACTGGCCCATTAAAATTTCCTCGGTAAAACCGACCACGGTTTGTGCCACAAACACCCCCACCAGTTGGTAAAGAGCCCACAGAGTCAGGATTAATAAAGGAATGCCGGTAAGGGGCTGGATCATCCAGCGGCTGAGAACCGTGCTCCAGACCTCCTTGCGGCTGGTTTCCTTAACCGACATCGCCACCAGTTCGTTGACCCACCGGCGCCTAGCGCCGTAGATCAGCTCCCGGTCTCCTCCCGGGGCCATGCCGTGCCTGGCAGAAACAACCGGGTCCCCTTCTAAAATCAGCAGTTTTTCGGGATCCGGTATATCCGCGGGTAGACCTGCCATTTTTTCCTGCACCGGCGGCAGCCTGCGGCCTGCCCGGGCCCGGCAGATGGCTTCTTTCAGTTGGTCCATCCCTTTTCCCTCAACCGCCACCGTAGCAATCACCGGTACGCCCAGAAGTTCGCTCAGTACCCGGATGTCGATTTTAATTCCCTGCTGCTGAGCTTCGTCCATCATATTTAAAACCACCAGCACCGGCAGCCCCGTGTCGATAAGCTGCTGGGTCAAAAACAAGTCCCTTTCCAAATGAACTGCATCAACAATATTTACCAGAATATCCCCATGCAAAACAATATCCCGGGCAATTTTTTCTTCCTCATTAAATGAGGATACACCATAAATCCCCGGGGTGTCAGTGACGGCATCCTGGCCGCAGCGTCCGCATATTACATTTGTGGTGGTGCCCGGGAAATTTGCCACATCTGTGTAGCGCCCGGTCAGATAATTAAAAAACACTGATTTTCCTACATTGGGGTTGCCCACCAGAACAATGTTTTTTCCGGTGACACCCTCTTGCTGGTAATGTTTGTTTACCATCTATGAATAACCTCGTGAAACCTTTTTCTAATTAACCGGTTGAACCGCAATGCTTTTTGCCAGTTCACGGCCGATAGCAATTTGCTGTTTGCACATGCCAACCACCACCGGCCCCGCCGGAACCACCTCTTCACAGGTAACGACGGTTCCCTCGAAAATACCAAACCGGATAGCCTGTGACCTGATTACTTCATTGGGAATGTTCAGGATTTTAATTTTTTGTCCTCTTTTGCATTTATCCAGTGTCATGCCGCAATTCCCTCCAAACCCGGCCAAACTATTAAAAGATAATGGTTATCAGTGTCAATTTTATTATAATTGCAGCCATTGGCCAAGGCAAGGTTTTTTGTTTATTTTATGATGCCAGGGGAACAATAGTCAGCAAAGGAGGGAGACATTGATGGTGGATATCAACACAGAGGGGCTGGAGATTGCGCCTTTATCAGAGGAGCAGAGGAGCAGATCAAAGCCTTAAACAAAGCCCAGACCCAATTAAATGAAATGCCAAAATTGATCAGGAAATCTACCTGCTGGCGGTTACCAGAAATCAAGAAGGTACTGCAAAAAGCTAGGGAGGCCCTCAGCCTCCCACAAGCTATTATCTCAGTTTATGTTTATTATGTAGGGTGTTCCAAAAAGTATGATCTTCAAATCCCATTCGCCATATCCCTACGCCGCCCAGCTTGTAGGATTTTAGCAGACCTAATTTAATGCCCAGACTGTACTTATTTTCAAACCAAACTTCGTGCTTTTCAGAGCCCTTCCAGTAGTAAAAATAAGGGGAACTGCTGGCGTTGTCCCAGCGGACCGCCGCTCCGGTTTGCCGGACCAGTGCGTTAACATCCTTCCACTTAACAGAACGGTTTTTACTGTAGGACCAATCGTAGCCATAGGCGGCCAGGCCTAAAATAATTTTATTCGAGGGCATTTGACTGACGGCATAGTCCAGTACGCTTTGCACCCAGGGTAAAGACGCAATGGGACCGGGCTGCCCGCCAAACCAGTGCTCATCATAGGTCATCAGCATTACGTAGTCGCATACCCGTCCGATTTCCTTGTAATCATAGGCGCCGGACCAATTGTTGTTCCACTGGTGGCTGTTTTTTGCCGGAATGGCTGCTGTCAGAAGATATCCCCCGGGTTTGAGCAGACCCTTTAATTCCCATAAAAACTTGTTATAATCGTTTCTATTCCAGGTGGGCACCGCCTCCAAATCAATATTGACCCCGGCATAGCCATATTCTTTAACTAACGAGGCAATATTGACAGCCAGCTGCCACCTTTTTTGGGGGTCCCCCAGTACTGCCGAGGCTGAGGCAACATCCATCCCGTTGTACATGTTATGTACCACTAACAGGGGCTTAACACCCTTCTTTTTGGCCAGGCTGATTCCTTCCGAGGGCGGAAAGTCAACAATCAACCGTCCGTTGCTGTTGATGCGGGCGGTGAAGGTCGCTACATAGTCCAGGTAGCTGTGATAGTTGACCAGGGAGTTATAGGATTCGTTATCGGTGTACCAGTCCTTTGCATAATAGCCCATGACGATGGGTCTGGGCTGTCCGGCGCCGGCCGGTGCGGGAAAAAACATAAAGTTAAAGGTGACAAGGTAAAGAAACAGGAATCCAAGGGTTGTCCATCTTCTTTTAATCATAGTACCTCCTGCTTTTAATTTTTAGCCCTGGTCCCTCTAAAAATTGTAACAGGAAGACAAATTCTCATGAAGACCAATAATTTTTCCAGCGGTGTCAATAATTTGATACGCCAATGTCGCTTATTGACAACAAGTTCTGATTATTCACTGCCAGCAAGGATTTACAACAAGCACAGAGAATAGTAATTTAACAGGGATCCAAGTCTCGTTAAGAGGTGAATATGTTTGTCTGAACTATATTACTGGTTATATTTAAATAAAATCCTTTTTGCACCCCTCACGGCTTTTTTGACAGCCCAACTTCTAAAAGGGCTGCTGGAAAGTCTGAAAAATAAAAAGTTGCACTGGGAAAGATTTTTTGAAGCCGGCGGCATGCCCAGCTCACACTCGGCCATGGTGACAGCCCTGGCCACAGCCGCCGGGCTGAGCTACGGTTGGTCTTCCTCTCTTTTTACCATTACAGCGATTTTTTCTGTGATCGTGATGTATGATGCCATGGGAGTTCGCCGGGCCGCGGGGATTCATGCCAAAATATTAAACCAGATTCTGGAAGAGATGGGTCGCCAGGACGGGCAGCAAAACGTCAAGGCATTAAAGGAATTGATCGGTCATACGCCCTCTGAAGTGGCGGTGGGCGCTTTGATTGGCGTTATGATGGCCGCGGTGGTTTTTTAAGGGGAAGAATGCATTGTTAAAATCGAACCTTTTATCCCGGCAGGATTTTGTCTTAATTCTATTACTGTTTCTGACAGAATTGACCAGAAGCGCCTTTTTCCTTACCTTCTGGCCCCTTTATGCCGTGAATTTTTTAAATACTTCCGTGGCAAGCGCCGGCATGGTTGTGTCTGCCCATTACCTTACCGAAACAATTTTTAAAACGGCTGTGGGCTGCCAATTGGACCGCCGGGGAAAACCGGTGCTGCTGGGGGGGTTGCTGTTGAGTTTGTTGTCCCTGCTGGGGTTCTATTACCGGCGGGAAGCGTGGGTGATGGTGGTTCTGGCGGGCCTGTTCGGTCTGGGTTTCGCACCGGTGTGGTTAGCTGTTATCAGCAGGGTGGCCCCCATTGACCATCCTGACCGGGCAGCCAGAATGGGCGCTGTTTTCTCGGCCTGGCTGCTGGGGGCCGGGGCCGGACCAGTGGCTATTAATTTTGTTTTACCCGCCGGCTTTCGCACGGCATTCCAACTCCTGATTATTGTTTGGGCCCTCTGCCTGGCCATAGGACTGCTGATTCCCTTGCAAGCCAAGACCGGTTGTATAAAGATTTCTCTTTCGGACCAGTTGAAAAAACTGGCCGCAGATCCCATGGTGATCAAGGTTTTACTGCCCGGGATGTTTTTGCAGACCACGGCGGCAAGTTTGCTGCTGCCCATCCTCCCTTTATATGCCACCGGGGTTTTAGGATTGTCCTCCCGGCAGTACGGTTGGTTATTAACGGCGGGGGGAGCTGCCACCGTTCTTTTTTTGGTGCCGATGGGTAAACTGGTGGACCGATTGCCGTTAAAAAAAGTTTTGACCACTGGCTTTTTGTTAAGCGCTTTATTTTTGTCCCTTTTTCCATTAACCAAAAAATTGCCTGTGATCATGCTCCTGGCGATCCTGGTCGGGCTTTCCTACGCCATTGTCTTACCCGCCTGGAATTCGCTGCTGGCCAGGGCCATACCGCCGGAACAACAGGCCACCGGCTGGGGGATCTTCACCACCCTGGAGGGTCTGGGCATTGCCACAGGCCCCGTGCTGGGCGGTGTTATCTCCGTCTGGCTCCACCCAACGGGAGCCATTTACCTGAGCGCTTTTATCCTGGCCGGCATGGGTTTCTTTTATCTTTGCCATCCCTTTGACCGGACTTTAAGCAACCAGGAGTGATAAAAAATGTCCTTCAACATTTTTAAACTCGCTGGCCTCGTCATTTTCCTCTACATGCTGCTGCCAACGATTTTGGGCCGTACACTGCACCTGGGGGCGCTCTACCGGGGCAGTAAAAAATCGGGCATGGTTGCCCTAACCTTTGACGATGGCCCTGATCCCCGCTATACTCCTCAGGTGCTGGATATTCTAAAAAAATACCAGGTGAGGGCCAGTTTTTTTCTGGTGGGTCGGCATGCTGAACAACACCCCCATCTGGTCAAGCGAATCATGGCGGAAGGTCACAGTCTGGGCACGCACGGTTACAACCATCGTTTTGTTTGGCTGCAGAACCCTTTGTCTGCCATTCAGGAAATAAGAAAAGGGATAAAAACCATAGAAGGCATTACCGGTAAAGTCCCCCTTTTTTTCCGTCCTTCCTGGGGGGTATTTAATCTTTTCACCTATTTATATCTGTTGTTGGCCCGGCAGCGGACAGTACTTTGGTCTTTAATGAGCTGGGATTGGCATCCCCGTTCATCCCCGGACCGCATCCATGATATTGTGAACCGCAAAATAAAAGCCGGTGCCGTCATTGTTTTTCATGATCGCTGCACCAAGCCGGGCGCTGCGGACGACGGCCCTGCCAAAATGGTGGAAGCCCTGCCGAAAATCCTGGAGTCCCTGCAGCTGAAAGGTCTCCGGCCCGTCAGCCTGGATGAATTCATGCTCTGTCAGGATGCGGCAATATTGAAAAAATGCCTGCGCGGTCTTTGGCAGGTATGGGAGTTTTGTTTTGACCGCCTGGCGGGTCTAAAACCCGTTGGCGGGCAGGAAAGCAACCTGTTTCGCCTAGCGGTGCGGAATTACCGGGGCCAACAGATGGAATTACCCGACGGTACTTTACTGCTCCCCGGAGATAAGGTGGGGGAACTTCATTTCAACAATGAGTTTCTGCAAAGGATCACTGCAACGGCCCGTTCACTGGAACTGATAGGCATTATGCTGCTGCGGGAAACCAGACGTTCGCTCCCCCTCCTGGCCAAGGCGGTTTCGCAGGACCCCACTTACCAGGGAATTAAAGCCTTGATCGGTATTACCATGATTCACAGGGGAACTTCCCAACTGGGGTTCTCTGTATACGATCTGACCCCCGGTATTCGTTCCATTGTGGCCTGGTACCAGCGCTGGCTGCTGTTCCTGCTACACCCCGGCGGTCTTTCCCACCTGCGGCGCCAGTGGAATAAACTGGTCCCCAAAAAGGTGGTGATATCCAGACAGGAACTGTTGAAACGCTATTTATCGGACGGCGTCTCCTGGTCCGAAAGCGGAAACACCAGGCCGGCAAAGGGAACCATCAATGCCCGGTAATCAGGCCCGTGTTTCTCAATAATCATTTTTTCTGCCGTTGCCCAGTCCTCGGCATTTTTAAGAAGTGGTACCGGATTTTTTGATTTGGCTAAATCGGAAATCAGGATCACTTCTTTATTTTTTAAGACGTTGCAAAGAACGTAGGCTTTATGCCCCCCCAGTACAAATCCCTGCTCCTGAAACCGTTTCACTACATCTTCGGGCCTTTTCCCCTGTTCCACCCACTGTTGAAACACCGGTTCGCCCATGCCTTCCTGGCAGCGGGCCAGCAACACAACAGTTCCACCGGGTTTTGCCAGCCTGGCGCCGTTTATCAGAGCCTTCACCGACTGATACAGGTTTAAATCCCTGGGGTATCCCCCGGCGCCGGCCACCACCACTTCTTCCGGCGTTGGTAATGTTTGACGGTAAATCCTCTGACAGTACCTGCACCCTTCCAACCAAGAAGATGTAAGCTCCCCGGCAAAACATTTAACTATATCATTTTGTTCGTTGAGAATCACGTTAACACCGAAGTACACTCTCAACCGCTCGGCCGCCTCCAGCATCTGGTGATGAATGGGGTTGTTCATAATCTTACCGGGCCCCACCCCCTGATTGGTCATCATCCGGTGATTTTGTTCTATGGTTTTCCTTCCTGCAACACCAGGTAGGATAAGTTTTGGTCCCCCGGAAAAACCGGCCAGATTGTGGGGCATGATGCATCCGGTTGTGATGACCATATCGGCTTCGGCCACCCGTTTGTTAACATATAATTCAGCTCCGCCTGTCAGCGTACCCAGGTTGACCAGGTCTTTGTCGCAATCGTGATTAAGGAAAGGGTACTGACCGGCCAGACTTCCGAATACCTCTTTGATTTCCGTTTCGGTATTCGGCCGGTGGGCCCCGGTGGCGATGATAAACTGAACTTGTTCCTTTTTAACGCCGCCTGCCAGGATTTCCCGCAGGACTGCTTCTAAGATTTCCTGATAAGGAATGGGTCTGGACACATCCGTAACCAGGATTACAATGGAACCGGGTCCTTTTCTCTTGACAATTTCCTGCAGGCGGGGACTTGCTATGGGATTACCAAGGGATTTTTCAATTTCTTCCCGGGGGTTAGCGGCAGCCGGTAAGCCAGAACCAACTATGCCGGCAATGTTGTGGTCCTTTATTTGAACAGGTACGGTTTGGTGACCATAATGAAACGGTATTTCCACGGGAACACCTCCACCTTTAGTTTGTCCAAAAACAACGGCAGGACACTTGTCGTGTCCTGCCGTTGTTACCTTCCTTCAACCGGCCTTTCAGCGGTTTGCACTGAAATCTTAATTGTTTTACCCTGGCGGAATACTTCCACTTCCACCTTTGATCCCACTTTCTTTTTCTGTATGAGTTTGATTAAATCATCGGGACTTTCGACCTTACTGCCGTCGATACTTAAAATAATGTCCCCTTGTTTAATGCCCGCCCTTTGGGCCGGCCCGCCGGGCACAACCCCGTACACGACGGCGCCCCCAGATCCTTCGAAATTAAGATAATTGGCTATGTCCGGGGTCACCGGCTGGATTTGTACACCCAGCCAGGATCTTTTCACTTTTCCCTGCTCAATTAATTCATCCAAAACTGCTTTGACGGTACTGGTGGGGATGGCAAAACCAATTCCCTGGGCTTGGGCATTGATGGCGGTATTAATACCGATAACCTCACCGTTAAGATTGAGTAACGGCCCGCCGCTGTTGCCCGGGTTGATGGACGCGTCGGTTTGCAGCAAATGTTCAAAGGTGCGGTTATCAATTTCCAGGGGCCTCTCTTTGGCACTGATAACTCCGATGGTTACGGTATCCTCCAGCCCAAAGGGACTGCCAATGGCGATGACCCAGTTCCCTACCCGGATCCGGTTGGAATCACCCAGAGGAAGCGTGGGAAAGTCGTTGCCGTCAATCTTGAGAACTGCCAGATCAAGGGAAGGGTCTGCGCCCACCAGTTTGGCCTGGTAGGGTTTTTTGTACCCTTTCACCAGAACGCTGATCCTTTGGGCGCCCTCAATGACATGTTCATTGGTAAGAATATAGCCGTCCTTTGAGATAATGAATCCCGAGCCAAGGCCACTCTGGTATTGAGGCTCCGGACTGATACCGAAAAACTGGCGGAAAAACGGGTCATTAAAGAAAGGATTAGGATATCCTCCCACCTCAACCACCGTGTTTATCTTGACCACGGCCGGTCCCGCCTTTTCCACGATATCGGCAATGGTATCCGGCCCTACGCCGGGAACACCGGCATCCGCCACCCCCTCCTGTTGACGTGCGGTGTTTTGTTTTGGTGTGATGTCTTTAATCAATGTACACCCGGATGCAAACATGATGCCGGATAAAAAAGCCAGGACTAATGTAAAAACTGCAATGTTTCTCCATCTCGTCATTCTTTCGACCTCCCACTATTATTATAGTTTTGACGATAGGCCTGATTTATTTGCTATTCATCGATCTCCTGCGAATATGGAAAGTTCCGGTATAGAATAAAATCTCGGCCAGGCCAGGATTTTATTCATTGCGTTTTATTTCCGATTTCCTGGTCCCCTGTCAGGTATTCAATTTCATCCACTACACGACTGATCACCACGTTACGGTAGTCTGACAGTTCTATTTCAATCAAATCGGTTACCGGTTTTCTCGCTTTGTCATACAATAATCTTACCCGGGGATATAAAGAAAATCCTTTTGTTGTGCACACCACCACGGCAATTTCCCTTGAACTCAGTTCCACAACGGTTCCTGCGGGATAAGCAGCAATATTGGCAAGAAAGGGTTCAATAATATGATAAGAAAACAGGTAATCCCCTGCCCCGGCAATCATTTCATAGGCTTCATGGGGTGGAAATGCTTTGCGGTAAACGCGGTCCGCCGTCAGGGCATCATACATGTCCACCATGCCGGTTATTTGGGCGAACTCGTGAATCTCTAAATCCTTTAATCCCTGAGGGTAACCTGTACCACAGTAACGTTCGTGGTGCTGGTAAACCACCAGCCGGGACAAACTGCTCACATGGGGATTTTTACTGAGAATTTGCAGCCCGTATTCAGGGTGTTTTTTTACAATATTGTATTCTTCTTCCGTTAACGGCCCCGGTTTGTTTAAAATCTCCTTGGGAACAAGGATTTTACCGATATCATGTAGTAAGGCGCCCATTCCCAAGTGAAACAGTTTTGGGCGTTCATAGCCCAGGAAAATTCCTGTCATAAGCGCCAGAACGCATACATTGACTGAATGAGCGAACACATAATCATCCAGGGATCTTATGTCTATCAGTTCTACCATTAATTTGTTGTTGTTCAACAGTTGGTCAATAATTTCATTAATGGTGGAGTAAACCCTTTCCATTTCCTTTACGTTACTCCCCAGTGACAGGGAATGGGTCTTTAGCAAGTCTTTCACTTGTTTTACGGCTTTTATCCGGGTCTCATCAGATATTACGTCGTCCACTTGAATGTCCGGCAGAAGGCCGTCATCAATGTATAACGACGGGATCCCCAGCAACCTTAAGCGCGCAATGTATCTTTCATTCAGTATGACCCCGGCATTCAAAAGTACTTGACCGTTACTGTTGAAAACCGGGCGCCCGACCTTCATGCCGGGTTTTACATGTTGTAGAGACACCCGCCGCATAATATACCTCCGCCAGTTGTTGCTGGTTAAAATATTCTACTTTTTCCTTTAAATTCCTCTGTTTTTTGCATATTTAAAATTTTTTCACACCATCTTGCTATTTCCTGGCAAATATGTTTGATGTTTGATAAAATATTAATTTTTTCTTAAAGGTGAAGATAAGGTGGTTTTCGAATTAATCAGTTATTATATAGTAAATAAAAGGGGGGGGCGTCTATGTTCTTCTCGGTAACAAAAAAGATTCTCCTTGGCTCCTTTATCACAGTTTTATTTTGCTTAACGGTTATTGGTCCCACCGGTCTTAAAGTTGCTCTGGGAAGCAAAGCGATTTATCGAAAAGAAACAGACGATAAAATTGTGGCTCTAACCTTTGATGACGGCCCGGACCCCCGGTACACCGTTCCCATTCTTGATACGTTAAAGAAATATCAAGCGCCGGCCACCTTTTTTATGGTAGGCAATAATGTAAAAGCCTATCCCGAAATTGCCAGAAAAATCGTTGCAGAAGGCCATGAAGTGGGCAACCATACCATGACGCACCCCAGGCTTACCGATGTGACTCCGGAGGAAGCCTTTGTCGAAATAGAAAGCGCCTATCAAACCATTATTGATGTAACAGGCGCCGTGCCTGTGTATTTTCGCTCCCCGAAGGGCCTGACGACAGATTATGTTGAAAAAACGGCTGCCTCCCTGGGCATGAAGGAAATTCTCTGGACGGTGACCATAGAAAACCGTTCTGCCACAACGCCGGAAGAAATGGCCGATCGAGTATTAAAAAAGGTAAAACCCGGCTATATTATCTTGCTGCATGACGGCCGACTTGACAGAATGAAAACCGTCGAGGCCCTCCCTTTGTTACTCAATGGTCTGAAGGAGAAAGGATATACAGTGGTCCCATTAGCACAATTGTTAAAATGGGATCACAAAGAAGATATGGTGTCCTATGACCCGATGGATTAATAAGATCGCACAGTAAGTCCGGTTCCCTTATACCCTTCGGGCACAGGATATCCCCCTGATACAGGTAGCGTGCTTTGATTATTCTAATTCTCTGTCGACAAGGCCAAAATATGGTCAGGCCTCATTTCATCGTAAAGCATGAAAAACCCCGTTTATCACAAATAAACGGGGTTGGTTTTGTCATAATAAACAGTATAAAATTGTGTATACAAAAAACACAAAAAGGGTTGTAATAATTAAGAGTTTGTGCTAGTATCAAGGCAAAATTCCCAGCTAAACAGAGATAGCCAAGGCTATGCGCGCCCTGGTAAAAACATAATATATAGTGTTACATGAATCACTTTGACAACATTCATTAGTTGTCACTACCTTCACGATTATTGTAGCACTCAGGTGGCGCATTGACAAGGGGTTTTGGGGAATTTTTTTAGTAGAATTTCAGGGGGGGTGTTGCTCCTACTCGGTTATCAAATCCTTAAACAATTTGTCACTTGCAGGTTTGAGGTGTTCCGCTTTGAGGGCAACCTGATGACAACCAACGTACAGGAAGAGTTTCCCTTTTGCGTCCCGGTTCCGGTTTTCTGAGACTATAATAATCGTGGGGGGATTTGTTATGACAATGAATGATTTTGCCGCATGGGCCCAGGCAAAAATGGATAAATGCAACGTTCATGATGAGATTGAAACCAGTAAACTCATCGTGGAGATCATGAAAAAATTCTTTGCCATCGGCCGGGAAGAACAAGAAAACTCTGAAGTTAATTAACATATAACCAAAGTGCTTGTGCTGCCTGATTAACTACACCATAGGTATCTTTGTGAATATATTTGGCCATTAGCTTTTAACCTTTAGCCATTGGCTTTTGGTTATTGGTTATTGGCCTTTAAACTTTGTGGTATCCTAAAGAAATACCTAAGAGACCAACAACCAAAAACCGACCCGAAAGACTTACCCAAAATAAAAGCCAAAGGTTAATGGCCAATGGCTAAAGGCCGAACCAAAACTTATACTATCTGATACAGAAAGTAAACCCCGCTGATGCGGGGTTTTACTTTACTTATTTTGGATTAGAAACCCTTCATCGGGTTAGGACCGAATTCCTCAAGATCTTCAGCGAACTTGTCAATGATCTTGGGCAGTTCTGCATAATCCATAATACTGATTTGGATCATACGAACTCGTTCAGATTCCAAGCCAAGGCGGTCCAGAGTTTCGGAAACCTTGGAAAGACGGATTTCAGCCAGCTCAGAGCCCTTCATGAAGTGGCACTGATAGTCCTCACCGTGTTTGCAGCCCAGCAGCAGTACGCCGTCAAAACCCTTGGACATGGAGTCGGCAACCCATACCAGGTTCAAGGAACCAAGGCATCTTACGGGAACGATACGTACCCAGGAGTTGTACTTCAGACGGTTGATACCGGCCATATCCAGGGCGGGTATGGCGTCGTTTTCACAGGCCAGGATGAGAATTCTCGGTTTTTCTTCGTCCTCTTCAGGAACCTCTACGGCCTTCACCATGTTACCGATCATACCCACTGAGTAGTTCTTGAAGGAGATAATCCGCTCGGGGCAAGCGCCCATACAGGTACCGCATCTTCTGCAGCGGGTCGGGTTGGGCAGCGGGTTGCCCTTGGCATCTTCGTTAATGGCGCCGAAGGGACACTCTTCAGTACATCTCTTGCACTGGGTGCAGCGCTGTAAAGCAAACTCAGGATAGGACAGGTCACCGCTTCTGGGATGAACGGCTGCCCCGCCGGCAGTGGCTTCCACGCACTGGATGGCCTTTAAGGCAGCGCCGGTGGCATCGCTAACGGCCTTGGCCATATCCATGGGAGCCCTTACACTACCGCAGGCATAAATGCCGGTACGGCGAGTTTCATAGGGGAAGCAGATAAAGTGAGAATCCGGGAAACCATATTTCAAGTTGGGCAGTTCGGGACCCTGTCTGTATTGCAGGTTCAAAATCTTTTCTGCCGCTTCCTGGGTAGCAGCAGCTTCAGCGGCAGCGTCTCCCTCACCGGCAGCAGCTACAATAGCTTCCGTAGCCTTGGTGGTAGGAATCATACCGTTGGCAAGAACTACCAGATCGATATCTTCCACACGTGCAGTGCCGCCCAGCAAGATGTCTTCAGATTCAACAACCAGCTTGCCGCCGGCTTCGGTAATACCTTTGATATCACCCTTTATAAATACAGCGCCGGTTTCCTGGGCAGCCTTGTAGAAATGTTCATACTGTCCGGAACTACGGATGTCTTTGTAGAACACATAGGCCATAGCCTCAGGGGCCAGTTCTTTTAATATGATTGTTTGCTTTAAGGTTTCAACGCAGCAAGCTGCGGAACAATAGGGCAGACGCTCGGGGTCTCTGGAACCGGCGCACTGAATAAAGGCAACCTTTTTAGCGCCAATATTACCGGCCTTCGCCATTGCTTCAAATTGAGCATGGGTAATAACATTGGGGTACTTGCCATAGCCCAGATGGTCCAGTTGAGCAACATTATCCTTAGATCCGGTGGCCAGAATAATAGCGCCAACTCTTTCAGCTACTATATTGCCCCCCTGGTTAATTTCGGCATCAAACATACCCGGGCCGCCGGCAATTTTCTCGATAACAGCTCCGGTATAGACCTTAATGTTAGCATTGGCTTCGATTTCAGCAATACGTCCGGCAACATTAGGATCTTCAGGAGTTGTAAAGGGAGCAGCCATCGGCGTGGTTTTGTAAACCTTGTTTAACCAGCCGCCAAGGGTAGCTTCTTTTTCTACCAGCACAACAGGATAACCGGCTTTAGCAGACTCCAGAGCAGCAGTCATCCCGGCCAGACCACCGCCTACAACCAGAACGGCCTTGGAAAGATTTTCGCCCAGGTAAGGTGTAGGAACTTCGCCGGCCTTCACTTTTTCAATGCCCATGCGAATTTGGTCTTCGGCCAGCATTTGGGTGTCTTCGTCATTAGGTTCGTGGCTCCAGATGCACTGTTCACGAAGGTTCACACGGTCCAGGAAAACACCGGGGAATCTAAATACATCAGCATTAACACGGCTGGAGCAGGCAGCAATAATTACGCCGTCCAGACCTTGTCCTTCAATTTCAGCTTTAATTAAGTCAACACCTTCTGCAGAGCAAAGGTAATTGTGTTCTTTGCAAACCGGCACTTTATATTCCTTGGCTGCTACTTTGGTTAAAGCCGCTGCATCGAGGGCTTCGCCAATGCCGCAACCGGTGCAAAGGAAAAATCCTAGTTTTTTTGCCATTGTCTTACCCCCTCACTGAAGATTGAATGGCTTTAATGACAGCGGCTGTGGCACCTTGTACGGAGGATGCAACATCGCCCGGCTTGGCCACACAACCGGCAGCATAGATACCAGGCACAGAACCGCTTAATACAAAACCATCTACATCATAGGCAACTGCAGCAGGAACTTTGGCAACGGCAGTGGCAGGCGCCATACCGGTGGCCAGAACTACCAAATCGTACTTCAGCTCAGTGATTTCCTGAGTGATCTGGTTTTCGGCCAGAACAATAACATCTTTGGTTTCGGGATCTTCCTTAATTTCAGAAGGCTTACCCTTAATCATGGTGATGTCATATTCTTTTATCTTGTTATAGAAATCTTCGTGCTTACCCATAGCACGGATATCCATATAATAAATGGTTACCTTAGCATCAGGGTACTGTTTCTTAACGTAGCTGATTTGCTTCAGCGTGGCCATACAGCAAACAGAAGAACAGGCCTTTTGATGGTTTTCATCGCGGGAGCCGGCACACTGAACAAAGGCAATATTCTTAGGCTCTTTTCCGTCAGAAGGACGTACAATCTTACCTGCAGTGGGTCCGGTAAGAGCAGCCAGTCTTTCCATCATAAGATTGGAGATGGCATTGGCCACGGTGCCGCTACCGTAGTTAGCAAGCTTTTCTACGGGATAGGAATCCCAACCGGTGGCCCAAATGACTGCGCCAACGTTCAGTTTCATTGTTTTGGCGCCCATGGCCAGATCAACAGCCTTAAATTCGCATACTTCTGCGCACTTGCCGCAGGAGGCGCCGTTACAGGCGGTGCTGTCAATAACATATTTCATGGGGAAGGCAAAGGGCTGGGGCAAATAGACAGCTTTCGTTTTGGACAGACCAAAGTTGAAATCATCTGCCCTTTCTACCGGACATACCTCTGCGCATTTTCCGCAGCCGGTGCAGCCGTCAGTAATATAACGAGGATTGATCTTTACGGTAACATCAAAGTTACCTTCCTGGCCGGAGATATTTTCAACTTTGGCCATGGTGATAACTCTGATTTTAGGATTTTTCTTTATTCTCTGGAAGTTAATTTCCAGACCGCAGTTCGGTGGGCACAGTTTGGGGAAATACTCGTTAATTTGGGAAACTTTACCGCCCAGGTAAGGGTTCTTTTCTACCAAGAACACCTCGTAACCCACTTCGGCGGCTTCCACAGCAGCGGTAATACCACTGATACCGCCACCAACCACTAATATGCTTTTATTTGCCATTTTCTCACTCCCTAGTCCAGTTGTGGGTTAAAAAGCCATTGGATAGGTGATTACAATTACAAGAAATATAAAAACTTGCATACCCTGCCAGGAATAAAACATAAAACCAGGCGCCATGAGGACACCTGGATTTCCGGGCCCTTAAAGCGCGTTGCACCCAGGCCGTTTCACTCATTAATGATGAGCCCGTGGCCGTAGTTGGCCACGGGCCTTTAAACTATTCAGCTATTCTTGTTTCACCTGAAGGACTGATTAGTCAACCAGACGGATGATGGGACGCTTGATCATTTCCCACTCACCGGTCTTAGCATCGTACTTGCAGTTGCAGAATACTTCCCAATCTTCCTTCAGTTTGGGCTCGTCAGCACGGAAGTAGTAGCCGGGCCAACGGGTTTCTTCACGGAACAGTACGGTGCGGATGTGGGATTCAGCTTGCAGAGTTCTGTGTTTGTTTTCCCAGCATCTCATTAATTCATGCAGGTTGCGGGCAGCGAGTTTTTCGCTGTCTTCTTTCAGCATGAGCAGGTACTCAAGGCCTTTTTCCAGCAGAGCCTTGCTGGTGGTGAAGTTAGCTACAACACCGCCGGCATACTCGTCCATTAGCTTCTGCAGACGGAACATATACTGTCTGGGCAGAATGTAGTTGGGGTTGGTTTCAGGATCGGTGGTGAAACCACTGAATTCTTCCCAAACTGCCAGAGGCTTCAGAATTTCAGCCTTCAGAGCTTCGATAGTGGCATCGTCGATGTTGGGCTCCTGGTTATTTTCTACTACAAAGCGAACGGCGGATTTACCGGCAATACGACCTTCGGCGTGGGAACCGGAGGAGAACTTGTGGCTAGAAGCACCGGAAGCGTCGCCGGCAGCAAACAGACCTTTAACGGTGGTCATGTTGGTGTAACCCCACTGGTATTCCGGAGGAGCGATATCAGCAGGACCGGATACCCAAGCACCGGAAGCGCCGGAGTGAGAACCGATGAAGTAAGGTTCAGCAGCAGCGATTTCGGAAGCTTTTTCTTCAGGCGCAATGTTGCAAGCAGCCCACAGGATAGCCTGAGAAACGGTCATATCGAGGAAGTCTTCCCAAGCCTCGCTTTCCAGTTCCTTCATTTTCTTCTTGAAGGCCTTGGGATCGTCTTCGTATTTCTTAGCTAAGTTAGCGATAGCTTCAGCAGTCTGCATGTAGATGGGGCCTTTGCCTTCAGCTACATCCAGCATACCGAGGTAGTTACGCAGGTTAGCGGGGATGGGCTTAACTTGGCCATAGGGACCCCAGTTAGCCAGTTCGTCTTTACGGGTTACCATGTACTCTTCGCCTAGGGCGTTGGTAGCGCGGGATTTGAAGAGCAGGAACCAAGCGCCTACAGGACCGTAAGCATCCTTGAAGCGTACGGGGATGAAGCGAACTTCCTGGCAGGTCATTTCAGCGCCGGCCTTCATGGTGAAGTAAGCGGAGGAACCGGAGCTGAACGGAGGATACCAGGAACGGCCCAGACCTTCACCGGTGGAACGGGGCTTGAATACGCCTACGGCGCCGCCCATAGCAACGATAACGGCTTTAGCCTTGAATACGTATACTTTTTCTTCACGGGTGCTGAAACCAATAGCGCCGGCGATTCTGTCGCCATCCATGATGGGTTCACAGATGTAAACGCGCTCGTAGATGTTGTCGGTGCCAAGAGCATTCTTAGCAGCTTCGGCAACGATTACCTTGTAGGATTCACCGTTCAGCATGATCTGCCAGCGGCCACCACGAACGTAGTTGCCGTCTTCGTTCTTCCAAATGGGCAGACCCCATTTTTCGAACAGGTGAACGGAAGAGTCAACGTGACGGGCAATGTCAGCGACCTGGTCATCACGAGCGATGCCCATTAAGTCGTTCTTAACATATCTTACATAATCTTCAACGGTGTTTTCGCCTTTAGCAATACCCAGATACTGGTTGATAGCGGACAGACCCATGGCAACAGCGCCGGAACGGTCCATAGCAGCCTTGTCAACCAGAGTAACTTTTAAACCGTTTTTCTTGGCCCAGTAGGAAGCTTCTACGGCTGCGCCGCAAGCTGCCATACCGCCACCGAGGATCAGAATGTCGGTATTCACAACTACAGTTTCAAAGTTCGGCATTATATTAACCTCCTCCGATAGTTAGTTATATAAATTACTTCTTCAGACCAGGAAGTTCAGCAGTACCGATGGAGTAGGGCTCGGTGAACAGAAGCGGGCTGTTCAGGTCTTCTTGGTCTACAGTGTAGCCGCCATCGGGTTGAGCAGTACCTTCAGCGGTAGTACGGATGGGGAACTTGAAGCGCTTCAGTTGGCCGTTACGGAATTTAACGGTCCACATAATGCTGTCGGAGCTTCTGAGAGGTACGCAGCTGGCGCCCATGGGAACGAAGTCAGCATAACCACGAACGTCGATAGCCTGCTGAGGGCAAATCTTAACGCAGCAGTAGCACTCCCAGCACTGGGAAGTATCACGGTTGTAGGCTTTCATTTTTTCTTTGTCCAGAACCATCAAGTCGTTGGGGCAGATGTACATGCAAGCGGTTTTGTCCTGACCTTTGCAACCATCGCACTTTTCAGCAATTACAAAGCTAGGCATTTTTTTACCTCCCTATTGCTAATTTTTAAAGACTTTCGTCTTTAATCCATATTCATTGAGCATAGTTATTAAGTGTCTCTTGCAACAGAACTTGTCTCCCTACCGCCGGTGAGCGGATTCTCAAATGATCTCGTTCGGAAAACACCGAATGGGTATATTGACAGAAAACTCACGCACTTCAGGCAAATGCCTCCGGGGCCTACCACCTCCTCTTTTCTGGTACCATATCACCAGCAGCAAGGTGTATATGCCGTTGGTATAGTGCCAGCCAGGGGCTGCACTATACCAACATTTTTTATTCCACCGGTAATGCCAAGTCTTATCTTGTCAACTGCTTGACAGAATCATTTTGTCGAACGCTGTAGAATGTTAATTAGTTATTAAACAATATTCAATTTTAAAACATTCCACAGGCCGGCAGGGGCATCAAGTACCAATTACTTTTCGAGACTTTGATAGTACCTGGTGAGGATTTCCAGAACTTCTTTGCGACCGAATTCGAGCGGGGGCAGTTCGCCTCTGCTGAACATTTCGCGAACTTTGGTGCCGCTGATGGAGATACGGTCTTCTTTGCCGTGCGGGCAAGTTTTCTCAGTAGCCATACCCATGCACTTTTTGCAGTAGTAAGCAGCGGTAACTTTGATGGGCTGGCAGAGAATTTCGCCGGGTTTGAACTGGTCAAAGATTTCTTGCGCCTGGTAAGGAGTATAGTAGCTACCTACGCCGGCATGGTCACGTCCAACAAGAATGTGGCTGCAACCGAAGTTTTGACGGAAGATGGCGTGCAGGATGGCTTCTTTAGGACCGGCATAGCGCATTTCCATGGGATATACGCGCATTTCAACATGATTGGGGTTGAAGTAGTGCTCCATGTGAGCTTTGTAGCACTCGAAGCGCACTTCAGCAGGAATGTCACCCTTTTTCAACTTACCAACGATGGGGTGCAGGAACAGACCATCACAAATCTCCATGCCGATCTTGCACAGGAACTCGTGAGAGCGGTGCAAGGGGTTACGGGTTTGGAATGCGCAAACGGTGTTCCAACCTTTGGACTCAAACAGAGCACGGGTTTCCGCCGGGTGAGCATAGTAGCCGGCATACTTTTCATCATAGCCCAGTTCGGAGAAGGTTACAATATCGCCGCCGATGTAAACATCACCCTGAGCCATAACTTTTTGAACGCCGGGGTGCTCAGCATCGTCGGTGAAGAATGCTGCTTTGCACTCTTTAACTTTGTCGTATTCATACTTGTCGGCAACAGTGATGATACCAACATATTCGCCGGATTCATCGTCAACCAGAGCCAGTTCTTGACCGATTGCGATAGTTTCAGCTTGTTCCTTGGTAACAGCCAGGGTTACAGGCAGGGGCCAGGCCAAACCGTTGGCCAGGTGCATATTGTCGAGAACACTTTCGTAGTCAGCTTTGGTCATAAAGCCAGTCAGAGGAGAGAATGCGCCCATACCGAGCATCAAGCAGTCGGAAGTTTCACGAGAGCTCATGCGGATAACCGGTAGGGATTCAGCTTTGGCTTTCAGTTCGGCCCACTGTTCTTTGGGAGCCAGTACAGGGGTCAGTTTCCCGCCATGGGGTGGTACTAATGCCATTGACAACACGCCTCCTTGTTGTTTTTAAAATTTGGACTGCGTCCTAATTTTGTGAATACAAACACTTATGATTATGAGGATGTACCACTGAGCCGACACCCCGCGACACCAGATCATCAACCAGTCAACCGGCCAATTGATCCCTCTCTGCCAGGTTCCGGTTGCGATTGATATAAAAATCCCTGCTACCCCCGGTAGCCGTGAATACCGTTATCATAACGTGATGATATTCACGAGGAGCATCCGGTGCCTGCTTGGCATCCCCACCTTTTCTATCTGAGCGTGGGTGCCAGTTGGTACTACTATTTGTGATTTTGTATACTTAATTTTTATTTATTCTCCCTGAATTTCTGTTTTCCTGCTGCCTTTTATAATTTTATTATGAATTTGTGCAAAAAAGTATTTGCCACAGGAAATGCCTTTTTATTCTCTAAACGCCAAATTGCTTAAGGGCGTTGTTGGGTGAAACGATGCAGTAATCCAGACCGGCTTTCTTGCTGTCCAACCCGTAGGCAACGGCCATTAACTGGGTAAAGAATAATACCGGTAAATTATAATTGGTTCCGTAACCTTTATTTACCTTCACTTGGAAAGCGTCCAGGTTCATCTGGCACAGGGGACAGGGGGTCACGATTAAGTCCGCCCCGGCTTCATGGGCGCTTTTAAGAATGGGATACAGGGCAGAAACCGTAATGTCAGCGGAACTTATGGCCATTGCGCCGGTACAGCATTTTAGCTTATGGGAGAACGGTACAGGTTCTGCACCCAAGGCAGCAATAATTTCATCCAAAAAGGTGGGATTTTCCCAGTTGTCGAATTCTCTCAGTGCCCTAACGGTCTGGCAGCCAACATAACCGGCCACTTTCAGTCCCTTCAAAGGCTTGACTACCTTGGAAGCAATGGTGTCCAGGCCCACCTCGGAAACCATAACATCCAACAGCATACGAACTTTTAATTTGCCGTCATAGCTGAGCCCGTCTTTGCTTAATGCATCGTTGGCATTGACTTTAAATTTTTCATCGGAGAACTTTTTATTGACATTGCCTAAAATGGCATAGCATGAACTGCAGGTGGCAACCACGTCTTCCTGACCCATTTTTTCAGCTAGGGCAAGGTTTCTGGCCGCCAGCACATCCGCAGCAAACTGACCGATTACGCTGGACGTTACAGTGGCGCCGCAGCAATTCCAGTCTTCGATTTCCTTCAGTTCAAGGCCCAAAACCTTGGCCACCTCAAGGGCGGAGTGATGGTAACTAATGGCTGTTCCTTCGCTGGCGCATCCAGGGTATAGTGTGTATTTCATACTAGTGACCACCCTCCTTCTTGGCGATTTCCTGGGCCCGGTTCAGCACCTCACGTAATTTGCCGGGGTTTTTAACTCCTTTGGGCGGTAACAGCGGCAGGCGACGGTGCAACATCAATCCCTTACCGACATCCTGCATATCCAAAGCCATTTTCATGAAATTGCCCAGACCGATTTTCAGGCCGTAATTTAACATCAGTCCGCCTTCCCAAATGCGCCCACGTTTGGATACGTCCTTTGCATAAACTTCTGCCATAGCTTGGGAGTTGTGATTGATTCCGTTCTCCACGGCCAAGTGACGGAGGTCGTGCATTACATCCATCATTGGAACCCCGCGGGGACAACGACAGGCACAGGTGTAGCATGAAGTACATAACCACATGGTATTGGCCTTGAGCACTTCATCCTTACGACCGGCCCGGATGAGCTGGATGATGCGTCTGGGTGAAAGATCCATCTTTTCTTTCAATGCGCAGGTGGTGGGGCAAATGCCGCACTGCATGCACATTTTTACCCATTTGCCGTTTTCCATCTCATAAACCTTTTTTGTAAATTCCGAATCGTACTTTATGGTTGCCTTCTCCTTTGCCGTAGCGTCAGACATTTACTTTCCTCACTTCCCTTCGGGCATTCTTCCGGCAGTTTGGTCCTGTCAACCAAACTAAAAGTCGGCACTCACGTGGCCCCGTTCGGCTTTGTGAATATCCGCACACGAACTAACGCAATGCTCTGCCGACACCTCCTTGTGCATGGCATCATAAATCATATATAAACGCTTGGGAAACTTGTCTAATTCATAAGAAAAATCGGTTCAATCAACCAGTCAGCTGAGATCCATTCATGAGTTAACTATATCATCACTACTTTTCGTTGACAAGTATAATTACGTTTAAGGTATTTTGGGGCGGAAATTACCGTATTTACGGGAGGACTTGTGTAAAAGAATACTATGCCATAAGAATTGCCTGGATGACAATGGTTTGTGCTTATTGTAACTTTATTCGAGGTATTCATTCAGAATCCTGCATCATGGTTTTAAATTATTAATTTTTTATTTGTCCTGCTGTATAGTTCTAATTTATACACGAACTTCCTTTAGTATTCTCTATATTTTCTTGATTTTCTTGACTTCATCCATCGCCAGTTGACTGGATATTTGTTATAATTAGTACATGATAACGGAGCAAATAACGTATAAGGAGATGAGAACTCTATGTTGCAGCAGGTGGAACTCTATTCTGCCCTTGGTAAAGCTGAACAAAACAACTTATTTGCCAAGCTTGAACAAATATATGCAAATCTTCCTCGTACTTCCTGTGACGGCTGTGCAACATGTTGTAAATGGGGCAGCCCCCCGGCTTTCTTTATTGAGTATTTAAACATGTATCGATATGTCCGGGACAACATGAAAAAAGATTGGCTAGATATTCTCAAAAAGTCGACTGAATATTTCTATCTCGAACTGGTTGATGTCAACCAGAAATGTCCTTTCCTTAATGACGATAACAACTGTTCCATTTATAACGTACGTCCCTTTTCCTGCCGTTCCTATGGACTGTTATCCAAAAAGGACTTTGAAACCGGCGACCGGGGTCTTAAAAAATTAGCACAGAAATTTAAAGATGAATATGATCTTACCATTCCCGAGGAAATTATCAACTATGAACTTCCCTGGTGTGGCAAGGTGGTTTCCGACAGGGGATCCTATCTGGAAAAATCCACCCTGGCGGGGCTGGCCGCTCAAATCGGTTCCTTAGATTACACCTTCTTCCCTCAGGAGTTAGTGGACCAGGAGGGAACTCTTTTACCTTATCCTGTTCATTTAATGAATGCTGTTTTGGGAACCGGCGCCCGGTCTCGTAAAATCAAGGTGATGAAACAATTTGTTGATGAAGGTAGCAAAGAACTGTTAAATCATTTTGTGGAAAAAGCATCTTCCTTCCAGTTTTAATCTCATGTCCTTCCGGTTAACTTTACCTCTTATGTGTTTTCCCCCAATATAAATAGATTCGCCAAAAAGGGAAGGATTTTGTTGTATTACGGAGAAGATATGGATGGGAGGTGAAAACTTTTGGCGAAAATTGATGCAGCGCTGGACTTGTGTGTTCAACTCGGCAAAATACTTTCTGAAACCGAAGAATATCAGAATATGAAACAAGCAGAAGCCAACCTTCTCCACGACGAAGAGGCACGCCAGTTGGTAGAGGGCCTGCAAAAACTACAGATGGATATTCAAAAGAAAAAATTGGCAGGCATACCATTATCCGATGTAGATAAGAATAACATGAAGGAAGCTGAGGCCAGGGCCCTTGAAAACCCGGTGGTAAAAGCTTCCTTTGAAGCCCATGAAAAGTTCCAGGCCATTATGACTCTGGTAAGCACAAAAATTCGGGAAGGGATCCGCGGCGCAGAGCAGGTCCCCTTGGATGATGAAGAAGAATCCGAAGAATAACCACGGCAAACAGAAGAGACTTCATACTTTAGATTATGAAGTCTCTTTCATTTCTTAACTATTCTTATTCTTTTCTTATTCTTTGGGCGGCTCAAATTTGTACCCTACGCCCCAAACCGTTTTAATCAGATCCGGGTTGGCGGCATCCTTCTCTATCTTTCTCCTAAGTCTGCGAATATGAACGGTTACTGTATCCTCGTCCCCCTCAAAGTGACTTTCCCATATTTGTTCTAGCAACTGCAGCCGGGAAAAGATTTGATTGGGATGGGATGCCATCAGCCAGAGCATGTCAAACTCCTTGGCTGTCAGCGTAACTTCCTTACCCCAAATACGAACCAGTCGTGTAGAATACTCGATTCGGACATGCGGATATTCCAGGACTTCCTTATTTTTCTTTTCCGGAGCGCTTTTACTGCGTCTGAGAACAGCTTTCACCCTTAATGCCAGTTCTGCCGGGCTGAAAGGTTTAGTCTGGTAGTCGTCTACCCCCATTTTAAAGCCTACAATTTTATCCACCACATCGTCTTTGGCGGACAAGATGATAATCGGTACATCAACCTTTGCTTTTATTTTCTGTGAAGCTTCCAGGCCGTCCAGCTTGGGCATCATAATGTCCATAATCACCAGGTCAGGGTTCATAGTGGTGGCTAATCGAACGGCTTCTTCGCCATCCTGGGCAGCCATTATTTTATAACCTTCTTGTTCCAAAGTGTGAGAAACAATTTTTACAATTCTGCGGTCATCATCCGCAATCAGTATGGTTCCGTTGCTCATGACCACCCTCCGTTTTAAGTCGATACCAGTAACTTTGACAATAAGTTTACAAAATCCTTCCGGACCGGCCGGATTTTTTTAATGCTATAGTCCTATTTAGATAGGATCTTTGACGCATTTAAATAATACTCGCCAAAGTATACTATAAAGTTACCGCTTTTCCCTTCCCGCTATATGCGGGCTTTTCTTTTTTATTTGATGAGATTTCTGGTGAATAAGACCTGCATGATTATTCTATAAGCCGAAAATAATACTAATGCGTTGATTGACCGGGAAGGTGAAGGTTATGGAGGAAAAATACTGTCCCAACTGCAAAAGAAATGTGACGCCGGTAAAAAAATGGTCCTGGGTTTGGTTTTTAATACTTCTCCCCATCTACCCTATCTATTATCATTATTTCGCCCCCAGAATTTATTGTCCCATTTGCGGCGCCAAGGGCTTACAGCCTGGGCGTCCCTGAAAAGATATGGCGGTCTACCGCCTGATCCAAAGCATTTTAATGGGCCGCCACTTTTAGTTAAAATAACCAATCGCCAGAATAACAAAAAACAATGAGTTGGCAATTTCCAGTTTACCAATTTGCAATGGAGTCATTTCACGGCCGGTACAATATATTGCTCTAACGAGGCTAGGTAAATAAGCGAGGGTCAGCATCCAGCTTCCGGTAATGATAAATGTAAAGAAAACAACCGCTCCGTGATAACCCCAGGACAAACGGCGAAAATGTGGGTTGGTCCTTTCCCGAATCATGGATTTTACAAAAAATACACTTCCCATGAAAAACACCACACAGAACAACCAGACCCAGAGCAAGTCGTTACTCCAACTACCAGCTCCGACGTAACCGCCGGCCACCGCCCCCAGGGACAAACCGGCAACGGCCGTAAAGTTATTCAACAATTCTCTCTCCCGATTCATGCGAGCATAATAAAGATTTACAAGTAGTATAATAAAAAGCGCTGCGCCCAGCCATAATAGCGCCGGGTAACGGGTGATCGGTACAATAAGAAAGGCGGCAGCCATTAACCCGTAAATAATCAGCCATTTTCTGTATTTAGCAGCATTCCGATAGTTACGGCAAATCATCATAAGAGGGTACGAGGTTAAATATAATAAGAGCCAGCCCAGCAATAACGGAACTTGCAGCCAGTTAAGCCCCTGGCTGGCAGCGCCCAACACAAAGGACACGACGAGCATGGCCCAGACACCGTGTTCTTTCGGCAGTATCACTGTCATAAGACTCACCTCAAAACACATTTTAACTCGCATAGATTCCCTGCGTATGTGATGAGCGTTACATTGTTAAGAAAAAATTATTCTTAATAAAACCAACTGCACTTGCGAATCACCCAAAACTCTCCCCGGAGTTTAACTCGCAGAAATTCGAAAATGTCATAGTTTTTGACCACCCGGCCAACCATTGGCCGGGTAAATCATGACCCCCGGGATTACCCGGGGGTCATGATTTGCTTGCATTTCTGCATTATCCCGTCTGCAACAGTTATTTATGGTACTGGAATATATTTGGAATTATAATATATGTATTCAGGCATTCCACTTTACAAAAACACATTATTGGGAGGATGGAAGATGAAAATTTTATTACCCACCGACGGATCAGCTAACGCTCTGCGAGCGGTTCACTACATCGTTAAACTCGCGCAGAAAGGTCTATCTCTTAATTTAACGGTTTTAACGGTAATTCCCTTTACTGAGGACATGGCAGCTTTCTTAGGCATCGGTAAAGAAGAATACCTCAGACTTAGCCGGCTTCGCACCGGCCCAATCTTCCAAAGATATAATGAAGCATTACACGGACTGGACAATATTCAAATGGAATACATAACTCTGCAGGGTGATCCGGCCGAAGAGATTGTGAAGCTGGCGGAATCAGGAGAGTATGATGAGATTGTCATTGGCAGCAGGGGGCTTAGTCGGGTAAAAGAATTGTTCCTGGGAAGTGTAAGCCACAAAGTGGTTCAAATAGCAAAATGCCCGGTAGTCATCGTGAAGTAGGTGAATAAACGTGAATTATTTATTTGTGGGTTTTGGAGGGATCATTGGGGCAGTCTGCCGCTATTCCCTGGGGACTTTTATTGGCGGACTTGCCGTAACCCCCTTCCCCTATGGTACTTTAAGCGTTAACTTAATAGGAAGTTTTCTACTCAGCTTTATTGCTTACAGCAGTTTGCTCCGCTGGCAGCTGCGCCGGGAACATCTGTTGGCGGTCAATACCGGGATAATCGGTTCATTTACCACCTTTTCCACCTTCTCGGTGGAAACCCTAAAACTGATGCTGCAGGGACACCCGCTGTTGGCATTAGGATATGTCTTTATAAGTCTGGTTTTTGGCCTGCTATTATCCTGGGCTGGTATTTATTTGGCAACTCAGCTGTACCGGAAAGAAGAAGCGGGTAAATGTTAAAGGAGTAATTGATTATGAAGTTAATTATATTGGTGGCTGTCGGTGGTTTTCTGGGAGCGATCAGCCGCTTTGTTATAGCCAATTTTGTACAATCCAAGCATAAAACGCCCTTTCCCTTCGGTACCTTTACAGTTAACCTCCTTGGGTCCTTTTTGCTTGGTATCCTCTTTGGCCGGCATCGCCTGGCACCAGAATTGTTCTTTCTATTGGGCACCGGTTTCATGGGTTCCTTTACTACTTTCTCCACCTTTGAACTGGAAGCTGTGGAGCTTATCCGCAAAGAGAAAGTATGGGTATCTCTCACCTACCTGCTTGTAAGCACTGTTTTAGGCGTTGCACTTGCTCTGGCCGGCTACCGTCTGGCAAAGATATTCTAGAAGAAATTTTTCCTAGCCAATACAAAGCCAATTGTAAAACCCGCCGGATCATCCCCACAGGGACAAAACGGCGGGTTTTGTTAGGAGCAACAGCAGGTTACTGTTCATATAGCCGTGCTACAATATGATCCGCAATACGCATACCAGCCCGGTGTAATTTTGTCAGCAATTCTTCGTAAGAATCCTTAATTAATCCCCTTCTTAAACCAGAGTAAAGTACAAACATTGTCCCAAAAACCTCGATATCGGCTCCTCTGGCGTAAGTTCTGGCCTTTCGGTCGTCTAGTAGCACTGCTTTAGCATTTTTTTCTTTGGCCAAAACAATGACTTCTGTTTCTCCTAAGTCCAGGTGCCCAAGGAGTATATTTACCGCCAACTGGTTTTCGACTTTTAACACCCGGATAAAATCAGCGTTACGTACTTCTTCAGCACCGGGCAGACCAGCACCGTTTTCAACAACTTCATTATACACTGCTTCGGGTATGAATATCCGGCCAAAAATAGCAGGCAGCAGGTGAAGGTAACCTATTTTACTAAGTGTAATCAGCGGGCCGGAGTTACAGATAATCAAAGATACCCCAACTCCTTACCCAGTTCTAACTCCTTTTCGAGGTCTTCCATTTCGTAATTGATAAACACCTTCTTACGGGCCAACAAATCAGAGAATTCCCATGCTGTCATATCACACATTTTAGCTGCCTGACCGAAGGAAAGAATACCATCTACAAAATAGGACAGGGCCAATCGTCGAATAGAATCGACCTCCAGTTCTTTGAGACGGAATCCGGCCTTCAACAGAGTATCAGGCACCTTTAATGTTAAACGGGTCTCTTTCACATTATCACTTCCCCGGACAGTATTTAGTTTATTATATCATTTCCGATTAGTTAAGTTGGGTAAAAAAATGGTTAACGAAAAAATCGACCATAGAGGATTTTTCGCTTAGAAAAATATCCGAGTGATGACGTATAAGTTCGTATGACTGTTGTACCCGAAAAGAGGCAAAAGTCAACCGTTTCCACATATTGAGTGACACCTTAATCTTAGCTCTGGAACAAAGCAGCCTTTCACCGGCAGATGTAGAACGGCTAGCAGACAAGATCGACAGACCAACTCCTGTAACAGCAAAATGGCGCTTCTCGTCTATGTATTGGCCCTGGGTTAAAGCCAATATCCGGGTTTTACTAACGGTAGGTATTAAACTAAAGTCAAACCACTCTCTACGATACCGGTGCATGGGTTCAGGAGTTAATTAATCTGGTGGTTAGAGATATTCGACTTTTCATAGGCGATCATCCTCAGGCAACAGCACCCCAAATTTTTCCTCAACCGTTGCTACGATCTCGGGATAGAGATCTGCTGTAAGGCGCAGATAATGCCGGGTGTTTTTCAGTCCGGTATGTCCAAGGTAGGTCGATAAATAGGGTAACGCAGCTGACAGGTCAACCCCTGCCCTTCTGCATGGAAGAGCGATGATGTGAAACGCGTGCTTGCTTGTGTTGACCGGGGAAATCCAACGGGCAAACGGGATTATGCGATCTTGTTGACCGTGGCCCGACTGGGCATGCGGGTGCAGGATCTTAAAGATATCAAGTTATCCAATTTAAAATGGGATGCAAGAAAAATTGAGATTGTTCAGCACAAAACAAAACAGGCGGCGAGCTATCCGTTACTGGACGATATTGGGTGGGCCATAATTGATTACCTTAAAAATGGCCGTCCCCAGACCACTTCACCCCATCTTTTTGTCCGGCATAATGCACCTTTTGAGGCATTCGGCACCCACGCCAATTTGCATAACATCATTACCAAGTACACAAGACTTGCCGGCATCGAACTGCCCAGCGGTTCCAAGCGCGGCATGCATTCGCTCAGGCACACGGGATACTCGGATAATGAGGGTTTTTCACAGACGGCACATCACTTGCAAGTTACCGCATTATGATCGGGCACAGGTCGGGTAATATATGAAACGGCACCTGGCTTACGCCAGCATTGCCGTAAGCGTCAAACTGTACCCACCTGGTTTTATGTTTGGGTTTGTTGGATAATCTTCCTCAGAACACGAAGTGAGGAGGATTTTTTTTATGGCAAAAGCTGAACGGCAAAAAGAATGGGCAGTTCGGATCGCCTGTCGATTAGAGTTATGGTATGTTGTTATGCAAGATACCCGATTCAATTTACGAACCCAAGATACGTACAGGGTGACGATTTAAATTCAGAAAAAGGGGATCAGTGGCTGATCTCACCCATGATCCCCTTCCGTGGATTTCGGTAGGAATATCCGTCAACTTGTGGACATCATATAAAGTGTCTACGGACTCTATGCAGTGTCAGTAACAATAAAAGCCCGCTTTTTATCTGATTATGTTGGCGTAGTTAGGCTATGTTTTGTACATTTTGGCGACAAAATGGCGACATTGAAGTCGAAACACCCTCTGTTTTTCAGAGGGTGTTTCAGCTTAAACGCTTGATTTACTGGTGCCCGGAGCCGGGGTCGAACCGGCACGGGTATCGCTACCCGCAGGATTTTAAGTCCTGTGCGTCTGCCTATTCCGCCACCCGGGCAAGATATTTAGCTTTAGCTTAATTAGTATAACAATCTCAAATACTTTTGTCAATACACTGAGATTGAGATTATTCTATAAAAATATGGCGGAGCTGACGGGAGTCGAACCCGCGATCTCCTGCGTGACAGGCAGGCATGTTAGGCCTCTACACCACAGCTCCGTAAAATTGTGGAGCGGAAGACGGGATTCGAACCCGCGACCCTCGCCTTGGCAAGGCGATGCTCTACCACTGAGCCACTTCCGCAGAGTCTTGCGCCGACGAATATAAATATAGCACAGGTGAAGAGGACAAGTCAATATCCAAGTTATGGATTGTTAATCACCGTATTTACGGTTAAATCCGATAATAACGACGGCCAATGCCACTGTAACGGCAATAAACATAAAAAGCAAATGCGTTCTGGGCAGACTGCTATAAAAGGATAACAAGGATTCCACTTTATCACATCCCCGCAATTATTACTATAGAGTATACCACCGCCGTACCGATGATAAAAGCCTAACTTAAAACAATATATTATTTTGGAAAATTTTAACTGATTATTTAGTTTCTGGAAGGAGTTTCCGGGCCTGTTAGCGAATTAAAAGAAAAACAGCGTAGGAGGTATTGCAGTGTTTAAGGAATATCGCCAGATTGTAGATAGGATAAGCAGCCTGGACAAACCCTTATCAGCATTAACCAAATCCCAAAGGAATGAGGTCCTAAATCTCACTATTCGCCAGGAAGAACTGGAGAAACAAATCGGGGATGAGGTCCGCAAAAGCTTTAAAGAACTGCAGGAAGGTTTGGATGTGGTGGCCGAGTGGGTTCGCTTAATGCAAGAAGATGCCATTAAGGCACTGGGAATAGATGGTACCCCCGAAGAGGTTCTGGCCCTGGAAGAAACCCTGGCACAGGCAAATTCGCTAAATTCTCAGATCTCCGCTTTAACCCTGGCCAGCTATTCTACAATCAACAAGACCGATACGGACACCGAACCCGTAAATGCGGAATCCACCCCGGAGCCGGGTATGGTTTCGGAAGCCGACAAAACCAGGGAGAAATTATCCCTTCCTATTATACATTCCACCATCGACATGGTTGAAAACTCCGAACAGGAAAAGGTTGTTGCCAGGGTCATAGAAGAAATCAGTGAGTCCGTTGTGGCAGCAGCGCCCACATACCTGTCTGATATTTTCAACCAACCCAGAATTACCACCCAAAAAACCCGACCTGCCAAAAGAAAAAAACGTTAAATCTCGGTGCCATCCGCACCGGGATTTATTTTTAAAAAGACTAAGCAGGCAAAACAAAAAGTCACCTACCGGATGGCAGGTGACTCATATGTTCTTAATCTTGGTGGAGGCGGCACCCAGATTTGAACTGGGGAATGGAGGATTTGCAGTCCTCTGCCTTACCACTTGGCTATGCCGCCAGATATAAAATGGAGCGGAAGACGGGATTCGAACCCGCGACCCTCGCCTTGGCAAGGCGATGCTCTACCACTGAGCCACTTCCGCTTAAATGGTGCCTCGAGCCGGAATCGAACCAGCGACACGCGGATTTTCAGTCCGCTGCTCTACCAACTGAGCTATCGAGGCACTGCCGACAATTATGAATTTTATCATATGTTTTCGTATCTGGCAAGAGGTATTTTCTCAATTTTAATAACATTATAAACCGGTACTGCCAAATCCGCCCTTGCCTCTCTCGGTTTCACTTAATTCCTCGCACTCAACCAATTCAATGTCCGGCAGAGTGTGAATGATGGCCTGGGCGATCCGATCCCCGGCCCGGAAGGATACCTTATGCTCGCCTGCATTGTGCAGCAGAACCATAACCTCCCCACGGTAATCAGAATCCACCACACCCACTGCATTGCTCAGGGTTATACCATGGTTTTTGGCAATACCGCTGCGAGGATAAATAAGCATGGCATATCCCGGCGGAATCTCAAAGGCCAAACCTGTTCGCACAGATTTATGCTCCCCGGGATTGATGGAGAAGTCTTCAATGGTATGCAGATCAAAGCCGGCACTTTCAGGGGTGGCCCGCCTGGGTAGTTCTGCATTTTCGTGAATCCTTTTAACTTTGATTAAACTGTTTTTAAACACGAACAAACTACAACGTCTAAAAGGATACAGCGCTTCATCCCTGGGAATCTTTATTTCTTGCCTTTCACACTTATAATCGCCGCGAATGATTTCAACGCCGTACCGACAGCGCTTACAGGTCTCCAGCATCCTGTTAACACCCCTAAAAGCAATGAATTTGTGATTAATATCACTTCGACACACTATGTACTTTTTCCCTGCTGCAGGCTGAAATTTTTTGTCATTTTTTTGACATACAATGATTTTTTCGCATTTATATATTGACTGCGTAATAAATATTAATTATATTAGTATATGTCAGCGCGATCATTCAGAAGGAGGTTATTAAAATGAAAAACTCGTTACTGTTAAACCGTTACCGTAAACAGGCATTAACCTGGTTTATCTTGCCGGCCGTAATTATCGCCGGTTGGATTTACCCTCCGGCCGGTTTTCTTCTGCTGTTGTGCATGATCGGAGCCGTAGGGTTGTCATTCTTTAGCGGGCGATCCTGGTGCGACTGGATGTGCCCTCGGGGCGCCTTTTTCGATCTTCTTTTCCAGAATTCCCGGCAAAACAAACCCGTTCCGTCGTGGCTGCGCTCTAAGAAGCTGAGAGCCTTTATGCTGGGTCTTATTTTTATAGTCCTGGGAACACAGTTGTACTTGTCCTGGGGTGATCTTTACGGGATGGGTATGGCTTTTGTACGCCTGCTCACTATTACCACCCTGATAGGAATTGTGTTGGCAGTTAAAGTTCATCCCAGAGGCTGGTGTCATATTTGCCCCATGGGTACACTGGCCAGCTGGTTTGGTAAAGGAAAACTTCCTCTTTATATTCACGAAAAGTGCACAGGGTGCGGTCTTTGTTCCAAGGCCTGTCCCATGGGACTCACACCTCACCGGGACAAGGAAACGGGAGAATTCACTGATCCGGATTGCATAAAATGCGGCAGTTGCACTTCAGCTTGCCCACGCACGGCCTTAAGCTTTGCAAAGACGGTAACGGCCCAAAAAGCAGCTTAATGTAGGACCCCTGGCGAACTGAAATGAGCCAGGGGTCTTTCAAAGCAAAAACCTCCCGGACACTTAGTCCGGGAGGTTTTTGTTACTGGAGGCGGCACCCAGATTCGAACTGGGGAATAAAGGATTTGCAGTCCTCCGAGAAAAAGAGGAAGACGGGATTCGAACCCGCGACCCTCGCCTTGGCAAGGCGATGCTCTACCACTGAGCCACTTCCGCACTTAATATTAAAGGATATGGTGCCTCGAGCCGGAATCGAACCAGCGACACGCGGATTTTCAGTCCGCTGCTCTACCAACTGAGCTATCGAGGCAAATATGTGGCGGAGCTGACGGGAGTCGAACCCGCGATCTCCTGCGTGACAGGCAGGCATGTTAGGCCTCTACACCACAGCTCCAAACAGCAGCGTTTGCCGCTGACATTGATAAGTATACAAAAACTAACTTCAGAAGTCAAATAGATTTTTTACGGTTATTTAGGAAATTTTAACCCTATCTTTACTTGGACGGTTTACCAAAGGCCAGAATGGCTTCCCTAACCAGTTTGGCGCCCAAAATGGCAGTTCGTTCCGAATGGTCGTAAGCGGGGCTGATCTCCACCAGGTCAAACCCGACAACATTGAGATCTTTCAAAGTATAAATGGCTTCCAGTATTTCAGCCGCGGAACAGCCGCCCGGCTCGGGAGTGCCGGTGCCCGGGGCAAAAGCCGGGTCCACCACATCAATATCTAGGGTAATATGCACCGGGTGTCCTGCCAGTTCAGGCAGTACCTTTTTTAAAGGTTCCAGCACCTTTCCCACAAACATATGGGTGTTTTGTCTGGCGTAGGCAAACTCGTCGCTGGTACCGGAGCGGATGCCAAATTGATAAATATTTTTACCTCCCACCAGATCCACCGCCCGCCGCATAACCGAGGCATGGGAAAGGGGCTGGCCCATATAGTCTTCCCGCAAGTCCGCATGGGCATCAAAATGGAGGATTTTCAGCCCGGGGTATTTGGCCGCCACCTGTTCCATGACCGGTAAGCTGACTAAATGCTCCCCGCCCAGTACCAGGGGAAATTTGTCATCCCTTAGGATGCGACCCACCACTTGGCCGATACGGCGCAAACTCTCCGTTACATGACCGAAGGGGAGGGAAACATCGCCGGCATCAAAGTAAGTATAACCGGCCAGGTCCCGGTCCAGCATGACGCTGTATTCCTCCAGACCGATGGAAACCTGCCGGATGGCCTGGGGACCCTGGCGGGTCCCCGGGCGAAAGCTGACAGTAAAATCCATCGGCGCTCCCACCAAGACCACCCGGGCATTGTGGTAATCCCGGGAAGCGCCCATGAAACCGCTGCAATTATCCAGAAGGTCAAACATGGTTAACCTCCGATTACTTATTGATTAATTCACACACAAAATTGGGCAGCACAAAGGCAGCCTTGTGGATGCCGTGGTTATAGTAGCGGGTGGGATAGCTTGGCCGGGTGCTCAAATCCACAGCCTCCGGATCGTACTTTTTGGACCCCATGGTAAAGCTCCAGCAGCCGCCCGGATAGGTGGGGATAAAGGCCAGGTAGAGCTTGGTAATGGGATAGAGAGAACGAATATCCTTTTGTACCTTGGGAATTAATTCTTCATTGTAATAAGGAGATTCGGTTTGGGCCACAAAGATACCGTCTTCCTTGAGGGCCTCATAGCAGTTCCTGTAGAAGTCCCCCTCAAACAAGCCTACGGCGGGGCCGATGGGGTCGGTGGAATCTACAATGATAATGTCAAATTCGTTCTTGTGTTCTTTGACAAATTTAATGCCGTCTTCATAATGCACTTCCACCTTGGGATCGTCCAGGGCGCCGGCAATTTCCGGCAGGTACTCTTTACTGGTTTCCACCACCCGGCGGTCGATCTCCACCAGCACGGCCTTTTCCACACCGGGGTGCTTAATGATCTCTCGAATGGCGCCACCGTCGCCACCACCGATGACCAGTACTTTTTTCGGGTTGGGGTGGGTATTTAAAGCCACGTGGCTGATCATTTCATGATAAACAAACTCATCTTTGATGTTGGTCATAATAATGTTGTCCAACCACAACATACGGCCATACAGCGGGGTGTCTACGATGGCCAGGTGTTGGAATTCAGTTTGCTCTTCGTGCAGAACCTTGCTAACCTCCACACTTAAAGCAAGACCGGGAACAATCCCTCTTTCTGTGTACCATAATTCCATGAACCAAAACCTCCTTATTCTAATACCAAAGGGGAACTGCGGCCAGGGCGCAGCCAATCTTTTCCACCTTATGTTCTGTGGAAGCAATTTTTATTTCCTTTAGTTCCATCCCACGGGTTTCAAAAGCTTCCTTGACCATGTTGGTAATGGCTTGTTCAGCTTCTTCTTTGCTGCACTTGCCGGAAAACTCCATAATAACGCCAAAGGTGTCGCTGGAGTTGATGCCCACACCTACACAGGCAGAAATCACTTCCCCGGGTACGTCACTAACGATATAACCGTATGCGGTAGGAACCAGGGAACCGGGAGGCAGTACCAGGTCGGGGTCATGTTGGCAGCCTGGAGGCAGAATGCTGGACACCCTTAAAAGGTTGACGTTTCCTATACGAGCCTTCAGTAAAGCGTTGTCAAATGCCGTTAACTTGCTTCTGCCCTCAGAAGACGCGGCAGTAACGAAATATTTCTTGGGGGTCGGTAGCATTCGCAGTTCTCCTTCCATTTTTGTTGTTCTTTCGATCATTTTCTCTAAACACAAAACATATTATACGCAAACTCTGTTTAAAAATAAACTGTTTTTTTCCATATCAAAAAAATTATTGCAAAGCCAAGTTTTTTTGACAGGCATGAGTCTTTTGTGGATGGGCAATCTAAATTTGCACGGCCAATCTAATTAAAAGGAGGCAGGTACATTGAAAACAATTACCGGTTTTTTCTCCTCCCGTGAACAGGCAGAAAAAGCCATAAGCGAATTGCGCCGCCAGGGATTTGATCGGGAAATTTCTGCGGTGGCCAGGGGCGAAGAAAAAAGGCCCGAAGACCCCATGATCACCAATTTCACCGGTGGGGATGGCATAACTGACGGCGCCGCCGGGGGCGCTGCCATTGGTGGTCTGGCCGGTCTGGTTCTGGGCGCCGGGGCTCTGACCATTCCCGGTTTTGGTCCCCTGATCGCCGCAGGTCCTATCGCTGCCATGTTATCCGGCGCCGCAACGGGCGGTATTGTCGGGGGATTGGCCGATTATGGTATTCCTGCCGAAAAAGGTCGGGAATTTGAAGAACGCATTCGCCGCGGCAAAATGTTAGTGTCGGTAAAGGCGGATGACGGCAGGGCTGAACAAGCCGCCCGGGCCTTACGGCAGGCCGGCGGGGAAAACGTGGAAATTCACTGACCCCCGAAAAATAAAGACGCCAAGCGGCGTCTTTATTTTTCGGGCTTTAATTGTTCGTAAACTTGTTTAAAAACCTGAGCATCTTCCGCCTGGGTACCGGCCGACTCACAAATGATCACCGGCTCCATAGACCGTTCCCAGATAAGCTCTGCCAGCGGGGTGAAATCCGGTCCGTACAGGTGGCTTTCCTTCAGGGTCCAGTGTTTTTTCTCGCCGGCTTTGGTAAATTCGACGGGGCTAAAATGAATATGCAAACGGGTAACCGCTTCCTTTCCCAGGGCTCCGGCAATCTTGTCCAAAACCCGGGCATAATCCTCTTTGCTTTTAAGCCCCCCCTGGGTCACCGCATTCAAGTGGCCAAAATCAACACAGGGCACAACTTGCTCTCCCAATGCGCATAATTCCAGTATTTCATCCAGGGACCCTATTTGATTGATTTTGCCCATTGTTTCCGGGGCCAGCAAAATATCATCCAGCCCTTCCATGGCTGCTTCCTGGAGAATTTCCTTAAACAGAACTTTTGCCCGGTCAAAGGCCCCTCTCCGATCGACCCCGGGTCCGCCGCCGGGGTGAAACACCACGGTGGTGGCTCCCATCCAGCGGGCGGCCCGGAGGGAGTCCAGGATATATCCTTTGGTTTTAACTTTCTTATCAGGTTCTTCTGTGCTGAGGTTAATATAGTATGGCGCATGGATGGACAACGCGACCCCGTACCGCCGTGCCCTCTCCCCCAGTTCCCTGGCCATTTCCTCTTTGATTTTCACACCACGGCTGCATTGATATTCATAGGCATTCAATCCCATTGCCGCCAACCACCCGGGCATATCCAGTGAACTTTTATACCCCTGGGCATAAAAAGAATCCGGCGCCCCGGCGGAGCCAAACTTAACAGACATAAAAACTCCCCTTTTTTGATTTTTCATTTTCCATACTGCTCATATTTACCATGACTTAAACGTTTTTACATTTATTGAAGGATTTTACATTAAATGGAAGAATTATTCCCTTAGGATATTTATCACTGATGGGGGTAGAAATCATGCGCAACAAGCTTTATCAAATAGCGTTTCTGTTGTTATTTTTAAGCTTTTTTTCGGTGGTAATAAACCATAATAAAGGGTATCTGCCGGCTGCCAGTGAAAAAGGAGTTCCCAAGCAGATTGACCTTACTTATGCCGTGGCAGAGCCCGTAAAAAGCCTGGATCCCGCAGAGGCCAACAATTTGTCCGAAGCAAAGGTCCTGGCCAACATTTTTGAAGGCCTGGTCCGCTTTAAACCGGATTCAACCGAGATCGAACCCTGCCTGGCCACCGGCTGGGAGGTCTCGCCGGACGGCCGTCACTGGACCTTTCATTTAAGGCAGGGAGTGTATTTCCATGATTCTACCACCTTGAATGCCGAGGCTGTCAAGTTCTCGGTGGAAAGGCAGCTTCCCCCCCAAAAAAAGGATAATATGACCTATGGTAGCTTTGTCTTCGGCATGGTTGAATCAGTGGAAATAATTGATGATTATACCATTAAATTTAACTTACGCACACCCTATGCTCCTTTTCTAAGAAACCTGGCCATGCCCTGGGCGGCCCCTGTTGTAAGTCCTGCGGCGGTGAAAAAGTTTGGTGGAGACTTCGCTAAAAATCCCGTTGGCACCGGTCCCTATGCCCTGGCTGATTGGCGTGATGATACGCCGGTGCTGGTGGTCAACGGGCGCTACTGGGGCCGCAAGCCCAGGATTCAATCCATTGCCTTTGCCCCGGGCAGCGAAGAGCAGCGGCTAACCTCATTGAATTCCGGCGCATCAGGCATAGCGGACCTGGCAGCCCGGCAAAGGGAGAGCCTCAACAAAGAAAAAGCATCCATCCTTTGCCGTCCCGCGGCATCCCTTGGCTACCTGGGAATGTTTAACAACCGGCCGCCTTTTAATAATCCCAGAGTGCGGCGGGCTGTTTGTATGGCCGTTGACAGAAAAGCCATTGCCGAGGAGCTGTTCGGCGATCCCTCCCTGGCAGCCAACAGTATTCTGCCACCGACATTACTGGGCTATAATAAGGAACTTGCGCCTTACTCCGGCAGCGCTCAAATGGCCAGGAGTCTTTTAAAAACCTGTGGCTACCCGGACGGCCTCAATATCACACTGATCACTTATCATTCCGCAAGACCCTACAACCCTGTGGGAGGAACGGAACTGGCTGCCGTCATTAAAAAACAGCTGGCTGAGGCCAACATCCGGGTAACGGTGAAATCCTATCCCTGGCATGAATTTAAATCCGCCCTGCGGAGACAGGAAGGGGACGCCTTTTTATTCGGCTGGGTGGGGGACAACCTGGACCCGGACAACTTTTTATATACCCTGTTGGCCTCGGATGCCATTCCTCAAACCAATCTGTCCTATTATAAAAACAGCGAAGTGGACCGCCTGATCAGCGCTGCCCAACAGGAGCACGATGAAAAAATCAGACAAAGATTATATTATCACGCCCAGCAGATCGTGCTGCAGGAGACTCCGCTGGTTTTTCTGAACTACGGCCAGGATTGTCTGGGTGTGGTCAAAAATCTTAAGGGAGTTGAATTAAATCCTTTCGGCATTCCGTTGTTTATTGATGCTTATATTAAAAACTAATGTATATGTTTTAATCTTTGGAAAAGAATATTCCTAGGCTTTAGCCTGGAATATTTCTTACAGGAGGTCATGCTATGAACCAAAGTATTATGCAGCTCCAACAAAAGATTAATCACCTGCGCAATGACATCAATCAAATCGAACAAATTTGTAGCCGGCTGCAGCAGCAGGAACAACAAAACAGCCAGCAGCTGCAGCAAATAGCCCAGCGCGAGGCCAATGCCGTCCAGCAACTGCAGCAGGTCACTCAGACTGCCCGGCACATGAGTCAGGAAGTAAGCCAGGTAGCCGGCGCGCAGAGCTATCAGCCCTATCAGTTCAGCCAATATACCGCCCAGTATCCCGGCCAGGGACAGTTCAGCCAGGGCCAGCAGTTTAGCGGCTTTGGTAATCAAAGCCAGCAATTTGGCCAATCCGGCAGTTACTCAGGGGCTTTTATGGCATATAACCAGCAGGGTTTCGGGCAGGCCGGCAGCAACCAGGGTACTATCATGAGCGCTTCCTCCAATCCACAGGCACTTGGCAGTGTTGGCAGCACAAGTCAATATGCCGGCGGCCAAAGTCAATTTGGATTTGGCCAACAACAGTCCGAACAAAACTTCCAAAATCTTGGCACCTATGGCCTCAGCTCTGCACAGGCCAGTTACCTGAGCGGGCAATCGGGGTCCTTTGGAGGGCAATCTGCTCATCCCTTCAGCCAGTATAATCAACAACAGTACCAGCCAAACCAGTTTTCGTCCTACCAGTCTTAATCAATCCCTTGGCAGAGGGCCTTGTTACAGGCCCTTTCTTCTTTTTTCTATAGGTGAAGCCCGGTCCCTTTTACAAAGTCAGGAATGATTAGACAATTTATACCCCTTAACAGAAATTACGTAACAGAAGTATAATAATCATACATATTACGGAAAGTATTTACAGGGGGTGTAAATTTTGGCAAAAGTGCTAAAGGAAGGCGCCGCTTACAATCAGCGGGACGTGATTGATATGCTGGTAGAGTTCTCGGCCTTTAAAGACAGGGTAGAAAAAAAATTCAAAGAGGTGGCCAGAGAATTAGAGGGCAAAGCCAACGAGCACGACCTCTGGGTAAGCCTGTACCTGATTTCCAGCGATTATGCCGATGAGCAGTCTTCCCGCCGCAAGGTTGTGGACCCGATCCAAAAAATTTCATAATGAAACAACCCCTGCCTTACCACCAGGCAGGGTTATTTTATGCCGGAACAAGTTCAAAGACAGCTTTGCCTTCCTCGATTTGAATATCCTGCAAACGCCAGCCCATTAACAGGCCAACCGGGTAGGTCAACCCTTCTTTACCGGCGATCAGGTCAATCAGTTCCTTATCGAAAGCAATGTCTCCCACTTGGATCGATTTAATTTTATAACAAACATTTTCACCGGCCACGGCAAGTTCCCCGGCAATGGCAAACGGCATTTGCTCCTGGTTGGTTCCTTTAATAATCAATAAATGATTGGATAAGCAGGCCTCAACCGGGTGCTTTAAACTGATTCCGCTAAAAAGCAGTTTTGATAAGGTATGCTCACTGTATTCGGCCTTAACCCCGGCGCCCAGCCAGTGCAGGCGGTCCGGGCGGTATTTGTCCCAGGGGGCGTCTTTAAACCTGCTCAGCAGGGTTTCCAGGGGCCTGAGGATCTCGTGCAAACCGTCTACCACCGTTAACACTTTGCCCTGGTTCTCCCCCAGCTCCTGTCTGATGGTTGCCAAAAGTCGCTGCTTGGTTGACTGGAGTAATTTTGTTTGCTCTAACGCCCTGGCCAGCTCCCTTTGCCGGGCCACCAGTTGCTTTTCCAATCTATCAAGTTCCGCCGCCCGTTGTTTAACCTCCTCCACTGCCGCCAGGGTTTTATTTAAATCCGCCACCCCCCGGGACACCAGCACCCCCACCAGGGCCAGCCTGTTTAAAAAATCTCCCAGGTTAACGGCTCCTAAAAGTATCATTACATAATGGGTACGGCCTTCCATATAAAAATGCCTTAGCCACAGGCTCAATCTCTGACGGCAATGCTGCAAGTTCTCTTTTGCACCGGCAAGCTGTTCCCTGGCCACTGGTATGTTTGATCTGGTTTGAGAAAGATCGGCCTGAATTCGAGCGGATTCCCCGCTCATTCGGTCAAGGGCCAATTCTGCCTTTACCAGCTCGGCCACAATCTGTTGTTCCCTTTGTTTTAAAAACCGGTGCTGCTTTAAAACCTCACCGGTGTCAGCCGAGGCCAGGGGTAGATAAAAGGACTGCCATAACAGAACCGGAATAAAAAGAAAAATAATCCACCTGCGAAGCTTCATATTAACCCATCCTTCCCCACTTTCATTCTAATGCACGGCTTTGATATTGACAATGCAGTTTCATGCAGGAGGGGTTATTTGTCTATGATTCCTCAGGTTTGTTTTAATTCATTTTAATATAAAGTTAAATGTTAAGCATTAACACGAAGATACCTTTAATTTAACA
This sequence comes from Desulforamulus putei DSM 12395, assembly GCF_900129195.1. GTDB lineage: Bacteria > Bacillota > Desulfotomaculia > Desulfotomaculales > Desulfotomaculaceae > Desulfotomaculum > Desulfotomaculum putei. The sequence goes on from NZ_FQUY01000008.1 coordinate 48,116, forward strand.
TTAAACCATTAAATAAACTGACCAAAACTGCAAAAGTTGACATTCTTCTAATTGACATTTTCTGTTAATAGCAGTATAATCATCAAAAAACAGGAGGTATCATGAATGCCCTTTGAAGTATATTACCCTCGTTCAGAAAATTTTGTTTCTGTCTCTAAAAACCACATCACCTTAAACCGAAACCTCGTATCAAAGCTAAATGCTGATCACGTGGAACTTGCTTATGATAGAGAAAAGAAAGTAATTAGAATTACTGCAGCCTCCCCGGACAGCGGCCTGGTTTTAAATAAAACCCGCATTGGCGCGAAGGGATTTTTGCAGTATTTTGGCATTGAAAGTAAAGGGAAATTCCCGGCTACTTTTTCTGAAGCAGAAAAGAGTATCTATATTCAACTATAAAGTTATCCCAACCCTTATGGTTGGGATAACTTTATAGTAAAGAAAGTGACCTGATTTTTCACGTAAAGCAAGTCCGGCAGTAAAAGGAGGTTCATTTCATTGATACTTCCCTACTTGGAACATACACCAAAGATTCATGCCTCTGCCTATATCGCTCCCGGTGCGGTGGTGGTGGGTCGGGTTGAACTGCAGGAGCATGTGAGTATTTGGTATAATACCGTTGTCCGCGGGGATGTGGATGGAATTATCATTGGCCGCGGCTCCAATATTCAGGATGGTTGTTTGCTGCACCAGAACGAAGGTATCCCTCTCATCATCGGCAACGATGTTACCGTGGGCCACGGGGCAATTCTCCATGGTTGTACCATAGGTGACGGGTGTTTAATCGGTATGGGCGCCATTATTCTCACCGGAGCAAAAATTGGTGCGGAATCACTGATTGGGGCCGGTACACTGGTGAAAGAGGGCCAGGAAATTCCTCCCGGCGTTTTGGTCGTTGGTTCACCGGCCCGCATTGTACGTCCTCTTTCGGATGAAGAACGAAGGAATTTACGGGAATCGGCCCGCCATTATATCGTGTTGGCAGAGCAACACCGTACCAGTCAAAAATAAATCCCGTCCTAAAACCGGTAAAACCAGTCCTAAAACCGGTAAAACCAGGTGTAGCGCCTAGTTTTACCGGTTTATTCGCCTTGGTCACAGCGGAGTCCCTTTTCAAACTCTTCTTTTTTCAGGTAAACAACATCGTAAATGGCGTATTTACGAAACGTACGGTCCAATTCCTTTTCGTAACGGTGACCGTAGACAATACCCCTGGCAACGGCCTTATCTTTAAAGCAAATGGTATAAAGTTCGCCTTGCCTTAAGACCCGGCAGGGAATATCATGGGTTTGGGAAAACTTAACGGCCGCAGGCAAAGCCCGCTCAAAATCCTCAGGTTCCATAGTAAAAGCGGGATACAGGTAAGATCGCACTTTGTCAAAAGCTCCTTTCGTATCATGCTTACCCTATGTGTATTCAACACAGAGGAATTTTGCCCTTTAAGAAAATGGTGGCAGGAATGTCATTATAAACCCATAAAGGAACCCCCGGGTTATTTTTCCCCGGGGTTTTTCTAATTGCAATCATCGGTTTCATCAAATATGCCGGTATCTGTTATCTCAACAGAGGCTTTACGGTTTAATATTTCCTCCAGGCCGTCAATAAGGACTCTGTATCCCGTTTCTCCCTCATCCACCACCTGCAGCTCGATCTTTTTCTCTATATCCCCGGAGCTTTCCCGGTACCGGATGGTAAGGTACACCCAGAAGGTTTCGGGGGTTCCCCCTTCGGAACGTATTCGCTGCACCTTAATACCGGAAATTTGGGATACGATGGATTCCAAACGGACCCGCCGGTGGTCCGTCGGTTTATGAAGGGTCTTCAGGGCCAGCGTAACATCTTGCTGATCCAGGGCGGTGATCAATACCTCGATCACTTCTTCCGGACCCATGGCGGTAATCATTTGTTTGAACCTTCCGGCAGCCTTCCAGACCATCATTTGATGGGCCAGGTTCTCTTGGCCGGACTGGTGTACCTTGCTGTCCCGGAAGTGGATACAAAAATGGCCTTTAAAGTTGTTGCCCCGGATGGCGCCGGACCCGTGGGGCATCCCGTTCATGGAAGCGGCAATGCGGCGACCGCCTACTTCCACCACCACCGCCTTCCGTTTCCAGCTCCAACTGCCATTATATATCACCTTCATAACAGCGGTATCCCTGGCGGTCAGCGGTTGCACGTCCGCATGGTAAGTGCCGCCCCGGCGCTGCACACGGAAACTCAAACCGGTATCCACATCCACCACCGTGGCATTGGTGTAGCGGCGAAAAATCTTATCCACCTCGTCCCAGGTTAAAAACTCCCCCCGTTCAATTTCCGGCGGTTCATTGTGGGGCTGCAGATCGATACCAGGCGGTTTTATATTCTCCCGCACCACATTGATTATGGTAATGAAACATGCCAGTACAACCAGCAGTCTTATTAACTGCCCGGGTTTTATAATTACAAATACCGAATTTTTCACCGGCCCGTCCTCCAAAGCTTCCATCTAAGAAATAATATGGCGAGCCGGATTTATTATGCAGGGAAATTTATAACCCTCTGTTATAGTGCCATTTACTTACAGCAGGCCCTGACGCCTGGCGTAGTGGTCAACGTCGATGCCCCTGCGGCACATCCAGTGATAGGTTTGCCCGTTTATAATCACAGGCACCTTTTTTAAGTCCGGGACAGTCTTTGCTCCCAGCATGAGCATAATCCGGCGGGTTTCTTCAATAAACCTGTCCAGATAGCGGGTCAGTCCTTCGACGGAATCCTGGATTACTATTCTTAGCAGCGGGCGGGCCATACCGACCAGAAAGCACCCCAGGGACAGGGCCTTCACGCAGTCCAGGGCATGTTGAATGCCACCGGATGCAATCAAATGAATCTCTTCATTTTCCTCCGCTAGGCCCTCCAGCAGGCTGACAGCCGTGGGGATTCCCCAGCTAAAACCCGCCTCTTTGCCGGAGCGGGCCTGTTCAATGGCCATAAAATCCGTTCCCCCGGCGCCCCCCACATCAATATAATGAACCCCGGCCCCGGCAATGCGGCGGATGCTTTCCCGGGGCATGCCAAAACCCACTTCCTTGACAATTACAGGGACATCCAACTGCCTGGCCAGGAGCCCGATGTTTTCTAATACACCCCTGAATTTTCTGTCCCCCTCTTCCATTGCCAGTTCCTGGGGAGCATTGAGATGCAGTTGGATGCCGTCTGCCCGGATCATGGCGATGGCCTCTCTGGCCTCGGACAGGGAACAATCGGCACCGAGGTTGGCCAGGATGACGCCGTCCGGATTTGCCTCCCGAACCACAGCAAAGCTGGACCTGGTGGAGTGATCCTCCAAGGCTGCCCGCTGGGACCCAACCGCCAGGGCCACCCCGGCGGCAGCTGCCGCTCTGGCCAGGTTGTGGTTAATACTCTCCAATTGAGGATGCCCTCCGGTCATGGCGTTAATTAACAGGGGCACCTTCAGTTGTTTACCCAGGAATACGCAGGAAGTATCCACATCCTCCCAATCAAGCTGTGGCAGCGGGTTGTGCACCAGTGTTATATCATTAAATCCCGTGGCGCCTTCAATGCTCTTTTGTCTTAAGGACAGTTCAATATGTTCCAGTTTACGGTTTAATCGCAATGCCAAGCCCCCCGGATGATGTCGGTTTATTATTGATTGCTTCTTTATTTCCACGGTCCCTTTGTAATCCCCTTCCGGGCGCCTGGTTTATTGACAATTTTCTCTGTCTTCGACAACACCTGGACCTCACTTCTCAATGGAGGCCAGTTTCCTGGCCCGGGCCCTTTCATTTTTATCCAGGAGTTTTTTCCTGATCCTGAGGCTCTTGGGAGTCACCTCCAACAATTCATCATCACTCAAGTATTCCAGAGCCTCTTCCAAACTCATGATGCGGGGCTCCTCCAGTTTCACGGTGGCCTCGGCGGTACTGGAACGGAAGTTGGTCAATTGTTTTTTCTTGCAAACATTCACTTCAATATCCTGTTCCCGGACATGTTCCCCCACCACCATCCCCTCGTAAACCCTGGTACCTGGGGCGATAAACAGTGTCCCTCTGTCCTGTACCGAGTGCAGTCCGTAGAAGGTGGCTTCTCCGGATTCAAAGGCAATCAACACACCCTGGTAGCGCCGTTTAATCTCGCCTTTATAGGGCTCATAACCCAGGAAGGTGTGATTCATCACCGCATGTCCTCGGGTTTCCGACAGCAGTTGAGAGCGGAAACCGATCAGTCCCCGGGCGGGAACCTTGAACTCCAGTCGTAATTGTCCCGGCCCGTTGGGCCCCATATTGATCATTTCACCCCTCCGGTTGCCCAGGATCTCCATGACCGGTCCCATTTTATCCTCCGGAATATCCACCAGCAGCGTTTCCATGGGTTCCAGCAGTTCACCGTCGTCTCCCCGTTTGTAGATAACCTCCGGTTTGGATACCTGCAATTCATAACCTTCCCGCCGCATGGTTTCAATTAAAATGGACAAGTGTAGTTCCCCCCGGCCGGCTACCTTCCAAACATCCGGGGAATCGGTGTCCTGCACCCGCAGGCTTACATTCCTTTCCATCTCCTTGTACAGCCTGGCCCGCAGTTTGCGGGAGGTAATATGCTCTCCCTCCTGGCCCGCAAAGGGACTGTCGTTGACCATGAAGGTCATTTCCAGGGTTGGCTCATCCACCGTGATGGCCGGCAGGGCCACCGGGTTGTCCTTATCGGCGATGGTCTCCCCAATTTTAATGTCTTCCAGGCCGGATACCACGACGATTTCCCCGCAGAACGCCCGGGGTACTTCCAGCCGTTCCAGTCCTTCGAAGACGTAGACCCGTCCGACACGGTAGTTTTTGACATTCCCTTCATGGTCGATAACGGCTACCGTTTGGCCGCCGGCAATACTGCCCTGGGAAATTCTGCCGATGGCAATGCGGCCAATATAGGAATCGTATTCCGTATTGTTTACCAGCATTTGCAGGGGCGCCTCCGGATCCCCCTGGGGGGCCGGACAATGATTGATAATGGTCTCAAACAGAGGCTTTAAGTCACTGCCCGGCACATCCTGGTCCATGGTGGCTATGCCCTGGCGGGCAACGGCGTAAACCACCGGGAACTCCAATTGCTCGTCACTGGCCCCCAGTTCAAAGAATAACTCGTAGACTTCGTCCACCACCTCATGGATCCGGGCATCCGGGCGGTCAATCTTATTCACCACCACGACCGGCACCAAATTTAGTTCCAGAGCCTTCCGCAAGACAAAACGGGTTTGCGGCATCGGTCCTTCCGAAGCATCCACCAGCAGCAGGACGCCGTCCACCATTTTTAACACCCGTTCCACCTCGCCGCCGAAATCCGAGTGGCCGGGGGTATCCACAATGTTTATTTTATACCCCTGATAACGAACCGAAGTATTTTTCGCCAGAATGGTAATGCCCCGTTCCTTTTCCAAATCATTGGAATCCATGACCCTTTCCTGGACAACCTGGTTTTCCCGAAAGATGCCACTCTGCTTTAACATACCGTCCACCAGGGTGGTTTTGCCATGGTCTACGTGGGCTATAATGGCAATATTCCTTATATTATTGATTGCTGTCATAAGTTCCTCCTTCAGGACCGTACGTAATAAATTTTAACCAAAGATTTATTATATAACACCTTTGTTAAATTGCGTAGGGAACTGTTGCAATCTTATAATAAGCAATTTACAGGTACTCCTGTTATGACATAAATTTATCTTTACAAGGCCGGGGAAATGAATGTTATACTATTCGCGAGGTGCAGCAGATGACAACCAGAAATTTTCTCTATGCCTTCATAACCCTTAATGTTGTAATGGCCGTTGGTGTGTTTTCCCTGATCAAGATTGAAGGTCTGTCCGTTGTGGATGCCGCTTGGCTTGCCACCATCAGCATCACAACCGTAGGTTACGGTGATATCGTACCAAAGACCGTGCCGGGCCGGTTGGTAACCATGGGGCTGATTGTCAGCGGGGTAGGCCTTTACACCTATATTTTAAGTACTGTAATGGTGAGTATCGCCGAGGGGCAATTGTTTGACCTGTTGGGCGAAAAGCGGAGGCGAAAAATGATCAGTAAGTTAAATAATCATATCATTGTTTGCGGCTTGGGCCGGGTCGGCAGCGAAGTGTTCAACACCTTAAAACATGAAAAACAGCCCTTTGTGGTCATTGAAAAAAACCCTGAAAGGGCCGCTTTATACCGGCACTCCGGGGTGCCTGTGGTGGTGGGAGATGCCAGCGAGGATAAAGTTTTAGAACAAGCAGGTATTCACCGCGCCCGTACCCTTATTACCACTTTGCCCGACGATGCAGGCAATCTGTTTATCGTAATGACTTCCAAAGACTTGAATCCCAATATTAAGGTCATCACCCGGGCCACCCGGTCTGAAGGTATTCCCAGATTAAAACGGGCCGGCGCCGACAGCGTGATCGCCCCCTCTGCCCTGGGAGGCAGGAGGATGGCCATGTCAGCCATCAAACCGGCCAGCGTGGCCTTTGTCCAAACCCTTTTTGAACGTCATAACGTTTATTATCAGCTGGAGGAATTTACGGTAAGCAGCAATTCATGGCTGGCCAACAAAGCTCTTAAAGAATCCGGCCTGCGGGAAAAATTCGGCTGCCAGCTATTGGTGATCAACCGGGGTCACGAGACCATTGGCAGTCCCGGCCCCGATGAAGTTATACTACCCGGCGATGAACTGATTGTCTTTGGCCCTTCAGATAAATTATCTGAATTGGAAAAAGCATAGAAAAAGCAGCCCGGTATGGCTGCCTTTTAGCCCAATGGGTTCTGGTAAGGATAGTTTGCCCGCCGGCGCTCCCAGGGGCGGCACATTTCAATACTGACTCCCAGTTTTGTCTCTTCCTCATAGAGAAAACGGTAGACTTTGCTGCCGATGGTTGTTAGCCCCAAATATATGGCGCCAAGTAGAGGAAACAGAACTTTTTTCATTTGCCTGCACAACCCCCAAAAAACCCTATTTCTACTCTACTTTTTTCGCCAAAGAGTTTCAAATCCCTTTAATTTATCCTTAAATTTGGCAAAAAATTAGTTGTCAATTTGTATGGCAGTAACCCTTTGAAAGTCTGATTGACCGGGCTTTCTTACGGACAGTTCATCCACCGACCCGTTATCCCACGTAAGCTTAACCTCTAGGGGCAAGGCGGCGCCGGTTATGTCCAGTTTTGCCTGGCGCATCCAGTCGTCATTTAACCGGACAAACACCAGCTCCATGCGATTATTTTTAAACAGTTTAATTCTGGATTCCCCCACAATTTTATAGAAGACTGTGTATTCTTTCAGGTCTTTGTTTAAAAAATCCGGTTCCTCAATGGAAAACTCTATACCGCCCTGTTTTTCCATATCATCCGTAATTAAATCAACAATTTGAGCCATCTGCCTCCCCCTCTCTTTGGCACAACGAGCCTCTTCACAACTAACCGCAAGTCCCCTTTCTAAACTCCTTGATGGTTAACTGGACATTGGGGTTGTTTAAAATTACCCGGAAGATTGATACAATGTCATAGGGCTCATGGGTGACTGTCTGCTGGGCATATGCCAGAGCAGCTTCCTCGGTATCAAAGCAAGAAATTTCGTCGCACTGGCCGTTTAGGATTTTTACCACCAAATAAATATTCAGGTTCATTCAACTTCCACCTCCTCAGTAATTTGATAATCCGGACACTCCTTTAAGTGCTCCTGAAAAGATTTTAATGCCATTTCCAGACCGTCCGCAAAGCCGTTATTATATTCGCTGGCCGACATTCCCTGGATATAATGAAGATAAATAATGGTACTCTTCTCCCACTTTTTAAGACATTCCTGCAAAGAAGCCAAAAATGGCCAGCCCCCTTCCAAAACAATGTAAACTTTCCAAGTTTATTTTTTCTCCTTATGTTGTGATTATCCTGCCGACGGTGGCATTGACATGAAATCCCCGGACAAATTATGATGGAAGCGGGGTGATAAAATGAGCTGGATCCTTAGCTTGTTTCTAAACAGCGCCGCCTTGCTGGCAGCGGATTATTTGATTGACAGCATTAAAATTGATGGTTTTGCTTCGGCCATACTGGCTGCCCTTTTGCTTGGTTTTGTCAATACTTTTATCAGGCCCATCCTGGTCTTTCTTACCTTTCCCATGACCGTGGTGACGCTGGGATTATTCATTCTGGTGATTAATGCAGTCACCTTTGGTCTTGTCTCCTGGTTCGTTCCCGGGTTTCACATCTACAGTTTTGGCGGGGCCTTTGTGGGGGCCATTATCACCGGTGTTACAAGCTGGATACTAAACGCAATCTTTAACGACCATTAATGACTGCCACTAGTTACTTTCTCAAATATAAATCATAACTTAAATCAATATAACCTCTATAAAAATTATTATTTTAAATGGAAACCTTCCCTGATCCTATAAATCCTGTCATAATTTATCTCGTATTTCAGAGCCCTCTTTGATCATACTAAAGATAGACCCACATCATAAAGAAAAATTCAAGGAGGGAATCTAAAATGACAAGCCGTAATACGAACCAACCTGTTACCCCCGGTGCCAGCAGCGCTCTGGATCAAATGAAGTATGAAATCGCCAGCGAACTTGGTCTTACCAACTATCAACAAATGGACAAAGGTTCTCTGCCCAGCCGCGTAAACGGTTATGTCGGTGGTAACATGACCAAGAAACTGGTTGCCTATGCTGAGCAAGCTCTGGCCAGTGGTAACACCGCACAAATTCTTCAGTCTGCTCCTACCGAGCAAATCGGTCAAAGATCCTAACAGGAACGGAAGGGAAACCGACACATTTTTTAGCACAGGTGTCGGTTTAGCCCTCACCGACAACGGGAGAGAATGCGCTCTCCCGTTGTTTTATTTTGTATAAGATTTATTTAACGATTCCCGAGAAAAAAGAGGAAATTGCAAACTACTCAAAGAAGTAATGCTTACATGCCAAATCAATAGAATCTACCTCAGTTGGCGCTCAAACCGAAGCCATGCAGAAATTGACTTATCTCTGCCCACGCAATCATATTGCCCAGGTTTATTCACTGACATAGTTACCTTAATTAAACATCATAGACAATTTATAATTATTGCACTGATTGATTGGTTCATTTATAATCTATTTGTGTTCTGATTAGCTGCATTCAATTCTAGTACAAGGGGGTATTTGGCATGTTTATGGTATCCATCAATCAGGACAAATGTGTGGGCTGTGGTTCCTGCGTAGATGCCTGCCCTGCTAAAATTCTCGGCATGGAAGGCGATAAAGCGGAGGTAACCGGGGACGCTGCAGACTGCATGGGTTGCGAAACCTGTGTTGAAATCTGCCCCAGCGAGGCTTTCACTGTCATGGAACTGTAAGCATCATTTGCAAGGGGACGTCACAGTGACGTCCCCTCTGTTGTTCAGGCATATATTCAGTCCGGCAAATAATTACATTTATACAAGGAAAGAATAGGAGAACCAAGTTCCTTCACTAAAAACAAAGGATTTATCCCGGTGACAAAGAAGTAGTATATATGAATTGAACTGAAGGGAGCGGTTAAATGTTAAATATTTTTAAAAAGATCCTTTTCTTCTTTCAAGCAATGTTAAACCCTGCCGTTCCCAGCCGGTTAAAGTATGAAATCGGTATTTGTCTGCTTTATATTATCAGTCCCATTGATTTTGTTCCCGATTTCATTCCTTTAACAGGCAAAGGCGATGATGCCGTTGTCCTGTTGTGGTGCGCTAAACGAATTTATGATGTGATAAAGGCCCATAGACAATATCTCTGCAAAAAATAAAACAAGCACTCCGTAACTGCCTGCGGAGCGCTTGTTCTTGTTATAAAAAACTTTTTATTAAATAGGCCACAACGCAAAGACCGACAAAAATCCCTACATTTTTAATCACTTTGCTGCGAACCAGGATATCTTTCTTTTGCTTTTCTCTTTCTCTCCTAAGTTGTTTCTGGGCCGGGTCTGTGTAGTTCAGTTTTTTCAGCTTAGGTTTTTCCCTTGGTATGAATGGAATGACTTTTCCCGTAGCCTTTCCTCTCTCCGCCATTTAGCACACCCTTTTCTGCGGTAAATTCTCCCTTTATTCTTATTTGTTATTTATATCGGCTATTCGATATCTTCTTTACCAATGGCATAACCCAGGCTAAAAATGTCCTTTAATAAGTTATGTATGAGTATTTCTGCCCACTGGACAACTTTGGGATTGGGCTTGCTTTTATAAATGCGAGCCAGTTCATGAGATACCTCAGCAATCATTTCCCTGATATCGTATTTTTCTTCAAATTCCTTTGAACAAAAAATCTCCGCCCCTTCTTCGATGGAGGCATTAAACTGCTTTTCCAACCCGCTGAAGTAGCTGACAATATCATTTAGTTCCCCCAGGACCCCCTGCAGGGCGGTCTCCATACAGTAATCCAAAAATTTCTTTCGTTCACTGGTGGGAAGGCTTTCAAAGACCGTTTTTCCTTCTTTATAATATTGGACCTGGCAGTTGGCCACATTGCCTTTTTCAAAACCGGTCCCTTCAAAAAAATCCCTTATACGTTTTTGTCCCAGGGAACTCACGGTACGTTCCCTGTTTATACTGGCAATGATTTCGGGGGGACCCAGCTCACATTTAATTCGCAATACTTTAACGTTTTTAAGATAAAAAATATAATACTCTCCGTACTTCCTGCTTTTTATTTCATTCGGGATAATGGATAATCCCCCCCTGTCTGCAAGATAACTGGCATACATAAGTAGAATTCCCTACCAGGCAGCAAAATCCTTCCAAAGCAAAGCAAAAACTAACCGCGGTGTTTCCTCTAAATTCTTATTATTTACTATCTATGAAGATATTATTAAAAATATTTGAACTCTTATTGTTTTTTAAGAGGCAGGTGCTATAATAAATTTAAGGTTAAGGTTAGTTAAGATCAAATTATGAACAAAATCTTTTGACTTCCGGCTTCCTCTTTGCGGCAACTTTGTGATTAATTTCACTTTATTTTTATTCTTGCCGATTCATATTGTAAAATTTCTTCACAGAATTGCCAAATAAATAGTTTTTTTGCAGGTGAGCGAACTTGCAAAATTACAAAACAAAATCTTAAGTGGTTTGAGTTATGTAACCTAAAATATGTCTATTAATTCCAGTACAAACCAAACTAATTAAATATAATTATTTTAATTAGTATTTATATTTTAAATTTTCCAACTTTAAACATCTGGTTATATTCTTTTGCTAAAAATTTCATAGTTAATATTTTTTCTAAAAAAGAAGGTTTTTTAAATTTTGTGACAAATAGAACATTTAGAGATTTTTTATCGAATAGTTAAGCAATTGGCTAACAACTCTTTAGTACCATTATTGTTAGCAGAGTTGTTAGCATGCATATGCAAAAAGCAGTTTTTAGCAAAGGGGGAAAACCTATGCAGAACCAAGTGGCCAAAGAAAAAGAAAGGCAAATGACCAGGCGGGGCTTCCTCAAAATGATGGGGGGGATTGGTCTTGCCGGAATCACTGCAACCATTGCCGGCTGCAGTACAGATCCCGCCGGTGGTAAGGGCTGGATGCCGCAACAGTATCAGGTTGCCAGTTCCTTCCCTGTCCAGGTAAAGGGTCGTGTTCCCATCGATCCTGCTAACCCTTCCATTACCCGGGATGACAAAAAGTGCGTTCTGTGCGGCCAGTGCGTAGAGGTTTGTCAAAGGGTCCAGACTGTATACGGGTACTATGAGCTTCCTATCAAAAACGACATTACCTGTGTAAACTGCGGACAGTGCACCCTGTGGTGTCCCACTGCGGCCATCACTGAGCGTGACGACATTGACAAGGTTGTCAAAGCCCTGGCAGACAAGAACATGCACGTGGTTGTGCAAACCGCCCCTGCTACCAGGGTTGCATTAGGGGAAGAGTTTGGTATGGCTCCCGGCACCTTCGTTGAAGGCAAGCAGGTTGCCGCTCTGAAAAAATTGGGTTTTGATGCTGTATTCGACACCAACTTCTCGGCGGACCTCACAATTTTTGAAGAAGGTACTGAATTAATTAAGAGAATTTCCGGTCAAATTCACGAACCCCTGCCGCAGTTTACATCTTGCTGCCCCGGCTGGGTTAAATTCTGTGAATACTTCTATCCTGACCTGTTGCCCCATATGTCCACCTGTAAGTCGCCCCAGCAAATGCTTGGCGCTCTGATTAAGACTTATTACGCCAAAGAAAAAGGTATTAGCCCGGATAAAATCTTCTCGGTATCCATTATGCCCTGCACTGCTAAGAAGTTTGAAGCTGCCCGTCCGGAAATGAACAGTGTCGACAAGCATGCCAAAAAAACTGAACTGAGAGACGTCGACGTGATCCTTACCACCCGCGAACTGGCCCGCTTGATTAAGAGCAAGGGTATTGATTTGAACTCCCTGCAGGATGAAAAGTATGATTCCCTGATGGGCGAAAGCACCAGTGCCGGCTTAATATTCGGCGTTACCGGCGGCGTTATGGAAGCAGCCATTCGTTCCTCTTACTTCCTGATCACTAAGCAAGAGCCCCCGGAAGCTTTACTGAACCTGACTCCCATTCGTGGGCTGAAGGGCTGTAAAGAAGCTGCCGTTGATATTCCCGGCGTAGGCACAGTGAAAGTAGCGGTTGTACACGGCTTAAGCAATGCCCGCCCGGTTCTGGAAGCCGTTCGCAAGAAGGAAGCTCCCTGGCACTTTATCGAGTTTATGGGCTGCCCCGGCGGTTGCATCGGTGGCGGTGGCCAACCTCGTACCTCTTTACCGCCGTCTGACCAGGTGCGTCAAGCCCGCATCGACAGCATTTACAATGCCGATGCTCATATTTACGCCAAGCGGAAGAGTTACGAAAACAAAGAGGTTTTGGCCCTCTACCAAAAGTTCCTGGAGAACCCCAACAGTCACCTGGCCCATGAGCTCCTGCACACCCACTATACCGATCGCAGCAAGCTGCTGACTGTTAAAAAGGACGCGTAACTCTTGTATAACTTGGGAGGTGAAGTTCCATGTCAAAAGGCGTTCTGGTTGATTTGACCAAATGTGTGGGTTGCGGCAGTTGTACCGTTGCCTGTAAACTGTATAACGATACCAAGTGGGATGAGAAGCAACCCACCGTGGGACCTAACGTTAAACTGAGCGATAAAAACTGGACAGTTGTTAAGTTTCATGAAGTTAAAGACAAAGAAGGAAGACCCGTTTGGCGCTTTGTGAAGCAGCAGTGCTTCCACTGCAAGGAACCCGCCTGTGCCTCTGCTTGCTTTGCCAAGGCTTTCCAAAAAACCAAAGAGGGCCCGGTTATTTACTATCCCCATCTGTGCGTTGGTTGCCGTTATTGTATGGTAGCTTGTCCCTTCAACGTTCCGAAATATGAATGGGAGAAACCTTTCCCGCTGGTAACCAAATGCATGATGTGCAGCAACAAAGTAGCCAAAGGCGAAGCTCCTGCCTGTGTATCCGTTTGCCCGGCCGGCGTATTCAAGTACGGCGACCGTGAAGAACTGTTAAAGGAAGCCAAGGCCATTATTGCCAAGGACCCCAAGTACGTGAAACACATCTTTGGCGAACAAGAAGTGGGCGGCACCGAGTGGATTTACATCTCGGATATTCCCTTTGAGCAATTAGGCTTTAAGACCAATGTCACCAAGCGTCCCCTGCCCAGCTATACGGCTGCTTACATGCATGCCACTCCCTATGTGGGCATCGCCTGGGGCGTAGTTTTAACAGGTCTCTACCACTACACCAAGCGCCGTAACCAGATTGCCAAGGAAAACAATAAAAATATCAAAGCCTGAGTAGGCAACAATATTTAGAGAACTGGGGGGATCTCTATGGCGTCTCACGCCCAAGCCCAAAAGTGGAGTTTTCGTATTACTCCAATCCGTGTATTATTGCTGCTATTATCTGCAGTTGCTACAGCCATCATCATTTACCGTCTTGTGACAGGCCTTGGAACTGTTACGAACCTGAACGACGAGTGGCCCTGGGGCCTCTGGATCGGTTTTGACGTACTGTGTGGCGTTGCCCTAGCCGGCGGCGGTTACGGTACGGCATTAATCGTACACGTACTGCACAGGGATTATTTTCACCCCATCGCCCGCAGCGCCATGCTGACTTCTTTGATCGGCTACCTGCTGGTCATGGCCGGCCTGTTCCTGGATATCGGTCAGTGGTTTAACTTCTGGCGTCCTTTTGTATCCTGGGGCCATTCCTCGGTACTGTTTGAAGTATTCTGGTGTGTTTCCTGTTACACTACAGTGCAGATTTTGGAGTTTGGCGAAATTGCCACCGAGCGTGTTGGGAAAAGGTTCCACAATATTTTTAAGGCTGCCCTGCCTGTATTGATGATTGTTGGTATTATTTTCCCCACCCTGCACCAATCTTCACTGGGTGCTCTGTACCTGCTGATGGTTGATAAGCTGTATCCCCTGTGGTGGTCGCCCATTATCTTTTTGTTCTTCTTAATGTCTTCTTTCTTTGTGGGCCCTGCTATGATCTGCGTGGAAACTACCCTGGCCGGTAAGGCTTACGACCACTGGATCCCGATTCCTGTCCTGCGTAAGTTGATAAGAATTTCAGGATATGCTATGATAGTATATCTGGTACTGAAAATCTTCGATCTGGCAAATCGCGGCGTATTTAACCTGGTGTTTTCCGGTACCTTTGAAGCCAACATGTTCTTAATTGAAATGATTTTCGGTATCATTATTCCCATCTTTATCTGCTTCAGCAACTTCAGTGCGTCCCGCAGCGGCTTATTTACCTTTGGTTTACTGGTAAGTCTCGGCGTGGTGTTAAACCGTATGAACGTAGTAATTACTGGTATGATCCGATCCACCGGCGTATCTTACGTTCCTTCCTTAGCGGAATTCACTGTCAGCGCCGGCCTGGTAGCCATGGGTGTTCTGGCCTACTGCTTTATCGTTGAAAACTTCAGAATCCTGGAGCACGAAGAGCATCACGGTCATGCTGCCTAACGAAAGCTTGTGCTAGGTAGGAAGGGCGGTGGTTGACACATCCCCCCGCCCTTCTTTTATAATAGTTATAAAAATCGCGCCTGCTTTATTTTTCTATGTAACCCGAAGCCTAGTCGGGTTTTCTTTTTTTCCTTTGTTTGCAAACCAATTTGTCCAGGTGGAAGGTGGTGTTTTACCGGACACCACCTTCATCATTGTGAAAGACCGGAAACCGCGCCTGCATTTTTCCCATATAACCCGGTACCAATCGGGTTTTGTCTATTTGATAGGTTACTGTTAAGATTAATTCACCTGGACAGTCTTAACAGTAACGCATATCACACTTGCCAATAACTTCTAGCAAAACCGGCCCGTGTCATCACCAGGTACATCCGGTAATAACCTGTCGCTCAAATTAATTTCATTGTAATGTGCCAATGTGTAGCGGGCAACTTTATGTAACTATGAAAAATTAAAATATGTTGTATTATTCTAAATTTTCTAACTAATTTTATCGGCAATTTCTGAAGCCTTTAAAAACAAGGATTCTCCAACGCCTGCCCCTTAAAAAAAATTAAGTTAATTAAATAAATAAATTAAGAAAACTACTCCTGAAACAAGGCCTGTCAAACAAAAAATGGTTTAAGGCCAATGCCTTAAACCACCTAGAATTGTTACTTTAAAAAAGTATATAATTTTAATGGCCTGCCAATGGGGCCATACTGCATTTCCACTTTGACCCTGCCGCATTTTTCCATAAAATCAAGATAGCGACGGACAGTTACTTTCGTAAGTTTTACTTCCTCAGCAATCTCCGACACCGATAAATTACCTTGCCGGTTTTTCAAATAACTCAGAATTTGTTGCAGAGTAACTTCATTTAATCCCTTGGGCAATTCACCCCAGTCTTCCCTATCTTCCTTGCTTTGATTGTTGGGTAAAACTGTTTCATTTTTTAAATCTGCATTAGAAAAGCTATTCGCCTGGGGCAAAGTAGCGCCTGTTGTTTTACTGATTTGATAGGTTAAAGCCTGTATCCATTCTACCAGCTGGTTAAAGGATTGAGCCAGTTCACCAATTTCATTTTTGCTTCCTATCTCCACCGGCGCAGAGATGCTGCCGGAAGTAACTTTTTGCGTTTCTGCGGTAATCAATTTCAATGGTTTTATAATAAATCTCTGAGTAAAATAAAGTGATCCGACAAAGACAAGCAATGTTAAGGCAACCCCTATAAACGCCATTCGTAAAAGCGACTCGTAAAGCAATTCATCATAGAATTTTTTTGAAATACCCACATAGAACATCCCTATAATGTTGCCCCTTTCATCATAAAGGGGGCTATAGGCAGTTTGATACTTTTCACCCACCACCTCAGCTTCACCAAGGTACTCCTTGCCGTTGGCAAGAACACTTTTTGCTACCACATCCGAGGAATGGGTGCCCACCGCCCTTTGACCGTCGGACTTTTTTATGGTGGTTGAAACCCGGGTACTGCCAAGAAACAGGGTGCATGTATCTCCTGTAAGACTGCTGATATAATCGACGATCTCAAAGTTATTGTTTATTTTTACGTCACCCTTGTAAAGATAACCGTCTACCACTCGCCATGGTCCGGGATATTTCAAATCAATGATTGTCTTTGCTGTAGCCATGTCGCTTTTTGCCTTTGTTATGGCTGCCAGTTCCGAGGATTTCTTAATCTGCAGGCCCACTGCGGTCATAAAGCAAACGGCAAGGACTAAGGTTACGACTACAACAAGGATGGTAATTTGCTGTTTAAGTGATTGCAACCGAAGTACCTCCTCCCCGTCCCGTAGACTCCTTTATTAATTAAAAATTCTACGCATATTTAATTAGACCTGCCTCATGGAATTAAAACTACTTTTATTTATTAAATTTTGTGAATTATCTGTATTCATTAGAAGATAAAAAAGCCCGCAGTCAAAACGGCTGCGGGACTTGGCATCTTAGGAAGCCGACTCTACAAAGTTTTTGGGGTCTTCCAGGAAGTAGACCACATAGGCCCTTTGAGGATCTTTACGGATTTCATCCATGATGGAAGGTCCTACAGAAACCTCACCGATCAGGTTAATATCAGAATCAATGTCAAACTCTTCGTCTTCCAGGGGTTTAAGAACCTCCACCCCGGGATTGGGGTCCTTGGTCTTAATGGCCAGGGACAAATATTTTTGTTTTGCTTCTTCCGGGCTGTCGGCAAAAATAATTCTGGTGTTGGTCGGGTGCTGCATGATACCATACCTCCAAGTGTTGATTATTTATCCATTTTCTTAGGTAACCAGTTCTGGACCCACCTGTTCAGCAGCACAAGTCCTGCACCCAGCAATCCTAAGGCACCAATGGAAACAGCCAAGTGCACTCCCGGACTTAGTTGCAGCGATTGTATGTAGGTATTAAAGTTTTTAAGGGCTGAAGAGGCTACCATTACATACAAAATGAGTATCATGAAAACAAAATAATTTGCTTTTTGATTTTGTTTTTTATTTTGCAAAAGCTGTCTGTCCTTTCCAATGGTAATACCGAATTAAAAATTTCGTTAAACAACTCATTCGTACAGGATGGTTTTATTTTACTATAAACTTGGTGTTTAGTGTACCCCGTAGTGTGAAAGTCCATAAAATTTTATAAATAATCACTCTTTTGGGCGATCCGGCAATACAGTAACGGGGCCGTCAACCTCAACCAGCCCAATGTTAACTGAAAATCTTTAAAAAGTCTGCACATTTTAACCTGAATTCCACGTTGTCCCTTTCAAACACCTTTATTCCTTTTGCCTTTTCATCCTTGTCCAGTGTTTCTACACTGTCCACAAAGCAAAGGGGCGGAAACAGGATACACCACCAGTTTTTCCCTTTTCCTTCGCCAATGACAATCCTGACCGCATGATAATTACCCGCCGGCAGGGTTAAGTTACCGTAGGTTTTAGTGGGAAAGGCAAAATCACCCATCATTACGGCCACTTGATAATCCTTGCCTTCACGCTTAATTTGTGCTTGAGCCAGTTCTTTAATTTCATTCATACTTGACTGAACGATTTGTTCAGCTTCTTGTCTGCTTGACGCTTGACGAAACCGTTCTTTCATTTCCTTTACAATAACATCTCTTACGTGAAGTTTTAACGTTTGGTCTTCTAAACTGTTGCTATTGGCAATCACATGAAAGCGGATCAGTTGGCTGGCAAATTCATGCTGGATATAGGTCCGGTAAGATAGAAAGGCTAGTCCAACCAAAATAAGGATTGAACAAATAAGAAAATGAATTTTTTTTGCATTCTTTAACAACTCAGGCACCCCACATACACTAATTAACTACTAAGAGTATGTGCAGGTCCTGCCAAATTTATACATCATAAAACAAAAAACCACAGTTTTTGCTGTGGTATGGGAAAAAACAAAGAGGTGAGCCTGTGTAAACTTTTACACTTTAGTGGTGGTGATCGCATTGACCTTCCAGCTCAATGTAGTCCTGGAACTGGTCCCGTAAAAATAAATCCACCAGAGGCCGTGGGCTGCCCGGCACCACCCAGTGTACCAGCATGCCGCTCTCGTCATTTCTAATCAAACGGCCGCGGGTACCCGGCTCCACATCCCCCAGCTTAACCCTCGCTCTTATCCAGACCTCGCCCCTGGCGTTATGAACCGCCAGCATTTGTCTGGCCATCTCCAGTGTGTGCATAAGGCCATTGATGGTTTCCTGGACCTTTCCCTGGGAAAGCATCTCTATACCCTCTGTACACAGTTTGATCACAGTATCCAGTTTTACCTTAGGGGCCTCCCTCTCCATCCTGTCCCAACCTCCCTTTTAACCGATGATGATGTTATAAACATCAAGGGGCTTGCCAACCAGTGACAATACCGTCCCCAGATCTGCAAATTCCACATCCCTTACTCTCAGGAAAACATCATTAAAAAGTTGGTAGTAAAAGGGTTGGCTTTTCCCCAGCAGCATTGCCTGCCAATTCGCTCCAAATTCCCCGGCCAGCCGGGTTTTTAATTCCTCTTCTCCCGCCGGGTCATCCAACGTTAAAACACCTGTCAAATTGCCCACGGCAACGATTCTCCGCAAAGGTTCTCAGCCTGTTTCGTAAAAATAGACCGGGATTTCCCGTCCACCCGCTGCATCCACCAGGGAGTTTAACCGGCTGCCATCCATGGAACCAAGGATTACCTGACCATGTTTGGTTACAATTTCCCTTATTTCACTCAACTGCCTGCAGCCGGCGGCTGCCAGAATTGCCTGCATAAAAACCCACCTTTACCTTTAATAATGGGGCGGCCTTTCCCTGAGGGGACACTTGAGGCAGTAACAATCATCACATTCATCCTGACAGGAGGTATTGCATTTGCAAGGAACATCTTCATAAATACACTTCACAGGTTATCCCTCCAACCGTCTGTTGTGATCCTCATATTCTATTTCACCATAGATGCGGTTTTTCCTGGTATGATTTAAACTTTTGGAGGAAACCTGAGATTAAACGGTAGAATAGGGAATTCAATTTGGGGACGGTTCTTGACTTGAATTCAGTTTTCACGGATTCGGATTGGTACCGTCCCCGCATTAATTTTCTTCCCTTTAGTATGATAAAA
Organism: Desulforamulus putei DSM 12395; assembly: GCF_900129195.1. Taxonomy (GTDB): domain Bacteria; phylum Bacillota; class Desulfotomaculia; order Desulfotomaculales; family Desulfotomaculaceae; genus Desulfotomaculum; species Desulfotomaculum putei. The sequence continues at coordinate 67,663 of NZ_FQUY01000008.1, forward strand.
AGGTCTGTTTGCTGCTACAGCCACATAGTCAATGAGTTCATTTAATTTGTTATCATCCACATCAATCTTCAATCCTTTCATCTCCTGTAATATCCTTACCATTTCCTCAAAGGAACTGTTGCCGGCCCGCTCTCCCAGACCGGAAACAGTGGTGCTGAGATATTTGGCCCCGGCCTGGTAGGCGGCCAGGGTGTTGGCGACGGCCATGCCGAAATCGTTATGGGCGTGCATCTCCACATCGATCCCGACTTCTTGAATGATCCGGGTCACTTTATTCCTGGTGATAAAGGGGTCCAGCACGCCCAGGGTATCGGCAAACCGGAGACGGCTGGCCCCTTCTTCCCTGGCAAACCGGGCGAATGTCACCAGAAACCCCATATCAGCCCGGGAGGCGTCCTCGGCGCCGATGGTTACGGTGCAACCGTGCTCTCTGGCATAACTGACGGCCCTTCTGACACTGTCCAAAACCCAAAGGCGACTGCGTTTTAATTTATACCGGATATGAATGTCAGAAACCGGGGCGGAAATGTGCAGGTGTCGGGCGCCGCAGGCCAGGGAAGCCTTGACATCTCCCAGTGTGGCCCGGTTCCAGGTGGAGATCCTGGCTTTTAAATCAAGGGACAGGATACGATAGATGGCATCCGTCTCCAGCTTTCCCATGGCCGGTATGCCCGCCTCAATCTGGTAGACCCCCACCTGATCCAGCAACCGGGCAATCTGCACCTTCTCTTCCACGGTGAAAGCAACCCCCGCCGCCTGTTCCCCGTCCCGCAAGGTGGTATCAACAAAGCAGACCGTATTCACGTATATCACCCCTCCCAAGCCAATTCAAGCGGGGACGGTTCTTGACTTGAATTGAAGTTTTCCCCAGTTGATGGGAAAGGTTTTTAGTTGCAGCATGGTTTGGTAATGATTAATTTGATTTCATTTTTTCCGAGAATTTCCGTGCGGCTTTCCAGTCCGTTGGCCAGGATTTCGTTTTCCAGCCAGGGAGGGATGTGGTTGCAGAGGACTTCCAGGGAGTAGAATTTACCCTGCCTGACAAAGGGCAACAGGGCTTGCTTGGAGGTTACTCCCAGGTCTTTTTCTTGAATTTCTTTAATGGAAATGCGGTAGCAACCGCTGAAGGTCTCCACCGGAACGGGCGGGCTGACGGGATTTTGCACCACCCTTTGTCTTTGCTCCTCTTCTTCCCTGGCCAGGATATAATCCAGAAACTCCACCGGGTTGCCCTCGAATTCCCAGATGCTGCAACGGGATTTCTCCAGGGCAAAATAAGGAATTCCGGTAACGGAAAGCCCCACAAAGGTTTTACAGGAGCCGAGGAAATCAATCAGGTCGCTCATTTGGTCCCGTAAACCCTTAATTGTAAAGTTTTCGCCCAGGGAAAAGTTCTTTTCCCTGGACACACTCCACCGGCCCTGCATCCTTTGATAGATCATGACTTTGCCTGGTTGATAAAGGTCGGCGGTCTTTCCGTTCTCACCCACGTAAACAGCGATTTCTTTGGGCATCAGACTCCCTCCTTTTCCAGGAGTTTTTTATTATTAAATCTCCAGCCTCTTGACCATGGCCATAGAGTTCTGTGTTGGCGGCTGCACAGACTGACCTGTATAAAACTCCCGGGAGCGGTCTTCATCCAGCAGACCGATGGCATCTGCCCGGCACTGCTTGCAATGCCGCATCTGCTGCAAATCAATTTGGCAGAGATCCCTCATTTGATTCAGTTCCTGCAGGCCGGTGGGAGGAAGATGGGCAAAGTCGCTGCCCTCTGCCGGAATCAAAGGCATGATGTTGCTCATGAAGGCGCCCAACTGTTTAGCTCTTTTAACCACGGAGGGAATCTCTCTGTCGTTGATGCCTTTGATCATCACAATGTTCACTTTCACCAGCACGCCCCGTTGAGCCAGATACCGGATCCCGGTCAGTTGATTTTCCAGCAGGATACGGGCTCCCTCAACGCCCGCATATTTTTCCCCCCGGTAATAGACGTGGCGGTAAATTTTAGCCCCGGTGGCCGGGTCCAGGGTATTCATGGTCACCGTTACATGTTTGATGCCCAGCTCAACAATTTCCGGGGCATAGTGGGGCAGCAGCAACCCATTGGTGGACAGGCAAAAGATCATCTCCGGGTTGGATTGTTTGATACGCTCAATGGCTTCCCGGGTATTGTCCCAGTTGGCCAGGGCGTCCCCGGGCCCGGCAATCCCTACCACGCTGAGGTTGGGGATTTTTTCTTTAACCACAACGAATTTTTGTTCCGCCAACACCGGTGTTAAGATCTCGCTGGTGACACCGGGCCTGCTTTCATTGACACAGTCGTACTTACGGTTGCAGTAATTACAGCTGATATTGCATTGGGGCGCCACCGGCAGGTGCATGCGGGCATATTGATGATGGGCCTCCCGGGAATAACAGGGATGCCTGCGGGTTTGTTCCAGGGGGTCACCGGCTGTTTGACAAATGACAGGGTTCTTATTGCATAAACACGTCATGCTGCTCACCACTACTTTCCAGAAAAAATTCCTCAACCGGTTGGTTGTTGAGATAAAACATTTCATACATGGATTTCCGGTAATGCTTGTGTTTGTGTTCCAGCAGGGTATTGGTGATCCTGTCCAGAAACTGGGTGGTACCCGCATAGCCCACCGAGAGGAGACGCTGACCGCCGGTACGGTCGTGGATGGGAAAGCCGTACCGCACCAGGGGGATGCCTTCCTTCTCGGTGAGAAATCTGCCATCCGACGAACCAATGGCGATGTTGGCTTTTCCTCTGCTTTGTTTGCGAATGGTGGTAAAATCCGTTCCTGTTAATACGGTACATCGCAGGGGCGAGTGGGCCAGTTTTTCTGCCAGAAGTTTCACCAGCAGGGGGTTTTTGCTGCCGGTGGCCACCACCACCGGGTAAATGCCATTCTCCAGGCAGATTTTGGCCACTCCGTAGATATTGTCCGGCTCGCCGAAGATGACGCTGCGCCCCCGGGCATTGTATTTATGGGAATCAATCATACAGTCCAGCAGCCTGCCCCGCTCCTGCTCCAGACAGGCCGGCAGCGGGTTGCCGGTGAGTTTCATCAGCATATTCATAAACATGTCGGTATTTTCAACCCCCATGGGCACCGGCAGATTATACAGGGGAACGCCGAACCGGCTCTCTAAATAGTGACCCGGGGACATGCTCTCATCCACCGTAAGGCCAAACTGAATGGTGGCTGCGGCGCCGCCCATGGCGGCAATGTCTGCCAGTTTGGTGCCGCCCTCGGGTATCTTGCGGTAGGGTTTTTGATAGGGGCGGTCCAGAGTATCGGAATAATCGGGCAGCAGGATGTAGTCCACCCGCATTAACTGTAAAATCCTCTTTATCTCCCGGATATCGGCCGGGCTCAGGTTGGGAATAATCACATTAATTTTGGAGTTGGCCCCGGTCTTTTGGGCCAACCTGGCAACAATTCTTCTCAGGGTTAACCAGTAGCCCTCGGTATGGGTGCCCCCGTAACCGGGGCTGTTAACGGTAACCACCGGCAAATCACCGTATCCCTTTTCCCTCAGGTACTCCTGGCTGATCCTGTCGATGTCTTCACCAATGGTTTCCGCCAGGCAGGTGGTAAGGATGCCGATGACCCCGGGACGGTAGGCTTTAATCATATTGTCCAGGCCCTGTTTTAAATTCTTTTCCCCCCCGTAAATGGTGCCTTTCTCATTCAATGAGGAAGAGGCCACATCAATGGGTTCGTTAAAATGCTCGGCCATGTGCCGGCGCATGTAGGTGGCACAACCCTGGGAGCCATGGAGCATCACCATGGACTGTTCCAGTCCTTTGAAGGCCAAAATGCCTCCCATGGGCATGCACATGTTGCAGGGGTTTTCATTGACATTGCGGCAACTTGTATGTTTTTTTCCCACAGGCCTCTACCCTCCTTATACATATTGCCAGACCGGGGAGCAAAGGGTGGTATACACCTCTTTGGCCAGGTTGACCGCTCCCACGAAACCGCTCAAGGGATGCTTACGGTCGTGATTATGGTCGATAAAGGCGATGCCCAGCTTGTAGGCTAGGGGCCTTTCCTTGACGCCTCCCACCAGCAGGTGGGCACCCTTTTCCACCATGAATTTTTCTAGTTCCGACGGGTTGGCGTCATCCAGAATGACCGTCCCGTCATCCACCAGTTCATGGATGATCTCATATTCTTCCTTGCGTCCCGTCTGGGTACCGATCATCACCACATCAATGCCGATTTCCCGAAACTGCTTTATGAGAGAAATGGCCTTGAACCCTCCCCCCACGTAAATGGCCGCTTTTTTTCCCTGCAGCCGCCGGCGGTACCACTCCAGAGTGGGTTCCACCCTGGCCGTTTCCCTGGCCACCAGCTCTTCCACCCGGCGTTGCATTTCCTCGTCGCCAAAGTGGGAGGCAATCTTTCTCAGGGATTCAGCGGTGTCTTGCAGTCCCAGAAATGAAACGTTGAGGTAGGGAATGCCGTACAGTTCTTTCATCCTTTGGGCCAGGTAAATCATAGAACCGGCGCATTGGATGATATTGAGGGAGGCAGCGGTGGCGTTTTTCAATGCTTCGTAGTGGGAGTCGCCGGTAAAGGCCACATTCACTTCAACACCGATCTGCCTGAGGTAGTTTTTTATAATCCACACTTCTCCGGCCAGGTTAAAGTCCCCCAAATAATTGATGGTGTTGGCCCTGGCAGAGATGCCGGTTTGGGTTGGCTGAATCAGCCGGAGCAGCGCGTCGCAGGCAGCCCGGTAACCGGCGGCTTTATTGCCGGCAAAACCGCTGGACTGCACGGGAATCACTTCAATTTGATGCCTTGCCGCCGCTGCCTTGCAAACCGCCTCCAGGTCATCGCCGATCACCCCCACAATACAGGTGGCATAAACAAACACCACTTTGGCGGGATATTGGGCAACCAGTTCATCGATGGCCCGGGCCAATTTCTTTTCACCGCCGAAAATGACATCCTGTTCCTGCAAGTCGGTGGAAAAACTGTTCCGGTACAACTCCGACCCGCTGCTGAGACTGCCCCGGATGTCCCAGGTATAACTGGCACAACCAATGGGGCCGTGCACCAGATGGATGGCATCTGTCACCGGGTTTAAGACAACCCTGGCTCCGCAGTAGACGCAGGCCCGCTGGCTGACACACCCCGCTACGCTGTCGGTGTCGCATTTGAGCCGGTTTTTCTGCTTCCCCTTGGTGATAATGGACTCTTTTCTTTCTTTCAGGACCGAATCCCATATTACGGCCTGCCGCACATCCATCATTCCTTCCCAAACAGGTAATGGTTCCGATCAGGAGACCTGGGTCTCCTATCCTGTTACATCACCAGTTCAAAGTCCTCATCTCTGGCATCCCTGTCTGCCCGCTCCAGTAAAGCATTGCTGATCATTTCAAGTAGCCGCATGGCCCCTTTATAACCGACCACCGGCAGATAGGAATGGATGCTTCTGTCCAGGATGGGGAAACCCATGCGCACAAAGGGCAGGTCTTCCGCCCGAGCGATATACTTGCCGTAGGTGTTGCCGATCAACAGGTCCACCTTTTCGTTCTTGATCCACTGGTGCAGTTCAAAAAGGTCGCCGCCGGCCTTGACTTTTCCTGTGATGCCCGCTTCTTGGAGCAGTTCCTGCACCTCAACTTCAAAATTGCCCACCATGGTGCCGATGGCGCCACCGGTGGCGGGTGTGCCGGTTAATACATGAATGGGTTGCATCCCCAGGCTCAAGACAAATTCAGTCATGGCCAGCACGATATCAGGGTCGCCAAAGATGGCTACTTTCTTGCCGTGGAAGTGGAAATGGGTATCGGTCATGATGTCCACCAGTTGGCCCCGCTCCTCTTCCAGTTCGTAGGGTATTTCTACAGCAAACTGACTCCGCAGGGCCATCAACAGCTGGTCGGTGGCTTTGATACCGATGGGTGTTTTTAAAATAACGGCCGGCACGCCACACTTTCTTTCCAACTGACCGGCCGCGTCGGCGGAGGCGTAACTGCCTAGGGCGATGGTTACTTTGGAATTTCCCGTATCTTTTAAGTCTGCCAGCCGGGTGCCGCCCCGGGGATACATGACATACTCCCCGGTCATGGGTGAATCCACCACCCCGGAGGTATCCGGAAACATGATGAATTTAATTCCCATGGTATTTACAATCCTTTTAATTTCCCTCATATCCCCGGGATTGACAAAACCCGGGATGATATTAACCTGCTCTTTCTTGCTTTCCAGGGTTGCTTCCGACAGGTAATTCACCATGCTTTTGGTCATGTTGGAAAAGCCGGTAACATGGGAACCCTGGTAACTGGGCGTATTGGTATGAATCACCAGCTTTCCTTCGGGAATCTCGGCGGTACGGATAATGGTGGGCAGATCGTCGCCGATGGTTTCGGACAAACAGGTGGTATGCACCGCCATAATATCCGGATTGTAGATGGCAAACACGTTTTTTATGGCTGTTTTCAAGTTGGCACCGCCGCCAAAGACCGAGGCTCCCTCGGTAAAGGAGCTGGTGGAAGCCATAATAGGATCCCGGAAATGCCTGGTTAAGTGCATCCGGTGGTAAGAGCAGCAACCCTGGGAACCATGGCTGTGGGGCAGGCACCTGTGGATGCCCAGGGCGGCGTACATGGCTCCGATGGGCTGGCAGGTCTTGGCCGGGTTGATGACGCCTCCGGTACGTTCTTTGATTTCCTTTGGTGTGCAGTCTAGCATTCTGAGCATCCTCCTTCCGCAACGATTCCTTCCAGCAGGGGTTTGTTCTTCCAGGGCGGCGTAATGAAATTCCAGGTGGGTGAGACAAAAGCCATGGTGATATCCTCAGCAAACTTGACGGCGCCGTTAAAACCGGCATAGGGGCCGCTGTAATCATAGGAGTGCAGCTGCTTGGACGGAATGCCCATTTTTTGCACCACATACTTGTCTTTGATGCCGGAGGAAAAAATGTCCGGTTTCAACAGCCTGATAAATTCTTCCGTCTCAAAGTGGTTCAGATCATCCACTATAACACTGCCGTCCTTCATCTCGATGTTCATACCCTTGTAGTCACTCAAGGGAATTTTTTTCTTTAACTCTTCCATCCGTTCCGGGGAGAGTTTCAGCCGGAACCTTCTCTCATCCGGTGTTACATGCAGGTCCGGAATATTTTTTGTGTCGGCATCCGGTTTAATCTCGGGAATAACCGCCCGGCCTTCGTAATCATCCCGGTGGGCAAACTCGTAGCCCGCCAGCACCGTCTCAATGCCCAGCTCGGCAAACAGTCCCTGGTAATGGTGTCCCCGGGAACCTCCCACAAAGCAAAAGGCGGTCTTTCCCTGGCAGATCTTCTTATATTGCTCAATAATCGGCTCCACCCTAGCCAGTTCCCTGGCAATGACTTCTTCGGTTTTCTGAATCAAGGCCGGGTCGCCAAAGTACAGGGCCATGTTGCGCAGTGAATCGATGGTGGCCTGGATACCAATAAAGTTCACCTTCAGCCAGGGGGTACCGTATTTGATCTCCAACATTTCGGCAATATAGTTAATGGAGCGGTGGCACTGCACCAAGTTCAGTTCCGCCACATGGGCATTTTTCAGTTCCTCGTAGGAACCATCCCCGGTCATCACCGCAATCACCGTATAGCCTATTTCCTTTAAAATTCTTTCCACTTCCCAGCTGTCGCCGCCAATGTTGTATTCGCCCAGGATATTAATAGGGTACTTACCGGGGGCCTCTTCCCAATCCCCCTGGCCGATAATCCCCTCCATCAGGCCGTTATTGGCAATGTGGTGCCCGGCAGATTGGCTGACACCTTTGTAACCTTCACAGTTGAAGGCCAGGATCGGAACGCCGTGCTTTTCCTGGGCTGCTTTGGCTACTGCCTGCAGGTCATCCCCGATTAACCCCACCGGGCAGGTGGCGGAAATAGTAATACAATTGGGCTTAAAAATCTCCATTACTTCATCAATCATGCGGGCCAGTTTCTTCTCACCACCAAACACGATATCACTTTCCTGCATATCGGTGGATACACAGTAGTTGATGAAATTTTTGGTGGGATCTTCGGATTTGGCCTTATTGCGCCGGGTCCCCCAGGTATAATAGGCACAGCCGATGGGCCCGTGTACAATATGAACCACATCCTTTAAGGGTCCCAGCACAACCCCCTTGCAGCCCGCAAAGGCACAGCCGCGGTTGGTGATAATGCCGGGAATGGTTCTGGTGTTGGCCTCAATCTCCTGGCGGGCCAGGGCGGCATCTTTGATGATGATATGCTTTTTGCGATTTCTCTTTACCTTGGCCGGGTACCGGTTTAACAATTCCTCCAGCACTTTCTCGTTAACAGCCATCTGCCACACCTCCTTTTCATCTGTCTTAGACGGCGGCTTCTCCCTGTTCACCGGTCCTGATGCGCAGGGCATCCAGTACCGGCGCCACAAAGATTTTGCCGTCTCCTTTATGGCCTTCCTTATTGACTTTGATGATGGTGTTAACAACTTTTTCAACGTCCCCATCCTGCACCAAAATGGTTAGCATCCGCTTGGGAATCAGCCTAGCCCCTTCGGCCAGACCCTCTGCCAGCAGGCCGCCAATTTCTTCTTTGGCCCCCAATTCATTGAGGATGGAAAAGTCCACCTGCATCTTACCCCGGCCCATCACCTTCATGGCATGCAGGCCGCAAATACCGATGTCAGCCAGGGCCTTTTTGGTGGCATTTACTTTGTTCATGCGGATAACGGCAATAATCTCCTTCATACCCTCGCCTCCCCTACAGCCCTTTGGCGCCGCTGCTGATGGTGTAAGCTTCCTCCACCGGGGTGACAAAGATTTTACCGTCACCGAAGGCGCCCTTTTCACCGGTTTTGGCATATTTGGCAATGATGCTTATAACATCATCTTTATCCTTTTCATCCTGCACCACCAGCATCAGTAATTCTTTGGGGATTTCGTCATAAACAACTTCCCCGACTTTAACCCCCCTCTGTTTACCCCGGCCCACCACATCCATTTTGGTGACCGCCGGAAACCCGGCGCCGTTTAATTCTGCCAAAATGACATTGGTTTTTTCGGGTCGAACAATAGCTCTGATCATAAACATGAGTATCATCTCCTCAGCAAGTTTTTTGTGATCCCTTAACGACAGCAAAGGCAGCTCAATCCAGAATGCCGTAGGTCATTAATAATTCTTCCAGGCGGTCCTGGCTCATGGGCTTGGGAATGACAAACATGTCATTGTTATCGATGTTCCTGGCCAGGGTTCGGTACTCGTCGGCCTGGGGGTGGGCGGGGTCATAATCAATAACGGTTTTCCTGTTAATCTCCGCCCGCTGAACCATATTGTCCCTGGGTACAAAATGAATCAACTGGGAACCAAGCTCCTTGGCAAAGGCTGTCAGTAATTCTAATTCATTGTCGACCCGGCGGCTGTTGCAGATAATACCGCCCAGCCGAACCCCGCCGGAGTGGGCGTATTTTTGAATCCCCTTGGAGATGTTGTTGGCGGCGTAAAGGGCCATCATTTCACCGGAAGCCACGATGTAAATCTCCTGGGCCTTGCCTTCCCGGATGGGCATGGCAAAACCGCCGCAGACAACGTCCCCCAGGACATCGTAAAACACGTAATCAAGGTCGCTGGTATAGGCCCCCAGGGATTCCAGCAGGTTGATAGAGGTAATAATACCCCGGCCGGCACAGCCGACACCGGGTTCCGGACCGCCGGATTCCACGCAGAGGGTTCCCCCGAAGCCTTGCAGCAGAATATCCTCCAGGTCGATATCCTCGCCCTCGTCCCGCAGGGTATCCAGAACGGTCTTCTGGTTCAACCCGTGCAAGAGCAGCCTTGTGGAGTCTGCCTTGGGGTCACAGCCCACCACCATGATCTTTTTACCGGCCTCAGCCAGGGCAGCCACCGTGTTCTGGGTGGTGGTGGACTTGCCGATACCGCCTTTGCCGTAAATCGCGATTTGTCTCATGTTCATTCCTCCTGTTCTTACATATTTTTAAAAAGAAAAGGCCGCCGGAATCCCATGGTAGGTTTCCAGCAGCCTCAACGCCACAAAACAACAATGTATATATAGGGAGGTGTCTTCATTTATCAAAACACAAAGCGCCGGTTGGCATAACCGGCGCCCTCGCCTTTTTGACTTGATACTACAGTGTATCTCTGAAGTTGATTTGATTATAGCAGACCATTACCGGCGGTTCAATAGGTTCAGCGCATGAATACAGTACACGAACCATATTCGCAATATTTTCGGATTAATCCCCCCTTTTTTAGAAAGAATAATAATTTACCATCGTAGTTCCAACATATAAAATATAAGGTTGAAAGGTTGAATAGTAAAATAATGAAATAAAATGCAGTTCACACAGTCAATTATTATAGATTGCCATTGCAGTACATCAGGTAAAAGGAATGGGTGGTGAAATGAATACAGTAAAAGAAAATGCGGCCTCAATTAGTCTGATGTTATCGATTCCTATATTGAGCTTGTTTTACGAAGTACTGAATAACCCGGACAGGGGGGTGCACAGTCTGATAACAAACCTTGACCGGGAGATCCCCTTTGTCAAAGCTTTCATCATACCCTATGTAGGTTGGTACGCATTTATCTTGTCGGTTTTGGTATATCTCTGTCTTGCAGATAAAAAAACATATTACAAGACACTCATAAGTTACAACCTGGGACTGATAATTTGTTACATTTTCTACTATGTATACCAAACCACCGTCCCCAGGCCGGAACTGGCAGGTAACGATTTTTTAACACAAATGGTGTCCATGGTTTACAATGCAGATCAACCATACAATTGTTTTCCCAGTATTCATTGCTTAACCAGTTATCTAATGATCAAAGGCGCCGGCAGGTGTTCTGCCAGAACAAACTTAAATTATTGTTTCATTACCGCGTCTGCGGTGTTGATCATCATTTCAACGTTATTTATCAAACAGCATGTGATCCTGGATGCCATAGCCGCCGTGTTACTGGGCGATATTATTTTCAAACTGGTCTGTTACCTGGATGAGGAAAGAACCATGACCAGGATGAAGAAGCAATACGTATCGTTGACCATGAAAAGGAGATTGGGAATTTAAGGAATTCAATAGCTGCAAAAAACGCTCCCCCGAGCCCGGTGGAGCGTTTTCTGCAGGTGGTGTCTAAGAGGTATGTGTTTAATTCAAGTCAAGAACCGTCCCCAACTTGAATGTGGGCATAGCGGGCTTGCTGTCTTATTCTTTCCTCTTCCACCCGCTTCTTGCTGAGCAAAAACATCAGGGGCAGTACAAAGGCGATAATCACGGCGCTGACCACAAAGGTGTCGCTGAGGGCATTCATAAAGGACTGCCGGGCCAGCAGGCCGGAGATTATGCTGTAGCTTCCCTGCAGGGCGGCTTCCCCGTTTATTCCGTTGCCAACCAGAAAAGCTTTAATTTGTGCCTGGGCCAGAGGAGCCACCGGGGAGGTTACGCTGACACTTTCGTTCAGGATGACGGTATGATAAGCCTGCCTTTGCAGCATGACGTAGGTTAAATAGGCAATGCCCATGGAGCCGGATATTTGCCGGACTGTATTGTTGAGAGCCGAGGCCCGGCCCACCAGAAATCTCGGCACAGTGTTCATGCCCGCGGTGGTCAAAGGCATGGTGGCCAGTCCCAGTCCCACGGCCCGCAGGGATAAGATTGCCTGCAGGTGATGATAGCTTGTATCTAGGCTGAGGGTGTGAAGGTAATAGGTAACCCCCACCACAAGGGACATGCCGATGATGCCCAGCCAGAAGGCGCCGAATTTGTCAAACAACTTGCCGCTGATGGGCATCATGATTCCTGTGACCAGGGCCATGGGCATCATCAGCAGCCCGGTTTCCATGGGGGTATAACCCAGCAGGTTCTGGGCATAAATGGGGATTAAAAACACCGCCGAGAACAAACCGATGGTGGTAATGCAGGTGGCCAGCAGGCTGGCGGATAAAACAGGGTTCTTCAGCAGCCGGATGTCAATCAACGGGTTAGGGATCTGCAGTTCCCAGAGAACAAACAGGCAGAGGGCAAAGCCGGAGAAAATCAGCAAGGTAACAATATATTGTGACGTCCAGCCCTTGTCCTGTCCTTCGCTCAGGGCCAGCAGCAGGGCAAAACATCCTGCGGAACTGAGAAGAATGCCGATCAGATCCGGTTTAAGATTTTTCTGCACCGGCGTCTCCTCTAAATAAACCATGGAAAGCATGATGGCCACAATGCCGATGGGAATGTTGATGGTAAAAATCCAGTGCCAACTGTAATGGTCCACCAGGTAACCGCCCAGGGTAGGTCCCACAGCGGGGGCCATAATGGCGGCAATCCCCCAGATGCCCAGAGCCAGTCCGATTTTAGCCCTGGGAATAATACGGTAAATCATAGCCATGCTGACGGGAATGATCATCCCCCCGCCAACGGCCTGGATCACCCGGAAAACGGTCAGGGACTGGGTGCTCCAGGCCAGGCCGCAGAGCATGGAACCCAGCGTAAAGGCTGCCACCGACCAAATATACATGCGCTTGTTGCCAAACCGGTCTCCCAGGTAGCCGGTAATGGGGACCACCACACCGGAGGTAAGCATATAACCGGTGAGAATCCATTGAATTTCATCCGCTGACGATCCAAAGAGGGTCATAAACCGGGGCAGGGCCACATTCACAATGCTGCTGTCCAGAATGGCCATAAAGGCCCCGATGACCAGTATCATCAAGGCGCCCCAGGGGATTGGCTGCGACTCCGGGGGAGTAGGGGACGGCTGGTTTTGCTTCCGGGAAGGGTTATCCTGTTTGTTCAGCAAGACCACCCCCTATTTAATATGAATCTTGACCACAGCGCTCATCCCCGGCAGCAGACGCCGTTTTTGATAATCCTCGATGCTGATTTTAACGGGTATCCTCTGGGTTACCTTGGTAAAGGAATTACCGGTGTTCTGCTGGGGTAACAGGGAAAAAACGGAATTGGCGGCATTGCCGATGGAGAGCACCTTCCCTTTAAACCGGACACCCGGGAAAGTATCAATGGTGTAATCAACCGGTTGACCGACCTTTACTTTGTTCAGCTTGGTTTCCTCAATGTTGGCTGTAACATAAAGATTCTTCAAATCCGCCATCATGGCCACCGGCACACCGGGGGATGCCATTTCCCCCACATGGGCGGTCTTTTTAATCACAGTGCCGCTGATTGGCGCTTTAATGACGGTCAGGTCCAGATTGGACCCCGGCGCTAACGTTACATCCGACAGCCTGCCGACTAATTCACCCTGATTTACATACTGGTCTTCTTCCACCGGCAGTTCAATAATCTGGCCGGCTACCTGGGGGCTGACTTTTACGATGTCACCGTCGACCCGGGCATCTTCCGTGGAAACGTAGTGCGTATTCTGATACCAATAATAAAAGGAAACCGCCGCCAGAGTAATCACCATGGCCAGCAGAACCAGGTAGATGTTTTTCTTTTTCATGGTTCCCTCCGCATTCTGTTCGAGGTTGAAAGTCCGAGATAACAGTTAGGACTCCTTATCTCAATCAGGTACACTTGTTTTTATGGAACAAAAACTTCTGCAAACATTCCCGGTTTTAATAAGTGCTCAGGGTTGTCCACCTGAATTTTGACGGGAAAAGCCTTGGTCTGGGGGTCGGCAGCCAGGGCAATGTTGCTGATTTTTCCGGTAAAGGGTTTGTCGGATATGGCTGCTACCTTAACCCGGACCTGCTGCCCGATTTTTAATTTGTTAATGTGATTCTCGTTCACAGCACCCTTAATGACCACCTGATCCAGGTTCACCAGCGTTAAAACAGGACTCTGGGTGCCGGCCATTTCTCCCGGATTAATGTTTTTGGCTGTAATAACACCGGCAAAGGGAGCTTTAATAAACATGTCGTCATAGGCAATTTGCTTTTTCTGCAGAGTTGCCCTTGCGGACCTTAGTTTAACTTCCGCCTTTTTAAAGGGGCCTTCGTAAAGATTATCGTAGTCGGCCTGGGAAATGGCCTGGGCCGCCAGCAGTTCCTTGCCCCGCTGGTAACTCTTTAAAGCCAGCTCGTATTCAACCCTGGCGCTGTCTACCTGGGTTGCGGCTTCCTCTATTTCAGCGGCTTTGTCTTCCGCGGCCAGACTGACCAGCAGTTGACCTGTTTTCACAAAACTGCCAATATCCACATGGACGGAGGCCACCTTCCCTGCCACTTTGCTTACCAGGTTGGCCCACTGCACCGCCTCAATTTTACCGCTGAAGGTAATGACACTTTGTTTTGTTTCCTTTTCCGAGGAAGCCGGGGTTGTTGCTTTGTCATTCTGTACTTGACGAGAATTGTCTGCCGGCTGGTTACATCCGTATAGAAAAACCAGCACAGACAATAATATTGCCGTGAGTATATTTCTTGTTGCCACCCGTGATGTACCCCCATTCAAGTTCCTATCTGTATTCACAAAGTAATTCGCCAAATTCACCATGCTTCCTTCCGGTAAAGCAAAAATATTTTTAATTCGAAATAACCAATTAAAAAATATTTTTGTTACAACAACCTGACAACAAGGGAAAAAAATCATTAAAATTGTGTAAAAATTTGCGGCTATCATTAGCTTTTAAATGCCAGCAATGACAAAATATAAGTGACGGTCAGGAAAATTATTTGACCCGGATCAGGGAATTTTCTTTCATACGAGTTGCAATCATTAAAACAATTTGCTACTTTTGTAACAACCTTAATCAACTATTTATTAAAGGGGAGAAAGCCATGAGCGAATTTCAATACGCCAGTCCCTTTGAACGTTTAATTGCCCGGATTATTGACAAAGTCGTCATCACACTGCCCATTTACTTGTGGTTTGGATTTCATGGTAACCAAAAAATAATCGAAACCATTGCCGGCGGTATTTTGCTGGCGTCCATCGTTTTATTAAACGTGCTGTGGAACGGTCAGACCGTCGGTAAAAAGGTCATGAAAATCAGGATCCATTCCTACCAGGACAAGAAATTACACATGGGCCATTACCTGCTGCGGGAATTTGCCTTTACCCTTTACCCGGTTTACCTTTTAACCCATCCGGTTATAAAAACCAGCTGGTTATTCTGGATGTTATCAACCATTGTATTGATTCTCATGTACGGCAGAGGTCTTCACGATTTTGCGGCCAGGACCATGGTGGTAAAAACACAGGCAAATACCGTTCCCTTAAACAAGGAATCTTAAACAGGGTCCCCCTTACAAATAGCCCCTATCTTTTAACAGGTCTTTGTAAAGGTTCATGAGGGACTTGGTTAATTCCCCCGGTTTTCCGTTACGAATGATCTTGTCCCCGATACGGGTCACCGGCATGATCCCGAACAAGGAATTCGTTAAGAAAACTTCATCGGCCTCGGACAGATCTTTTTCAGTTATCTTTCCTACCGCCACCGGCAGCTTGTTTCTCCTGGCCAGGTTGATAACAATTTCCCTCGTAACCCCCGGCAGCAAACCTTCCCTTACGCCGGGGGTTATGATGGTTTGGTCTTTGACCAGAAAGAGATTGCTGACGGTTCCTTCGCACAACCGCCCCTTTGTGTTGTGAAAAAGTCCTTCAAACCAGTTGTTCTTCCGGGCCTGCTCTCTCCCCAAAAGGTTTTCCAGATAGTTTAATGTTTTGTGTTTAACCAGGACGGAATTCTCATTTTTTGTTTGGTTTAATAAACCAATGGACACCCCTGTTTCATAAAGAGACTCCGGATAGGGCCGTCCCGGTTGAACAGATAACACTGTATGGGCAGCAATCTTTTCTTCACCGGGAATTCTTTCCCTGGCCAGCAAAGTGATTTTTAGCTTTCCTACCGGCACATTGCCTGGACGGAGAAGGCGCCATACCCACTCTATGAGATCATCTTCCTCGGGCATGGCCAATTGCAATAAACCCGCCGACAAGCGCATTCTTTTAAGATGTTGTTCCAGAAACACCGGCCTGTTTCTCAGGATAAGAAGGGTTTCAAAAAGACCGTACCCGTAAGCACAGCCCCAGGTAAAAGCAGAAATGCTGTCCTTCTTTTCAGGAAGTCCGTCAATCAATATAAGGGCCATGATATATGCTCCCTTCAAATCGAAGTGCCCTCAGCAGGGCTTTGGCTTTATCGAGGGTCTCATAGTACTCCGCTGCGGGGTTCGACTCGGCGGTTATGCCTCCCCCCACTTGAAAATAATACTTTCCTCTTACTTTAATAATGGTCCGGATAACAATATTCAGGTCCGCCCTGCCGTCAAAACCGATATACCCCAGGGAACCCGTATAAATTCCGCGGCGGACCGGTTCCAGGCGGTCAATGATTTCCATGGCCTTGATCTTGGGCGCCCCGGTGATGGAACCCCCGGGAAAAGCCGCCTTTAATAGCTCAAAAATTCCCTTGTCCTCCGGCAACCGGCCCCGAACAGTGGAAACCAAATGGAATACCGTGGGAAAAGTTTCTAT
Organism: Desulforamulus putei DSM 12395; assembly: GCF_900129195.1. GTDB lineage: Bacteria > Bacillota > Desulfotomaculia > Desulfotomaculales > Desulfotomaculaceae > Desulfotomaculum > Desulfotomaculum putei. The sequence continues at coordinate 84,097 of NZ_FQUY01000008.1, forward strand.
TCGGTAAGGTATGTCAGCCTCCACAGAGCCAATTTTACAGACTTTGCCCAGGTCGCTTCTTGCCAAATCCACAATCATGGTTAACTCCGCCCAATCCTTCTGGCTTTGTTTTAACTCCTGATAATTTTGTAAATCTTCTTCCTTGCTGGCTCCCCTGGGTCTGGTTCCTTTTATGGGGCAGGTTTCCACCCTTTTGTTATGGTCCAGTTTCAAAAAGCGTTCCGGAGATGAACAGACCACTTCAATGTCTGGAAAATTAAAATAGGCAGACAGGGGGGCCGGGCTGATGGTTTTCAGCTCCTTGAATAATTGCCAGCTGTCCAGTTCGGACTGCAATTCGAAACGCTGGGAAAGGTTCACCTGAAAGATATCCCCGTTCAATATGTGTTCAACGGCCTTCTTTACGTGCTCCTGGTAGGTTTGTTTAGTAAAGTTGGCCCGGACGGTCACCGGTGGTTGCCCGGGGCCAAGGGGGCTGCACTCCCTGTTTCCCTTTAAAAGTTCCTTTAACCGGCAAGCCCTTTCCCCGGCCCTTTTCCCTGCTCTCCCCTCTTCCACTTCGGGATGGCCGGTGGATACAATGGTTTTTTGACCGGTAAAGTGATCTATCACCAGCGCCACATCGTACAAACCAAAATAAAGGTCCGGCGTTTGCAAATCGTCAACGGCGAAACTCGGCACCCTCTCCAGTTGCCGCCCCAAATCATACCCCAAAAAGCCTACGGCTCCACCGGTAAAAGGAATTTCGGGAATTGCTTTTATCTCGGAAAATCCGGCCAACCAACTTTTCATCACGTCCAGGGGATTCCCTGTTACAACCTCTTTCCCCGGTCTATCTTTCCTTTGAATGGTTGTGATGCCGTCTTTGGAACGAATTATCCCGAAGGGTTCGGCTCCTAAAACGGAAAACCGTTCTTTCCCTGTGGGCTGGCCGGTATCCAGCAAAAAACTATAGGGCAACTCTTTTATGCATTCAAATAGTTCATTAACAGATTTATCTGTCTGAAAATCCATCATCAGCGGTTTTCTAGCCATCCCACTTCCCGCCCTTTATGTTTAAAAAATTGGCTAACAAGACTTTTCCCTGGTGAGTAAGCACAGACTCCGGGTGAAATTGCACACCTTCCACGGTATAGATTTTGTGCCGCAGCCCCATGATCTCCCCTTCCCTGGTCCAGGCGGAAATTTCTAAATCCCCCGGCAGATGATGCTTGTCTACACAAAGGGAATGATACCTGCCGGCAGGGAACGGATTGCTCAATCCTGCATAAACGGTTTTTTCATCGTGCATCACGAGGGAATCTTTGCCGTGCATGACCCGGGGCGCCCGTACCACCTTACCGCCAAAGGCCTGCCCGATGGACTGGTGCCCCAGGCAGACACCCAGCACCGGCACTTTCCCGGCAAAATATTTTACCACATCAACGGAGATGCCGGCTTCCCGGGGTGAACAGGGGCCGGGGGATATCACAATGTGGGAGGGTCCCATGGCTTCCAACTCCGGACAGGTAATGGTGTCATTGCGAAAAACCAGCACTTCCTCCCCCAGTTCCCGAAAATACTGGTAAAGATTGTAAATGAAAGAATCATAGTTATCAATAATAACGACCACTATATCACCGCACTCTTTATGTTTTACTATAGCATTCTACCATGAATAAAATAAAAATACCCCAACAGGGGTGTTGCCTCAACTGTACACATCAATGATCAAGCCGGTAATTTTGTCAACCTCGGCCACAATATCAATGTTTTGTTTTTCTTCGTTTAACAACCTTTGGGTTAACTCCTCCACCTCTTTATTAATAATCTCCACCCTGGTATAAACCGTACTGTAATTAATGCTCCGGTCATGTCTCAGTTTATGGTAATTTTTTAAAACAAAGGTCAGGTAATCTTTGATGGCATCTTTGTATTGAATGATGTTCTCTTCTATGGCCGCCGACTTCAGCTTACTCCCGGCGGTCTTTATTTTTTCTACCATCTCCCGCAACTGCTTCTGGGTGTGGTCCTTTTCTTTATTTTCCAGAATGGCTGAAAAGGATTGACTTGTTTTCGCCCCCTCCGCCCCTCCGGCTGTAAACTTCAGATTGCCATGATTTTGCTTATTCCCTGATATTGCAGGTATTTTCACATTAAACCCCCACCTTTTGGATTACTAAATAAGATTCGTTGCGTCCGGCCAAATTCCTTTCCAGCCTAGAAAATTGAAGAAAACTTAAAGATTCCCTCCGAATGTACTGCACTGCTAAAGTAATCTCAGATTTTTGACTAAAATAAAGCGGAAGGACTATTATTTGTGGAAAAAACCGTGCCGTAATGACAAAAAAGTGTTAGACAATGTTTTGTTTTTCTGGTAAATTATTAAGTAAAGCTAACAAAAGGAGGGGTGAAAAATAGCCCAGATTGTTCCAATTAACACAAGGGAAGATATCTTTCCCCAATACTTAAATACGCCCATCGGTGACCTCATTGAGTATCACAACTTTAACAAGCACTTTGAATCCGACAAAAAATATGAGCATGCAGAACTTTTAATCGGTATGTGTATGGATAACCGCAAGCGCCTTAATATTCCTGAAAAATTTGCCTATGTGATCAGAACCGGGGCAGGAAATTTACGCACCTCTGAATTTAAAGTCTCCTACGCCATTGCTGTTGGCGGAGTCAGGGCCATCGCTTTAATCGGTCATAACAACTGCGGTATGGCCAACCTGAAAGCCAAAGAACAGAAATTCATTGACGGGTTGGTTGAAGTAGGTTGGGATAGAAAGGCTGCCGAGGATCATTTCAATCATTTTGCTCCCATGTTCGAAATCGGTAACGAGCTGGACTTTGTAATGTCCGAGGTCAAAAGATTACGCCAGAGATATCCCAAGGTTTTGGTTGCCCCTATGATGTACAAGTTGGAGGATAATCGTTTATACCTGTTAAAAGATGACAAAAGTGAAGGTTAATCAATGATAATCAGAGGACAGGGTTCATTTCCCTGTCTTTTTCTTTTGCCTTAGGAAGAATTAACACCCGGCGCCAGGCCGTCTTTTGTTTTTACAAATTTATACGAGAATGAAGATTGTTAAATAAAGAAATCCTATAAAGAGACTCTCAACAATGATTATAAATTGGGGAGGTAAAAAAAATGAGCCAGAGGCTAAAAGACATTATGACCCAAAACGTCGCCACGGTAACCCCTCAGCAAACGGTGCAGGAAGCCGCTCAACTTATGAGTCAATACAATGTCGGATCGGTTCCCGTGGTGGAAAACGGTAAATGTGTTGGCATTGTAACAGACAGGGACATCGCCCTGCGTGCTGTGTCCCAGGGACAGGATCCGGCTACCACCAAAGTTCAGACTGTAATGACCACCGGTGTTGTAACCGGTACGCCGCAAATGGACGTGCATGAGGCAGCCAATTTAATGGCACGGCGGCAAATTCGGCGCTTACCGGTGGTTGAGAACGGCCAACTGGCCGGCATTGTGGCCCTAGGTGACCTGGCCACCCAAAACATTTACCAAAACGAAGCCGGACAGGCCCTGTCCAGTATTTCCGAGCCTTCCTCTCCTACGATGTAAATTGTACCTGAATGAAAAACTCCTCTACTTGCATGTAGAGGAGTCTGTCTTTGTTACAATTAGTAACGGCTGTTTCTGCTGAAGCAGTCACGGCAATAAATCGGGCGATCCCCACTGGGACGGAAGGGCACTTCGGTTTCTACGCCGCATGCTGCACAGGTTGCCGGGAACATTTCACGCTGGGGACGAGAGTTACGGGCAAAACCACCATTATTTTTTTGTTTGCGGGCTGCTCTACACTGAGGGCAGCGTCCGGGATCGTTGGCAAACCCTTTCTCAGCATAGAACTCCTGCTCTGATGCAGAGAAAATAAAGTCGTTGCCACAATCACGGCAGTTTAGGGTTTTGTCTTGCATGGTTATTTTCCTCCTCATATCGAATAGTGCTCAGAATGGTCTTGGGAAATTCACTTATCTTAACCTCCCTTACCATCAGAGCAATTGAGAAGGATAAATGAACCTAACCTTAGAACCTCGAGCTTATATCATTTTACTATATTTAATGAAAATGTAAAATATAAATCTCATTTTAATGAGATATTTTTTCTAACCCCTTACGTTGTTTCTCGATCCTATCTACGTAGTCGTCCAACTTCCGCCCCGCAAAAATGGATATAAAGATGCAGATAACCACCAGGATTGCCAGGTCATACATACCGACTCCCAGGGCCATGCCCACCGCGGAGACCACCCATAATTCAGCGGCAGTGGTAACCCCGTGTTTCATGCCGCCGTTTTTGCTGCTCCAAATGACACCGGCGCCCAGAAAACCAATACCGCTGACAATCTGTGCGGTAATCCGCAAGGGGTCGGAAATTCCTGTATAACCGAGCTTTTGGGCTCCGTAAATAGACACCAGGGTGATCAGGGTTGAACCCAAACTAACTAAGGCAAATGTGCGGATCCCAGCGGGTTTATTATATAAAGTTCTTTCGAAACCGATCAGGATTCCTACCAGCATTGAAACAATTACCCTCAGATAAATCTCAGCTTCAAAGTAGAGCAAACATATCACCTCCGAACTCAGTATTGTAATGGTCTAAATGCAATTCGTCAAGAGGCGCTTTGTACCATTATTTCTGTAGAACAGAACGGGTAAAAAATGTTATAATGAAAGACAGCATACAAACAATTTATCATCTAAAACAAAGAAAAAGGAATGTGGGAAGTGAAATTATTAAAGAAAGCAGTTGTCCATTCCATATCCAGAAAATCCTTCGGTAAAGCCTTTGACATTGCCTGCGGCAGCCGGTTCAGTAAACTATTCATAAAGCCTTATATTCGATTGTATAAGGTAAACCGCGACGAAATCCGTCATCCCAGCCAGTATAAAAGTTTGGCGGATTTCTTTGTAAGGGATATCTGCCCCACACTACGTCCCATTGCTCCCGGCGAAGATGTGGTTATCAGCCCCGTTGACGGAAAAATTGTGGATCTGGGCTTTGCAAAGGAACATAAAATTATTTTGGCTAAAAATAATACCTATTCTATCCCTGAACTGCTGTCTTACGAAGATGTGGAAGCCTTTCAGGACGGTTACTATTTAAACATTTATTTAAGCCCCAGAAATTATCACCGCATTCACATGCCCTTTTCAGCCAGAGCAATAAAACACCGCTATATCCCGGGTAAAGTATTCCCGGTTAACAACCTCGGGGTTTCCACCATCAAAGATTTGTTTGCTAAAAACAGGCGGACCTGCACTGTTTTTGAGACCGCGGCGGGTTGCAAATTCGCCCTCATTAAAGTGGGAGCCCTTGGGGTCGGTAAAATTGTATCCAGTTTTCAGGTGGGGCAGGAAATTACCAAGGGCGCTGAAATCGGTAGATTCGAGTTTGGTTCTACGGTTATTTTGTTTTTCGAAAAAAATTCTTTCCTGCCGGACAAACAATTAACTGCCAACATGGAAATAAAAATGGGGCAAAAAATCGGCACAATACGCATTCAGTAAATACAAAGACGGGGTAACAACCACCCCCGTCTTTGTGGTTTATATGGATTCATGCAATTCTTGTTCTGCCTGGATAATCTGATTTTTGGTCATACCCATTTTCAGCAGTCTTAAGGTAAGGGCCTCTGCCCACAGGTGACACTTTTCGTAAATTTTCCTATATTTTTTGGCCAGGTTTTTGTATCTTTTGGCCCGGTCCTCACTGTTTGACATTAAAATGCTTAAGATAAAACGGCCCTTAATGGTCTCATCCTGATTGAGGGTACGGTAATCCTTGCTTAAGAAATTAATAACATCCTGGTAATAGGCCTCAAATTCTTCATAGGATATCTCGGTTTCCATGTTCAAATATTCTTTCATTTGCTCAAAAAACTTTTCCATACTCTCCTATCCCCTTTTACAAACGATCTGCAGACCAGCTGCACCCTTTCTATTTTAAACGATTGTTTGCTTTCTGACCACCGTATTTTTGCACCCAAAAAATCTTTGAGATGTTTCACAATTTAATATAACCAAAATTGCCGCCTACAAAAGAAAAGGAGGCCGTAGCCCCCTTTTGTTTTAAACACTGATTTCTGCTTTGTTCTCTGCGCCTTTGGCCAGCAGGCTGTGGCTGCGACCGTAGACAGCGTAGACCCCAACACCGATAGCCAACCAGGCAACAAACATCTTCCAGGTCACCAGCGGCAAGCTGATCATCAGGTAGCCGCAGAAGAAGATGGCCAGAATAGGCACCAGCGGAACTGCCGGGCAGGTGAAGGCCCTGGGAACATTGGGGTGGGTCTTCCGCAGAATTAATACGGCGACGGAAACCAGAACAAAGGCGGTCAAAGTACCGATGTTAACCAGGTGTGCCAGTGTGCCAAGGGGAACCAGGGCGGAGATGGTGGCACAGGCCAGACCGGTAACCCAGGTGCTGGTATAAGGTGTCTTGTAAGCGGGGTGTACCTTTGAAAACACAGTGGGAATTAACCCGTCACGGCTCATGGCAAAGAATAAACGAACTTGTCCGTACAGCATAACCAGCAGAACGGTTGTCATACCGGTGATAGCGCCCAGGGAGATTAAACCGGCAAACCAATTCTGGCCGATAACATTCATGGCATAGGCCACCGGAGCAGCTACGTTCAGCTGGTTGTAGGGGACGATACCGGTAAGAATGGCGGACACCACAATGTATAAGAAAGTACAGATGGCCAGAGAACCAATAATGCCGATGGGCAAATCCTTCCTGGGGTTCTTGACCTCCTCAGCAGCGGTGGAAACTGCGTCAAAACCCAGGTACGCAAAGAAGATAGTGGCCGCACCGGTCATGACCCCACCGAAGCCAAAGGGCATGAAGGGTGTCCAGTTGGCAGGCTTCACATACCACACGCCTACGGCGATAAACACCAGTACCACGGCCACTTTTACAAAAACCATGATGTTGTTTACCCTGGCGCTTTCGCGAATGCCTCTGGATAACAGCCAGGTGATCAGAAGAATGATTAAAAATGCAGGTAAGTTAAAAACTGCACCCGGGGCGCTTCCGGGAGCGCCGGTTAATGCGGCGGGTAGTTTTAGTCCAAAACCGGCTAACAGGTTTTGGAAATAACCTGACCAACCAACACCCACTGCTGAAACCGCCAGGCCATATTCCAAAATTAAGTCCCAACCAATTAACCAGGCAACGACCTCACCTAAGGTAAAATAGCTATAGGAATATACACTACCTGCAATAGGAACGGTGGAAGCAAATTCTGCATAACATAAGGCCGCAAAGACGCAGGCTAAACCCGCAATAATAAAGGATAAAACCAGTGCCGGACCTGCATGTTCCGCTGCGGCAACGCCGGTCAGAACAAAGATTCCTGTACCAATAATGGCGCCGATACCTAACATGGTTAAATCAAGGGGACCCAGGACTCTGTTCAGTTGTTGTTTTTTGGATGATGATAAAAGCTCGTCCAACGACTTTTTGCGAAATAGGCTCATGACGATCCTCCCCTGGATGTTAATGTTTCGACTCCATTGTATATTTTTCGTCACAACATGTCAAAATATTTTTTAATCAATTGATCATTTTTTCGTGTACAAATATTGGACAATTATTCGGTAAACAGACAGTTTTCTGAGCAGTGCGTAAGGGAGCTGACATTTGGCTTTTTCCCCGGAGTCACTGCTGAATCCCTGCTTGCTGCATGCCAACCGTGCTTTCACGGGAAGACTGTTGATTAAAACTCACGACCGGTATGCCGACATCGTGACTTCTCTCACTTCTTTATGAGTTTCCTTGACTTTTTCTGGGTTCTCAGTTTAAACTCATACCATAGGGAGGTAGGGTAGTTTACCTATAAATAGGAGTTGATGGAATGTCGAATTTGAAAAACCAGGCAGAATTGCAACAAGAACTGCTGACCCGGTTAAAAAAAATTGAGGGTCAGGTTCGCGGGGTACAAAAAATGATTGCGGAAAACCGCAGTTGCAGTGACATTGTCATTCAACTGGCAGCCATTAAAGCTGCTGTCAACCGTGTTGGCTTTTCTGTTCTCGCCTGCCATCTGGCCGGCTCCATTGAGGAAAATATGAGCCAGGGCAGGGATCTCACTGCCTCGCTGGACGATTTCATGAGTGTATTTAAAAAATTCTCCTAGTAAACCTAAAGCCAGGGGTCCTGCACAAACTGCAAGACCCCTGGCTTTAAAAATTGTCAGCCCATTTTACCAGCGGCAGCTCAAAGTGGTGCGCAAAATATTCGTCGTTTGGCCGAATACGCAATGTATACCCGGAGGTTCCCCTGATGAGGACGATGTTTGTTTCATATTGATATACGTTGTCTGCCACCGCCTGGTTAAATCTCATGGGCATCAGTGTTACTTTATCTAGACCGTGATCGCTGACTTTCCCATAAACCACCTCTACCACAATATCCCGGGGTTGAACGGGACCTAAGAACACTTCCGCCTGAATAAATATCTCCGTGTTTTCTTTTAAAACCGGCGGCTGGTGGACGCGAATGGAACGGAAGGATATCTGATGCCAGTTTTCCGTTAAGAACTTTTTAAACTCCTGTATCTGGCCCGCCAGCCGGCACCGGTCCGCACTGAAGGCTTCCCCCCGCAGGGCTGCCTTGAGATAAAACCGCTGGGTATACTCCTTCACCATTCGCTCGGTGCTGAACTTCCAGGGAATGGTGGCCAAACAATCCTTCATCCGCCGCACCCATTCCCGGGGAATCCCCTCAACCCGCCGGTAATAATAGGGAACAATGACCTGTTCTAACAGGTCGAAAAGGGAGCTGGCATCTTCCCTGTCCTGCACTTCTTCATTTTCATAGTCCCTATCCGACCCAATGGCAAAACCGTTCTCGCCGTTGTAGGCCTCCGGCCACCAGCCGTCGAGGATACTGCAGTTGATGACTCCGTTCACTGCCGCCTTCTGGCCGCTGGTGCCGCTGGCCTCAAGGGGTCTGCGGGGTGTGTTTAACCATACATCCACTCCCTGCAGCAAGTGACGGGATACATTAATATCATAGTCTTCCACAAAAACGATCTTACCTCTGAAGGGTTCCTCCGAAGAAACATCATTGATCATCTTAATAAGATCCTGACCGGGCCGGTCCGCCGGGTGGGCCTTGCCGGCATAAATGATTTGCACCGGGCGCTCCGGGTTATTGACCAGACGCGCTAAGCGCTCTTTGTCCTTTAATAACAAGTAGGCCCGTTTATAGGTGGCAAAGCGCCGGGCAAAGCCAATGGTTAAAACATTTTTACTTAAATAACCGGCACACTCACGAATGAGTTCCAGGGGCTGAAAATTCCTGTCCATGCGGCGGTAAATATTGTTTTGCACGAACTTGATCATGCGGCCCTTGAGAATTTGGTGCGTTTCCCACAACTCCTGATCGGGAATGTCATATACCCTTTTCCACCGGCACGGATCGGAGATATTGTGCGTCCAGTCCTTACCGATATATTTTTCGAACAGGGCTCTCATTTCCGGGGCTACCCAGGTTTCCGTATGGATCCCGTTGGTTACCGAATGAATAGGGATCTCCTCCAAGGGAATAGACGGATATAAATGGGAAAACATTTTCTTTGTTACTTCACCGTGCAGTTTACTGACCCCGTTGGTGAAGGCAGCATGATTCAGAGCCAGTTTGGTCATATTAAATCCCTGGCGCCCTTGATCCCAGCCCAAAGCCAGAAAACCGTCACGGTCCGTTTTAATTTCTTCATATAAGTGCCCCAGGTAACGGTCGATCATTTCAGCGCTGAAAACATCGTGGCCGGCAGGCACCGGCGTATGGGTGGTAAAAATGGTGTTGGACCGGACAACTTCCCTGGCGGTAGGTAAAGACAGCCCGCTCTGAACATATTCCCTCAGTCGTTCCAGAATAATTAAGGCAGCATGACCTTCATTCATGTGCCAGGCCGTCGGGAAAATGCCCAGCTGCCTGAGTGCCTTTACCCCACCGATACCTAAAATAATTTCCTGGCAGATACGGGTGTCCTGATCTCCCCCGTAAAGTTTGGCCGTGAGAAGCCGGTCTTCCCGGCTGTTTTGCGTTAAATCCGTATCCAGGAAATAAATGACCGTCCGGCCCACCTGCAGCTGCCACACCTTCACAAAGACATCCCGTCCCGGCATGCGAACCGTGATGATGACATCCCCACCACCGGGCCGGGTGGCCGGTGAAATGGTCATTTCATTAAAATCCATGAAGAAATAATGGGCTTCCTGCCGGCCTTCCCGGTTAATGCGCTGACAAAAATAACCCTGTTTATAAAGAATGCCTACTCCCACAAAGGGCAACCCCAGGTCACTGGCCGATTTACAGTGGTCCCCGGCTAACAGCCCCAAGCCGCCGCTGTAAACCGGGTTGGACTCGTGCACCCCGAATTCTGCAGAAAAGTAGGCAACTAACTGATTAGTTTGTTCTGGGCAGGTCCTTTGGTACCAGGTTTCCCCCTGCATGTATGCATCAAAATCCGACATCACCCGACTGTAAATCTCCAGGTACTCCGGGTCTCCGGCGGCCTTTTGCAATTTATCAGCATCAACATAGAGTAAAAATTTAACGGGGTTATGATTAACTTCCTCCCAGAGAACAGCATCCATTCTGCTAAATAACAGCTCTGCCTCCGGATGCCAACTGAACCAGAGATTCCTGGCCAGTTCCTTTAACCGGTCTATGGCTTCAGGCAGTTCAGGGATCACGGACACGGTACGATAGGAATACATTGCCAACCTCCTTTTTCTCAGCTAAAATCACCGCACGGTTTATTACTATGAATTTGCCAAGGATTTTAACACATTTAGATAATTTTTAGTATATTTTATTTGTTAAATTTTTACTCATTCCTTTCGAACAATGTCTAACAAAAAAGAGCGGGTGTTCTAACCCGCTTTTTTGGCTTCTGCTTTGTATGGTTTTTCGTCTTTGCTCTTTTCCCGGGCCGAAACCACCAGCATCGCCCCGGCCAGGACCGCGGCGCCCCCCAGGATTTGCAGCCAGGTGAGCCTCTCCCGGAACAACAGGGCAGAAAACCCGATGGTGATCAGGGGTTCAATCATGCTTAAAATGGATGCCCTGGTGGAACCGATCAGCTCCAACCCCCGGAAGAAGGTAAAGATGGCCAGCACCGTGCAGCAGAGGGCTACCCCTGCTACAGCCAGCCATGCCTCGGTGGTCAAGTCAAACTTGAGGGTACCGGTGGCAAGGCCGATGATAAAAAGAGATACCGCAGCAAACAGGCAAATGAAGGCGCTGGTTACCAGGGCCGGGGACTTTTTCAACACCCTGTTACCCAGCACAATATAGCAGGAATAGACCAACCCGGCCCCCAGGGCCAGCAGGGTGCCGATCATGTTAATCTCCCCAAAGGAGGTTCCCAACACCAGGGTGAGGCCCGCCAGAGAAAGGGCAATGGAAAACATAATTTGTTTGGACAGTATTTCTTTGTCAACCAGTGAAGATGCAATGGCCACAAAAACTGGATAGATGTAAAAGATCAGCACAGCTAGGGAAGCCGGGATGAATTTTACGGACGAGAAGTACAGGTTGGATTGGAGTGTATAGATCACCCCGCCCATCAGCAGCAGGTATTTGACGCTGGACCTGTCAACTGAAATTTTTCTTTCTTTTATCAAGATATAAGCAAAAAAACATAGGGCTGCCAGGATAAACCGGAAAAACAACAGTGTGGTGACGGTTGCCCCTCCTTGATAGGCATATAACGCAAATATGGGGATCATACCAAAACCGGCAGCTGATAAAAAGATCAATACCACACCCAGATAAAATGCGTTCAACGGTTTCACCTGCTTTAGAATTTATAAATTTTATTCGGCTGACTGAACATTTACCGCTGTTCCACCGGTCACCGCCTGAAGTTGCTCAATGGTGATAGGCGGTATGCAGAAAACCGGGGCCTGCATCCCCGGTTGAACCTCATTCGAATCCAAATAAGAGTGACATTTCTAGAATTCTACAATGCCAACCTACTTCCTGCTTAAATGTAAGCCCTACTATTAAAACGATCCCTTGTGTTTTAAACGCTGCCCTGGGAATATTTCCTAGATAATTATGTAGATGAGGGACACAATCAAAGTGATAAACATATGATAAAAAAGCAACAAGGAAGGAATTAACTCTGCGCAATGTGGTTTACCATTTACTTCTTGAATTTAGCTTGAATATCAACGATTTCTGATTGTGTGCCGATGCGCACAGGGGGGCCCCAGGTGCCATAGCCCGAGGAAACAATGACTTGCAATTGTTCCTTGGCCAAATACCCGTAATCAACCTCGTAAAGCCTTTTGGTAATAAGCTGATTGGGAAAGAACTGTCCTCTATGGGTATGACCGGATAACTGCAGGTCAACTCCGGCAATCTTTGCTTCCTCCAGTGCAACCGGTTGGTGGTCCAATAAAATAATGGGTTTTTCTTTATGAACCCCTTCCAATAGGCTTGCTAAATTCTTACGTTTTCTGGACGCATCCTCTCTGCCAACCAGGTAAATACCTGCAATTTCTACAACTTCATCCCTTAGAATGGTAATGTTCGCTTCCTTAAAAATTTTTAAGCTTTCATTAAGGTTGCCAGTGTAGTATTCATGGTTACCCAATACACCGTAAACACCATATTTTGCTTTAATGTTTTTTAATGCTTCTTTTTCCTTGGAAAGTACATGAATATCCTTGTCATCAAAAATATCACCGGGCAGCACTACAAGATCGGGGTTTAAAAGGTTGATCTCGCGGACCATCTTTTCTACGTAACCTTCAGGTTTCGCATTGTCGATATGAATATCCGAAAGCATTACGATACGGAGGTCGGTGGCCAACTTCGGAATAGCAATTTCATAACGCTGCACCTTAATTTTGTTGGCTTTTACGGAGCCGTAAAGAATCACGAGAAAAATAAGTAAATAACAACCTGTGATGAAAGGTTTATTTTTGACCAGCAAACCCAGGACAGCAACAAAAGTGGCGTAATAAAAAAATACCATCCAGTAATTGCCGATGGGTTCAAACCCCTTGTAAACCAGCCTGCCTAAAACCGGTGAATAGGCCAAAACCAAGAAAACAACCCAAAAAGCTATTTTATTGGTCTTAAGGAGTTCATATAGTTGTCTTCCGATTAGCCAGTTAAGAAAGGTATAGATTATAAGAATTAAATAAAACCACAATCTCATGACAAACTCCTTTTCTATGTCTGATAAGACGCCTATATCCGCTCAATATATACTACGAAAAATAATTTGTCAAATAGAGAGCTATTCCCGGTTTCTTAGGCCGAGTTAAGCAACCACCTACGCGCACCAGCCATATTTGACCATTCCCATGCTGCAACAACCTGCAAAAGCAGCTGTTCTAAGGAGCAGCATTGCCTGAGTCTCAGCGCAAAAAAGAGTGGTTAAGCTATAGAACAGCGAAACCACTCTCTTTTACTTATACCGCTGCCCAGCCGCCGTCCACGTAATTGGTCTGGCCGTTTGGTGTAGCCGGAAGCATCCGAGGCGAGGTAGAGGATGCCGTCCAGTTCCCCGGCTTGCTCGGGTCTTCGCATAAAAAACTCGGCTCAATCTGAATGAACCGAGTTTTGGTACTATTTATATAGATATTACTACTCAGCCTTTTGCCTCATAAATTCTAAGACTTCCCGGTCTATAAATCCCTTTTGGCAAATCCGCTCGTCAAAGTTTTCAGTGAGATAAAATGTTTGTAAAGCCTGGTTAAAGGTTTCATCCATCACTCCGCTGACCGGGGTCTGATAACCCCATTTATTTAATAATTCCTGTATCTCAGTTACCAGCGCCCCTTCGATGGGAAGAATATCCTCCGGTCTGGTTTTATAGAAATATAGCTTGTAAAGTTTATGGATGCGCATTAACTCCTTGATAGGCTCCGGGTGGTCATCAACCCTGAGGTCAATATAGCGATCGTTATACCCGCCGTAGCCTCCCTTTTCTTTGGCCACGTAAAGGGCGGCGGATTGTTTGCCACGGCTGTCGCCTCCTGCCTGTTGCCCGGCGTCTAGGGCCGCCAGCAGCTTGGCTGCCAGATCCCCCTCGGTAGTTTTAAAGGTATCCGCCATGGCCTGCACAGTCGCCGCTCCCACCAGGATGTTACCCTGGCAGGCAAAGTTTTCCCCGCAGATATGCCCCGCCCAGGGGTAACATTCAGATCCGGTGAAGGATGCGGACGCGCCGTTGGCCGCTACGATGCCCACCTGGCGCAAATTGCGCCCCTCATCCTCAGCTGTTAGTTTATCAATTACTTCTCGGGGGGACAGTCCCTGTTCCAGTAACTTTAAGCCTTCGGTGCCGTATTTGGTATTGGCCCAGGACTGGGTGGCGATGGCGCCTACGCCTGCTTTCACCCAGGGCACAACGGAACCCACCGACAGAAATTTGGATTGTACTGCCACACCGATTTCCCCGGTGGCCGGGTCGTAACCGCAAATAGAGGATGTAAAAGGATACTCCGTCTACTGCCGAAACCATTCCATCCTCAGTAAAGAAGTACGTTTTTAAATTTTGTACATCCAGTAAAGGCTGTTTCACTAAACCACCTCTTATATTGGTCAGGACACCGCTTCCCCGTTGACTAGTGACCCATGGAGCGGAAGGCCGGCGGCTTCTCTTTAAATCCTTTGGTCTTGTAGGCAGAATAAACCAGGCCGATGGCCAGCCAGATAAGGCCTAGGGTTTTGGCCTCGGGCTGCAGGCTGATCCACACATAAAAAATGATGGCAAAACCACAGCCGGGCAGGAACAGATACTTGAACAGGGAGGCCAGGTCCCTCTGGTTCTGCCGGATGACGTAATGGGAGAATACCGATAGGTGCAGGAACAGGAACCCCGTTAAGGCCCCGAAGTTGACTAGGGAGGTTAATTTGTCCAGGGAAAGGGCAACCCCAATAGTGATGGAAACCACAGCCACCAGCAGGGTGCTGACATAGGGCGTCTGGAATTTGGGGTGAACCTTGCTAAGAACTGAAGGCATTAATTTATCCCGGGACATGCTGTAAAGCAGGCGGGAGATGGCTGCTTGGGCCACCAAGCCGTCCCCGATGCCCCAAGCCACGGCTGTGGCCAGAGCGCAAAGCATTTTTAACCAGGTCCCGCCGGCAGCTTCCGCCACCACGTAAAAGGCGGTATCGGGGTTATCGAAGGTTGTATGATCGGGCCAGACCAGACCTGCCAGGTAGGTCTGCAGTACAAACAGGCTGCCCACTAAAACCAGCGCGCTGACGGTGGCCTTCCCCACCATGCGCCTGGGATCTTTCGTTTCTTCGGCCAGGGTGCTGATGGCATCAAAGCCCAAAAAACTCAGAACCGCCAGGGAAGTGGCGGACATGACCATGTCCAGGCTGAACCCTTCCGGTTTCCAGATGGGAGCAACCGTAAAGGAGCCAGCTCCCACGCCCTTGAGGACAGCCACTAGGGCCACCACACAAAATACGATGAGGGTGAACACTTCAAAGACCAGCAGAGCAATGTTGGTCCTGGCAGTCATTTCAATACCCCGCAGGTTCACCGCGGTATTGATGATGACGAACAGAGCAATGTAGCCCCAGTAGGGCAAGATCGGAAACATTTCCTGCAGGGCAAAACCGGCCACCAGGTAGACTAGGGCCGGGGTTAAAATGTAGTCCAGCAGCATGGCCCAACCGGCAAAGAACCCCACATAGGGACTGATACCTCTGGACGCGTAGGAATATACAGAGCCGGCAATGGGAAAGGCCTGGGACATCCGGGCATAGCTCAGAGCGGTAAAAGCCATGGCAATGATGCCGATGATATAGGCCAGCGGCGCCATGCCGTTGGAGACTTCCGTTACATAGCCATAAATCCCAAAGGGCGCAATGGGAACCATGAAAACCATACCGTAAAACAGCAGGTCCTTAAAGGTCAGGGCTCTTTTGAGTTCCTGCTTATATCCAAACTCCTCAACAGTTCCGGAGCCGATAGGTCTTATTTCGGACATTGTTATTCTCCTCTCTTTTAATCGCCCATGATGTATACAAATATGAAAATATCAGAGACTACTTTTCATATTAACTAAATCCTTTAGAAGGCGTACGTCACCCCGAGTTTTTTCATGATCCGGCGGGGCATGGTAAAACGGGCAGTTTTCAGCGGGTCCACCACCTGGGAAATCTCGGCATTGCCGCAGGCGCTCATCAGCATCCCCGCTTCATTCAGTGACAAACCGGCCTCCTGTTGGAGCAGCTCCGCCATTTCTTTCACAGCCGTCTCCACCGCTTCGTCCAGTGAGCCGGCAGAGGCCAGAGTGGCCACCACATTTTCAGTTACCACCAGGGGGTTATTCAGCTTTTTACCCGCAGCCAATTCAACGGTAACATCCACTTCCCCGGCCACCTCAACACCGCTGACCATAATTTCCCCGTCGCCCATGGCAGCATGCAGGTCACCCATGGCCAGTAGGGCCCCGTCCACCTGGACTGGAAGATACAGGGTGCTTCCTGCGGCAATTAAGGTGGTGTCCATATTGCCGCCATGACGGTCGGGAGTGCCGCAGGGAACCGGCTCTCCGGCGGGTGCCACACCGATGACGCCGATCATGGGATTGAGGGGAATCTCCAGATCCTTAAACCTGGTCACACCGTTCTCCAGGGGTACCAGTAGAGTCTGACTCTCGGTGACCATTCCCCCCAGCACACCAGCCCCCGGGGCTGCCACCATGACACCCGGTGATTTGACTTTGATATCGCAAATATGCACCGCGATGACATCCCCTGCCTTGACTCCTTCCAGATAAACCGGTCCGGTGGCCGGGTTTACCCTCATAAAATCCAATGTCTCAACCGTGTCCCTTTCGCATTTGACCTGCCCCCCGAAGCAGTCCAGGGTTTCAAAGGTAAGCCTGGCTGGTAGCGCTACCCTGGCCACAGGAACGTTGTTTTTGTCCATGCTGTACACGGCATGTTGTCTTGAAATTTTCATTGGTCCAATGCTCACTCCTTTTTTGTATTGATTAGTTAGTATATTAAACGGGTTACTCCCTACCCGTTCCGGGTTTCGGAAATAACACCGGCCCCCTCAGCCTTAGAAAAGCTCAAAATATTCTTTTATTTCCCAATTACTGATGTGTCTTTGATATCGCTGCCATTCGGACATTCGCAGGGCCACATAATGGCGGATAAACTCCCGCCCCAGGTAAGCGCAAATCACCTGATCCCTTTGCAGTTCCTCCAGGGCTTCGGGCAGGGTTGCCGGTAACTTTACCAGATCGGTCTGCTCGTAGGGGTTCAGGCCGTCGCTGCAGGCGGGGGGTTCAATTTGGTTTTTAATGCCGTCCAGGGATGCTGCCAGGATGGCCGCTGCCGCCAGGTATGGATTGGTGTCGGCGGCGGGTAAACGGTTTTCCAAACGGGTATTTTCACCCCGGACATAGGGCACACGAATCATCGCACAGCGGTGCTCGTGTCCCCAGGAAGCATTGATGGGAGCAAAACTGTAAGGCTGCAATCGTTTGTAACTGTTTACGGTGGAGTTAACCACTCCGCAAATGGCCCTGGCATGACGCAACTGCCCCCCGATGGCCCAGCGACAGAGATCCGATAACCCGTCCTTTGCCTCTGGATCATGGAATACGTTTTGCCCCAAGGCATTGTAGAGAGAAAAATGGAAATGTCCCCCGCTGCCGCTGGCATCACATTTAGGTTTACCCATAAAGGTTGCCGTGTAACCCTTTTGGGTGAGAATTTCTTTGATAGATGAGCGGTAATATATCGCCATATCAGCGGCGGCCACCCCATTAAAGGGAGAATTGGTAATCTCAAACTGGCCGGGTCCGTACTCGGTATTGGCCACCTCCGGTCCTGCTCCAATTCCTTCCAGCCCCTGGATTATCGCGGTAAAAATATCTCCCACCTGGGCCTGGTTGACATCTGAAAAACAGTTAAACCCCTGCCAGGATGGTTCCAAGGAATCCCCCTGTTGACGGAAAACATAAAACTCAAATTCAAAGGCACCTTTCATGGTGAGCCCAACATCATTAAGCTGTTTAAGTAAGTTTTTTAACACCTGTCTGGGTGATACAGGAATTGGTTCACCCCCGGGTCGTACAATATCTGCAATCACCCTGGCAGTACCTGATACCCAGGGCAAAACCACAAATGTGGATAAATCAGGCTGCAGTAGCCAACTGGGGTAGCCTCCCTCATATCCATCGCCGGCACCGGTTACCAACTTGGCCGAGGTGTCCATGGAAAAAAGCGCCGACGGGTAATTAATCCCTTGCTCGGAGATGGATTGTAAAAACGCCTTTGCCGGTACATATCTGGAGCGTGTAATGTTGGTGTTATCCGTAAGAGTCACCCGTACGGTATGAATACGGTGTTCCTGAATCAAATGCCGGATATGTTGTACCAGTGTCTCTCTCATTTTTGCCTCCGTCCACCCAATATTTACAAATGTCTACCTATTGTAGCCATAGCAATTTTTGTGCCAATTATAAAGTGATAAAGAACTGACAAAACTTCGCACTTTCAAGGGTCAGAATTTTTTGTTTATTTTATTTTATGGGTTGTCTTATTGCATAACTGCAATTATAATCAAAGAATCCTAGTTTACTATGGACACTTATTTATCGCAAAATGTAAATTCCATTTGCATATTTGATAAATTACTGCTTAATGCCAGACTATCGGGGAGAAAAAATATGACTCACGGGGAAAATTTATTTAGCGAAGCCAGCTTGCCCTTTGCGGTTGCTGCCTCAAAGCAAATGGAATCGATCCTCCGATTAGCCAAACGGGTGGCCCCTTATCCTACCACCGTCTTAATTACCGGTGAAACCGGCGTGGGCAAAGAAGTGCTGGCCTCTTACATTCACAGAAACAGCAACCGGGCCAATCATCCCTTTGTAAAAATTAACTGCGGTGCAATTCCGGAAAGTTTGCTGGAATCGGAATTGTTTGGTTATGAACCCGGTGCTTTTACAGGCGCCCGCCGGGAAGGCGCTCTGGGTCTCTTTGAGGCTGCCAACCACGGGACCATTTTGCTGGACGAGATCAGCGAACTACCGCCCAAAGCCCAATCCAAACTTTTAAGGGCATTACAGGAACGAGAGATCCGGCGGGTGGGCGGCACCTGGTCGAAAACCGTTGATGTGCGGGTTATCTCCAGCACCAACGTGAATCTGAGGGAAATGATTGAAAGGGGCAGCTTTCGGCAGGATCTTTATTACCGCCTTCAGGTGGTACAAATTGAGATACCTCCATTGCGACAAAGAATACCCGATATAGAGGCTTTGCTGGATTATTATCTAACGAGATTGGGTGAAGAATTTCAGCTTAAAAAGACCTTTTCCCCGGAGGCCATAGGAATTCTTAAAAATTATCACTGGCCTGGCAACGTCAGAGAACTTCGCAACCTGGTGGAGTCCCTGCTGGTGACGGTTGAAAAAGATATGATTGAGGCAGCAGACCTGCCTGCCTATATGGGGTATACTCCGCCTCCTGCCGGGATGCGACCGTTAAAAGAAATTGTAGACCAGGCAGAAAGGAAAGCGATTAGGGAGGCCCTTTCCAGTTACAGCACTTACCGGGCCGCCGAGGTCCTGGGAATCAACTATACAACGTTAATGAGAAAAATAAACAAGCTGGGAATCCAGTACACCCATGCACCGCACGGTAAAAAATAAAATATTGTTCTTACACCTGGTAGTGCTATAATATGGAAAAGGGGGCTGGATTTTAATGGATGGCGCTGCTTCCGACAGACTGGAACGGATAGAAAATAAAGTGGCTCGCATGGAAAACAACATAAATCAGTTGACGGACACAGTTAAACGCACGGAAAACAATGTTAGTCAATTGACAGACGCTTTGGAAACGTACTGAAAACAATGTGAAACAACTGACAGAAGCTGTTAAACGTATAGAAAATAATGTGAATCAACACGAATTAAACAATCGATTAGATAACCTGGAAACAAGGTTTGATTGCCTGGAAGCGAAAGTAGATCACTTGGAAGAAAGGTTTGATCGCCTGGAAACAAAAATAGATAATTTGGAGATGAAATTGGTTCCTTACAAAAGGATGTGGATTACATAGAAGATCGGGTTCACCAACATGATAAGGATATATACAAGATAAAGAAGCTGATTATTGGTTAAAAAAAGAGCGATTTCTCGCTCTTCTAGTATTTTATAGACTTTACCCCTCGATATCCTCGGGGAACAGTTTATCTGTTTCGCCGCCTGTCATAATTCTTGAAGCAGCCCTGCGGTAGGCTTTGTCGATGATGTCTTTGGCATAACGGGTGTTTCCTAATTTACCAAGTTCATGTTGCCGGGAGAGAAAAATTGCCTGCAGCTTCTCTGCTGCCTCCCGGGTTATGGTCAATTGATAGTCCTCTGCCAATCTGACGGCCACTTCCATTAACTCCTCGGGTGTATAATCGGGAAACTCCAGCCGGAAGTTAATTTTAGGAGATACCTCGGCATCCGCTAAAAGTGCTGCCAGCTCCTCCCGGGTACCGGACAGGACGATCATGGTTTCCCTGGCGTCTAACATTACTTGTATGACTTCCTTCCCCAGGGCCAGAATATCAGGCACCTTATCGACGTAAACAATACCGCCCCGGGCTTTTTCTATCAAGCCGTTAACCCTTTGTATGGTTTCCTGCGAAGACTGCCCTGTCAAATCGGACTTGTGTACGCCAAAAAGCTGGTCTTTCCGCAGCACCTGCAACCGGTACAGCATCTCTCCCACCAGGCGTGCCAGCGCCACCTTGCCGGTACCGGGGTTGCCAATGAAAGCAAAGTTTACCGGTTTCCCGGAGAGTTCTCCTGCCCGGGCCGTCATGCCAATCTCCTTGACAATCCCCTTAAATTTTGTAAGCCCCGGTAATTCCTCCAGATCCTTCAGGGTTTCTTCGATGATATGGTTTGTCACTTTTATCCTCCTCCCGTTTGAAACCACCAATAAAAAAGGAAACATCCATTCTGCGTCTGTCTTCCCAGGTGTCCAAAAATATAAAAATGGCACGAATTTTATGATATTTTTCGCTCCAATGTTATTGTATCCTTTTTACGAGAAAAAATTTTTTAGGCATCCGCCATTACCAACTCCGAGACCATGAGGCCGGAAGTAACCGCACACTCCAATGACGGCCCCAGCCAGTAGTCCCCGCACAGATACACCAGTGGCCTGGCACAGGCTCCCCGGTATTTGGCCAATTCTTCATGCGTCCGGGCGGAAAGGAAGCCACCGCTTGCTGCCAGCGGTATTCCCTTCGATAAACAACCTGTTCCATAAAACCGCCATAGATGATGTCTATCCTGTTTACTATATTCTCTGCATCCTGCGGGTCAACAGGCAAGCGGCGGCTCATGATGACGCCGCAATCACGCCCCGCGGGAACCACCCCCTTGGCGGGTTCCCAGTAGGACACCCGGGGGTCGTGGAAACCTGCGGTCACCAGCATGTGGGGGTATCTCCGGGCTTTTACATTCTCATAGGGAGAATAACTTTTAATATAGTCTTAGTAGGTTTTGTCACGGGGTTGCCCCATTCATCATACTCGGTAACGGTGGATAGGTAGAAAAACTCACCCCCGTGCTCGGCCTCATATTGAACCGTGGGTTTTCTGAGCTGCAGCTCCCGCAAGGGGCTCTACAATTTCCCACACTTCTTGGACTACTTTTTTAACTTCCTGTAACTCCAATGAAGGTGGCTTATGGCGGGCCAACTGAAGATAATCATTGATGACCCTGCAGGCCCGGTGAGTCTCCTCAATAATAGCATCAGCCAATCGTGAATGTTCCGGCGCACATCTCTCCTTAAGCAATTGTGCCATTCCCCTTACCGCAGTCAAGGGATTTTTCACTTCATGGGCCATACCGGCGGCCATTTGCCCAACGATGGATAATTTTTCCCGGTTTTGTAAAATGTTATGGGCATTCTCCAATTCTATGTTACAGCGTTGCAGTTCCCTGTTAACCGCTTCTAATTCCAGGTTCTTTTGGGTAAGCTCTCGTTTCGCCATAATTAATTCATTGTTTAACCGCGTAAGTTCATCGAAAAATCTGCTGTCCGCAGCAATGCGTTTTTCAATCTCAAGGGAAAGATTCTTCAGGGCCATGCGAAGGTCGTTGGTATGTTCTTTATTAAATTGCAATCATCGCTGGAGGGAGTCCCAACGATAAAAACGTGATCGTTGTTGATGGCTCCCGAGAAATATAGCAGCTGTACCTTCCCGCCAATTTTTACATTTATTTCCCATTTAAAGGCTACCCCGGAATCCAGGATTAATTTTAAAAAATGGGACGCCTTGTTTTTCTATCCGAAAATAAAAAACCTACTACTTACCGGATTCAAGTTTAATAAAAGCATTTAATATGCTAAAATCTAGACACAGATCATTACGGGAACGACTCCGACTCAAGAGAACCGTCCCCGTGATTCCCCGTGATTCCCCGTGATTCTCGGCCTCTTTACTTTTGATTATAAGGACATGTTTATGACAAACCGCCAATCTGACTCAAGAATATGGGAATTGGATTTACTGCGGGGTACCGCCATCCTTCTGATGGTTCTTTTCCACATAATATTTGACTTAAACGAATTTTTTCAGGTCCCTATCCCTTATGCAGAAGGCCCTGTTTTTTACATTGGAAAGGCTGCGGCGTCCCTGTTTATTTTTGTGGCGGGGATTAGCTGTTCCCTGAGCAGAAACAATGTCAAACGAGGGGTCAAACTGATTGGGCTGGGTCTGTTGATAACCCTGGTTACGTCCCTGGTGGTGCCCGGTTCCAACATCATTTTCGGGATTCTTCACTTTTTAGGCACCGCTGTCCTTCTTTATGATTTTTTCAAACGCCTCAGGCCCGGCATTCTTCTGATCCTTGGAACAGCAGTCATTTGGGCGGGGCCCTGTTTCCAACAAATCACCATGCCTAATAGTTTACTGGCTCCCCTAGGCCTGCTGGGACCGGACTTTTATTCCGTTGATTATTACCCTCTTGTGCCGTGGCTGGGTTTGTTTCTCTACGGGGTGGCGGTGGGAAAAATGATATATAAGGAAAAGAAAAGCCTCTTTCCCGCTTTCCCTTTACGGCAAAACCTTATTAATACTCTGGGACGTCATTCCCTATCCATCTATCTGCTGCACCAGCCTGTGATTTTATTGCTTCTTTCCCTTATATATCGGTCTTTTCCTTTCAAAATGAATGCTTAAAAGGAGCGGTTTCCCACCCCTTTTTGCTTATATCGTTCAATTTATATGCTTGACCAGCTTAAAAACAGCAGGGCCTGTCTCTAATTAACCAAGCTCACCGATGGCCTGCATAACTCCCGATATGCTGGAGCTGGGCAAGATTTTATAGGGTTTCCCCTCTTTTTTACAGAGTTTTTTTACGCTGAGACAGGCATTGTGGCTATTGCAGTCAATGGGACAAAATACCACGTCACATCTTTTGATTTTATTCATTAATGCCCTTTCTCCACCCTTCATATAACCGTCCAGATATTCGAACCGGCAGCCGTGCTGCTCAATGATATTTTTATAGTGGGCCTTAAATTTGGTTATACCGCCAACCATTAAAACCCGCTTCATGCAGCAATTGCACTGGCCGCACGGGTTCAGGCAAGGGGCTTGCTTCGTTCCCCCAAGTTTTTTATTGGTTTTTGTTTCCGTTAAACGCATCAACACCCCTCCCTAAATGATAATGATAATCTTTATCATCTTTTGTTATTATACAAGCCGGTTGCACGATCTGTCAACCGGAACAGATATTGGAAATCTCAGGCCTGGTTAATACAGGGTAAGTATCTGGTTAGGTGACATGGTTTCTTTCAACCCATCGGCTCGGCAAACATGCCGGGCGAACAATAAAGGGCCAGGCCAAACAACAACCCGTTCACAGAGAGCCACTGCCAACCGGAAACCCCGTAACGCATGGCCAGGAACAGGGCATTAATAAAAAACAACCCCAGATAGTGATACTGAAAATCCACTAAAAAGGACAGCACCCCCCAGATCAGAACAAAATCCAGGATGGTTGAAAGATCTTTGCACCCTTTGACACCGGCCGTCCGGTAGTAGTCTTCAATCTTAAAGCTGTACAAAACGGCTGCAGCAGCGATGATTCCCTGCCCCTGTGATATAGAATTGAATTGCACAAGAAGCACCCCGATGAACAGGCCGGTACAGACCAGCCACTTGCGCAGCCTGGCGATGAAAAGTTCCACTTCCAACAGGTTGATTTCTTGAATGTTGAAGTAATTCGGGATAACATGATCAAAACCCCTTTGATCGTCAATGGTTGAACATGCATTCAGCAGGTAACTAACCGGAAATCATAACTTCGGGTTTGCTCTTGATAATACCGGTAAAAACATTTACCATCACGGGATCAAACTGACCGCCGGCCCCTTGCTCCAATTCCCGGACAGCGGTTTCCAGTGGCAGTGCCCCGCGGTAAGCTCTTTGCGAGGTCATGGCATCCCAGGCGTCCGCAATGCTGACCAACCGCGCAGTGTAAGGGATGGCCTCCCCCTTCAGTCCCTTGGGATAACCGCTGCCGTCATAGCGTTCATGATGGTAAAGGACGACATTGAGCGCTTCCTTGAGAAAGTCTATGGGCGCCAGGATATGGGCGCCAATGGTGGGATGTTCTTTTATGGTTTGAAATTCATCCGGCGATAAGCGGCCCGGCTTGTTGAGGATGAATTCCGGCACACCGATTTTGCCAATGTCATGCAAAATGGCGCCGAAATGAATATGGGTCAGTTCCTCGGAGGACAGGCCCAGCCCCTCTCCCAGGGCCACTGCATACCTGGCTACATTGCGGGAGTGATTGCGGGTGTATGTATCTTTGGCATCGATGGCCGATGTCAGGGCGGAGATGCTCTTTAGATAAACATCCCTTCTGCCGTACTCTATTTTCATCCGGGTGTTGTCCAGGATGAGCGCCGCTTGACCGGCGAAGGACAAGACCGAGCTCCGGTCGGTGTCGGTGTATTCAATCCGGTGAGTATCCTGACCATGGTGCCGGTGCATCAAGATGAGAACACCGATGACCAGGCTGTTTACCTGTAACGGTACCGCCATCAGGGAGCGCAGGAAGGCGTCCCTTTGGCGCAGCGGTTTAAAGGCAGCATGGTTACTGGTGAATTCCACCACCCGGGAAGAAAAGCACCCCCGCACCAGACAGGTATTGTTCTGTAAATACTCTTTAACGGCCGGCTCGAACTGCCCTCTGGCTGCAATGACCTCCAATCTGTCGCACACCCGGGGAGCCAATGCAATAAAGCCCGCTTCACTGTTCGTAATTTTCATGGCCATGTCCAAGATGGCTTCAACGGTGCCTTCAAAGTCATAGGTTTTGATCAGGTCTGTCAACACCCCGTGTAAGAAACTAATTTCCTTCACTTTCTTACGAAGCATCCTGTTGATGGCAAGGAGTTCTTCGTTCTGCTGTTCCAGCTGTTCAATGCGTAATTGCATGGCCGCCTGTTCAAAGTGCCGGTTCTTTCCCATATATAAAGAAGACATTGGATCACCTCATCCATTTCTGCTTTATCTAATTACTAAAATTTCATCATGAAAATGATTATCATTATCATTATCTTAAATGTTGGCAATCTTTTTGTCAATAAGTAGTTACAGTACCAGGATTCGCTAACCCCAAAAGAAGAAATTTCCTACTTCCGGTTAATCAGGCCAGTAGGGTATAATTAAACCATCCTATTCTTGATGCGGGTATCCGCATCTAAAGAATCAATCATCCCGGAGTTATTTTAATGAAGAAAAAAGTTACCTTATCTTACTCGTTGTGGTAATCATTCTCCTGATTGTCCTGTGGCGCACAGGAACCTTTGATATCTTGCAATCAATTCCTTTCGGGGACAGCACTGCCACTGCCGGGCTGCTGGCAAAGGCCGGTACTGCCGCCATTGTTATCAGTATCCTCCTGAATGTGCTGATCAGTGTGCTGGGGGTTGTCCCTTCGGTTTTTTTAACAGGGGCCAACATCCTGGTTTTCGGCCTCTGGGGCGGTTTTTTTGTCTCCTGGGCCGGGGAGATTGTCGGGGCGGTTGTGTCCTTTCTGTTGTACAGGTGGGGGGTTCAATCCGTTGCCAAAATCCCCACCGGGCACTGGAAACTTTTCAGGACCGTTAATTCCCTGCCGGGTCTGCGACAGATCTATTTTCTCACGGTTCTCCGGATGGCCCCCTTTATTCCCTCGGGCATTATCAACCTGTTGGGGGCGGTAACATCCGTTTCCCTGTTTCATTTTTTAATCACTACAGCCCTTGGCAAGTTTCCGGCCCTATTGTTGGAAACGGCCTTTAGTTATAATGTCATTACCCTGGGCAAGAATTATATTTATCTTGTCATAAGTATGATTGTTGCCGTACTGCTGTATTGGGGAATAAAAAAAGAGCTGCAAAGGCTCGGACAGCAGCAGTAGCGGACCTCCCGACATTTGCTTTCCTAAAACCATATTATGCCAGGGGTCGTTATGACGTTCTTGGAGGTTCTCTGCGCCTGCCGATTTCCTTCCTTACCTGTCTCAATTGGATCGTCATGCCGGTAAGTTATTCAGGCATATTTTTGTATTGAATGCAAATAATAGGTGCATGATCAGACGCTTTCTTATCTACGGACTATTAGGCTGGTTAATGGAGGTTATGTGGACAGGATTTCTGTCTGCCCTGGACGGGGACTGGCGTTTGACCTCCACCACCTATCTCTGGATGTTCCCCATTTACGGACTGGCAATCCTCTTGGAACCGGTCCATAACGTCATCCGTCCTTGGACCTGGTGGCTGCGGGGGATGGTCTGGGTGGTGACCATCTGGTTCATAGAAGCCGGCAGCGGCCTGTTGATTAAGGCTGTCACCGGCGCCATTCCCTGGGACTACACCGGGCAGACACCCTTGCAGATTGCCGGGGTGATTCGCCTGGATATGGCTCCCCTGTGGTTTGGGGTGGGCCTCCTCTTTGAGCGGCTGCACGATTACCTGGTGGAAGTGGTCGGCATTCGTTAACAAAAAGTCCTGGTACTTTGCCCGGAGTATAAAAGAAACCCGGATTCCTTCTTCCGGGTTTCCTGCTTTCTTTTAACCTAATTCTTTAATGCGGGATAAAATTTGATCCGGCGTATAACCGGCTGCATCAATAACCGGTGCTTTGGTTGAGATGCCCTGCATGTTCATGGTGTTGTTATCCAAGCCGTTGATAACAACCGCCATTACATTTTCCCCACTGCCGGGTTTAACAACTTTATAGCCCTGGTTCTTTAACAGTTGGCTTAAATCATCCAGACCAGGTACGATGGCCACTTTTTTCGCCACTGAAAAACACCTCCTGTCGTCCTTTAGTATGGCCGGGGGAGGCGTTATTTATTAACAGATTGATCCGTCATGGCCCCTTTACCTTTGTCAACACATGAAAGAACTCCTGATTTTCATACCCCAACCGCCAGAAGGCCAACCTTGCCAATTATATTTCTTCACCAGTTCTGCCTTCAGTGCTGCGCTTTGCGGGTCCTCAAACCAAACCTCATGCTGTTTTTCTTCTTCCAACAGGTCAGGTCTTGCCTGCGGGTGAACCCTCCTGTATAATTATTATCGCATACCAATATCGAGGTGTAATATATGCTGAGAGAACTTTTCCTTGGTTTTATCCGGGTACACATTCTTTATCATGCTTCTTTAAACCCGGTTTACGGGCTGGAACTGATGGAAGAACTGGCCAGGCACGGCTACCCCGTGGGGCCCGGCACCATGTACCCTATTTTGAACAAGCTTGAAGAAAACGGGCTTTTGGTATCGGAAAAAATCAACGTGGAAGGCAAGCTTCGAAAGTACTACAGGATCACGGAAGCCGGCGGTGAGGTGCTGGCGGAGGCCAAAGAAAAAATCCGGGAGCTGGCCCGGGAAGTTTTGGAGGAACGGTAGAAAATGCTCTTTACGTTTCAGAACATCACCTATACCCTAGGCACCGGCCCGGCACGTCAAATTACCGTATCCGGCTCGGTTTCCGAGGGAGGTGTCCTGGTGGTACGGGGCCCCTCCGGAGCCGGAAAAACCACGTTGCTGAGGGTTTTGGCAAGACTGCAACCCTGTGACGGCGGGGAGGTTTTTTTGCAAGGGGAAAGCTGGCAGCACATTCCGTCCCCCCTCTGGCGGGTCGGCGTGCATTATCTGGCCCAGAAGCCGGCCCTTTTTGACGGGACGGTGGCGGATAACCTGGCCAAACCCTTTGAGACAAGGGTAGGCAGTAAACATAGATTTGATCCCGGCCGGGCCAAAGCCTTGATGCAGGAGCTTCTTCTGGACGCACACCAATGGGAGCAGGATTCTCGAACCCTGTCCGGCGGCGAGGCTGCCCGGGTTGCCTTTATCAGGGCGCTTCTTATTGAGCCAAAGGTGATGCTGCTGGATGAACCCACCGCCGCCCTGGATGGACGGGCCAGGGCGGCCTTTTACAGGACACTGTCCCGCTGGCTGACTTCTCCGGGCCACGCCGCGCTGCTGGTATCCCATAACAATGATTATCAAGGGCTGGACCGGGTTTCTTTTGTGGACATAGACCCCATACAAGGAGATGTATAACATGGAAAACGCCACCATCCCCATTTCCAACCTGCAACTGGCATTTACCGTGGTGCTGGTCTTGATTACCGGGGCGATTTCCTCCCTTTTGAAACTGGGTCTGTTGAAATCCTTACTCTGGGGAACCCTACGTACCTTCGTGCAGCTTACGTTGGTGGGCTATGCCCTGACCTATGTTTTTAAAATCAATAACCTGTGGTTCATTATCGCCATCATTACCCTGATGTGTTATATTGCTTCTAAAACGGCGGTAAAAAGAACGCCAAACGTCCCCAATTACCCGTCTTTTTTGGCCTTTATCTCCCTTTTGGCCAGCACCTATCTGGTGGGTTCCATTGTAACCATATTAATCATCTCTCCCGAGCCCTGGTATTCCGCCAGAATTGTCATTCCTATTTTCGGGATGATCCTGGGCAACTCCATGAACGGCATTGCCCTCTCCCTGGACCGCCTCTATGCCGAAGCCAGATCCCGCTCGGCTGAAATCGAGGCCATGCTGACCTTCGGGGCAACCCCCTGGGAGGCCATCCGCAGCAGTGTCCGGGAGGCGGTAAGGGCCGGCATGACACCCACCATTAACTCTTTAATGGTGGTGGGCCTGGTCAGTTTACCGGGAATGATGACGGGTCAGATTCTCGGCGGCGCCGACCCCAACGAGGCCGTTCGTTATCAAATTGTGGTCATGCTGATGGTTGCCGCCGCTGTGGCCATCGGCTGCCTGATCCTGGTGGGACTTTCTTATAAAAAACTGTTTAATGAAGACGGGGCTTTACAACCCTTTGTTCGGCAGAGTAAGACATAACCCGAAAACACTCCCGGCTGTGGAGTGTTGTTTTATCCCGTGCCCTTTTCCGTCAAGGCAGGTATGGGGGGGCCGGCGGGAGGAAACGGTGTAGAGATCTCCATAGCCGGTAACGATGGACTAGGATGTAATGAAGGATTGACAGGAACAAAAAACTGCTTTATCATATAAGTAACAGTTTTATTTCCTAAAGGGGAGTAGCTTTAACAGCAAAGTCGTCATGACGGGTTATCTGCCCCGGCTTTGTTGGCAACGGTTACGTTGTTAGCAAGACCTTTACCTCTTCTGGTAAAGGTCTTTTTTATTGCAGCAACCTTTACCTGAATTTGGTATAGGTTGCTTCTCCTTTTTAGGAAAGAATAGCTTTAGAAAAATAGGAGGGACGTAGATATGGAACTGTTTTCCGCAGAATTTTTCTCAGCGTTACTGGCAATTATCATTATCGATCTGGTTCTGGCCGGTGACAATGCCATTGTGATCGGACTCGCTGCCAGGAATCTGCCCAGGGATCACCAGAGACAAGTCATTGTTTGGGGTACGGTGGGCGCTGTTGTGGTTAGAGCCATCGCTACTCTGGCGATTGTGTGGCTGCTTAAGATACCGGGTTTATTGTTAGTCGGGGGGCTGCTCCTTATTTGGATAGCTTACAAATTATTAACGGAAGATAAAAATCATGATCATATGAAGGCCCACGACACTCGCTGGGAAGCCATTAGAACCATTATCATCGCCGATGCGGTGATGGGGCTGGATAACGTGCTGGCAGTGGCCGGTTCGGCCCATGGGAGCTTCTTACTGGTAATCCTCGGCTTGCTCATCAGTGTTCCCATCATGGTTTGGGGAAGTACCTTCATTCTAAAATGGATGGAACGTTTCCCAATTATCATCTATATCGGAGCGGGGGTTATTGCCTTAACTGCTGCTAAGATGATTGCTGATGAGCCCTTGCTGAAAACTTTCTTTACCAATACCCCTCCGCTAAAATATGTTCTTATGCTGGTTGTGGTGGGCGGTGTTTTACTTGCAGGAAGAGCAAAAAACCGGCGAAGAGACATCTCCTGTCAACAATCCTGATTTAATTCTTTTATAGACCCCCATGCCGCTGACGCGGCACCAGCAGAAGGATGAAAATGGTGCTGTGAAGAATCTTTATTCTACGGCTGGCGAAGGGAGGTCGTTGTACCTTGGTGCTGCGAGCCCGTCTTATAGACAGACCCCAACGACCAGGTGCACCACAGATTGTTGCCCCCTTTTGGGGAAGCACGCAGGATAGAATAACCACATATGGTTGTTGCACCAGCCCTTCAATTTAACTGCCGTAGAGGAAGAAAGAACACATGGAAGTTGTGTACACCCATTGCTGCGGGCTTGACGTTCATAAGAAGAACGTAGTGG
>NZ_FQUY01000007.1 GCF_900129195.1 Desulforamulus putei DSM 12395
CATAATATAGGGCTCCACATAAGATGAGACAACCTTGCAGGTTTTGCGTGAAACGGAACGGGCAGCCGAAACCACTTCGTATATGTGGCTTTACCGTACCGGGCGGCAAGGGCCTCCGATCATCCTTTATGATTATCAAAGAACCCGGGCCAGCAAGCATCCACGCCAGTTTTTATCAGGCTTCAAGGGGTACTTGCATGTGGACGGCTACGCCGGCTACAATGATCTGCCTGATGTTACCCTGGTAGTCTGTTTGGGCCCATGCCAGGCGCAAGTTTGATGAGGCGCTGAAGGCATTGCCTGGTTCTGCCGCATCTGCTTCGGTGGCAGCAAAGGAAGGGCTGGATTTTTGCAATCAGCTCTTTGCCATTGAGCGAGAATTGCATGATGTCACGCCTGAAGAACGTCATAAAATTCGTTTGGCGCGCAGCCGACCGGTGCTGGATGCCTTTTGGTCGTGGCTGAAAACCCAGGCTCCCCGGGTATTACCCAAAAGCGCCCTCGGGCAGGCCATTAAGTACTGCCTTAATCAGTGGAACAAGCTGGAGGCATTTCTCCAGGATGGTCGGTTAGAATTAGATAATAACCGCAGTGAAAGATCCATTAAGCCATTTGTGATTGGCCGCAAAAACTGGCTGTTCACAAACACCCCGCGGGGTGCTAGGGCTAGCGCTGTTATTTACAGCATTGTTGAAACGGCTAAGGAGAATAATTTGAATCCTTTGGCCTATCTCACTTATCTTTTCGAGCAGCTGCCCAACATAGATACCACAGACCCAGGCGAATTAGATAAGCTGCTTCCCTGGTCAGCTACCTTACCCATTGCTTGTCGAGTATATAATAATTAATGTTACATGGATCCCCACTTTCCTTGGAAGGTGGGGATTATTTGACGCTTACGTCAACAACTGAGATATATCCGTAGAGACATAGCGATCATAACCCATCTTGCCAAAAGAAGTGAGCTCTCTCTTTTGAATAAAAGGCAGTATCGTAATCTGCTTGTAAGTCAGGAAATTTATGCCAGCAATTAGATTATATATTTTGTTGAATTTTTCAAAAGGTACTTTGGTATGTTTGATTTGGCGTATTAGGTCGATTGTTACTGACACTGCATAGTGATTGGAAACTAACGTTTTTTAATGTCCATAAGTTGACGGATATACCGACCGAAATCCACGGAAGGGGATCAGTGGTGAGATCAGCCACCGATCCCCTTTCTGAATTTAAATTGTCACCCTGTACGTATCTTGGGTTCGCAAATTGAACAGGGTATCTTGCATAACAACATACCATTCACTGTCTAACTCTAATCGACAGGCAATACGACTTTGACTGACCGAAAGTTCCAAATATTCTCCGCAATGAAGTCCGTACTCACGGTTTCCCAGAACGACAACCCATCGATCTTGCTGAGGATCGTATTTCATTTCTACCCCCCCGACGCTTCATGACAATTCTCCTTGGATCACGCGTTTAACCATGTGATCGTCAATAATCCGATAACCGTTCTGGGCGCCGTAGAGTAGGCAATGAGTGCACACCTTGTTAACGAGTCGGTCGGTTGCAAACGGTGGATACCTCTCATTACCTTAAAGGGTATATTGCATTAAACGGCGGAGAAATTCAGAGGATTCACGATCTTGTTGCCCTTAATAAAATATGTAGGAACTATGATTTAAGCTTTGCAGAAATCGAAAACGACTGCTTGAACCTGACTGATTATGGGGTACAAGCCCGTTACCCTTTCAATCTCGAACTTAATGAAACGGATATGTTGCTGGCATTGAAAAGTGCGGAGCGGATTCAAGATTTTGTTAAGCAGAAAGCAAAGGATATAAATCTCGATACCTAATGTAGCGAATCACGCTATTTGGCATCAAGCTAGGGCCAAGGCGAGGGATGTCCGAGAACAAACGGTTGGTAAGCCAGTCCATGCTTCCGGACATTCTAAATATCTGTTGAAATCTGAGCAAAGAATTGATATTCTCATCTTAAGTTGTGGCATTGTGCCATTACGAGGCATAGGGGTTGAGCGGGCAAACTCTTGGACTCCTATGCCGTTCATGACCACATAAGCCGCCTCCTGCGTAGATTTTTAAAGCATGAGACGGCTTTTCTGCATTTATTGTCGGTTTTCCTGCAGTTTAGCATGATTTTTTGCCTACCGACACTGACATTGATTTCTTTACTGCCAACCTGCGTGGGTGGTAACACCTGACGATTCACATCTTGCCGGAAATGAGGGTATACAAATTCTTTCACTAAAGGGAGGACAAAATTATGAAATATACCGAAGCAAAGTTAGGCAGAATCTTCATTTTACGATTAGAACATGGGGACCGCTTGCCAGATACAATTGAGGAATTTGCCCAGAGTCAGGGAATCGAATCAGCTACTCTGCTTTTTCTTGGCGGTTCCGACCAGAATAGCAAGGTGGTAGTTGGACCCGAGGATGGAACGGCAATAAAGCCGGTTCCAACCGTGATTGGCTTACCAGGAGTCAGTGAGTCTGTAGGTGTTGGGACCATTTTTCTCAATGAAGACAGGATGCCAAAACTTCATTTACACTCTGCCTTTGGTCGCAAAGAACAAACCGTGACAGGGTGTACAAGAGAAGGGGTAACCATTTGGCATATTGGCGAGGTCATAATCTTTGAACTTATCAACTGTTCGGCCCAAAGAAAAATTGACCCTACCACTGGTTTTGAACTTTTACAAGTCCAATAGTTTCCCTTTTTCAATAATATCTGGATTGAAATCGGCGACATGCCGCTGCGGTAAGATTCAGGCTGGCCCATGAATGGCATTGAAAAGAGGAACATTCTCGGCGGCACTTTTTGGGATAGCCACGCCGCTTGCAGAAACTTTGCCTGCGGTCTGGTCGGCTCTTTCCTATTGTCCCGGCCCAAGGATAATTTGGCATGTTACCTTTTTTGCTAATCTATTCAAATTAAATCTAAGCCCCGCTGCCGCTGCCGGGGTAGTGGCGTGCGGGTTAGGCAGTATCAAAAAGGTTGTTGGCTTCTCCACGGTTAATTTTGTTATTACTTTCTCAGTTTTTCCAATTTTGATGCCAACTTCCACCTTGACATTCTGATCCTTCGCCTTTTTGGCAAATTCATTGAGAACCGTCTCCGCATGATTTTTCAATTCATATTCAAACCAGTGGAAAAACTTCATGCGGGTGGATGATGTATTAATCCATTCATCTCCCAGTAAATATTTCCACCCTTCGTCCAGAATAAAGACAGCTTTTAGCGGCATTTTCATTTCTCTAGCCAACCGGATGGCTGTTTCACCCGCTGCGTCGGCAGAAGGTGAACCGTCTGTAATAAACAGAATTTGACCGTTCATGGGAGACCCTCTTTCTGTTTGTTTATAAAAGCATCACAATGGCAACCAAGCTTCGGAATTCTTGTTACTGAATAGGGATCATTGCATTCTTCTTTTCGGACTAGTTCCTACCTTGCAGATTCTATACAATGAATGTGATGCTATAATTATGACTTGCGATAGGGCGTTCTAACAAGAAGGAATTTTTAAAGAACCCTGCTTACCTCAGCGACATTGAGAAAAGCCGGAGAAACCCACCGGATAAACCTCTATTAGAAAAGATTGCTACAATACTGAAGCTTACAGAAGATGATAAAAACCTCATGTTTTGACCTGGCAGGCAAAGGCAGATGTGAAGTTTCCCCGGATCTCCCGGAATATATCATGTCAAACGAGGTTGTGAGAGTAGCTTTGAGTAAAGCCAAAGATGTAGCGACTGAAGATGACTGGCAACAATTTATTGATAAGCTTAATAAGAAAGGATATAGTGGAAATTAAACGAGAAAGATGAAAAAAATCCAAACAACTTGTTTAAAAAAAGTATAATATTACCATAGGGACTAAAGTATTAGGCCATAATCCTATAACATGCTATGAAAATTAGTATTATAAAGGGCAAACCTCGCAAAGCCAAGGGCCCGGTGGGCAACGAATTCTATGGCAGCCCTTTGCAGCAAAATCCTGGGGCGTGACGATCTGTGCTTTGGCACTTTGTAGTTTTATGCGAAAAGGTAGGGGGAAGATGAAAGAAAAACTTTTTCGAGAAATTCTAATGAAATCACCCTTTGGTTACGCCTATCACAAATTACTGATGGGGAGTGAAGGTGAACCGGAAGACTATATCTTTCTGGAAGTTAATCCCGCCTTTCAAGAAATGACCGGGTTAAAAAGCGAAGCTGTTCTCGGGAAAAGGGTGACGGAAGTGCTGCCCGACATCAGGAAGGGTAGCTTTGACTGGGTGGCCTTCTACGGCAAGGTGGCCCTGACCGGCGAAAGGCAGGAGTTCTGCCAGTATGCAGAACCTCTGCAGCGCTGGTACAAAATAACCGCCTTTTCTCCTGAAAAAGGGTATTTTGTCACCTTGTTTCAGGAAATCACCGAAGAAATCCGGCAGATCGAAAACCTTGAGGCCCAGAAAGAAAAAATCGAGGAGCTGTCCAAAGAACTGGAAATGGTGTTCAACGGTACCCAGGATACCATGTTCCTGGTCAGGGTGGAAGACGGAGAATTCCGGTACATGAGGAACAATGCCGCCCACCGGAAATTGACAGGGTTCAACCTAGAGGATATAAAAGACAAAACCCCCGTTGAACTGGCCGGGAAAGAAATTGGTGAAGCCGTCAGTGCCAATTATCAAAGGTGCGTGGACAGTAAAAAGCCCGTGACCTATGAAGAGACCCTGATCCTCCCCGCCGGAAAAAGGACCTGGCTGACTACCCTGACGCCGGTGCTGGAAAAGGGGAAGGTAAAATACCTGGTTGTCTCCGGCAAGGATATTACCCTGCAAAAGAAGGCCGAAGAAGAACTCAAAAAGAGGCTGAAATACGAAAAAATAATCAGCAGTGTTTCGCAGCTGTCTTTACAGGAAAGAAGCCTTGAAGTTTTTCTGACAGAATCCCTGCGGCTTATGGGCGAGGGCATGGGGGTAAGCCGGGCCTACCTCTTTGAAGCGGACCGGGGAAAAGAGACCGCGAGCAACACTTTTGAGTGGACGGCGCCCGGTATAACGCCCCAGAAAGAAAACCTTCAGGAAATCCCTGTGGCTGAATTTACCTGGTGGGTGGACAGGCTGAAAAACAGGGAAGTGATAAACTACAGGGACATTGAAGACATCCCCGACGAAAAGACAAAGGAAATCTTAAGACCTCAGGAGATCAAGTCCCTGCTGGTGCTGTCCCTTTATGTGGAAGGGGATTTATACGGCTTTATCGGTTTTGACGACTGCCTGAAAAACAGGGAATGGTCTGAAGCCGACATCAATTTACTGCAGCTTGCCGCAAGGATTATTTCCGAATATATTCTGCGCAAGAAATTTGAAGAAAAAATCCTCTTTTTGTGCTATCATGACCAGCTGACAGGGCTTTACAACCGCAGGTTCATGGAAGAAGAAATAAGGCGGCTGGATACGCCGCGTCAGCTGCCTGTATCGGTCATCATGGGTGATGTCAACGGATTGAAGCTGACCAATGACGTCTTCGGCCACAGGGCAGGGGATCTTCTTTTAAAGAAAGCGGCAGAGATAATAAAGGAAAGCTGCCGCCGGGAGGATATCATCGCCCGCTGGGGCGGGGACGAATTTGTTGTTTTGCTGCCCCGGACCGATATGAAAGCAGCGGAAGAAATTGTCAGGAGGATTAAAAACAAGTGTGCTTTGGACAGTGAGGGGCTCATACAGGTGAGTATTGCCCTGGGCTATGCCACAAAAAATAAAGCCGAAGAAAATATCTGGCAGGTACTGAAGGAAGCCGAGGAATGGATGTACCGTAATAAGCTTCTGCAGAGCAAAAGTTACAGAAATGCCGTTATTTCCTCCCTGAAGGCCACCCTTTTTGAAAAAAGCATGGAAACGGAAGAGCATGCAGAAAGGTTAAAGGAAATGAGCCTGAAAATAGCGAAAGGGTTGGGCCTTTCCGCTAAACAAATGGACGAACTGGAGCTGCTGGCGGCGCTTCACGACATCGGGAAAGTGGCGATTAAAGAAAGTATATTGATGAATCCAGGCGAACTAACGGAGGAAGAGTGGGAGGAAATGAAAAAACATCCGGAGATCGGGTACCGGATCGCCCGGGCGACACCGGAACTGGCCCCTGTTGCCGAATACATCCTGTGCCACCATGAACGGTGGGACGGCAGGGGCTATCCCCGGGGGTTAAAAGGTGAAGAAATCCCTTTTTTATCCCGTATCCTGGCAGTTGCTGACGCCTTTGATGCAATGACCAATGACAGGCCCTATCGGAAAGCAATGAGCAGGGAAGAAGCTTTAGCTGAACTTGAAAGGAATGCGGGGACGCAGTTTGACCCGGAGGTAGTAAGTGCTTTTATTGAAAGCTGCTGCTACAGTGATGAAAATTTTCAGAAATAAATGCTTAGGGGTTGGTTTATCGGTGAACGCATTTAAAGGCAAGAGGATTCTTATTGTAGAAGACAGCAGGTTTCAGGCACAAATAACGGCAAATATCCTGAATAAGTACGGGTATATGACCGAAATTGCCCTGACGGGGGAAGAAGCTGTGGAGAAAGTCTCTGGCAGCCGGTGCCCCGACCTCATTCTGGTGGATATAGAACTGGGAAAAGGAATGGATGGGGCGCTGGCAGCCCGGACAATACAGCAGTTCAGAGACGTACCTGTGGTATTTCTTACCGCCCATACTGAAAAGGAAATTGTGGAGAAAATCCGTACGATTACGGGCTACGGGTATGTGCTGAAAGGCGCCGGCGAACATGTGCTGGTATCCACAGTTGAAATGGCGCTGCATCTTTATGAAGCCAATGCCCATGCGAACATGTACCGGCAGATATTTGAAAATTCATTGAATGAGATCTATATTTTTCACCCTGAGACCTTAAAATTTATTGCGGTGAACCGCGGCGCCAGAAAAAATCTGGGTTATACAATCGAAGAACTGAGCACCATGACGCCCCTTGACCTGGAGCCAGAACTGGATTCTGAGAGCTTCAGGGCACTGCTTGAACCTCTGGTTGGTGGGATGCAGGAACAGATCCTGTTTAACACGGTGCACCGGCGGAAAGACGGCTCCCTTTACCCTGCGGAAATGCACTTGCAGCTGTTTGGACACAGTGGAGAAAAAGTATGTGTAGCACTTATTATCGACCTGACAGAGCGCAGGAAGATGGAAGAAGAGCTGCGGGCAAGGGATGCAACTTTAGGCACTATTATGGGCTCGGCCCGGGATGCCATCATCATGCTTGACGGGCAGGGGAACGTCACTTTTTGGAACCCTGCAGCGGAACAGCTCTTCGGCTACTCCCGGGAAGAAATCCTAGGGAAGGACCTGCACCGGCTGGTGGTGCTGGACGAATGCCTTTACCAGGCCTATAATAAGGCTTTCAAGCACTTTCAGTTAACAGGGGAAGGGAATACCATAGGGAAAACAACTGAGTTGAAAGCTAAACATAAAGACGGGCGGGAGCTTGATGTGGAGCTCTCACTGTCTGCTTTGAGGATTAGGGACGCCTGGCATGCGGTGGGAATTGTGCGCGACATCAGCGAGCGCAAGCGGCTGGAGGAGGATAACAGGCGCAAAGAAGAGTGTCTCCGCCTGATGCTGGAGGGCATTCCCAATCCGGCCTGGCTCATTAACAGGGAGCGCATCATCCTGGCCCAGAACAAAGCAGCCGAAAGAATAATGGGATCGAAAACAGGAGATTATTGCTGGGAAAGCATACATGGGATGGAAACCCTTCCGGACCGGTCCCGGGAGGCAATTGAAAAATCCGGCACCCCTTTACCCGGCACGAAATGTTATTTCTGCCGCGTAGATGAGGCTTTGGATAAAAATGCACCAATAAACAGCGAAGTGGAGTTTGCAGGGGGCATCTGGGATACCTGGTGGATTCCCTTGGGAGAGGATATCTACCTTCACTATGCCGTGGACGTTACAAAATATAAAAAGATGGAGGAACAGCTTTACCGGCTGTCCAATACCGATCCCCTGACAAATGCTTACAACCGCCGCTATTTTATGCAGGTGCTGGAACAGGAAATGGAGCGCACGGGGCGGACCGGACTACCATTTTCAATAATCATGGTGGACCTGGACCACTTTAAGAGCATAAACGACCGCTTCGGGCACGCTGCCGGCGATCTGGTTCTTAAAAGTTTAGTAGACTTGATCAACGGGAGGATCCGCAAAATAGACTGCCTGGCCCGCTGGGGCGGAGAAGAATTTGTAATACTTTTGCCAAATACCCCGGTGGATAAGGCCGCCGGTTTAGCGGAAGAGATTCGAGGGCAGTTAAGCAAAATGAATATTCCGGGCGTAGGTAGTGTGACTGCCAGTTTCGGAGTGGCTGGGTACTGCCCGTCGGATACGTCTGATACCCTCATTATGCGTGCTGACAATATGCTGTACGAAGCGAAGGCCGCCGGGAGGAACTGTGTGCGGTATAGAGAAGAATGTCTATAGATATTCGAGGATATAAACATGAAGAAACAAGTGCCATTAATTGAACTACAAACACGTATGAACCGCTTCAGGGCCAAAATGGAAGCATCAAATCCGGATTGGGAGATTGCTGTTATTTTCAGTAAAATAAATCTTTATTATTTTACTGGGACCATGCAAGACGGCATGCTGCTTATTCCCCGGGATGATGAGGCAATATTTTGGGTGCGGCGTAGTTACGAACGTGCATTGGATGAATCGTTATTTTCCCATATTAAACCAATGGACAGTTTCCGTGATGCTGCAGCATCCATTAGGAAGTTTCCTAGCGTAGCATATATGGAGACCGAAGTGGTACCGCTGGCATTGTATCAGCGGTTTCAAAAGTATTTTCCTGTTACTGATGTTAGGTCGGTTGATGCACAGATAGCTGCAGTAAGAGCAATAAAAAGCCCATATGAACTGTCCCTAATGGAACAGTCTGGCAGAATTCATCAGCGGGTATTGGAAGACCGTGTACCGAAAATGCTCAAAGAGGGTATGAGTGAAGCAGAACTGGCCTCTCAATTGTTTTCTGTAATGATAGAGGAAGGATACCATGGGGTAGCCCGTTTTGGAATGTTTGATACCGAGATGGTATTGGGGCACATCTGTTTTGGTGAAAGCTCTATTTACCCTACATATTTTAATGGACCTGGGGGTAATTATGGGATGAGCCCTGCGGTGCCATTATTAGGCAGTCGTGATCGCAAACTCAAAAAAGGAGATTTGGTCTTTGTTGACATAGGATGCGGGGTAGATGGTTATCACACTGATAAAACCATGACTTACATGTTTGGTGAATCCCTTCCACAGGAAGTAATTTCTGTGCATAACAAATGTGTTGACATACAGAACAAGATTGCAGAGATGCTGAAACCTGGTGTTACTCCATCACATATATATAACACTATCATGAATAACCTTAGTACTGAGTTTCTAAAAAACTTTATGGGATTTGGAAATCGCAGGGTAAAATTTTTAGGTCATGGAATTGGTTTATTGATTGATGAATTGCCCGTAATTGCTGAAGGGTTTTCTGTACCATTGCAGGAAGGAATGGCTTTTGCTCTTGAACCCAAAAAAGGGATTGCCAACATCGGAATGGTGGGGATTGAGAACACGTTTTTGGTTACCCCTGAAGGTGGGCGGTGTATTACTGGAGATAACCCTGGATTAATTCCAGTATATTAATACAAATAAAAAAACGGAGGGACTGTCATGGAATGGATTTTATATGATTACCCCAGGTGAAGTACTGTTAAAAAGGCCAAGGATTGGCTAAAGCAAAGGAACATACTTTTTAAAACCCGGCACATAATAGAGGAAAAACCTACTCTGGAGGAGATTCGGGATCTACATACCAAAAGCGGCCTGGAGATTAAAAGGTTCTTTAATACCAGCGGGGTAAAATATAAAGAACTTGGTTTAAAGGATAAATTAAAAACCGCCAGTAACGAGGAACTCTATAATATTTTAGCCTCCGACGGAATGTTAGTAAAGCGACCCATATTAACCAATGGTGAGGTCGTGCTGGTGGGTTTTAAGGAGAAGGAATGGGAAGAGGCCCTGGGTTAATAATAAGGTTTTTAAGTGTTATCTCAAAGTAAAAGCGGGAAGAGGGTTTGCCTCTTCCCGCTAAATCTAACAAAAACCTTAACGAATACTTAAATATAAATAAATGCAGAGGAAATCTACGAGTTAATCAAGAATTATTGAGGCCAACAGATCTATACTAAAGAATAAAAATAAGGAGGAACATCATGAATCTAAAAGGTACCAAAACCGAAGCGAATCTTAAGGCTGCTTTTGCAGGAGAGAGCCAAGCCCGCAATAAATACACCTACTGGGCCAGTGTAGCCAAAAAGGAAGGTTACGAGCAAATTGCCGCCATCTTCCTGGAAACTGCCGATAATGAAAAGGAACATGCCAAAAGACTTTTTAAGTTCCTGAACGGCATCAGCGATACCAAAACCAACCTGAAAGAGGCAGCCGCCGGTGAGAACTACGAATACACCAGCATGTATAAGGAATTTGAACAGGTGGCCCGGGAAGAAGGCTTTGCTGAAATCGCCGATGTATTCCGTGAAATTGCCGAAGTGGAAGAAGAACATGAAAAGCGTTACCTGGCACTATTAAAGAACATTGAAGAGGGTAAAGTCTTCAAGCGGGATGAGGAAGTAAAATGGAAGTGCCGCAATTGTGGTTATGTCCACAAGGGCAAAGAGGCTCCTGAAGTCTGTCCGGCTTGTGCTCACCCTCAAGCCTATTACGAATTACTTTGTGAAAATTACTAGGTTGGAAACCCTGTATCCGGCGGGTACGGGGTTTCTTTCTTTGTGGAGTGGTAAAGCTTATCCATATATGATAAAATCCTGTCGTAATGAAATAACAGAGGTGATAAAATCGTGTCAACCAACCTGACCAGTGGTATTATTGGACTACCGATGGTGGGAAAAACCACAGTTTTTAATTTATTAACCAACTCCAATCAAGAAACCTCTAATTTCCTCAGCGGTAAAACAGAGACCATTACCGCTTCCGCCAAAGTACCGGATAAAAGAATAGACTTTTTGGCCAACATGTATAAACCCCGGAAAACCACCTACGCGCAAATCCAGTTCAGCGAAGTTCCCGGCCTGGTTCGGGGGGCCAACGAAGGAAAAGGCGTGGGCAACCAGTTTTTAAGCGCCATTCGCAATGCCGACTTGCTGGTGCATGTGGTAAGGGCCTTTAAGAACCCCGATGTTCCCCATGTGGAGGACGACATCAATCCCCTGCGAGATATTGAAACCATTGCGGTAGAAATTTTACTGGCCGATATGGACCTGGTGGAAAAACGAATTCAAAGAATACAGACCGGTAAGAAAATTACCAAAGAAAATGCCTTTGAGTTGGAAGTATTAAAGAAGTGCCTGGCTGCCCTGGAGGAAGAATCTCCCATCAGCCAGTTGGGTCTCTCGGAGGAAGAAAAGCTGACCCTGAGAAACTACGCCTTTTTAACTGAAAAACCCATGATGCTGGTGATTAATATCGACGAAGACCAGTTCCGGCAGGGAACCTATCCCGGCAAAGAAGAGGTGGAAAAGTACGCCGCCGCCCGGGGAATCCCAGTTATTGAAATTTGCGGCCGTATTGAAATGGAAATCAGCCAACTGCCGGAAGAGGACCGGGCAATGTTTATGGAGGACCTGGGCATTACCGAGCCGGGGATTGAACGCCTGGCTAGGGCGGTTTATGATTACCTGGGTTTGATTTCCTTCCTGACCGCCGGGGAAGACGAAGTCAGGGCCTGGACCATCAAGCGCAACACCGATGCCAAAAGAGCAGCGGGCAAAATTCACTCTGATATTGAACGGGGTTTCATCCGGGCCGAAGTGGTGGCCTTTGACGACCTGGCGGCTGCCGGTTCCATGGCCAGGGCCAGGGAAAAGGGTTTGTTGCGCCTGGAGGGCAAGGAATATATTGTGAAGGACGGAGACATTATTAACTTCAGATTTAATGTATAGGACTGCCCCGGCCGAGCCGGGGTTGTTTCTTGGCAAAGTGTGTTAAAATATACCGGAGCATCACCGGTGTGGCTTTCAGCACCGGATTTGTGGCAGGAGAGTCTGCCGCCGCTTTCGTAAAAGGAAACTCTTGACGAAAGAACTTCTTTCATGTAAATTACCATTAACAAAAAATTGTTGCGAGAACTTATCAAGAGTGGTGGAGGGACTGGCCCAATGAAGCCCGGCAACCGGCCTGTTTTGGCGGCGGTGCCAACTCCTGCAGGATAAAAGTTCCTGAGAGATAAGGTGCGCTATGGAGTTATGCAACCACCTACGCCCTTATTGGGCGTTTTTATTTTATTTGCCGGAGGTATTTATGCTGCTGCCTCAGATCCCCGTGGAGATACAACATCAGCAGGTTCTTGGCTGCCTGGGGGCGACGGGGAAGCAAAGGATTGACCGGGACCTGCTGGACCAGGTAAATGAAATGATCCTCCTGGGCAAATCTTTGCTTCAGCCTGCCGCAGCCGTGGCCCAGGTGCGGGTTTCCCCGGCAGGGGATACCGTATATCTGAGCGGGGCGGCTTTCCACCTGCCGGATCTAAGTCAATGGCTGAAAGGTTGTAGCGTTGCCAGCGTGGCAGCGGTCACGGTTGGAGAAACTATTGAAAAGGAAGTTGAAAGGTTGTTTCACAGGGGCCTGGCAACCCGTGCCGT
Organism: Desulforamulus putei DSM 12395; assembly: GCF_900129195.1. Taxonomy (GTDB): domain Bacteria; phylum Bacillota; class Desulfotomaculia; order Desulfotomaculales; family Desulfotomaculaceae; genus Desulfotomaculum; species Desulfotomaculum putei. Next base: position 12,710 of record NZ_FQUY01000007.1, read on the forward strand.
GATCCTTGATGCCGTGGGAACCGCGGCGGCAGAGGGGGCCGCCAACCAGGTGGTCAAGCTTTTGGCCCGGCAGATGAGAATAAGGGGGCTCTTCCCCACGCCCAGGCTTGGTCCTGGTTACCGGGGCTTGAAGATGGATTATTTGCCGTTGTTCCTGGAAATGGCAGGGGGGGAACAAATTGCTGTTACCTGTAATAATTTTTTTCAAATGAACCCGGTAAAGTCCCTTTGTTTCATGGTGGGATGGAGTTCTGAACAGCAGAAGGAACAGGTTAAATGTGATTTTTGCCATCAAGCAAATTGTCAATTTCGGGCCGTAAGGACAGAAGGAGAGAGTGGAGTTGTCTTTTAGGGAAAGGGTAAAAAAAGAAATCCTGGTTATTGACGGAGCCATGGGCACCCTGCTGCAGCAACGGGGGCTGCCTCCCGGGTGGTGCCCCGAGGAATGGAATCTCAGCCGCCCGGAGTCCGTTCAAGAGGTTCATAAACTGTATTTGGAGGCCGGCGCGGACATCATCACCACCAATACATTCGGCGCCATACAGTTGAAATTGGCAGATTACGGTCTGGGCCACCGGGTGAGGGAGATCAACCTGGCGGCGGCCAATTTAGCCAAAGAGGCAGCCCGGCCCTACGGGGCGATGGTGGCGGGTTCCGTGGGACCCCTGGGCAAGTTCCTGCAGCCCCTTGGTACCATGACTTTCGACGAGGCCTACGGGCAATTCTTCGAACAATGCCGCGCTCTGGTGGAAGCAGGGGTTGATTTCATCCTCTTTGAGACCTTCGGCGATATCGGCGAGATGCGGGCGGCCCTCATTGCAGCCGCCGACGCCGGGGATGTGCCGGTGGTGGCCAGCTTTACCTTTGATGAAACCGGGCGCACCTTCACGGGAACCGACCCCGAAACCGCGGCCGTGGTGGTGGAGCGGCTGGGTGTTTCTGCCATCGGGGTCAACTGTTCGGTGGGTCCCCGGGAACTGGTGCAGGTGGTGCAAAAGCTAACCCAAAGCACCAACCTGCCCGTTTTGGTTTCCCCTAATGCAGGCATGCCGGAAATGGTGGAGGGCCGCACGGTTTTCCGGGAAACGCCGGCGGCCATGGCTGACTATGCCGTGCGTTTTGTAGAATACGGCGCTTCCGTACTGGGGGGCTGCTGTGGCACAACCCCGGAGCATATTAAGGCTATTCATCAAAGTGTCAAGGGATTACAGCCCAGGGTCCGGTCCAGGCAATTCGGACTCCGGGTGGCCAGCCGGGTGAAAACGGTGTCCATCGCCCCCCGGGGAATTCCGGTGGCCATCGGGGAACGGCTCAATCCCACCGGTAAAAAGGCCCTGCAGGCGGAAATTAAAGAAGGAAAGACAGAAATTACCCGCCGGGACGCCCTGGCCCAGGTGGAGGCGGGGGCGGCCATTCTGGACATCAATGTGGGAGTAGGGGGAGTAGACCAGGTGGCAGCCATGGAACGGGCCATCCACGCGGTCCAGGTCCTGGTGGATGCTCCCCTGTGCATCGACAGCACCGATCCCCGGGTCATTGAACAGGCGCTCAAAATTTATCATGGCAAAGCCATCATTAACTCGGTGAACGGAGAAGAAAAAAGCCTGCAAACCATTTTGCCCCTGGCCAAACGTTACGGAGCAGCGCTGATTGGCCTGACTCTGGATGAACGGGGTATCCCGCCCACAGCAGAGGAGCGGCTGGCGGTGGCCCGCAAGCTGACGGAACGGGCCGAGGCCATGGGTATCCCCAGGCAGGACCTGATGATTGACTGCCTGGTGCTGACCGTCAGCGCCCAGCCCGAAGGGGTGCCGGAAACACTCAGGGCCATTACCCTGGTAAAAAAGGAACTTGGCCTGACCACCAGCCTGGGGGTTAGCAACGTATCCTTCGGCCTGCCCAATCGAGGGTTGATTAATGCCGCCTTTTTTGCCATGGCCCTGGCGGCGGGACTGGATGCCGCCATCCTGAACCCCCAGGAACCGCGCATGATGGAGACCCTGCGGGCCTCGGCGGTGTTGACCGGCCGGGATATCCGGGCGGAGCAGTACATTGCCCGGGAACAACAGGCCGGGGGCGTCCAGGCCCCCGCCAAACCGGTGGAGCAGGCGGCCGCCACTCCCCTGGAAATTTTATACCAGGCGGTCCTGTCCGGGGATAAAGACAACATTGTCTCTTATATCGAAACCGCCCTGGCAGAGGGGCTTTCTCCCATGGAACTGCTGGATAAGGCCTTGATTCCGGGTATTGAAGAAGTGGGACGCCGGTATGGCGCAGGTCTTTATTTCTTGCCCCAATTAATGATGGCCGGCGAAACCATGACCAGGAGTTTTGAGCGGCTGCGACCGGAACTGGCCAGGGGACCTGCCAAAAAGGTCGGCACCGTCGTGCTGGCCACCGTAAAGGGAGACATTCATGATATCGGCAAGAACATTGTATCCGTCATGCTGGCCAACCATGGTTTTGAAGTCATTGATCTGGGAAAAAACGTGGATAATGAAGAGATTATCAAGGCAGCCATGGAACACCGGGCCCAGATTATCGGCCTGAGCGCATTGATGACCACCACCATGGTCCACATGGCGGATTTAATCAACCGGGTGAAGGAACAAGGACTCAACTGCAAAGTCATGGTGGGGGGAGCGGCGGTTACCGCCCAGTATGCCCGGGAAATCGGCGCCGACGGCTATGCGGTTGATGCGGTTGAGGCGGTAAGTGTAGCCAAAAGTTTGGTAAGTTAATAAAACTGTACGGGGATGATCGATTGGCGTCCAAAAAAGTTACCGTAACCTTCACGCCAGGCCCCCGCTGCATTGAAATACCGCCCGGCCTTACCATCCTCGAGGCAGCCAGGTTGGCAGGCCTAAACCTGGCCGCCCCCTGCGGGGGCGCCGGACGCTGCGGCAAATGCCTGGTTAAAATAACATCCGTGCAGGAGGAGCATTCCCCGCAGTGGGTTCTGGCTTGTCAAACAACCGTCAGGAATTCCATGAACGTTGAACTTCCGGCAAGTTCTTTGCTGATCCTGGAGAAAGGGCAGATGCGGCCTGTTGCCCTGGAGCCTGCAGTCTTTATGGATCACGGCGTGGTAAAACACCGGGCCGGCATTCCTATGGAAAATTCGGTTGCAGGGGAGCCTTTGCTGGGGCTGGCGGTGGATTTGGGCACCACAACCCTGGTGGGTTACCTGTACGATCTTACCAGCGGGCAACCCCTGGCGGTGGCCTCCAGGGAGAACGGGCAACTCTCCTACGGGGCCGACGTGATCTCCCGGTTGGCCTATGCCCTGCAGGGGGGTGTGTATTACCGGGAATTGCGGCAGGCCCTAGCGGCCAGCCTGGATCAACTTGTTCTGGACTGTTGCCGGCTGGCAGGGGTACATCCCTGCTCCATCAGGGAAATCGTAACCGTCGGCAACACCCCCATGATCCACCTGTTAGTAAATTTACCGGTGCAGGGACTGGCAGCCGCCCCTTTTCAGCCTGCGGCCAAGGGGCCCTTTTACAGGAACGCTTCTGAACTGGGGCTTACTTCGGTTGCTGGGGCTGTGTGCTATTTGCCGCCCCTGATCGGGGGGTTCGTAGGCTCGGATGCTCTGGCTGCCGCTCTGGCCCAGGGTTTTGGCCTGCCGGCAGCCGGTACGGAACTGCTGGTGGATATCGGCACCAACGGGGAAATTCTCTTGCAGGCCGGTGATCAGTTGCTGGCTGCCTCAGCCCCGGCGGGACCGGCCCTGGAGGGCGGCAACATTCAATGCGGCATGCCGGCGGCCACAGGGGCCATCAGCAAGGTCACCATGGATTATGACGTTCACCCGGTGGTCATTGGGGACGGTCAGCCGGTGGGTATTTGCGGCTCGGGTTTGGTGGATGCCGTCGCAGAAATGCTCCGGTTGCACCTCATTGACAGCAGCGGGCGCCTGGTAAATCCATCTGAACTGCCGCCGGTGATTTCCTTTAAAATTAAACAAAAACTCCGGCAGAATGCTCAAAACAACCGGTTTACCCTGTCCGGCGACATTTACCTTGACCAGAGGGATATCCGGCAGGTTCAACTGGCCAAGGCGGCGGTTGCCGCCGGTATCAAGGTGGTATTGGCAGAGGCCGGCCTTGGGGCCGACGCCCTGGACGCCCTGTGGCTGGCCGGTGGGTTCGGCAATTATCTTAATCCGGCCAATGCTTTACGGATCGGTTTATTGGGGGAGGTTGACTGCTCAAAAATCCACCAGGTGGGAAATGCAGCCGGTTCGGGAGCTGTTATGATGCTGCTTTCCTTTGCCGCCAGGGGAAGGGCGGAAGCCTTGAGCGGGCGTTTTAAGCACCTGGAGCTAGCCTCCGATGAGCGATACCAGGAAATCTTTATCCGACAATTAAATTTTCCGGACAAAGAGTATGGGGTGTAAACCGGCTTTATTATTATAAGGTACATGGGTGGAAGCCGGGGCAATTCAAAGATAAAAAGCAAAGGGAACAAAAGACACCGGCGATAGTCATCGGCCGGTGTTTTTACCGTTTAATGACAGGTTATTCCAGTAGGATGAACTTTGGATAATGATACCAGGAGTTTTATACCCGGGTTTGGACAAGATATTTAAGGGAGGTGTTACATTTATGGCTAAAGAAAAACGGACGACCAAAGCTCAGGAAGAACTGGAAAAAATGACTTCCAGTTGTGCCGATGATTGTCCTGACACCTGCAGCAGCGTTTCCGACGACTGCGGCAGCATGTCTGCTGATTGCCAATAGTAACACTCTTGAAGAAGAGCGGGTTTTCCGTTCTTCTTTTTTGTTGTAAACAATATCTTAACATCTCCCATGCAGCCAGTGAAAATTTGTTATAATTTAACTAACCATAGTAAATGTTGGCTGGTAATGACAAGTGATGCGGGGGAGTATGCATGACAGTTAAACTATTTATTAAAACACAGACAACAAAGGGGATTCATAAAGATATTGTTAAAGTGACCTGGGGTGCGGTAAACAATGCCGGGCGGATTTTTTATTCCAATACGGAAGTCATGAGTGTTGAAGACTTTCTAAAGTTTAAGGAATTATTCGCCACCGTTGGTCTGGATGAGGAAAAAAGAATGGATACCGGCAGGGACCATTATTAAAGGGTGGCCTGACACACATTTTATGACCGTTTTCCTGCAAAAGGTAACATTTTTCTTACAAAACCTGCCTCCGGTCAAGGATATAGTATAATATTAGTAGAAATATTCTGAAAAAGGCAGATAAAGAAATGAATACCAAGGGGGAAGATTATCAAGAAACTTCCCCCTTGTTTGAGGTCATGGCTAAAAATGTAGAAAAGGCATTGAAAAATATTCGGTCCGGTCCATAAACCTTTTCACTGGGCAGGTGAAATACTAACATATTCCATAGCCCGGTGGTTAAAATATACAGAAGAATAATTGAAGGAGTCGAAGCAATGGACATGCACCCGCTGTTTGCCCCATTGATTCACGGTTAACTTTTTTCTAAAACGGGCATAATTTCCGGTATTGACAGCCAAAATAAGGCTGTTAAATTAAATGGAGGTGTAACCATGAAAGCAGTGGTAGACCAGGACCTTTGCATTAGCTGTGGTGCCTGTATCGATGTTTGCCCCGAGGTTTTTGATTGGAACGATGAGGAAAAGGCCCATGCTATTGTCAATGAGGTGCCGGAGGGGCAGGAAGACCAGGCTAAAGAAGCTGCCGAAGGCTGCCCCACCGAAGCGATTAAAATCAGCTAAAACACCCGGCCGCCAGGTTATGGGCGGCCAATCACATTGTTTATGGCGGTGTATCACCGCTTTTTCTTTTTAACGGGCAGGTGAAACGACGGATAGTGGCGAATAAAAGTTGGATGCATACACTTGGACAGTTTTGGGAAAGATATACAGTTGCAGGGGTGAAACCTTTTGTCCAGAATAAAAATATTGCATGTGGTAAGACCCGCTGCAGGGGGTATGAAAAACCACCTGATCAATCTGGTACGATATACGGATAAAAAAAGGTTTGATGTAACAGTGGCCTGCCCTCCCAACACCGCTTTGTGGGACGAGCTTGTCGCCTTGGGGATTCAGACCTTACCCATTTCCCTAGTGGGAGAACTTTCACCAACCAGGGATTATGCAGCGGTACGCAGTTTAGTTAAATATCTGCATCAATCGGGTACCACCATTTTGCATGCCCACAGTTCCAAAGGAGCCCTAGTGGGCCGTTTGGCGGCCATAATGGCCAGAACACCGGTGGTCATTTTCACGGCCCATAACAGCATTTTCTATGAAGAATGGCCGGAATGGAAGAAAAAATTATTTGCCAGGGTGGAACGATTTTTAGCCCGGTTTACCGATAAGATCATTACAGTATCCGATGCTTTAAAACAGGAATTAATGGAACGGGAAGGTCTGCCTGTTAAACAATTAACCACCATTTATAATGGCATCGAGGTAGACAGGTTTAACGCAAAGGTTGATGTCAAAGCCGTAAGACGCAACCTCAATATTCCTGAATTGGGACCGGTGGTTGGAACCATTGCTCGCCTGGCTCCCCAAAAGGGTGTCAGTTATTTTCTGAAAGCGGCCTCCCTCCTTAAGGAGTACCAGGTGAATTTCCTGGTGGTAGGGGATGGCCCCCTGGAGGAAACGCTAAAACAGGAGGCCGCCGAGTTGGGCTTGCAAGGCAGAGTAATCTTTGCCGGGCGACGGGAAAATATTGCAGAAATCCTTTCTGTTCTTGATATTTTTGTGCTGCCCTCAATAACCGAAGGTTTGCCGTTGACCATTCTGGAAGCCATGGCTGCCGGGAAGCCGGTGGTAGCCACCAGGGTAGGCGGTGTCCCGGAAGCCATTGTGGAAGGAAAAACAGGCTTGGTGGTGGCGCCCAAGGATCCCGAAGCCCTAGCGGTAGCGCTGGCCGGTCTCATAGGGGAAAGGGACCGTTTAATGAGAATGGGAACCAACGGCCAAAAACACGTAAGGGAAAAGTTTACCGTCAGCATGATGGTTGAGAAAACCATGGAACTATACCAGCAGTTGTTAGCAGAAAAGAAATTGATTCAGGGCAAGGGCCAAAACTAAAAATATGGACAAAAGGGATATACCGGGACAGACATGGAGGGATAAAAAATTGGGTGGCTCTTTCTGGCATAAAATCATTGCCGGTTTACTAACCATTTTTATACTTGCGATTGGACCCCTGGCCTACGCAGCCGGGGCGGATGACACCGCCCGGGCGGAGAGGGTTGTTCTGGTCCTGATTGACAAAGTAACCATGGAGGATTATGAAGGTACCTCCTTAACCAATATAAAATCTTTAGCCAACCGGGGTTCCGTGGGGTTATTGAACAACAATACCGGTGCAGGCATTTATTCGGAACATACATATCCCACCATTGGCGGAGGGGCTCACCTGATTGGCGTGGGGGAAGCCAATAACGGTTTTAATGATTATGAACATGTACTGGACACTTCGGCCGCCAATGAATATTATCGCCGCACCGGGTGGCAGGCGCCGGCGGGATCCGTCCTCCAACTGGCCGTTGGCAAGTTAACCCGTACCAATGATGCCCTGCATTATCCTGCCGTACCCGGTGCCCTGGGGCAGGCCCTTCATGCAGCGGGAAGGAAAACCGCGGTGATCGGCAATGCCGACACCCCCGGCGTTCCCAGGAGGTTGGCCACCACCATCACCATGGATAAGCAGGGTTTGACGGACATGGGGTGTGTAGATGAAACAATCCTGCTGCCGCACCGGACAGCGCTTGGTTCTTATCGAACCAATTTTGCCGAGGTGCTAAAGAAGTTTAATGAATACCGTAACAACGGAGCATCGCTCATTGTTATTGAAACAGGGGATGCCACCAGAATCTATGAAGAAAAAGACAAGGCAACCGATATCGCCTATAACAGGCAAAGGGTTGAAGCTCTGGGCCGAATTGACCGGTTTGTGGGTGATTTGGTCAAGCAAATGGATTTTTCCAGGGAAATTTTGCTGGTAATCACCCCCACTCCCACAACCGAGGCCATCAAGGAAAATAACAGTTTAACCCCCGTCATTGGCGCAGGACCGGGTTTTCAAGCGGGTACTTTGTTAACATCCGGCACCACCAAGAGGGACGGCATTGTTATGAATACCGATATCGCTCCCACCGTTCTTAAGTACCTGGGGCTGGAACCGGTGGTTGGCATGTCGGGACGCCCGTTACTGGTTTCCGGTTTAAAGTTACAGGAAGACAGCTTTGACTACCTGAGCAATTTAAATAAGCAGCTGGTCACAACCTACCAGGCCAGACCCCCGCTGCAGTCAGCCTATGTGTTAGTACAATTGGTAGTGCTTTTTACGGCTTTGTATGGTATCTTTTTTAAGCGACACATGGCGGAGATCATTAAACCCTTCCTGCTGGTGGTCATGGCAGTTCCTCTGGCAGAACTTTTAATGCCGCTGCTGCCCCGGAATTCAATAGCAGTCATGGCGGTCATGCTCATCGTAACCACCCTGGTGATTGTGGGAGCAGCCATCCTGGTAAACAGAAAAGTGGGGTTGGATCCCTTTATTTTTATTTGTATTGCCAGTGCGGGAACCATTTTAATGGATCTCCTGAACGGGTCTTATTTACAGAAACAGTCCTTGCTGGGGTATGACCCCATTGTGGGAGCAAGGTTCTATGGCATTGGCAATGAATATATGGGGGTCTTAATTGGTTCCATCATCATTGGCGCCACAGCCTCCATTCAATACTGGTCGAAGTGGCGCCGGCCTCTTATTGCAGCCAGCGGTTTGCTGTTCCTTTTTACAGTTTATGCAATGGCAGCGCCCAACATCGGAACCAATGTGGGGGGCACCATCGCAGCCGCCTCCGCCCTGCTGGTAACCTTTCTCCTGCTGGTAGGGGTTCGTTTCCGGTTCCGTACCCTGCTGCTGGTGTCCGTTGTGGTGCTGCTGGCGGTCATTGGTTTCATCGCCTTTGATCTTTCCAGACCGCCGGATTTGCGTTCACACATGGGGACCACCGCGTCCCTTATCCTGAATGCAGGACCCGGTCAAGTTTTGGATATTATTCAGCGCAAATGGGCCATGAATATGAAACTACTTCGCTATACCATATGGAGCAGGGTGCTGCTGGCCAGCCTGGCGATCCTGGCCCTGTTGTTTTACCGTCCCAGAGGTGTTATGGAAAACATCCGGGTAAAATACCCTTACTTGTTTAAAGGCTTTATCGGAGTTGTTACCGGCGCTCTGGTAGCTTTTGCTTTTAACGATTCCGGCGTTGTGGCTGCAGCCACCACCATGATTTTTGGCGCTCCGCCACTGGTTTACCTGGTGTTGACGGAACAAAGGCCGGACAGCAAACATACCATCTAATAAGGTATCCTTTTTGTAAAGCAAGTATTTTTGGATAAAGGGTATTGGCCGGGACCCTATAGGATTGGGTTGATGGTGCAGGAGCGAGAAAAACCCGTAAGTCCTAGCAGAATATTTAGGTAAATTAATAAATTAAGTGAATAAAGTTGCAAATAAATATATTCGCCAATTAGAGGCAAAATTTGCGTAAAATTTTATTGACAAGGGAAAAGTTTATGTTAAAATTGATTTTGGTTGGAATTGGCCAGCCCGGTGAAAACGGCAAAGGGGCTTGTTGGTTCCAACATTTTATTAATTAAAGGAGGAGGATAACTATAATGAAACCTTTGGGCCGCCATGTCTTGGCAGAAATCTATGGCTGTGATTTTGATATCCTCAATGATGTGAAGAAGGTTGAGGAGATTATGGTTAACGCAGCTCTGGAAACTGGGGCTGAGGTCCGCGAAGTGGTGTTCCACAAGTTTAGTCCACAGGGTGTAAGTGGCGTTGTAGTCATCAGTGAAAGCCACCTTGCCATTCATACGTGGCCGGAATTAGGCTATGCTGCGGTCGATGTATTCACCTGCGGGGATACAGTGAATCCCTGGGATGCATGCAACTTCTTAACCAGAGAATTTGGTGCTAAGGATATGGCTGCTCAGGAGACTAAGAGAGGAATCCTGCCTGGAATGGCGCCGCGTTTGGTGGCCGTAAACTCATAGGAGGGATATTTATTAGTACCAAGAGTAGTGGGAACTGACGAGCCTGGCTCATCGGAAAGATGGAGCGAGGCTCGTTAGTTTTTTGTGCCTTTTTTCCAGTCCTTTAAGGGAGGAAATTTGTTATGCTTAACGAAGTAATAATAAGTTAACCGCCAAAAAGGGGGCTTTTTGATGTCAGGCGACGTCTTTGCAAGCATCCGGGAAGATATTCAGATTATTCACAATACCATTAAGAATCAATTATTGATCAAAGCCGGGCATGTGGGTGACTATGCCCATTTGGAATTTTCCCCAATGGACAATTTTATTCGCCCAGCGGTGGTTCTTATTGCGGCCAGATTATATAACTGCAGGTCTGCCAAGGTGATTTCCCTTGGCGCTATTGTGCAGTTTATTTTTATGGCTTCCCATATTCATAAAAACATACCGGAAACAGCCATACAATCTTACAAGGTAGACCCCAGAGACGGCACTCAATTTCCTGTTTTAGTGGGGGACTACTTGTATGGTAAGTTTTTCACCACTCTTTGTGATTCTGACCTTTTACAATACCTGCGCCCCCTAGCAGAAATGATTGGCCGTATCCACGAGGGCGGTATCCTGTACCGTAAGAATCTTCATATGTTAGAAGACAATAACAAACTGGTTAATGAGATAGTTCGCTTAGAAATTGCGGAATTGATGGCCGGAGCAGCCCGTTTGGCGGGGGACCTGGCAGGAGCCCCGGAGGGAGACCGGGAATCCCTCTACGAGTTCGGGGTAAATTTAGGCATGGTTTACGGTCTCCTGCAAAGGAATCCTTTGAGCGTCCAAGGGTTGAAATATACCGATCAAGCCTTGAAGGCCCTGGAGAAGTTACCCAACCGGCCGGAAAAAGCGATGTTGGAAAATTTGGTGCGTGCTTTGTGTTTAACGGAAGAGGACATTCGTAAGGTTGTATAAAGAAGGGAGCACTACCGTCTTGCAGCAGTACAACGGTAAAAGCAAAGAAGAGTTTGTGCACGGGGTGTTTTCCGCCATCGCGCACCGCTATGATCTGATGAATACCACCCTGAGTTTTAACAGGGATAAATATTGGCGGCGGTTTGCTGTGTCACAAACCGGTTTGCAGCCCGGGGGTTTTGCCCTGGATGTGGCCTGCGGTACGGGCATGTTGTCCATTGAGCTGGCCAGGGTGGTAGGTACCTCCGGCCGGGTCACCGGGCTGGATTTTTGTGAGAACATGTTGGCACAGGCAGTTCGTAACATTGAAAAAACCCCTTACAAAAATAATATTGATTTAGTCCAGGGCAATGCCATGAACCTGCCCTTTGCTGATAATACCTTTGATTGTGCCACCATAGGTTTTGCTTTAAGAAATGTTCCCGATGTAGAAGGGTGCATCGCGGAAATGAGACGGGTGGTGAAGCCGGGAGGCAGGGTTGTTTCTTTGGAATTGGCCAAACCAAGCGCTCCCGTCTTTAAGCAGCTTTACTACCTGTATTTTGAACAATTGGTACCCCTGCTGGGGAAATTGGGTGTGGGGAAGGACGGCCCGTACCGGTGGCTGCCCAACTCCCTGAAAATTTTTCCTCACCAGTCCGTTATCAGAGACATCTTCACCAGGGTGGGGCTCAAAGACGCCGTCTACCATGAACTGACCGGCGGCATTGTGGCGGTTCACGTTGGTACTAAATGAGAAGTGAGAAATTTTTATTTAAGGTTTAAAGCTCAAATTAAAGATCAAAAGTCCCTCTATAATAATCTGGGGATGGTGCATAGAACGTGGCATATCAGGACTTGAGAGATTACTTGAAAACCCTTGAAAACAAAGGCTTACTGAAGAGAATTAAAACCGAGGTCAGTGTCGACCTGGAAATAACCGAGATTACCGACCGGGTTTGTAAAATGGGTGGACCTACCCTGCTGTTTGAAAATGTAAAGGGCTATTCCATGCCGGTGGTAACCAACCTGATGGGGTCCCTGGAACACATGAAGTTGGCCCTGCAGGTCAATGATTTGGATGATATTGGCGAGCAAATGATGGAATTCCTGCAACCACCGGAGCTTCCCACCGGTTTTATGGATAAACTGAAGGCTTTGCCCAAGCTGGCACAGCTTTCTTCCTTTATACCCAAAACCGTTCGTACCGGCCCTTGTAAAGAAGTGATTGTCAGGGAAAAGCCTTCCCTGGCCTCATTGCCGGTGCTCAAGTGCTGGCCCCTGGACGGCGGCCCTTTTATTACACTGCCCCTGGTGTTTACCAAGGACCCGGACACCGGCAGGAGAAACGTCGGTATGTACCGTATGCAGGTCTATGACGAAACCACCACGGGCATGCACTGGCATAAACATAAAGACGGCGCCGAAAACCACCGTAAACAAAGGGAAAAAAAGCAGCGTCTGGAGGTGGCGGTTGCCCTGGGAGCCGACCCCGCCTGTATTTTCTCTGCCATTGCGCCGATGCCGCCGGGCATTGATGAGATGCTGCTGGCGGGCTTCATCCGCAAGGAACCGGTGGAAATGGTCAAATGCGAAACGGTGGATATTGAAGTGCCGGCCCGGGCTGAAATTATTTTAGAGGGTTATGTGGATCCAGAGGAGACCCGCTGGGAAGGTCCCTTTGGCGACCACACCGGCTATTATTCCCTGGCGGACTACTACCCGGTCTTTCACCTGACCTGCATCACTCACCGCAGGAATCCCATTTACCCGGCTACCATTGTAGGCAGGCCCCCCATTGAAGACAACTTTATCGGCAAGGCCATTGAGAGGACCTTTTTGCCCCTGCTGCGGCTGCAGCTGCCGGAAGTGGTGGATATGAATATGCCTCCCGAAGGCGTATTCCACAACTGCGTCATTGTTTCCATTAAGAAGCGCTATCCCGGTCATGCCAAGAAGGTTATGAATGCCCTGTGGGGGATGGGCCAGATGATGTTTGCCAAGCTGATCATCGTGGTGGATGATCACGTGGATGTCCAGAATCCCTCTGAAGTGGCCTGGCGGGTTTTCAACAACATTGACGCCCGGCGGGATGTCTTAATTGTGGACGGTCCCCTGGATGCCCTGGACCATTCATCCCCGATGCCCTACTATGGCGCCAAGATGGGGATTGACGCAACCAGGAAGTGGCCCGCTGAAGGACATCCCAGGGAGTGGCCCGAAGACATTGTGATGAGTGAAGAAATCAAAGCCCTGGTGGACAGGAAGTGGAAGAGCTATGGTTTCTAAGCTTAAAATATTTCTTGACATGATCAAGTTTGAGCATACCATCTTTGCTTTGCCCTTTGCTTATATCGGGGCGCTGTTGACTGAGCAGCGGATTCCCTCTCTGCATAACATCCTGTGGATCACCCTGGCCATGGTGGGCGCGCGGACAGCAGCCATGTCCTTTAACCGGCTGGTGGATCGGCATATTGACGCCAAAAATCCCCGCACGGCTGGCAGAGCGCTGCCCAGGGGGCTGCTGGGAGTGACCGAGGTATGGATTTATGTATTTTTGTCCTTCGGCCTGCTGGCTGTGTCCGCTTACAACTTGAGCTCGCTGGCTTTTAAATTGTTTCCGGTGGCCGTCTTTGCCCTTAGCTTTTATTCCTTTACCAAAAGATTTACCTGGACCTGTCACTTTTGGTGCGGCATCGCCCTGGGGCTGGCTCCCCTGGGAGCCTGGGTGGCCATCACCGGCAGCTTTCACCCGGCCCCGGTTCTGCTGGGTGTCGGCGTTCTGCTCTGGGTGGCAGGCTTTGACATTATTTATGCCTGTGATGATTATGAATTTGACCGGCGGGAAGGCATCTTTTCCATTCCGGCGCGGTTTGGTATTAAAAATGCGCTCAGGATTTCTGCCGTTGTCCATGCCCTGGCCCCCCTGTGTTTTTTGGCAGTCGGGGCGCTGTTAAATTTAGGTTTGTTTTATTTTATCGGTGTGGCCATTGCCAGCGGCCTGCTGGCCTACCAGCACATCCTGGTAACCCCCGAGGATCTTTCCAGGACCGGACTTGCTTTCTTTCATTTAAATGGTACTTTAAGTGTTATGATGTTTGTCTGCACAGTGGCTGACATTTTGCTTCCCTTTAAAGTGTTTTAAGGGCTTCCCAAAACCCAGCCGCGGCGATGCGGTTGGCAAGGAAAGGAGAAAACCATGGAAACTCTTTTTGCAAACAGTGAGTTAACAGATATTAAGGCAAAGGTTGAAGCCGGAGAAAGGCTAAGCAGAGAAGACGGCATACGTCTTTACCAATCCAATGAATTACTGGCCATCGGCTACCTGGCGGATCTCGTAAGAAGACGTAAGAACGGTAACAAAACCTACTTTACAGTAAACCGGCATATCAATCATACCAATGTTTGCAAGAATCTCTGCAAGCTTTGCGCCTTCGGCAGGAAAGCAGAAGATCCAGGGGCTTATACCTTGTCCCTTGATGAAGTGGAAGCAAAGGCCAAAGAGTGTCATGGATTAAAGGTCTCTGAAATACACATAGTAGGAGGCCTGAATCCTGAGCTGAAAATCAATTATTATCTGGAAATGCTACGGCGTGTCCGTTCCGCTGCCCCCGGGGCAATCATTAAGTCCTTTACCGCTGTGGAGATTGATTATTTAGCCAGAACCCATAACATGTCCCTGCAAGAAGTAATAAAGACGTTAATGGATGCCGGCCTGGACTCTTTGCCTGGCGGTGGAGCGGAGATTTTTGCCCGGCGGGTCAGGGACATCATTTGTGAAAAAAAGATCAGCGGGGAACGCTGGCTGGAGGTTCATGAAGCAGCCCATCGTGTGGGAATGAGGACCAACGCCACCATGCTTTACGGGCATGTGGAGACAATCGAAGAGAGAATTGATCACCTTATTCAATTACGGGAGCTACAGGATAAGACCGGCGGATTTTTAACCTTTATCCCGCTGGCTTTCCATCCTAAAAACACCGCTCTGGTATCTCACAAGCTGTCATTGACCACCGGCTATGATGACTTGAAAACCCTGGCCATCGCAAGATTGATGCTGGACAACTTTGATCACATCAAGGCCTATTGGGTCATGATTGGCCCCAAAATTGCCCAGGTATCTTTGTCCTTTGGAGTGGATGATTTAGACGGCACCGTCATAGAAGAGAAAATTGCCCATGATGCTGGAGCGGAGACTGCTCAAATTATGGCGAAAAACAAACTCATTCATATGATTAAGGCTGCAGGCAAGGATCCGGTTGAACGAGATACCCTGTACAATGTAATTGAGGAGGGTTTTTAGTGGCCAGAATACGGTTAGGGCAGGTGGATTACCTGAACACGTTACCGGTCTTCCATGCTTTGGAGGATGGTATGCTGCCCTTTAACGGTGAGCTGGTGAAAGGACCGCCCACCATGTTGAATCAAATGCTTTTAGAAGGCCAACTGGACGTAGCCTCAATATCATCGGTTGAATATGCCAGAAATATTGATAAATGTATGATTCTGCCCAATTTGTCCGTGAGCGCCGACGGGCCGGTAAGAAGCATTCTGTTATTCAGTTATGTACCTGTTACCGAACTGGATCGAAAAAAAGTTTGCCTGACATCTTCCTCTGCCACCTCAGTGGCATTATTAAAGGTGCTCTTTGACCACTATTATCATGTGGAAGCGAATTTTGTCACCATGCCGCCGGATCTGGAAAAAATGATGGCAGAAGGAGACGCTGCCTTATTAATTGGCGATGATGCCATGCGGGCCCACCTGTGGGTCCTGCAGGACCGACTGCCTTATCATGTGACGGATCTGGGTGAGGTTTGGAAGCAGTTTACCGGCGAAAGAATGGTCTATGCCCTGTGGGTGGTTCGTAAGGATTTTGCCAAGGATCATCCGGAAGATGTTGATGCCCTTTGCAGCCTGTTGAGTGATGCCAAGCGAATTGCCGGAGACAACATGCCGGCGCTGCTGAAAAAAAGCAGGCGCAGGACCGGACTGCCCATGGATTATTTGGAGGAATACTTTAAGACCATTAATAATGAGTTTGAGCAAGACCACCGCAGGGCCCTTCTTACTTACTATGACTACTGTTACAAAAGCGGCCTGATTGAGGAACGGGTGCGTTTATCTGTTTGGGGTGAAGAAGATGTCTAGAATAGAAGAGATACTGGCAAAGGCTGTGGCAGGACATAGATTAAGCGTGGAAGAGGGCGTTGCCCTCTTAAATTCTTCCGACCTCATTGCTCTGGGTGCAGCGGCGGATGCCGTCCGCCAAAGAATGCACCCGGAAAACCGCGTTACCTTTATCATTGACCGCAATATTAACTATACCAATATCTGCAGCTGCAAATGCCGTTTTTGCGCCTTCTGGCGGGAACCCGGCGCCGAGGATGCCTATGTAATCACCCGTGAGGAACTTTATCAAAAAATTGATGAAACGGTTGCCGCCGGGGGGACGGAGCTTCTGATTCAGGGCGGCCTGCACCCTGATTTGGGATTGGACTACTATGTTGAGTTACTGAAAGGGATCAAGGAACGGTATGACATTCATATTCACTCCTTCTCGCCCCCGGAGATTTGGCATATCGCCAGAAAAGAAGGGCTTTCCCTGCGGGAGGTCTTGCTGAAGCTTCAAGAGGCCGGTCTGGACTCGCTGCCCGGCGGCGGCGCCGAAATACTGGACAACCGGGTGCGCAGGGCCATCAGCCCGGAAAAGATCACCTGGGAAGAATGGATGGAGGTCATGACCACCGCCCACAGTCTGGGCATGAAGACCACCGCTACCATGATGTTCGGGCATATTGAAACGGCTGAAGAGCGGATACTCCACATGGTTCGGGTGAGGGAGGCCCAGGACAAAACCGGCGGGTTTACTGCTTTTATTCCCTGGAGTTTTCAACCTAAGAATACCGAACTGGGAGGGGAAACCGCCTCCGGGGTAGAGTACCTGAAGACCCTAGCGGTGGCCAGGTTAATGTTGGATAATGTGAAGAACCTTCAGGCTTCCTGGGTGACCCAAGGGGCCAAGCTTGCTCAGGTGGCGCTGCGTTTTGGAGCCAATGACTTTGGCAGCACCATGCTGGAGGAAAATGTGGTGCGGGCGGCGGGGGTTACCTACCGGGTCCCCTTAAAGGACATTTTGCATTGCATTCGGGATGCCGGGTTTAGACCGGCCCAGAGGACGACGGATTACAGGATTATCAGGGAAATGTAGTCAATAAAGAAGGCTTCCACCTCCCTGTAGCCTGTGAGGACACAGGTTCGCGGAAGCCTTTTTTATATTAAGTAATTTATTTGAACGTTCAATAACTTTTAGGACCAATGGCTAAAAGCCAAAAGCCAACGGCCAATACCCAACGGCCATTCAAGTATTGATTTAATCAAGAACCCGTCTTCATAATTCACTTAAATGCCAGACACCGAAAATATTCGATTATCCTACGTTTTTAAACGCGCTGCCTTTGGCGCCGCAGATGGGGCACTTGTCGGGGGCGGTGCGTTCGTGAATGTAGCCGCATACGGGACAGAGGTAGTAGTCAATGTCTTCTTTTTTCTCCAAGGCTTCCAGGGCCTTCTTGTACAATTCGGCGTGCACCTTTTCGGCCTCATTGGCAAAGTGGAAGGCGCGCTTGGCCTGTTCGTTGCATTCGGTTTCCGCAGATTGGATAAAGCCGGGATACATATGTGTAAACTCATAGGTTTCCCCGTCAATGGCTGCCTGCAGGTTTTCAGCGGTGGATTTGATGGCGCCCAGAGCCTTTAATTCACTCAAGGCATGGATTGCTTCGGCTTCGGCGGCGGCTCTAAAGAGCTTGGCAACGGCAGGATAGCCTTCCTGGTCAGCCTTGGCGGCAAAGGCAAGGTATTTACGGTTGGCCTGGGACTCCCCGGCAAAAGCGGCTTTCAGATTGTTTTCAGTGGTCATGGAAATCCTCCTTACAGTTGTTTTTATTCCTGTTATTAACAATTAATAGTATATTATTACCCGATTATATTCTCAAGAACCCGGGGCAAGAGTTAAGAACGTTGTAAGGAATCGGCAAACATTTTGTTATTTTCCATTGCTGCAACTCAAGTTATAATAAAAAAACAGACAAAATTACATTTAACAGGGTGATGATAACATGAAAATTTCAACGCTGTTCCAGCAGAAAAAACCGGTTATTTCCTTTGAGATATTTCCACCTAAAATTAACACACCCGTGGAGACAATTTATGAAACCCTGGAGGATTTAACCAAATTAAATCCGGATTTTATCAGTGTCACCTATGGCGCCGGCGGGAGCAGCCGGGACAGGACCAAAGAAATTGCATCAAGGATCAAAAACCAGTACAAGGTGGAGGCACTGGCCCATCTGACCTGCGTGGGACACTCCAGCAGTGAGATTGATCTGGTTTTGAAGGGACTACAGGAAGAAAACATCGAGAATGTGCTGGCCCTGCGGGGTGACCCGCCGGCGGACAACCCGGATTATGACTTCTCACGCTGTGACTTCCAATTTGCCTCGGATCTTGTTAAGTATATCAAAAACCTCAGTGATACCTGCATAGCCGCGGCTGCTTACCCCGAGGGCCATGCCCACTGCAACCGTTTGAGTGAAGACCTGAACCATTTAAAATATAAGGTGGATCAAGGGGTGGACTTTTTAATTACCCAATTATTCTTTGACAACAGAATTTTTTATAACTTTATAGAAAATGCCCGTAGAATCGGTATCCATTGTCCGGTAATGGCGGGCATCATGCCTGTGCTGAATGCGAAACAAATTAAACGAATCATTGCCTTATGCGGCGCCTCCATGCCGGCCAAACTTCTGATGATGGTGGATAAATATGGAGATAATAATGAAGAGATGGAAAAAGCCGGAATTGAGTTTGCCAGCCAACAAGTCCGGGATTTAATTGAGAACGGAGTGGAGGGCATTCATCTTTACACCATGAATAAACCCCGGCAGATTACCGAAATACTAAAAAATGTAGGAATAGTCATCTAATACCGCACACAATTTCAAGTCGGGGACGGTTCTTAACTTGAATTTGCCGCCGGCAAATTCAAGTTAAGAACCGTCCCCGACTTGAATTAACAAAGGCGGGGTTTGCTTTGCAGGGAGGTTTATGTCTTGCAGAATACGAGAATTGCTCTGGTACAGATGCAATCAAAATTGGGACAGATGGGAAAAAATCTGGCGGCCATGCAGCGGTTTGTGCAGGAGGCTGCGGAAAAAGCGGTAGATATCATTTGTTTTCCGGAAATGTGCGTGCAAGGTTATGACCGGGAAACCGCCCGGGAGCTTGCCGGGGACATTGCAACAAGTCAGTTCGTGGTTTCCCTTGTGCAAATGGCCAGGGAAGGGAAAATAACTATTATTGCGGGTATGGCAGAAAAAAATGAGGGACAGGGCAAGCCCTATATTACTCAAATTGTGGTGCATCCTGATGGCACAGTGGGAAAATATCGTAAAACCCACCTGGGGAAAAGTGAGCAGCCATACTTTTGCGCAGGCGATGAAATCAGGGTATTTTCCACTCCCAAGGCTAAATTCGGTATTCAAATTTGCTGGGACACGCATTTTCCGGAAATGACAACCATTCTCTCCCTGAAGGGATGTGAAATCATTTTTGCGCCCCATGCCTCTCCTTCCATTGTGGGGGATCGCCGGGACATTTGGTTAAAGTACCTGCCGGCCAGGGCCTATGATAATACCGTCTTTATTGGGGCCTGTAATCTGGTGGGGGATGATGGTCGGGGTCATCATTTTTGCGGGGGAGCTTTGGTCATTGATCCCAAAGGGAATATCCTGGCAGAAGATTTTCGGGGGATGGAGTCCATGCTCATTGCAGATTTGGACTGCAATAAAATTAACATGATCAGGCAACAAAAGTCGGGTTCCATGGCAAACAGTTTTTATTTGCGGGCCAGGAGACCGGAACTTTATAAGGAATTGGTAGAGGAGCCAGAAAAATTAAATCCTGACTTATCCAGCGATTAAATTTATAATTTTGGTGGGAAATTAAAGTTGATTTTTGTCGATATTTTTAATATACTGAAAAATGACAATGATGAGTAAAGTTTTTTATAAATGTTTGCGGTCATACCATTATGCCATATGATGATATAGGTATAAGGACATAAGATCATAGGGTCATCTGATAAAGAACCACCCTCTTTAACACTAGCCAACCAGTTGATTTGTGTAAGAAGCTCCGGGTCTTTCCAGAATCATGAACGGATATTAAACGCCTGTAAGTGACATTCTTCAACAAAAGAATGTCACTACGATATAAAATTCTGCAGGGGGGGGTGAAGGGAAGGGTCTCTGATAACTGGCTTTGGTTTTACAGCAATATTTTTAATTATTTTTCGGAAATGAGGGGTAAAGCATCATGTGGGTACAAGAAACGAACCCTTTCGGTAACATAGGATTGTCAGCGCTTGTAGCATCGATCCCGATTCTGATCTTATTCTACGCCCTGGCTATTAAAAGGATGAAGGGCCACATTGCCGGAGCCCTTACTTTGGCATCTGCCATCGCAGTGGCCATTGTGGCCTACGGCATGCCGGTAAAATTGGCCTTGCTTTCCACGCTTTACGGTGTTTTAACCGGTTTATTTCCCATTGGCTGGATTGTTCTTTGTGCTGTGTTTCTCTATAACCTTACAGTAAAAACAGGTTATTTTGGAGTAATTAAAGATTCTATCGCGTCCATAACCGAAGACCGTCGCTTACAGGCATTATTAATTGGTTATTGCTTTGGTGCCTTCCTGGAAGGCGCTGCCGGTTTCGGTGCGCCGGTTGCTATTACCGCCGGTATGCTGGTGGGTTTAGGTTTCCAACCCCTTTACGCTGCAGGTTTATGCTTAATTGCCAACACTGCGCCGGTGGCCTTTGGCGGTATCGGTATTCCTATTATTACGGCCGGTAAGGTTTCCAACCTGGATCCCATGGTTGTCAGCCAGATGATTGCCAACCAGTTACCGTTACTTTCCTTTATCGTTCCTTTCTGGTTAGTATTCATTATGTCCGGTTGGAAAGGGACCAAAGAAGTGTTTCCCGCTGTTTTTGTAACTGCTGCCAGCTTTAGTTTAACCATGTGGTTTGTGGCAGCAAAGATCGGTCCCGAACTGCCCAATATCCTTTCTGCTCTGATTTCTATTATTGTACTGGTAGCCTTCTTGAAGGTCTGGAAACCTAAAAATATCTGGCGTTTTCCCAATGAACCCGCTGCCAGCATGGAGGTTAAGAAGCATCCCATCGGCCGTGTTATCCAAGCCTGGACTCCCTTTATCGTATTAACCATCCTGATTGGTGACTGGGGCATCAGTGGTATCAAGTATCTGTTGGACAAGGTGACTTTAAAAATTCCTATGGTAGGCTTGGATAAAGCCATTCTTGTTGGCGGCAAGCCTCTGGAAGTTGTGTACAAGTTTAACTGGCTGGGCGCAGCCGGTACCGCGATCCTGCTTGCTACCATCATTTCTGCCCTGATTTTAAGAATTCGTCCGGGAACCTATGTATCAGTATTTGGTGAAACCTTAAATAACCTGAAATTCCCCCTGGCAACCATCGCCAGCGTACTGGGTTTTGCCTATATTGCAAACTTTGCCGGTATTACCCCAACCCTGGGTAAAGCTCTTACCGTAACCGGTTCTTTCTTTCCCTTCGTTTCACCCTTCCTGGGCTGGTTGGGCGTCTTTGTAACCGGCAGTGATACCTCCGCCAACGCGCTGTTCTGCAACATGCAGCGTATTACTGCCGAACAAATTGATGTAAACCCTGTATTGACTGTTACCGCCAACACCAGCGGCGGTGTAGCCGGTAAAATGATTTCACCCCAGAGTATTGCAGTAGCCTGTGCCTCAGTTAACCTGGTTGGCAGAGAAAGCGATCTCTTCAGATTCACAGTGAAGCATAGTCTCATTTTCACAGCCATCATGGGTGCTGTGGTGTATGCACAAGCATATTACTTGAGAGGAATGGTGCCTGAAATGGTTGAAGCTCATGCTGCTGCTACCGCAGCCACTGCTCCTGATACCGGTTTTAGCCTGATAGCCCTGGCAATTTCGGTATTCATTATGGTTGGTCTTGGTATTGTAGCGGCCCGTCAAGCTCGCTCTTACCGGGACTAAACCAATTGCGATAATATAAAACATCTAGAGAAAAGAAAAAATGTATAAAAGCAAAAAGCAAGCTTGGCCGGTACAAACGTACTGGTCATTTTTTTAATTAATATTTGTTAGAAAATTTAAATAAGTTAAAAACGTCTTACATATATTATTCTCAATAGTAAATATAGTTGTAATATTTAAAAAAATAATTCTAAACACGAAGGAATTCTAAGCGTGATGTCGAATTGCTATGAAAAGTCGAATGGTCAGACCATCACAATAGTTGACTACTCAACCAGATGGCCTTATAATATGAATTGCACTAATTTATTAACAATTTTAAATGTTGCAAAATCGTTAAATATTTCATATGCTTTTCCCGGTCTAAAACAAAAGGGTTTTATTCTAAAAAATATAACTTCATGAAAACTGAATAATTATTTTTTGTACCGTATCAAGGTCACACCATTAAGCCAACAGGTTGTTAAACCTGTCGGCTTCAATAACAATTTAAGGAGGTGAGAGAGAAAAAATACTAAACCTTTAGATGTTTTATATTATCGCAATTGTACCAGTATTGTATCTTTTTTGTATTGTTTGTTTTTTTGTTTTGCTTGCTTGTAATGAATCCTTAAGCAGCTTTTATAACTAAGCAAAGGAGAAGAGACTATGGAATGGACTCAAGTCATTAATCCATTAGATAACCTGTTCTTGTCTGCCCTAGTGGCGGCGATTCCCATCTTATTTATGTTCTACGCCCTGGCCATTGCCAGAATGAAAGGTCATATTGCAGGTAGTATTACCCTGCTGCTGGCCATTGGTGTTGCGGTATTCGTCCACGGGATGCCCGTCAATTTAGCCATTTGGTCCTCCATTTACGGCGCCTTATATGGATTGTTCCCTATTGGTTGGATTGTTCTTACCGCTGTATTCCTTTACCAGTTAACTGTTAAAAGCGGTCAGTTTGAGATCATTAAAGATTCCATCGCCGCCATTACCGATGACCGTCGACTGCAGGCCCTGTTGATTGCCTTCTGTTTCGGTGCCTTCCTGGAAGGCGCGGCAGGTTTCGGTACTCCTGTGGCCATTACCGCCGGTATGCTGGTGGGCTTAGGTTTTAACCCCCTGTATGCAGCCGGTCTCTGCTTGATTGCTAACACTGCGCCGGTGGCCTTTGGCGGTATCGGTATCCCTATCATCACCGCAGGAGCTGTTTCCGGCGTAGATACCATGGCAATCTCACAGATGGTTGGACGCCAGTTACCATTCCTTTCTGTTTTTGTACCTTTTTGGTTGGTATTTATTATGGCTGGTTGGAAAGGCGCCAAGGAAGTTATGCCCGCCATCCTGGTTTGCGGTGTTTCCTTCGCGGCTGCCCAGTGGTTCTCTGCGAACTACATGAGCCCCATGCTTCCCGACATTATTTCTTCTCTGGTATCGATCGTAGCAATGGTTCTTTTCTTAAGAAGATGGAAACCCAAGAATGTGTGGCGCTTTAAAGATGAGCCACCTGCCACTCTGGAAGTCAGAAAGCATCCCTTCGGTACGATCGCCAAGGCCTGGTCTCCCTTTATCGTGCTCACCATCCTGATCGGTGACTGGGGTCTCAAGTCCGTAAAAGCTTTGTTGGATGTTGTCACCATTAAGATTCCTTTTGATGCCATTAACAAAATGATTATTGCAGGCGGCAAGCCCATTGAAGTGGTTTATAAATTCAATTATCTGTCCGCCGCCGGTACCGCTATCTTAATTTCCGCTATTATCACTGCCTTTATCCTGAAGATCAGCTTCGGCGATTTTATAAAGACCTTCCAGGAAACCGTAAAAAGCTTAACCTTCCCGCTGATTACCATTGCCTGCGTATTAGCCTTTGCATACGTAGCCAACTGGTCCGGTATGACACCTACACTGGGTAAAGCATTTACCGTAACCGGCGCTTTGTTCCCGCTGGTGTCTCCGATCCTTGGTTGGTTGGGCGTATTTGTTACCGGTTCTGACACCTCTGCCAACGCTTTGTTCGGCAAGATGCAGGCTGTTACTGCCACCGATATCGGGGTGGATCCCGTACTGACCGTGGCTGCCAACAGCTCCGGCGGTGTTGCGGCCAAGATGATTTCTCCCCAATCCATCGCTGTCGCAACCGCAGCCTGCAACCTGGTGGGTAAAGAAGGCGACCTGTTCCGCTTTACCGTGCTGCACAGCCTGTTCTTTACCGCCATCATCTGCGTGCTGACTTACCTGCAGGCCTATGTTTTCACCTGGATGATTCCTGTTTACGAAACAGCCAAGCAAGCGGTTGCCAAAGTTTCTCCGGAAGCGGCTGCCGCCGCTGAGGCTGCCCTGCGCAGCCAGGGAGCCATGATTATGGCTGCTACCGCCGTGGTTGTTCTGGTGATTGCCGTGTACGCCTACAAACAGGTTGGCGGCGGCAAGTTTGGCAAAGACAGCGCCAAGATCAGCGTTCACTAAAGGCTGACTTAGAAAGTTATGGGGTCCATGACCCCATAACTTTCTTGTAACAAAACTGTTTTTTTATGTCCGTTTATCTTATACTATAGTGATATAAGAAGTGTCACCAAAAGCAAAACCTAGACCTGGAGTGCTGCCTGTGGAATTTAAACCAATTAAAGCAAAGAAAATCTATGAAGAGATCGTTGACCAGATTAAAGACATGATTGCCCGTGGCGAGCTCAATCCAGGCGACAAACTCCTTCCGGAACGTGAACTGGCGGAACGTATGCAAGTGGGACGCTCGGCGGTACGCGAGGCCTACCGTGCATTGGAAGCCATAGGAGTTATTGAAATCAAACCGGGCGAGGGAACCTTTGTCCGTAAAATGGGCAACAAGCCCATGACAGATATTATGTCTTTAGCGGTTCTCACCGGTAAGGACACCCTCTTTGAACTTCTGGAACTGAGAAAAATTGTTGAAACAGAAGCAGCTGCCTTGGCCGCCGTCAGAAGAACGGAGGAGGATTTAAAGGCAATAAAAAACTGCCTTGATCAAATGAACCAGGACATCCTGAGCGGTAATCTGGGCGACGTATCTGATTTAAAATTTCATTATGCTATTACTGATGCGGCACATAATTCACTATTGACTAGGTTAATGAATTCAATTTCGGAAACTATGAAACAGGAAATGATAACTGCCCGGGAAAACCTCTATCTGAAACCCGGCAATCCCGGTAGGTTGTATGAACAGCATAAAGTGATTTATGATGCAATTGCCAAAGGTGATGAAAGTGCCGCCCGGTCTGCAATGTATGATCATTTGTCGAGAACAGAAGAAGGATTAAAAGAGATTTTAAATCGTTCCAACCAGACATGAGGAAACCCGGCTCCAGCCAGGTTTCCTCTTTCATTTCAAAATATTTTTTGGCTTGTGTCTTGGTTTTATGCTACAATATTTACAATTATTTATTGATTGAATTATATCAATATAAGCAAAATTCAAACTGCAAAAGGTAGCTTGGAGTGTTTGCTGTGGACTTTAAACCAATTAAACCCAAAAAGATTTATGAAGAAATTGTTGATCAAATTAAAGAAATGATTGCCCGCGGCGAGCTTAATCCGGGTGACAAGCTACTTCCCGAAAGAGAATTGGCCGACCGCCTGCAAGTGGGGCGTTCCGCTGTCCGCGAAGCCTACCGTGCCTTGGAAGCCATCGGTATTATCGACATCAGACCGGGTGAGGGGACCTTTGTCCGGGAGATCGGTACCAAATCCATGACGGATATCATGTCACTGGCAGTTGTAACGGGAAAAGATACTCTTTTTGAGCTTTTGGAACTAAGAAAAATTATTGAAACAGAGGCCTCGGCCCTAGCGGCTCTGCGAAGGACCAAAGAAGACATTAACAATATGAAATACTGGCTGGACAAAATGAACGAGGATATCAGCAAGGGCAGACTGGGGGATTTATCCGACTTGAAGTTTCACTATGCCATCACCGGTGCGGCTCATAATTCATTGTTAATGAGATTGATGAACTCAATTTCGGAAACCATGAAAAAAGAGATGAAGAATGTTCGGGAACGGTTGTACCTTACCCCGGATACTCCCAAGCGTCTCTATGAGGAACATATACTGATTTACCAGGCAATTGCCAAAGGGGATGAAAAAGAAGCCAGGCATACCATGATGGATCACTTATCTAATGCTGAAAAGGCTTTATTGCATAATATGAGCATGTCTATGTCTACTAAATAAGATCACTTACCCAGCACAGCTGGGTTTCTTGCTTTTTAGTGATTTTATACCATATAATGAACGAAGAACATGAGTGCGGAGGAACAAGATGGAGCCTGTAATTGACAAATCATTGCTCAGGGAACTGCCAAAAATTGATGAAGTCATGAAACATCATAAGATAACCCAGTTATTGGAAATTCACCCGAGATCGGTTGTGGTTGACGGGGTCAGGGGAGCCGTAGACTTTATGAGAAAGGCCATTTTAAACGGGTATTTTACCGGTGACCCTGAAAAACTTTATGATATGGTAATTGAAAAGTCATTGGTTCTGGTGGAATCAGAAACCAGGCCCAATTTGCGCAGGGTGATCAATGCCACCGGTGTGGTGCTGCATACCAACCTGGGACGGGCGCTGCTTTCCAGATCGGCCCGCCATGCCGTTGATGCGGTGGCATCCGCCTATTGCAATTTGGAGATCAACCTGGAGACAGGAAAAAGGGGATCCCGGTACGAGCCGGTGGAAGATCTGCTCATACGTTTGACCGGCGCCGAGGCGGCGCTGGTGGTCAATAACAATGCATCAGCAGTCCTTTTAGCCCTGGGAACCCTGGCCAGGGGGAAAGAAGTGATTGTATCCCGGGGGCAGCTGGTGGAAATAGGAGGCTCCTTTAGAATTCCGGAGGTAATGGAGCAAAGCGGCGCCACCCTGGTGGAGGTGGGGGCCACCAATAAAACACACCCCAGGGACTATCGTAACGGTATTACCGAAAATACAGCGTTATTGCTTCATGTGCACACCAGCAACTACCGGATCATGGGCTTCACCCGGGAGACGTCTGTTGCAGAGCTGGTGGAAATCGGCAGAGAGTCCGGGATCCCGGTGATGTCAGATTTGGGCAGTGGCTTTCTGGTGGACCTGGCCCAGTATGGTTTACCTGTGGAACCCAGTGTGCAGGAAACCGTAGCGGCCGGGGCGGATGTAGTGACTTTTTCCGGCGATAAACTTTTAGGCGGCCCCCAGGCGGGAATTATTGTAGGGAAGCGCCAATACATTGAAAAAATGAAGCAGAATCCTCTTACCCGGGCTGTCCGTATAAATAAGTTTACCGTGGCAGCCCTGGAAGCCACCCTCAGGGAATACCTGGACAAAGATCACGTTCTTAAGAAAATTCCTACCCTTAGAATGCTGACGGAATCCACCGACACAATATTAAAAAGGGCTGAGGAGTTGGCTGTAAAACTTAAATCCAGGCTAACCGCCGGAGCTGAGTTAAGGATTGTCCAGGGTTTCTCCCAGGTAGGCGGTGGATCCATGCCCACAGCTGAATTACCCACCTATTTGCTGTCCTGTGTGCCGGATAACATGTCGGTGGACGAGCTGGCGGTTCAATTGCGCAAGGCGGAACCTGCTGTGGTGGCACGGGTGCAGGACGGCCGGTATCAGGTAGATTTACGGACGGTTCAACCGGATGAGGTGGACCTGCTGGCGAAAGTGATGGCCGGTGTATTAAATTCCGGGGGGGTGTCCCGGTGATGAAACACATTGTTATCGGCACCGCTGGGCACGTGGACCATGGTAAAACGCTGCTGATCAAGACCTTAACCGGCACCGATACGGACAGGTTAAAGGAAGAGAAAGAAAGGGGCATTTCCATTGAACTGGGCTTTGCGCAGCTTAAGCTGCCCAGCGGTAAGCAGGCAGGCATCGTAGATGTGCCCGGGCATGAACGTTTTATTAAAAACATGCTGGCCGGGGTGGGGGGCATCGACCTGGTTTTACTGGTCATTGCCGCCGATGAGGGAGTGATGCCCCAGACCAGGGAACATATGGACATTATCCAATTACTCCAGGTAAAGAAGGGGATTGTGGTCTTAACCAAGGTGGACCTGGTGGATGAGGAATGGTTGGGCCTGGTCACGGAAGAAGTTAAGGAATTTTTAAAGGGTACCGTCCTCAGCCAGGCCCCGGTTGTTCCGGTATCCTCCGTTACGGGGCAAGGAATTCCCCGGTTGTTGCAGTTCATTGATAAACTTGTAGATGATACCGAAGAGAGAGTCAATACCGGAAAATTAAGATTGCCTGTGGACAGGGTGTTTTCTGTCACCGGTTTTGGCACGGTGGTTACCGGAACCCTCCTGGCCGGCCGCATTTCTGTGGGGGATACCGTGCAGATCATGCCCCAGGGTCTGGTGTCCCGGGTACGCTCCGTTCAGGTGCACGGCCAAAAGGTGGAGCAGGCCCGGGCAGGGCAGCGTACTGCGGTTAATTTAACGGGGGTGGAAGTGGAGCAAGTAAAAAGGGGCAGTGTCATTGTTTCCCCCGGTAGTGTAAAGCCTTCACACCGTATGGATGTGCGGTTACTGCTGCTGGAGAGCGCCCCCAAAGGGCTGAAAAACAGGGCAAGGGTGAGGCTGTATTTGGGCACCGATGAGATCCTGGGCAGGGTCAGATTGCTGGACAGGGATGAACTGGAGCCGGGACAGGAAGTCTATGCTCAGTTGGAGCTGGAGGAACAGGCGGTTGCCGGTAAGGGAGACCGGTTTGTGATTCGTTCCTATTCCCCCATGCGAACCATTGGGGGAGGGGCTGTCATTGATGCCAATGCCCCCAAACACAAGCGCTTCCGGCCCGAGGTGCTGGAGGCGCTGGCAACCAAGGAAATGGGAACGCCGGAAGAATTAATTGACCAGTTCCTGGCGGGCAAGCAGGGGTTATTTACCAGTGAGGAATTGGTGACGGCCACCGGGCTGCCTGCTCCGGATGTTGAAGCCGGTTTGCAAAAACTGGCATCGGAGGAGCAAATTAAAGTAATCCCGGCAGATCATAAGGATCTGGTTGTATCCCTGCAGGTGTATCGTACCTGGGGCCGGGAGATCCGGAGCATGGTGGAAAATTACCACCGGGAATATCCCCTGAGAGAGGGGGTTCCCAAGGAGGAATTGCGCTCCAGGAAGTTTTCTTTTACGAATAATAAAAGCTTCCAGTATCTTTTACAGGCTTTAGAGGTCGACGGCATGATTAAAATTTACGAGAAGACCCTGGCCAGCCCCGATTTTACCGGAGAATTATCCGCAGGGCATAAAAGGCTGATTGAGGCAATGGTAAGGGCCATCCACGAAGGCCATTTTCAACCCCCTTCCTGGAGTGAAATTGTGAAAAGCCACAAATTAAAGGAACACGAAGCCCAGGAATACCTGCAGTATCTGTTGCGGACAGGCAAATTGGTAAAACTGGGCGATGAGGAGCTTTATTATTCTGCTGAACGGTACCGGCAGGCCAGGCAAATGATTGTTGATTTTCTGAAGGAAAATAAAGAAATCTCAGTGGCCCAAACCAGAGATTTGCTCAAAACGTCCAGAAAATTTACCCTGCCATTGCTGGAGTCCTTGGACCGTGAAAGGGTAACTCGCCGGGTAGGAGATAACCGTGTTTTAATCCAATAAATGATAGAAAAGAGACAGTCGACGACTGTCTCTTCAGGTTGTAGACAAACTCGGGGGCGGGTGGCTCCGAGGAGGGTCGCCTTAACGGGCCGTCCTGGCCCGCTTCGGCTGGCGCACACGTCCTGTGTGCGCCACCCCAATTGACTATTCAATTTGCATCAGGAGGTAAGGATGGTTAGTGTCAACACATTGAAGCGAGGTTTACATAAAGGGATTGCCACCACCTGGCTATTAACCAAGGTGGTGGTTCCGATTTATGTAGCCATTACTTTTTTAAGTTTTACACCTGTATTAAATAAAATTGCCGAAGACTGTGCACCCTTTATGAAATACGTGGGGTTGCCGGGAGAAGCTTCCCTGGCCATTGTTCTGGGAAATGTGGTAAATCTTTATGCGGCCCTGGGGGTTATGGCGTCCCTGCATTTAAACCCGAGGGAAACAACCATTATCGCCATGATGCTGTTGCTTTCCCATACAATTTTTGTAGAAAGCGCCGTGGCCGGCAAATGCGGCATAAACCCGTGGATTGTAGGGATAAGCCGGTTTATTTTTGCTGTTATCGCCGGTGTTTTATTAAACATTTTGCTTTAAATAAAGTGTCAGTACCTTGTTAGAAAATAAACCGGAAAGGATGTTGGGAGATGGATTGGTCAGAATTTGCCAGGGCTGCTGCCGCCGGCAGCCTGCAAAGCGTCTGGCAAATGGCGCTTATTATCATTCCTTTAATGGTCATTTTGGAAATTGCCAGGGATCTCAAGATCCTGAACAGGATAGCCGGGTGGATGGCGCCGGGCATGAAAATATTCCGACTCCCCAAAGAAGGCGCCTTCCCTTTATTGATTGGCTTAACCTTTGGTTTGGCCTACGGTGCAGGGGTTATTATTGAAAGCGTAAAAAACGGCCAGTTATCCTGGAGGGACCTGTTTCTCATTAATGTGTTCCTGATATTGTGCCACTCGGTGGTGGAGGACACCGCTCTTTTCATTGCAGTGGGAGCCGACGGCGCCGTCATCCTGATCAGCAGAATTGCTTTGGCGCTGGTTGTAACCTTTCTTTTATCCCGTTGGAGCGGTTTAACGCGGCTGGAAAAACTACTGGGGGGCAAAATGATTGTTCCCCGTTGTACCCACTGCCGGAAAGGATGAATCCCATGGTAAAAACCTTGACTGTATCCGCCGGGGAAGGCAGGTACCGGGTGGATCTTTCAACCAGTATCACAGCAGAGGGTTTGGTGTGCCAGTTGTTTGGCGGTGAGAAGCCCCATGTGGGAGCGGTGGTTCTTTCCATACCCAGGCCCAGTTTGCAAGATCCTTGCCAATTAAGCTGTAATTCCAGTGTTTTACCTATGCTGGGACATAAAGAAGATGAAATCGCAAAACCCCTTGCGGAAAAATTGGCCAAGCATTTTAAGCAGCCTGTGGTGCTGGTGGCAGGCATTCATATTGATCATGCCACTGCAGAGGAAATAAAGCTCCTGTTGGATCACTGCTGGCAAACGGTTGACAAGCTTTTAAATCACCCGGAAAGGGACACAATATCCCTAGCAAAGTGATGGGGTGAAAAAACTTGGAAAAATTATGTGTGTTATGTAACAGGCTTTACACGCTGACCATCGCCTGCCCCAACTGCGGCCAGGATCTTGATGATCTGGGATTAATACAGGATTTTTATGGCCCTTACAGCGCCTATGAAGATCAAAAAAATTTTGAGGACGGCTACAAGGGTTATACAGATGATTGCTGCGTCCATTTGCTTGCTTGTAATTCCTGTGCCTTTCGTGAATTCCGCCCCATGAAGCGGTTATGGGAACAGGCCGTCACCAATGAAATGCCAGAGTTGACAGATATTACGTCGATAGACAATCCTGTTCACTGTCCATAATAACAATGGAGGTGAATAAAATGCGGCAGAATATGAATTCCACCGAACGCTGGTTGAGCGTAGTGGGAGGTCTCGCATTTGCCGGCTTGGGTCGCTCTGAGAACTTTCGCAATTCAATTCTGGGAAAAGGGATGACTTTGCTTGGTGTAAAGACAGCGGCAGTGGGGATGATTGGTTATGATCCCGTCATCGACTGGTTGGGTCAGAAAGATGAAGATGAGGATTTCTTTTAATAGGTAAACGTCCGGTACCCGCCGGACGTTCTTTTCCATAAAATTGGCCGGTTGTTTAATAACTTGGGAGGGATACCGGTTGTCCTTTGATCGGAGCGAAGCATTACCGCGGTAAAGCCCTGGTGGTTTACGGTCATACCCCCGTGGAGAAGCCGCAGTTTCGCAATAATACCATCGATATCGATACCGGTTGTGCAATGGGTGGCAAGCTGACAGCCCTGCGTTATCCGGAACGGGAAATTGTACAAGTTTCGGCCAAAAAGGTGTATTATGTAAGACCCGAGATAAGGGCATTGTCCGGGGTAAATTAATTCAGTTCATTTGATCCGATAAATCAGCATCACACAGGGGGCAAAATTTTAAAATGCCGGTGGCGGCAATCTCCTGGTTGCAGCGTTTGCATTTATATAAATAAATCATGGTGACGCCGCAATGGGGGCAAGTATCCAGGTCCAGGTGAATGTCCTTCTGACAATAAGGGCATATAACCATAGAAAAGACATCCCTTTTGAGATGTGGGAAGTGAGAGATTAGAGGTGGGAATTGTTAACCTTTAGTATACTATGCAGATATAAGGGAAACGTCCGGCGGTTTTCCCGGACTTCCTTTAATTTCATTGAACAATATCTGTTTTAAAAACTGTTCGAAGTTTCTTTTATTTTGTTGATAACGGCTATTTACTCGTTGACAAATGTTCACAGTCTTGGTAGTATGATTTTGGACAAGTGAATCAAATCCGTATATGCTTGGGAATTGGCCCAAGTGTTTCTACCGGGCAACCGTAATTGCCTGACTACGGAGGGAAAGTGTACCTAGGGTTCCACAACCTTTGGGTTGGTTTGGTCCAAGCGGTACAGGCGTTTTACGCTACACCTATAGGGATAAAAGCCCAGGAGGTAGGTTTCACTCTGCTGAGAATGAAACCTATCTGTCCTGGGCTTTTTTGCACCGCGTCATTGCAAAAAGGATAGGCTTGCTTAAGCCGGTAACTCCTTTGGATTATAATTTTATTACGTTGGCCGCCTGCGGGCCGCGAGCGCCTTCTACTATTTCAAACTCTACCGGTTGACCTTCCTCGAGAGTACGATAACCTTCGGCCTGAATAGCAGAGTAGTGGACAAAAACATCGGTGCCGGACTCGGCTTCAATAAAACCGTAGCCCTTGTTGGCATTAAACCATTTAACCTTACCTTGCAATGTATTTCCTCCTCAAGATTAAATAAAGCATTAACGCTTCCATCCTAAAGTATTGGCAATAACTTGCTAAACTATTCCTAACTGAAAAATTATTTTGTCCATATAATTAATATTTAATATTCTTTGGCTGCAGATCCGTTCTTTAAAAAATAAATACTGATGGCCGGCGAAGGCAGGCCGGTATTTCCAGGGGGTGGGAAAACAGCGTTTTTGGTTATAAATTCATGAATTTAGTAAAGGGAGGGTAAAAGGTGAAAAGAATCATATCTTTTGTTTTCATGTTGGTATTCGTCGTTGCTCTGGTTGGCTGCGGCGGCGAGAAGCCCAAGGCTCAGGAAGATAAAAAGGAACCTGCAGCCAAGGAAAAGTTAAAAGTTGCCTTTATTTATGTCGGACCCGTCGGGGACGGCGGTTGGAGCTATGCCCATGACCAGGGGCGCAAGTATTTAGAACAGCAAATGCCGGATGTAGAAACCAGCTATATTGAGTCTGTACCTGAAGGGGCTGACTCTGAGCGTGTTTTAACCGAACTGGTTGAAAAGGGCAACAAAATTATTTTTGCTACCAGTTTTGGTTACATGGACAGCGTTATTAAAGTGGCTCAAAAATATCCCGATGTGAAATTCTTGCATTGCTCCGGCTATAAAACTGCGGAGAACGTAGGTACTTACTTTGGCCGTATGTACCAGGCCCGTTATCTCACCGGTATCATCGCCGGTAAAACCACCAAGAGCAACACCATCGGCTACGTTGCCGCATTCCCCATTCCCGAAGTTATTCGCGGCATCAACGCCTTTACCCTGGGGGTTCGTTCTGTAAACCCCAATGCCAAGGTAAAAGTGGTTTGGACCAACACATGGTATGATCCCGCCGCTGAAAAAGAAGCAGCCAAGAGCTTGCTGGAAGCCGGCGCCGATGTGATTACCCAGCACCAGGATACTCCCGGCCCCCAACAGGCTGCTGAAGAAAAAGGAAAATTCAGTATCGGCTACAACAGCGACATGAGCAAAATGGCTCCCAAGGCGGTGATGACCTCTGCCGTTTGGAACTGGGGTCCCTACTATGTGGAAACTGTCAAAGCCATCAAAGAAGGAACCTGGAAGAGCAGCCAGTACTGGGGCCCCATGTCTGATAAAATCGTTGACCTGGCCCCCTATGGCCCGATGGTTCCCGAAGATGTGAAGAAGCTGGTAGAAGCTAAAAAGCAGGAAATTCTGGAAGGTAAATTCGATGTCTTCACCGGTCCCATCAAGGACCAGACCGGTAAAGAGCGTGTAGCCGCCGGACAGAAGATGACCGATGCGGAAATGCTTTCCTTCGACTGGTTTGTTGAAGGTGTAGACGGTACCATTCCCAAGTAAAAATAACGCGCTGCTGGCAGGGAATCCTGCCAGCAGCTGAATTTAAGGGGCGAAAGGACTTGACTGCCGATTTTCTGGTGGAAATGAAACAAATCACCAAAAGGTTCCCGGGAGTGCTGGCCAACGACCGCGTTGATCTGCAGGTAAAGAGAGGAGAAATCCTTGCTTTGCTGGGGGAAAACGGTTCCGGTAAAAGCACCCTTATGTCCATTTTGTCAGGACTTTATCGACCGGACGCCGGTGAGATTTATGTTGAGGGCAGAAAGGTGACCTTCAAGTCACCCCGGGAAGCCATTGACGCCGGAATTGGTATGGTACACCAGCACTTTAAGCAGGTGGATACCTTTTCAGTGGCAGAAAACATAATTTTGGGCAGTAAAGAAGCGAAATTCCTGCTGAAGGCAGGCAAAGTGGAGAAAGAGATCGAAGAACTCTCCCGGGGTTACGGTCTACAGGTGGACCCAACTGCTAAGATTTGGCAGCTATCCATCGCCGAGAGACAAAGGGTGGAGATTGTCAAGATGCTGTACCGGGGGTCCAAGCTGTTGATTCTTGATGAACCCACGGCGGTTCTTACTCCCCAGGAGGCCCGGGAACTGTTCCAAGTCATCCGTCAGATGACCGCCCGGGGACAATCGATCATTCTAATTACCCATAAATTAAACGAAGTCATGGAAGTGGCGGACAGGGTCACCGTCCTGCGAAGCGGCGTGGCTGTGGCCACCAGGGAAAGACAGCAGGTAAATCAACGGGAACTGGCCAGACTCATGATGGGTCAGGATATTATTGTTCCCAGCAAAAAGAACCCCGGTCAATTTGGCCAAGAGGTACTGAAACTCGAGAGCGCTACGGCGGACAGCGACAGCCGTCGGCCGGGCTTGAAGGATATTTCCTTAACCGTTCGGCAGGGGGAAATCCTGGGCATTGCCGGTATTGCCGGCAACGGACGGCGGGAATTGGCAGAGGTTATTGCGGGTTTACGCCCCCTTTCCAAGGGTAAAATCTTAATTGGCGGCAAAGATGTTACCAATCTTTCACCCCTGGAAATCATTGAAGAAGGGGTCAGTTATATTCCGGAGGACCGCCTGGGCTCCGGGCTGGTGCCCAACCTTGGTGCAGTGGATAATCTTATTTTAAAGGAATACCGCCGACCTGGGCTGGGCAGGGGTCCGTTTATCAACCGCCGCAAGGCCGGGGAGTTTGCCGCCCGGCTGATCCAGGACGTGGGGGTTAAAGTCACAGGCCTGGAAGTGCCGGTTAAAAAGCTGTCCGGCGGTAACTTGCAAAGGCTTTTGCTGGCCAGGGAACTGGCGTCCTCCCCCAAGGTGATTGTGGCTGTGTATCCGGTGCGGGGATTGGACATTGCGGCCTCCGAGGCGGTACATAAAATGCTCCTGGAACAAAGGAGTAAGGGTGCGGCCATTGTTTTGATTTCCGAGGACCTGGAGGAACTCCTCAAACTATCGGATCATATCGGCGTTCTATATAAAGGGAGGTTAATGGGAATTCTGCCGGTGGAGGAAGCAGAACCGGAGAAAATTGGACTGATGATGTTGGGTGCACAACCAGGGGAGGTTATGGCATCATGATCAGATTGGAAAGACGTTCCGCGCCCTCTCCTGCAGGGATGGTTTTGATACCTTTGACAGCGATTTTTCTGGCCCTGTTGACAGGAGCCGTTTTTCTCTATATAAACGGCCTGGGGTCGCCCAAAGGCATTAGCTGGGGGCAAGTGCTGGCTGTCTATACCGGCATGTTGGACGGAGCCTTCGGCTCTGGCTATGGCCTTTCAGAGACCATTGTGAAGGCCATTCCCTTGATGCTTTGCGGACTGGGTGTATCCATTGCCTTCCGGATGCAGTTATGGAACATCGGCGCCGAAGGCCAATTTTATATGGGAGCCTTTGCGGCGGCCTGGGTGGCCTTAAGCTTTCCAGACCTGCCCGCCTGTGTGATGCTGCCTGCCATGGTGTTGACGGGAATGCTGTGCGGCGGCCTGTGGGGACTGATCCCGGCCGTCCCCAGGGCATACCTGGGCGTCAACGAAACCATTACCACCTTGATGCTGAACTATGTAGCCATTTTATGGGTGAACTATCTTGTTTTCGGTCCCTGGAAAGACCCCCAGGGCATGAACTTCCCGCTGAGTAAACCCTTTACACCGGCGGCCGTCTTACCTACGCTGGGTAACAGTCGGGTACATCTTGGTCTGGCTTTTGCGCTGGTGCTGGCGGTGGCGCTCTGGATTGCTTTACGACAGTCCCGCTGGGGCTATGAGGTAACGGTAATTGGGGAAAGTCCCAGAGCCGCCCGCTATGCAGGGATGAATATTACAAAAAATATTTTGCTGGTGATGTTTTTCAGCGGGGCCATAGCGGGACTGGCGGGGATGGCGGAAGTTTCCGCCATTGCCCAAAGGATGCAGCAGGGATTGAGTCCCGGTTACGGCTATACCGCCATCATTGTGGCCTGGCTGGCTAAATTAAATCCCTTTGCCATCCTTTTGGTTTCTTTTTTACTGGGCGCCCTGCAGGTGGGGGGATATAGCGTGCAGTCCAGCGGTGTGCCCGCCGCCATTGTGTTTATGATTCAAGGGGCGCTGTTATTCTTTGTACTGGGTGGGGAATTTTTCAACCGTTATAAAATTGTCTGCACAGGCAAAACAAAGATGGAGGTGTAGCCAGTGACTCAGGAATTTCTCATAACCATTTTGGCTACCGCCATTACTGCAGGGACTCCCATCCTTTATGCCGCACTGGGAGAACTGCTGGCAGAGAGATGCGGCATTCTCAACCTGGGTGTTGAGGGAATGATGCTGGTGGGTGCCGTCACCGGGTTTGTATTTGCCGTCCGAAGCAACGACCCCTGGGTGGGAGTCCTGGCAGCCATGCTGGGTGGCGGGGCCCTTGCTCTGGTTCATGCCTTTTTAACGGTCACTTTACAGGCCAACCAGGTGGTCAGCGGTCTGGCCCTGACTTTATTTGGCACTGGGCTTTCCGGGTTTATCGGCAAGCCCTATATCGGGATTCCGGTGGAAAATGCCTTTAAACCGGTAACGCTGGGGTTCCTCAGTGATATTCCCGTCCTGGGACCTGTTTTTTTTCACCATGACCCGCTGGTTTATGTCACTTATATTTTGGTACCGGTTCTCTGGTTTTTCATTTACTATACCCGACCTGGTTTGCACCTGCGGGCTGTGGGGGAAAACCCCGCTGCCGCCGATTCTCTGGGGGTCAGTGTTTATCGAGTAAGGTATCTCTATGTTACCCTGGGCGGTATGCTGGCGGGGGTGGGCGGTGCCTATCTTTCCCTGGCTTATGCGCCTACCTGGCTGGAAAACATGACCGCCGGCCGGGGTTGGATCGCGGTGGCATTGGTGATATTTGCCATCTGGAATCCCCTGAGAGCCATGCTGGGCAGCTATATCTTCGGTGGCATTGATGCGCTGGGCTTTCGTGCCCAGGCCATGGGCGTCATGATACCGTCCTTCTTTTTGAAGATGTTGCCCTATATCTTTACCATTCTCGTGTTAATTATGGTAACTCGCAAAGCCATGGCCAACCGGGTGGGCGCTCCGGGAGCGTTAGGCTTACCCTACGACCGTGAAGAACGCTGAAACATAAGGGGGATCCTATGCAGCTTTTAAGAGATAAAATCATACATAACAGTCAAATTGTTTCCGATCAAATTTTGCGCGTGGACTCTTTCATCAATCATATGATTGACCCCAATGTGATGTTGGAAATCGGCCGTGAATTTGCCCGTCGGTTTTCAGATGCAAAGATCACCAAGGTATTAACGGTTGAAGCTTCCGGCATCGCCGTAGGCTTGACCACGGCGATGGCCCTTAACGTTCCTTTACTGTTTGCCAAGAAAAAGATGCCGTCTACCTTGCAGCAAAATTATTATTTGTCCAATATCCATTCCTTTACCAAAAATGAGTCCGTGGATATTTATGTGGCCAAACAATATTTAAGCTGCCATGACAGGGTTCTCATCGTGGATGACTTTCTGGCCCGGGGTGAAGCCCTGAAGGGACTGACCCAGCTTGTTAAGCAGGCCGGAGCCGAGCTGGTGGGCGTTGGTATTGTCATTGAAAAGGTATTTCAGGGCGGGGGCAAAAACCTGCGCGACTCCGGCGTGAGGATTGAGTCGTTAATTAAAATTAAGAGCCTGGAAGGCGGAAAACTTCAACTGGAGGAATAAGACCGGCATACCGGTCTGTTTTCTTTTCTTGGTTTCGGTAGCTTTTCAAAACAAAACAAGATATGATTATGGCAAAGAGCCCTTTAATTTTGTCGTTGCGCCAACCACATGATGGAACTTTCTGTTCTGACGCTACGTCAATAAAGTAACAGGAGGGAAATCTATGCAAAAGTCCGCAGGCTATGTAATAATTAGTGCTTTGATAATAGGTGCCGCGGCATTTTGGCCCATTGGGTTGGGGCAAGCTGACGAGACCAACGTGACAGTGCCGCAAGCGCAAAAACAAAGTGTGATTGTTGACAATCCTATAAATAATACCGCTCCGTCCGGAGCTGGCACAAATAAATCCAGCCCCTATGTCACCCGGGGAGAATTCGCGGTAAAACTGGTGAATTCTCTGGGGTTAAATCTTGATGGCTATCGTTTCTTTAAAGCCCCGGAGGTTAAAGACTTCTTTGATGACGTTCCGGCCGGTTCTCCGCAAGCCAATGCCATTATGATTTTGGGTTATAACGGGGTCATTCAAACCACTGACAGGTCTTTCCGGCCTTCAGAAATGCTTCTCCGTGAAGAAATGGCCCAAATTTTAGGGAACCTGCTGCAGCAAAAAGCCAGAAACCGGTCGGAGCCTGCTGCAGATCAACCCCAGATTAAAGATTTGGCCGCCGCAAGCACCGAGGCGGCGGATGATATAAAGCTTGTGGTAGGTTTGAATATCATGCGATTAAACCGGGAAGGCAGCTTCCGGCCCAAGCAAGGGGTTACGCCACAAGAAATGGCCACCATCTTAAAAGAAGTAAAACAACGGATCGGTGTTAGTGATTCGGATGTTACGGCTAAAATCATAAGCGGTAAGGAAGGTGGCAGGGTCTTAGAAATTTCCTGGGGTGAGAAACCTTCCAGCGGGTATGAAATATACATCGTGGATATGAAGTTGGACGGCCATACATTAACGGTCAATTACCAAACGAAGGAACCGACCCCCGGTTCTTATAATTCCACGGTGATTACCGAACCCAAGGATACCAGGCCAATCCCTGTAAACTATCCGGCCCAATTAAACATTCAACTGAACAAATTATAAACCACAAGACCGATAAAAAACCAACCATTCGAGATGGTTGGTTTTAAATTTCTATTCACTTGTTTAGCGAATGATTAAAACCGGGCAGGAGGCGTGTCTGGAGACACGGTTGCTCACACTTCCCATCAAGTAGCCCTTAATTTCTCCTAAACCACGGCTTCCTACAACAATTAAATCATAATTCTCAGCCTTGGCTTTTTCTAAAATTTCGTCTGCCGGTTGGCCCATGACAATGAATGTATCAACCTCTATCGTTTTATCCGAAATGGAAGAAGCATATTGTTCCAGTAATTCCTTGCCATTTCTCATTAATTCATCAATAATGGCTTGCTGGGCCTGACCTAAACGATCCACTGCCGTATTCACGTAGGGAGGTAAACTGGGCACCACATGCATCAGCGTTACCTTAGCTCCCAGTTTTTTTGCTAACTCAACAGCATGGGACAGGGCCTTTCTGGCACGATCCGAACCGTCCAGGGGTACCAAAATCTTATTATACATGGCATACCCTCCTTGTTTTTTCAGTGTTACTTCTCTTTAAAACATGAAATTCCTGCAACTTCCGGAGGATATGCAAAATTCGATTCATCAATCACCCCCTTCATATTTTACCTGTTATACTTTATGAAGGCATTCACAAGATTAGAATGCCATTTTTAAAGGGAATACTTGTGAAAGAGGTAAAAACAAGGTAAAAAAACGACAAAAAGTTCGATTTCAATATAAGATTTGTTTTTGACAAGGGTAAGATTTTATGTTATATTATCATTGCCGATGCGGAAGTGGCTCAGTGGTAGAGCATCGCCTTGCCAAGGCGAGGGTCGCGGGTTCGAATCCCGTCTTCCGCTCCAATTTGTAAGCAGGGATAAACCCTGCTTATTTTGCTATATCCCAAAGTATATGGTTAAGGATTAAGGTAAAAGTGCAGTTCCGGTTTCCGGTCTGCACTTTTCTCTTGTATAAGGAACCTGAATATTTAACAACCACGCCAAGCCAAAAATAGATCATACTAGCGCAGCAATTTAATAAATTAAAGCTTTAATATGGGCAGGTAATACACTGTTAACGTAGAATAGTTTAAATGTGGTTGCATAAAATGTCATTTTGTGAGGAGGAAACGGTATTGTGAAGAGATTCTTTGCGTTAACGGGTGTCCTGCTGATGCTGATTACACTGGCCCTCAGCGGGTGCGGCGGAGCCCCAAAGGAAGGAAGTAAGGAAAAAACCAACAAAGCTGCAGAAAACAAGCCGGTACAGTTTAAACTGGCCCACGCCACCTGGGTAGGTTACGGGCCTCTGTATATTGCCAAAGAAAAGGGGTTGTTTGAGAAGTACGGCATTGCACCGGAATTGGTGGTTATTGAAGATGAGTCCCAGTATGCCGGGGCAATGGCTTCCGGGCAAATTCAGGCTCTGGGTAATGTTGTGGACAGAGAAGTCATTCATTTTGCCAAGGGTACTGCCGAAACCTTTGTATTTGCCATGGACGAATCTGCCGGTGGAGATGGTATCGTAGCCAAAAAAGAAATTACCAAAGTAGAAGACTTAAAAGGTGCTACTGTTGGCTTGGACAAATCCACCACTTCCTATTTCTTTTTTCTTTCGATATTAGAAAAACACGGTCTTAAAGAAGATGATGTGAAGATCCAGGAAATGTCCGCCGGGGATGCCGGGGCTGCCTTTGTGGCGGGTAAATTGGATGCAGCGGTTACCTGGGAGCCCTGGCTCACCAACGCCTCCCAGCGGCAAGGTGGTCATGTGCTGGCGAATAGTAAAGAGTACCCCCACACCATCGTAGACGTTATCACAATGCGTCAAGATTTCCTGAAGGAACATCCGGCAGCTGCCACCGGGCTAACCAAAGCGTGGTTTGAAGCCATTGATTTTTACCGCCAAAATCCTGATGAGGGGAATGAAATCATGGCTAAGGCTTTAGGGTTAAAGAAAGAGGAGATTGCCGACATGGCAAAGGGCGTGATTTTTCTTGGCAAGGAAGAAAACCTGGCTTTCTTTAACAAAGACGGGGACAACACCATTTACAAGCTGGTGGAACGGGCAGGCAAGTTCTGGCAGGAAAAGGGCATTATTACTGAACAGTTAAACCCTGATCAGTTGATTGATACTACCTATGTAAAAGAGGCTGCAAAGTAAATGCAGAGGAAACGCATGGTCAGGATCCTGGGTAGGAACATCTATAGTACCCTAACACTGTCATCTTTTACATTTATTCTTCTCATGTGGTTTGCCCTAAGTTACAGCGGAGCCGTCAAGGAGTTGTTTTTACCCTCTCCGGGCTCAGTGCTGCAAGCTCTGGGGGAAATGCATGAAGAGGGTATCCTGGTGGACTACACGCTGGACAGCACCTACCGGGTGGTGGTGGGCTGGATCATGGCAGTAATAGTATCAATTCCCCTGGGGATGCTGGTGGCCACCTCCAAGAAGGCAGAAGCCATTCTAACCCCGGTTATTGAATTTGCCCGCTACCTGCCGGTGGTGGCCATGGTGCCATTAACCCTGTTGTATTTCGGCATCGGTGATCTCCAAAAGTTTGCGGTGATTTTCCTCGGCACCTTTTTTCAATTGGTGCTCATGGTCAGTGATGTGGTGGCCGGCGTACAAAGAGATTTACTAAGGGCCGCAGCCACCCTGGGTGCCAGCCGGTGGCAGATTTACCGGCTGGTATTGATGCCGGCATCATTGCCGGGCATTATGGACAGCCTGCGCATTACCATAGGCTGGGCCTGGACCTACCTGGTGGTGGCGGAGTTGGTGGCTGCCAACTCCGGTCTTGGTCATATGATCTTGAAATCCCAGAGGTTTTTGGCCACTGACCGCATGTTTGCAGGGTTAATTATTATCGGTTTGCTGGGCCTGGCTACCGACCTGTTCTTTAAGTGGTTAACCAGAGTTGTGGTGCCATGGAATGAGAAGGCAGGTGGTAAAGCATGAACAAGCTCGTTTTAAACGGGGTGGGGAAGACCTTTGGTACAGGGGGCAAGGCTGTGGAAGCCCTGTCTGATATTAACCTGTGTATTGCTGAAAACGAGCTGGCGGTGATTGTGGGACCCAGCGGTTGTGGCAAGTCTACTTTGCTAAACATTGTAGCGGGGTTGGAACAGGCTGACAGCGGGGTCATCACTATGAACAACAGAAACATTGAAGGACCCGGTGCCGACCGGGGCGTGGTGTTTCAATCTTATACATTGTTTCCCTGGCTGACGGTGCAACAGAATGTGGAATTTGGACTGAAAATCAAAGGGATAAATGCCAAAGAGCGGCAAGAAATTGCCCGACACTATATCAATCTGGTGGGACTTGGCGGCTTTGAGGGTGCGCTCCCGAAAGCGTTGTCCGGGGGCATGAAGCAGCGGGTGGCCATCGCCCGGGCATTGGCCAATAAACCGGAAATGTTGCTGATGGACGAACCCTTCGGTGCGTTGGATGCCCAGACCCGGCTTATTATGCAGGAACTGTTGCTCTCCGTTTGGGAAAAGGAACGCACCACCATTTTATTTATCACCCACGATATTGACGAAGCGGTGCTGTTGGCAGACAATGTCTATGTTATGTCCCGCCGGCCCGGACGAATCAGGTGCCGAATTCAGGTGCCTATCCCCAGGCCGCGGGATCACCGGTCCACCGTATCCCCTGAGTTCTCGGCCGTCAAAAAAGAAATCATGGAGATGCTGTGGGAAGAAAGCCGGACAGCAGCCAATGAGAGATAAACAAGTAAATGCTTAAAAATAAAAGCTATTACCTCAAACAGGGGATGATAGCTTTTATTTTGTGCAGCTGATCTGTTCCGGGCAGCCTTGGGTTAGTACGGATTTAACACAATGAATTAATTTATGCATTCCGGTTTTTCAAGAGATCCATTCTGTTATATACTGTATAGCGTAAGTTTTTATAAAATTATTTTGAGAAAGCAAGGGAAAGATGTGAAGGTACGAATATTTAAAAAAGCAACCGGTGACGGCTATGATTTGGAAGTTCTGCATCCCCGGGCCACCGTGCAGGACTATTTGGATGCTATGAACGATTTTATTAAAAAATACACTCATCCTCCTTGCCGGGGATGTGACGAGTGTTGCTGGGAGCGGATTCCACTTACCAGTATAGATGTCCTGAACTATCTTAAAAGATTGGGAAATCAACTGCAACTGGATTCCCGTTGGCCTCTGTTGGATTTTCTCAAAAAGTACTGTTATATTTATGTGGAAAACGGCGCAGTGGACATCAGTCTGGGTTTTACCATGGAAGGAGCCTGTGTTTTTCTTAATCAACAGGAGCGCATCTGTTCCGGTTATGCGGCCCGTTCCCTGGTTTGCCAGAGTTTTGTCTGTATGGAAAGCACTCCGAGGGCCCAGGAACTGCGCTCGGAGCTGGTTAACACCGGCATGGATGAACTGGTTCGCCTGTGGTTGCTGCAAAGCCGACAGGCGGGACAAAAACCCTATGCCCATGAAGAACATAACGCCAATCTCCGTCTGGCGGATTATCCTGCCAATGGCTTCACCCATAAAACCAGCTACAGCCAGGTTTATTTGGCGAAGGTTTGCAGTCAAAAGCTGTGGAATAAATTGAGGTATTCCTAAATGGAATGTCTAAATATTTATTTGGTGATCAGAATGGTTACAGAAATAATGGAAATCCGCAAACGTAACCAATTGAAGAAATTAAATGCCCTGGTGAAGGAAATCCTTGAAATTAGACAATACCTGAAATATTTTGAAGGCCTTGACTTGCCTGATTACCAAGCAATGATTTCTCAGGTTCCCCCGGGCGTAGAGTCGGGGTTGTTAATTCGTTTACAGCAGCGACAGTCCAGGGAATATTACGGGTATTTTGAGCTTAAATCAAAAGAAGCTGCCTTAAAGGAAGCAATCCAAAAAGCCTCGGAAGATTTGGAAAGTCTACTAAAATTAGGGAAATAATACAGTTATGATTACGGATATTAATTCTTACCGGCACAAACAAAAACTAGCTCACATAAATGAGCTGGTCAAACAATTGATGGCTGTCCGGGTGGACATTCGAAGGTTGAAAATTAAAGAATGTCAGTTAAGAAATACCATTAGAGAGTTGGCACAGGAATTGGAATGGTCGGAGTAAAAATAAGGCTTTTTGAATGAATAGGACGCAATATAGAGAGGATTAAAACAAGGTGGAAAATGCTGGGGATAAATCGGTGGATAATGTGGAAAAAGATGGAAGTA
Organism: Desulforamulus putei DSM 12395; assembly: GCF_900129195.1. Taxonomy (GTDB): domain Bacteria; phylum Bacillota; class Desulfotomaculia; order Desulfotomaculales; family Desulfotomaculaceae; genus Desulfotomaculum; species Desulfotomaculum putei. The sequence goes on from NZ_FQUY01000007.1 coordinate 57,600, forward strand.
ATTTGTAATATATGACTGAATTTTACAAATTATTAATTTGTCAAGGATTTATGTAAACCCGGAGTAAGTATCCGGGTTTTATTTTTTGATCCACTTAGTCCATTTCCACCAGACCCCCCACCGTAACCGGTTAAGCCATTGAACGCGACGTATCCAACGCATATTCTTACCTCCTTAAAGTGAGCTCCCCAGATAACTTTTGGTTGATAATTCATAATATGGAAATCATTGCAGAATGTTACACGGTGTCATTGAAAGAAAAAGTAACCAGGAATTTTTATTTTCCGGGTTATCCATAAGATCAATATCAGACGTTAGAAAAAGTCATTGAAAAATAATTCATTCTGTCTATAATAAAATAGCTGGAGGTGATATTATGAGACGGAATGAACTTGTTGAAGCCTTAGCTCGCAACAAGAAGGAAATCCGTAGGATAAAACACCAACTGTTAGATATTGAAAACGCTGAGGAACGACGCCGCATGTTACGAAAGCTCAAGGTTTTACAACAAAAACAAGTTTGGTACTATGATTTACTGGAAAATATGGAAAATGGTTATCCCCTGGCAAATTAGCAGCATAGACTCACAGGGACGGTTCTCTTGAATCCACACAGACAGACTCACAGGGACGGTTCTCTTGAATCTAGACTCACAGGGACGGTTCTCTTGAATCTATGAGTCATAAGTCGTCTGAAAAAGACTCAAAAGAACCGTCCCTGTGAGTCTATAGAAGAAACCAGAACAAAAATAATAAGATGTTGGATAAAATGTGGGATGAATCATCATCCCACGCAAAATGAAAAGGCCCCCGAAACCTCGGAAGCCTTGAAATTACTGGCGGGAGTGTGTGGGAATCGAACCCACCAGAGACAGGAACGCTGCCTCACGACTGGTTTTGAAGACCAGGAGCACCACCAGGCACCATCCACTCCCAAGAACTGTTGTCCTGATTAGCAAATGCAAATCATATTATAACACGGCAAGAAATTTAAGGCAACAAACCATTATATTTTCTTTATCATCATTGCTTTTTGTAAGTCACAGTTCTTTTAAATCATTGAGTCATGATCATGGAGTCATGAGTTATCTGAAAAAGATTCAAGAGAACCGTCCCTGTGAGTCTCAAGAGAACCGTCCCTGTGAGTCTATGTGAGTCTACCGGAAAGAAGGGCCTGTTGATTCCTAATCAAACCTTTTAAAGGGAATGATTTTGCCGTTTTCGGGAGAGTTTGCCGGTTTTGGTTTTTCTGGTCCCTTTGAACCGGGGCAACCGCCCCCACAGCCGGGACACCCCCCGTTGAGATTGACTAAACCGTATTCGAAGGCAGTCTTGAGAACTTCATGACCCAGTTTATCCAGATTCGGGTTATAATAAGGATGAGACTGGCTGTCCTCTACGTGCTGGAGAACTTTATGGAGGAAGCTGCGCATGGTTTCCGCATCTAATAAATCCACAAGATCCTTTCTGGGGATAAATCTTTTCGTCATGAATGATCTCTCCTAACTGAGGTGTTATGTTTTAACTGTTATTTCACCACCGGGTGATTTTTTCCTGCATGGATAATTGTTTTCCAATTTTAGAAAAATAATGTTATGGATAGCTTAAAGAAGGTCCATCAAAATGAAGAGGAATTTTTTAACTATTGGCGAATAAGTATCTGTTATGGTGGTAAGATATGTACTCAAGTAGGTGACGGATTACATTATGCTGGATTTCTTCAGACAGGTTAGGGAAGACCTGGAAGTGGTTGAGCATGAAATTAAAGCCGTTGTTCAATCCCGGGACCCGCTTTTAACTCAAACTTCCATGCACTTGTTAAATGCCGGAGGAAAGCGTTTGCGTCCGGCTTTTGCGCTTTTGGCCGGAAAATTATACAATTACCGTTTGGAAAAACTCTTACCCCTGGCTGTGGCTTTGGAACTGATTCATATGGCTTCGCTGGTGCATGACGATGTGGTAGATGACTCCATGACCAGAAGGGGTACCCCCACGGTAAAGGCCAATTGGGGCAATAAAATTTCCATGCATACAGGCGACTATCTTTTTGCCAAATCCCTGGTACTGATTTCGCAGTATGAGAATCCTGTCATTGCAAGGGTGCTGGCAGAAACCAGTGTGAAGATGTGCGAGGGAGAAATTCACCAAATTTCCACCGCCTACAGCGCCGATCAAAGTTGGCGGGACTATTTTTATCGTATTGAGCGCAAGACAGCCCTGCTGATTGCGGCCAGTTGCCAGCTGGGGGCCGTGGCGGCCGGCGCGCCGGAAAAGGACCACAAACGGCTGAGAAGGTTTGGCCACCAGCTGGGCGTGGCCTTTCAGATTACCGATGATGTTTTAGACATGGTGGCAGACCAGACCCTGCTGGGAAAACCCATCGGCGGTGACCTGCGCCAGGGGATTTTAACCATGCCGGTCATTTATTCGATGGAGAAAAGTCCCCGACGCCAACGCCTGCGTGAACTGGTTGAGATTCAAGACAAGACTGACGATCAGGTTAAAGAGGCCATTGAAATCATCAAGGAAGCGGGAGGCATTGAATTTTCTTTTAACGTCGCCCGGAAATATATTGAAAAGGCAAAGATGAACTTGACATTCCTTCCTGACCGACCGGTAAAGCAGACCTTTTATGAGATTGCGGATTTTATTGGTATCAGGAGGTTTTAAAGGTTCCCACATATGGAAAATTTATATCCTATTTTTGTAAAGTTGGAAGGTCAGCTTTGCCTGGTGGTGGGCGGCGGGAAAGTGGCGGAACGAAAGGTCGGTTCACTGTTGGAGTGTGGGGCCAGGGTAAGACTGGTAAGCCCGGAGGTCACCGTTCCCATCAAGGAATGGGCCGACCAGGGCAAATTGGAACTGCGTCAGCGGCAGTACCAAACTTCAGACCTGGAAGGGGTCTTTCTGGTATTTGCCGCCACCAACCGGGAAGAGGTTAACCGGCGCGTGGCTGAGGAATGTTCGGCAAGAAGCCTGGCGGTCAATGTGGTGGATGACCCTGGCGCCTGCAATTTCTTTGTACCATCGGTGATTCGCCGGGGAAAACTGGCCATTGCGGTTTCCACCGGTGGCGCCAGCCCGGCCCTGGCTGCCAAAATCAGGCGCCAGCTGGAACTGCAGTTCGGACCCGAGTACCAGGAATTCATGGATATTCTTACGGAGGTGCGCCGCCAGGTGTTGAAGGGCGTGGCGGACATTCAGCAGAGGAAGAGAATCTTTAACGACCTGGTGGAATCTGATATTCTCGATCTTTTAAGAAAAAAGAAGTACGACCAGGTAAAGGAGCGCATTCAAAATGCTTATCGCGGTAATCGGAGTTAATCACCGCACAGCGCCGCTGGAGGTGCGGGAGAAACTGGCTTTTCCGGAGTGGGGAACCAAGGAATGGCTGCGAAAACTACTGTCATACCCGGGCATTGACGGCTGTGCCATTGTTTCTACCTGTAACCGGACCGAAATCTATATTGCTCCGGTGGAGCTGGACACAGGCATGAGCTCCGTGTGGTCTTTTTTGTCTGAGAAATCCGGCCTGGATATTTCTGAGATAAAAAACTACACCTTTTGCCATACTTTGTATGACGCCATCCGTCACCTGTTCCGGGTGGTGTCCGGCCTGGATTCCATGATCCTGGGAGAGACACAAATCCTTGGCCAGGTGAAAAGGGCTTATGAAATCGCTTTGGAAGCCCAGACCACCAACGTTGTCCTCAATACCTTATTCCAACAGGCCATTACCACCGGTAAAAGGGTCAGGACCGAAACCGGTATCGATCAAAACCCGGTATCCATCCCCTATGCGGCCGTTGAGCTGGCCAAGCAGAGTTTAGGGTCGCTGGAGGGCCGCTCTGTTTTGGTGGTTGGGGCCGGGGAAATGAGTGAGCTGACGGTGCTCCATTTAGTGGCCAACGGAGTTTCCAGTGTTATTGTTTCCAACCGTTCCTATGACAGGGCGGTGCAGCTGGCGGAAAAGTTTAACGGGGCAGCGGTGAAATTTGACCGGCTCTTTTACTATATGACCGAGGCCGATATTGTTATTTCCAGCACAGCGGCCCAGCATTATGTAATTAAATATCCCGATATGGAGGAGGTCATGGACCGGCGGGGCGGCAGGACCATTATGATGATCGACATCGCGGTGCCCCGGGACATTGATCCGGCAGTCCGCCAAATACCCGGCGTCAACCTGTATGATGTAGACCATTTGCAAAACGTGGTGGATGCCAATTTGGCCGAACGGCGGAAAGCGGCGGTACAGGCAGAAGGAATTATCGAAGAAGAGTTAAACGAATTTATGCGCTGGCTCTCCACCCGGTTTGTGGTGCCCACCATCAGCGCCTTAAAGAAGATGGGGGAGGAAATCAAGCAGCGGGAACTGCAGCGAGCCTTTAACCGGCTGGGTGATTTGAATGAGCGGGAAAGAAAAATTATCAGTTCGCTGGCCAATTCAATTGTTAACCAATTGCTCCATAACCCGGTGATCAAGCTTAAACAAGCTGCCTTAACACCGGAAGGTCATTTATATATCGAGATTGCCCAAAACATCTTCAATCTGAACGTGGAAGGGCAGCGGCCCCAGGAAAAAATCGCCCCGTCTGAAAAAAAGAAAAAGGTGGCATCCTGTTCCGCCTCCGGTTGGGACAAGGGAGTTACAGCAATGGCGGCAAACGGCAGGCCGAGGGAATAAATTTTGGGAGGCTACCATGAAACGTAAAATTACCGTAGGGAGCAGAGACAGCGCTCTGGCTCTGTGGCAGACCCGGTGGGTGGTTGAACAACTGGAGAAGCAAAACCCGGAAGTAACATTTGAAATTATCACCATGAAGACCAAAGGGGACAAAATGCTGGATGTGGCCCTGGCCAAAATCGGGGATAAAGGTCTTTTTACCAAAGAATTGGAAGTGGCCATGCAGCGAAGGGAAATTGATTTTGCCGTTCATAGTCTGAAGGATCTTCCCACTGTCCTGCCGGAGGGACTCACCATCGGAGCGGTGTGTAAGCGAGACAATCCAGGGGATGCGCTGATCTCCAAGGATGGCCGCAAGCTGGAGGAACTTCCCAGGGGGGCCAGAATCGGGACATCTTCACTGCGCCGGTGTGCTCAGTTATTAAATTACCGTCCGGATTTTCAACTGGAATCCTTAAGGGGGAATTTAAATACCCGCATGAAGAAGCTGGTATCCGAAAGACTGGATGCCATTATTCTGGCTGCGGCAGGCATCACCCGTATGGGTTGGGAGGACATGATTGCGGAGATCATTCCTTTCGATATATGTTTACCTGCTGTGGGGCAGGGAGCCATTGCTGTGGAATGCAGGGAAGACGATCAAGATATTGTGGAACTTCTGAAAGGAGTGGAACACCCTGCCACCCGAGCTGCTACCAATGCAGAAAGGGCGCTGCTGCGGCGCCTGGAAGGGGGCTGCCAGATCCCCATCGGGGCCTTCGGAGAAGTGGTCAAGGAGAAACTTACTTTAACAGCCATTGTGGCCACGCTGGACGGCAGCCAGGTGATCCGGGCCCAGGGGGAAGCGGCGGTAGACCAGGCTATACAGTTGGGAATCGAAGTGGCTGAGAAACTACTGGACATGGGCGGTAAAAAAATATTGCAACAAGTTAGGTCAGGGGAATGATGAAAATGACAAAGGGTTTCGTTTATCTGGTAGGCGCCGGTCCTGGAGATCCGGGGTTGATTACAGTAAAAGGATTAAACTGCATCCGCCAAGCGGATGTGCTGGTCTATGATCGCCTGGCCGGTCCACGGCTGCTGGCCTATGCACGTCCGGACGCCGAACGAATTTACGTAGGCAAATCCCCGGACCGGCACGCCATGCGACAGGAGGAGATCAACCAACTGCTGGTGGACAAAGCCAAAGAGGGTAAGGTTGTTACCCGGTTAAAGGGTGGCGACCCCTTTGTTTTTGGCCGGGGAGGCGAAGAAGCGGAAATCCTGGTGGAAAATGGTATTCCCTTTGAGGTGGTGCCGGGGATCACCTCCGCCATCTCTGTACCGGCCTATGCCGGCATTCCGGTCACCCACCGGGGTTACACCTCTACGCTGGCCATTATCACCGGCAATGAAGATCCCAATAAGGATGATTCCAGCATTGCCTGGGATAAAATTGCCACCGGCGCCGGGACGCTGGTTTTCTTGATGGGAATGGGGAACCTGCCCGGTATTTGCGCCAGGCTGATGGAGTTTGGCCGGTCACCGGAAACTCCCGTTGCCTTGATTCGCTGGGGTACCCGTCCGGAACAGAGAACCATTACCGGCACACTAGAGAACATCCACCAAAGGGCTACGGAAGCAAACTTTAAGAATCCTGCCGTTATTGTGGTAGGAGAAGTTGTGAAGCTAAGGGAAAAATTGGCCTGGTTTGAGAACAGGCCCCTGTTTGGCAAGCGGGTGATTGTGACCCGTTCCCGGGAACAGGCCAGTGTCTTGTCCACCGCCATTGAGGCCCTGGGCGGCGAACCATGGGAATTTCCCACCATCCGAATCGCTCCCCCGGAGGACTTTAGCCCGCTGGACAAAGCCATCACCGATGTCCGTTCCTACCGCTGGGTGATCTTCACCAGTGTCAACGGTGTAAAAATGTTCTTTGACCGGATGCGTGAGAATAAAAAGGATATTCGGGATTTAAGCGACGTGCGGCTGTGTGCCATCGGACCCCGCACCAGGGAGGAATTGGAGGCGCGGGGCCTGATGGTGGACTATGTGCCCGGTGAATACCGGGCGGAAGAAATTGTCGAGGGATTAAGGGGCAAGGTATTGCCCGGCGACCGGGTGCTGTTGCCCCGGGCGGATATTGCCCGCAAGCTGCTGCCCCGGGCGCTGGAAGAGATGGGGGCCGTTGTCCATGAGGTGGTAGCCTACCGCACCGTTTTAGGAGACGGGGATGCCGCCGCCATCCGGCAGGCCCTGGCTGACGGTGAAGTCAGTGTGGTTACATTTACCAGTTCGTCCACTGCTCAAAATTTTGTTAAACTATTAGGTGAAGAAGGTTTGCCGCAGTTGATGGAGAAGGTGGCGGTGGCCAGCATTGGCCCCATTACCTCCCGTACTGCCAGGGAACTGGGATTGCGGGTGGATATTGAAGCAAAGGAATACACCATTGACGGCCTGGTACAAGCCATAACCGATTATTTCACCGGCCGGGAAGATGCCTAGCATCTCCCGACCGGATAAATTTATAAAAAGGTAGACATTAAGCGCCCTTACGGCTTTTCTAATTAGTAGAAAATTGCGTATAGAAAAGTGGGAGTATTATGATAAGTATTAGTAAATTACTCTGTGGCACAGAAAACTTTGGCGATTCCCTGCGCTACGCTCACGGTTCCCAAGGGCAAGTCCACGGCGCTGTGGCCGGTCACGGGCCGGTGGTGGTCTGGAACTCCACCCGGACCTGCAACCTTCAATGCCGCCATTGTTATTCTGAGTCCGACAGTAAAAAATATGATGAACTTAGTACCCGGGAAGCCAAACAGTTCATTGACGATTTGGCCGAATTCAAGGTGCCTGTTTTGCTGTTTTCCGGGGGTGAACCCCTGGTGCGGCCGGATTTCTTTGAACTGGCCCGGTATGCCGGTCAAAGGGGCATCCGTACCACCATTTCCACCAATGGCACCCTTATTACGCCCGAGGTTGCCCGGCGTCTGAAGGACATTGGCGTCGGGTATGTAGGCATCAGCCTGGACGGCATCGGGGAGGTCAATGACCGGTTCCGGGGCCGCAAGGGCGCCTTTGAGGCAGCGTTAAAGGGCATTCGCAACTGCCTGGCCGTAGGCCAGCGGGTGGGCCTCCGTTTTACCATTAACCGTCATAATCACAAAGAACTGAACAATATTTTTGACCTGATTGAAAAAGAAAATATCCCCAGGGTGTGCTTTTATCATCTTGTTTACTCGGGACGGGGCAGTGAAATGATTAAGGAAGACATTACCCATGAAGAAAGCCGCGCCGCCCTGGATTTAATTATTGAGCGGACCCTTGACTTTCACCGCCGGGGTCTGGATAAAGAAATATTAACCGTTGATAACCACGCCGATGCCATTTATATTTACCTCAAGCTGCTTAAGGAAAACCCGGAACGGGCCCGGCAGGTTTATGAACTGTTGTCCCGCAACGGCGGCAACCGGACCGGTATCGCCATTGGCGAGGTGGATTGGGAGGGCAATGTCCATGCCGACCAGTTTACCCGCAATCACTGTTTTGGCAATGTGCGGCAACGGAAATTCGGGGACATCTGGACCGATCTCAGCCATCCCATCCTGGCCGGTCTCAAGAACCGCAAACCTTTGCTGCAGGGCCGCTGCGCCAAATGCAAGTGGTTGGACCTGTGCAACGGCAATTTCCGGGCCCGGGCGGAGGCGGTCCACGGCGACTTCTGGGCCGAAGACCCCGCCTGTTATTTAACGGATGAAGAAATAGGAGTTGTATAGCCGTCAGCCATCATATAGCAACAAAAAGCTGACGGCTGATGTCTGATAACTAACAGCTAAAACCGGAGGTGTTTACCTTGCCCGTTTTTCCAAATATCCGGCACCGCCGTTTAAGACTGAACGAAAGGGTCAGGCGGTTGGTGCGGGAAAACCACCTGTCAGTGGATGACCTCATTTACCCGGTATTTGTAACCTGCGGCCGGGGCGTGCGCCGGGAAGTTCCCAGCATGCCGGGGGTCTATAATCTTTCCGTCGACTTGTTGCTGGAAGAGATAAAAAATGTAGAGGAGCTGGGCATCCCCGGTATTCTCGTCTTCGGCGTTCCAGAAGAGAAGGATGAGGCGGGGGCCGGCGCCTATGACCCGGACGGCATTGTGCAGCAGGCAGTGCGCGTCGTTAAAAAATCTTTCCCGGATTTACTGGTGATTACCGATGTCTGCCTGTGTGAATATACCAGCCATGGCCATTGTGGGTTGATTAAAGGACACACGGTGGACAACGACCCCACCCTGGAATTGCTTGCTCAAACCGCCCTGTCCCACGCCCGGGCGGGAGCGGATATGGTGGCCCCCTCGGACATGATGGACGGCCGGGTGGCAGCCATTCGGGCCAAGCTGGACGCCGAGGGCTATGCCGATATTCCTATCATGGCCTACTCGGCCAAATATGCCTCTGCTTATTACGGTCCCTTCCGTGAGGCTGCCGGCTCCACCCCGCAGTTTGGCGACCGGAAGACCTACCAGATGGACCCCGCCAACGGGGATGAGGCCTTGCGGGAAACTGCCCAGGATATTAAAGAAGGGGCCGATATTGTAATGGTAAAACCGGCCCTAGCCTATATGGACATCATCCGCCGGATTAAGGAAGAGTTCGGCTACCCCCTGGCTGCCTATAATGTCAGCGGCGAGTATGCCATGGTCAAGGCGGCCGCCCAATTGGGTTGGATCGATGAACGGAGGATTGTGCTGGAGACATTGACCGGCCTCAAGCGGGCCGGGGCAGATATTATTATTACGTACCATGCCCTGGAGGTTGCCCGCTGGTTAAGGGAGGTTTAACAACATGATTATTTCCTGGAATACCACCAACGCCTGCAATCTCTACTGCGCCCATTGCTACCGGGATGCCGGCGTGAAAGCGGAGGAAGAACTCAATACAGAGGAAGGTAAAAGGCTTATAGATCAGATTGCCGAAGCGGGCTTTAAGATTATGATCTTCAGCGGCGGGGAACCGCTGATGAGACCGGATATTTATGAACTGGTGGCCCATGCCAGGTCAAAGGGCCTGCGGCCGGTCTTTGGCAGCAACGGCACGCTGATTACCCCGGAGGTGGCCCGGCGTCTCAAAGAATGCGGCGCTGCCGGCATCGGCATCAGCCTGGACAGTGCAGACCCGGCCAAGCACGACCGGTTTCGGGCCAAAGAGGGCTGCTGGCAGGCGGCTGTGGAGGGAATGCGTAATTGCCACCAAGCCGGGCTGCCCTTCCAGGTTCATACCACGGTGATGGATTGGAACTACCACGAGGCGGAGGAACTGACCGACCTGGCCGTCAAAGAAGGCGCCATGGCCCATCACTTTTTCTTTCTGGTACCCACCGGGAGGGCGGTCAACATTGAAGAGGAGTCCTTACGGGCAGAACAGTATGAGGGATTGCTGCAAAGGATTATGGAAAAACAAAAGCAGGTGGACATCGAGTTAAAGCCCACCTGTGCGCCCCAGTTTATGCGGATTGCCAGACAAATGGGGGTTCCTACCCGCTTCCGGCGGGGCTGCCTGGCCGGAATTTCGTACTGCATCATCAGTCCCAAAGGAGATGTGCAGCCCTGCGCCTACTTGAACATTCCCTTAGGAAATGTGAAAGAAACTTCCTTTGTGGACATCTGGCGGGACAACCCGGTGCTCAAGGAACTGCGTACCCTGGACTATAAAGGTGGCTGCGGCGCCTGCGGGTTTAAGAAACTTTGCGGCGGTTGCCGGGCCAGGGCATATTTTTATCACGGAGATTATATGGCTGAGGAACCATGGTGCTTATACCATGGTCGAAAGGGGTATTAAATGCAGCTGGATCATCTGGACAGGCAACTTCTCAACCTGGTTCAATCGGATTTTCCCATTTGTCCGCAGCCCTACCAGGTACTGGCAGAGCAATTGGGGATCACCGAACAGGAGGTCTTACAACGTCTGGAACGATTAATGCAGCAGGATGTTCTTCGCCGTTTGGGAGGGATTTTTGATTCCCGCAAATTGGGGTACAAGGGAACACTGTGTGCCATGAAAGTTCCTCAAGACCGCATCGATGAAGTGGCTGCAGTAATCAACAGTTATGTAGGAATCACCCATAATTATTTACGAGACCACGAGTACAATATGTGGTTTACCATTTTGGCCCAATCTCCGGCTAAGGTGGAACAGATTCTCAATGAAATCAGAGAAAGAACAGGTATTGAGGATATTATCAACCTTCCATCTCAAAGGTTCTTCAAGGTTCTGGTGAATTTTGACCTTTCAGGTGAAGATTAAGTTGCGAGAGGGAGAATATGACATTAAGTGAGCTGGATAAGCGCATCATAATGGAATTGCAGTCGGGTTTGCCCCTGGTCAGCCGGCCCTTTGAGGCCCTGGCCAGGCGGGTGGGGATCACGGAAGAAGAGTTTCTGGCCAGGGTTCATGCCATCCAACAGGCCGGAATTATGAGGCGAATTGGGGCTGCCCTGCGGCATCACCGGGTGGGGTTTACCGCCAACGCCATGATTGTATGGCAGATCCCCGAGGAAAGAATTGTTGAAGTGGGAGAACAAATGTCCCGGTTGCCTGAGGTGACCCACTGCTACCAGCGGGTATCTTTACCCCAGTGGCCCTATAACTTTTATACTATGGTGCACGGCCGCAGCCGGGAAGAATGCCAGCGAATTGCCGAGAAGTTAGCCCAAATAGCCGGTGTAAATAACTACCGACTTTTATATAGTGTGGCAGAACTGAAGAAAAGCAGCATGAAATATTTCATGGATTAGGAGGGTTACCCCATGGCTCCCGGTTACCAAAAATCCAAGGAGATGTTTGAACAGGCCCAGATGGTGATCCCCGGCGGGGTCAACAGCCCGGTGCGGGCTTTCAAGTCCGTAGGTATGACACCCCCTTTCATTGCCAGGGCCAACGGCTCCCGCCTGTGGGATGCGGACGGCAATGAATATATTGATTATGTCTGTTCCTGGGGCCCCCTTATTCTGGGCCACCGCCATCCTGCAGTGATGCATGCCATCCAGCGGTGTCTGGAACGGGGAACCACCTACGGCGCCCCCACCGACCTGGAATTAACCCTGGCCCAAATGGTGGTGGAAGCGCTGCCGTCGGTGGAAATGGTCCGCATGGTAAACTCCGGCACCGAGGCCACCATGAGCGCCTTGCGTTTGGCCAGGGCCTATACCAACCGCAGTAAAATTGTTAAATTTGAGGGCTGTTACCACGGCCATCACGATTCCCTGCTGATCAAAGCGGGGTCCGGCGCCCTAACCCATGGCGTACCCACCAGCCCGGGGGTTCCGGAGAATATCGCCGGCAACACCATCAATGCCCGTTACAATGACCTGGAACTGTTGGAGAAAATCTTTGCCGAAGCGGGCTCCGAGATCGCCGCGGTGATTGTGGAACCCCTGGCCGGCAATATGGGGGTTGTCCCTCCCGCAGAGGGATTTCTGCAGGGATTGCGCAATCTTTGCAACAAGTATGGCGCCCTGTTAATCTTTGATGAAGTGATCACCGGCTTCCGCCTGAGCTATGGCGGGGCACAGTCTTACTATAACGTGATGCCGGATTTAACCTGCCTGGGTAAAATCATTGGCGGTGGTTTGCCCGTGGGCGCCTACGGCGGGCGCAGGGAAATTATGCAAATGGTTTCACCGGCGGGCCCGGTGTACCAGGCCGGCACCCTGTCCGGCAACCCCCTGGCCATGACTGCGGGCATCGCCACCCTGGAACAATTGCAGCAGCCGGGGGTTTATGAAGAACTGAACCGCAAGTCTGCCCTGCTGGCCCAGGGATTAAGCCAGGCCGCCAGGGCTGCCGGTGTGCCGGCAAGCTTTAACCGGGTAGAATCCTTACAAACCTGTTTCTTTACCGGGCACCCTGTGAACGACTTCGCCAGCGCTTCCACTTCCGATACCAAGCGTTACGCCGCTTTCTTCAGAAGCATGCTGGAGCAGGGCATCTATTTGGCGCCTTCCCAATTTGAAGCAATCTTTGTCTCCACGGCCCATACCGACAGCGACATAGAACGTACCGTGGAAGCCGCTTACCACGCATATAAGGCTGCCGCACAAATATAATAATAAAAAACAAAGGACAGGCTCGCAAAACAGGACCTGTCCTTTGTTTAAACCCTTTCGCCTGGTAAAGGAAATACAATTATAACAGGAGGAGAATGCTATGATTATTACCACCACTCCCACCATTGAAGGAAAACCCATCAAACAATATTACGGGCTGGTTTGCGGGGAAGCCATTATGGGGGCTAACATTGTCAGGGATATTTTTGCCAGCATCACCGACATTGTCGGGGGGCGGAGCGGGGCTTACGAAGGGAAATTAGCCCATGCCCGGGAACTGGCCCTGGAAGAAATGAAAGAACAGGCCCACCGCATGGGGGCCAATGCTGTGGTTGGCGTGGACCTGGATTATGAAGTTATCCGGGAAGGAATGCTTATGGTAACCGCCAGCGGCACAGCAGTGACAATTTAACCAAAACGAAAAGCACGGTCATTGGCCGTGCTTTCATAATGTCCATTAAAGTACCGTGTCAAGATTAATCAGCAGCCAGAGCTGGTCGCCTTTTTTAACAACGCCCTTCAGGAAGTCCACATTGTCTCCGATCATGTTGGGGGGTTCCACTTCACTTTCCGTGTAACGGCCTACCTCAAGAACGCTGTCCACAATCATACCTACTTTGTTGCCTTTGTTTTCCACCACAATAATTCTGGTATCTTCATTCCGCTCGGTTTCCGGCAGGCCAAGACGACGGTTGAGACTGATCACAGGCAGGATGGTCCCCCGCAAATTAATAATGCCTTCGATATAGTAGCTGGTATTGGGCAGGCGGGTTACTTCCGCCATGCGAATGATTTCCTGAGTTTCATTAATAGGGAGGGCGTATTGCTGATCGTTAAGCTGGAATACCACCAGTTGTTCTTCCTGGCCAACTGCCATAAAAATCACTCCTTTAATTGATAACACGTACTGCAACCTTGAGGCATTAAGTAAATATTCTACACTGGGGAGAATTATTCCTCTGAGAGAAAAGGTGTCTGGGTTTGTATTTTCTGACATTATATAAAATCCTAGGATATTGGGGATAAAATATTACAAAAAATTAATTTCTATATAAAAAATCCAGAATCAATTGACTGATAATTCTTTACAAGTATAATTAAAGTAAGCCTGACAAATCCGGGGTTTCCTGGTTTGGAGGGCGTGACAACGCAGAGTGTTTCCCTGAGGAGAAGGGCCGGGGGCCTTGGACCAAGGGGTATGCCTTTTACCGGTGTACGCTGCCCGTCTATGCCTTTCTCCGGCATTGACGGGTTTTATTTTTGGGGGTGGTTGCTATAAATCGTCGCATCGGTGTGGTGGGGATTGTTATTGAAGACCGCAACAAAGCCCCGGAGATTAATAACATCCTGAGCCGGTACTCGGAAATCATCATAGGGCGCATGGGGATCCCTCATAAGGAACGAGGCCTTTCTGTAATATCTCTCATTGTGGAGGGAACCAATGATGAAATTGGAGCCATGACAGGCAAGTTGGGAAATATTAAGGGTGTTCAGGTGAAATCTGCTCTCAGCACAAAATACTAGGGGGTGGGCAAGCTGAAATACCGGATTGAGCAGGATCTCATCGGGTCTAAAGAGATTCCCGTGGACGCCTACTATGGCATTCATACCGCCAGAGCAGCGGAAAATTTCAGCGTGTCCCGGCAAAGGGTTCATCCTGAACTGATTAAAGCCATGGCAGTGGTCAAACAGGCAGCGGCGGAAACCAACATTTCCCTGGGTCTTTTGGACCCGAACATAGGCAGTGCCATTTTCCAAGCCGCTACGGAAGTGGCAGAGGGAAAATTTGCCGACCAGTTTATCGTAGATGCCCTGCAGGGTGGCGCCGGCACATCCACCAACATGAATGTCAACGAAGTGATCGCCAACCGGGCCATTGAAATCCTGGGCGGCAACAAAGGGGATTATTCTCTGGTACACCCGGTGAATCATGTCAACATGTCCCAGTCAACCAACGATGTTTACCCCACGGCCCTGCGGATTGCGGCCATCCGGCTGCTTGTGTACCTGTCCCAGGCCTGCGCCAACCTGCAGGGAGCTTTGCAGGCCAAGGAGGCGGAGTTTGCCGGGGTGTTGAAGGTAGGTCGCACGGAAATGCAGGATGCCGTTCCCATTACCCTAGGCCAGGAGTTCTCCGCCTGGGCCGAAGCCATCGCCCGGGACCGCTGGCGTTTATACAAGGTGGAAGAGCGATTGCGGCAGGTCAACCTAGGCGGCACAGCGGTGGGTACCGGGTTGAATGCTGAGCGTAAATATATCTATTCAGTTATTGAACGGCTCAGGGCGCTGACCGGCCTGGGCCTGGCCCGCAATGAAAACATGATCGACGGTACCCAAAACGCCGATGTATTTGTGGAGGTTTCCGGACTGGTGAAGGCCAATGCCGCCAGCCTGGCTAAAATCGCCGGAGATCTCAGGCTTCTATCCTCCGGACCCAGGGCGGGTTTGGGAGAGATCAGGCTGCCGGACCTGCAGGCCGGTTCCTCCATGATGCCGGGTAAAGTGAACCCGGTGTTGCCGGAAATGATTACCCAGGTGGCTTACCAGGCCATGGCCCAGGACCTGGCCATCACCCTGGCCGTACAGGCGGGGCAGTTGGAACTGAACGCCTTCCTGCCCCTGGTGGCTGCCAATCTTTTACCGGCCATGGAAACCCTCAGCAAGGCCATGAACCTGCTGGCAGAACGCTGCATCAAGGGGATTCAAGCGGTGCCGGAAAAATGTTTGGAACACCTGCACAACAGTGTCGGCATCATCACCGTCATTTCGCCCCATGTGGGCTATGATGTGGCCTCTGAACTGGCCAAAACAGCTTTGAAAACCGGTCGGCCGGTGAGGGACGTGATTCTGGAGGCAGGTTTATTCACGGCAACTGAATTGGATGAACTGCTCAGGCCGGAGGAAGTGACCCGGCCGGGCATTCCGGGAAAACGCAAGAAAAGAAATTGACAGCTCTATGAAAGGGGGCGAGACCATGGACAGTACGCCAAGGGGAAACAGACTTCACATAGCCATCTTCGGACGTCGCAATGCAGGTAAATCCAGTCTCATTAATGCACTGACCAACCAGGATATTGCCGTTGTCTCCCATGTGCCGGGAACCACCACCGACCCGGTTTACAAAGCCATGGAAATCCTGCCGGTGGGTCCGGTGGTCATTATTGATACGGCAGGGATTGATGACACCGGCCACCTAGGGGAACTGAGGGTACAGCGTTCCCTGGATGTATTAAATAAAGCCGATATGGTCCTGCTGGTTATGGACGCCGGGGCCGGGTTAACCGAATTTGAGCTGGACATCGCCGAACGCTGCCAAGAGAAAAAACTGCCGGTGGTGGCGGTGCTCAACAAAACCGATGTCCACCCGGTGACCGAAAGTCAAATGAACGAAATGAAAGAAAAGCTTGGCCTGGAGCCGGTGGCGGTCAGCGCTCTGACCGGAGCGGGAATCTCTGATTTAAAGATCGCCCTTGTGAAATCTGCGCCCCCCAGCTGGGATGACCAGACCATTGTGGGGGATTTGCTCAACCCCGGTGACGTGGCGGTGCTGGTGGTGCCCATTGATTTGGCGGCGCCCAAGGGACGTTTAATTTTACCCCAGGTGCAGACCATTCGGGACATTTTAGATCACGATGCCATGGCCTATGTGGTGAAGGAACGGGAATTAAAGGAATGCATCGCCACGTTAAACAAAAAGCCCAAAATTGTCATCACCGACTCCCAGGCCTTTCTCAAGGCGGACGCCGATACGCCGCCGGATGTGCTCTTAACCTCCTTCTCCATTCTCTTCGCCCGCTATAAAGGGGACCTGGAGACCTTGGTGGCAGGGGCCAAAGCCATTGAGAAGTTAAAGCCGGGCGACAAGGTGCTGATTGCCGAGGCCTGCACCCATCACCGGATGGAAGACGACATCGGAACCGTCAAGATCCCCCGCTGGCTGCGCCAGATCGTCGGAGGCGAACTGGACTTCCACTGGAGCAGCGGTCACCGGTTCCCCACAGACCTATCGGAATATAAGCTGGTGGTGCACTGCGGCTCCTGCATGATCAACCGCCGGGAAATGCTGTCCCGCATTATGCAGGTTCAGCAGGCCGGCGTCCCCATTGTAAACTACGGGGTGTGTATCGCCTATGTGCAGGGCATTCTCAGACGGGCCCTGTCCCCCTTCCCCATGCTTCAAGAGATGCTGGATGACGAAGATTAGAATTGTTAAAGGAAGGGGTGATTCCCTTGAGAGAAGATTTTGCAAGAGCCCTCACCAGGGCGGCCGGCGGAATTGAATTAACCAGGGAAGATATTATTACGCTGCTGCAGGCCCTGCCGGGAGAAGAAGAAACAAAGCTGTTTGAGCTGGCGGACCGGGTGCGGCAGGAAAATTTCGGTGATGAAGTACACCTCAGGGGGATCATCGAGTTCTCCAACTACTGCCGGAATGACTGCCATTATTGCGGCCTGCGGCGCAGCAACAAAGAAATCCAGAGATACCGTATCCCGCTGGAAGAAATTGTAGATACAGCGAAATACGCAGCGGAGCTGGGCTACGGAACCATTGTATTACAGGCCGGGGAGGACCCCTATTACTCCGGGGAAGAACTGGCTGAGATGATTCGCAAGGTAAAGGAGTCGGGCAACTTTGCCGTCACCGTGTGTGTGGGCGAACGCAGCCGTAAGGACTATGAATTAATGAAAGAGGCCGGTGCGGACCGCTACCTGTTAAAGCATGAGACGGCGGACCCGGCGCTGTTTGCCAAACTAAGGCCCGGCACGTCACTGGCAGAAAGGATCAAGCGGCTTCAATGGCTGCGGGAGATTGGTTTCCAGGTGGGTTCAGGCAATATGGTGGGCCTGCCGGGGCAGACGGTGGAAACACTGGCGGATGATATCTTACTCTTAAAGGAACTGGACGTTGAGATGGCAGGCATCGGCCCCTTTATCCCCCATGACCAGACTCCTTTACGAGATTGTTCCAAGGGTGATTTAAAGCAAACCCTCAAAACCCTAGCGGTGGCAAGATTAGTCCTGCCGCAAACGCACCTGCCGGCCACAACGGCAATCGGCACCTTACACCCAGAAGGCCGCAAGATGGCCCTGGCCTGTGGCGCCAATGTCATCATGCCAAATTTATCACCGGCCGGTTATCGGCAGATGTATCAAATCTATCCTGAAAAGGCCGGCAGCAAAGAAAACGCGGACGAATCCCACGAAAAAATTACCTCGTTAGTCAAGGAAGTGGGCCGTCATATCAGTAAGGGACGGGGCGACAGCCCCAAGGAACAATTTAAAAATCGTCCGGCCCGTTGAGCCGGAGAAAGGTAAGGTGATCCTGATGGCAGTTAACAAGGCGGAGATCTATAATAACCAGTGGGAACCGGCAGATTTCATTAACGAAGAGGAAATTAACCGTTTGCTGGAGGAAGCCAGGCAAGCGTCACCGGCCAGAGTGCGGGAGATCATCGAAAAGGCCAGGGAGGCCAGGGGGTTAACTCCGGAAGAAGTGGCCATTTTACTGCAAAACGAGGATCAGGAACTGCTGGACCTGATGTACCGGGTGGCCAGTGAAATCAAGCTGAAGATCTACGGCAAGCGCCTGGTGTTATTTGCCCCCCTGTATATCAGTGACCACTGTGTCAACAACTGTGTCTACTGCGGTTACCGCCGTGATAACAAATTTAAGCGCCGCAAGCTGACCCAGGAGGAAGTGGCAGAGGAAGTAAAAATTCTGGAGTCCATGGGACACAAGAGGCTGGCGGTGGAGGCAGGGGAACATCCCGGCGAATGTCCCATTGAGTACGTGCTGGAATGCCTGAAAACCATTTACAGCATCAAATTTGACAACGGCAGCATCCGCCGCTGCAATGTCAACATTGCTGCCACTACCATTGAAAATTACAAAAAACTGAAGGACGCCGGCATTGGGACTTACATTCTGTTCCAGGAGACCTACCACCGGGAAACTTACAAAAAAATGCACCCCAGCGGCCCTAAGGCTGATTATGACTGGCATACCACAGCCCATGACAGGGCCATGATGGCCGGCATCGACGATGTTGGTTTGGGTGTTCTGTTTGGCCTTTACGACTACAAATTTGAGGTCTTGGGACTGATGATGCACGCCCTGCATTTGGAAGAGCGCTTTGGCGTAGGACCTCATACCATTTCCGTGCCGCGGCTGCGCCCGGCCCGGGGAGTGGATTACAATAACTTCCCCTATTTGGTTAATGATGCACAGTTTATGAAATTGGTTGCCATTATTCGCCTGGCTGTGCCCTATACCGGTATGATTATTTCTACACGCGAGCGGCCCGAATACCGGGATATGCTGTTAAACTACGGTATCTCGCAAATTTCCGCCGGATCCTGCACCGGGGTGGGCGGCTACAAGCGAGAACTGGAACGCAAGCAGTGTATTGCGGAGGGCGGTTCCAATTGCGGCACCGGCGAAGAAGAGGCCCCGCAATTCCACGTGGATGATCACCGGAGTCCCGATGAGGTGCTGCGCAGTGTCTGCCAATCCGGCTGGCTGCCCAGCTACTGTACCGCCTGCTACCGGAAGGGACGCACCGGCGACAGGTTCATGGCCTTGGCTAAGAGCGGTGAAATTCAAAACGTCTGTCAGCCCAACGCCATCCTTACATTTAAGGAATACCTGATGGACTACGCGTCTCCGGAAACCAGGGAAGTGGGGGAAGAAACCATCCGCCGGCATCTGGAAGAAATTAGCAATACGCAGATCCGCAAAATTACAGAAGAAAGACTCAAACAAATCGAAGCCGGGGAGCGAGACCTGTACTTCTAGTGAAGACTATATATTATCACAAAGACCGCAGCACGGAACTTGTTGCCGTGTCTGAGTGTTGACAAAGGGCTTGCATTTGTAGGGGTGGTTTTGTTATCCTTGGTGAGCGACTTGTGCGGAGACAGAAGCGAACGGGGACAGTAGAACCACCCACCCGCTTTTTTAATTTTCTTTTCGGAGGTATAATATTTACTTAGTATTATACTTCAGGAGGTTTTTGTTTTGCCAAACAATGAGGTGCATTTAGCGCGGTACATAACCATTGCTGCGGATCTGGCGGATCGTATCGTGCGGGGTGAATACCTGGAAGGTCAGAAGATTTTTGGACGTTCAACCCTGGCAGGTAAATATAATGTGTCTCCGGAAACCATTCGGCGTGCCTTAACGTTGCTGCAGGAAGTGGGCATCGTTGAAGTGGTTCCCGGTGTGGGAGTAGTGGTCAAGTCATCAGAGGCAGCCCGCAAGTATTTAGATGATTTTGATCAACGGCGGGTACTGGCAGGTATTCACGAGAGATTACACCAATTAGTAAAGGAAAGAGACCGATTAAATCACGAGATCTCCAAGTTGATGGAAGAATTAATGGAACATACCATCCATTTGGAGGCCAAGCTGTACAGAATTGAAGAGTGGAAAGTACTGCCCGATTCTCCTCTGGTAGGACAAACCCTGGCCGAGAGCAAGCTTCATAACAGAAAGGTGCTGGCCATCCAGCGGAAGGGGCAGGAGGATATTTTCGACCCACCACCGGACATCATCATTCAAAACGGGGATATTTTAACCATCTATGGCCGGTTGGATCCCGCTGCCAGGGAAGGACTGGTCAGAGTATAAAGGTGCTGAGGCGCCTTTTTTAATTGCCGGAAAAATTAATTTATGATATAATAGCTGTGGCAACTTGTTTATTTTACGACGTTGCCTGGAAAATATTAGCTTAATCCCATTAAATGGGAGCGGAGGAACCAATTGTGGGGTGAATCCTGTGCTTTGGCCCAGGTAGGGTTTTAACCTTTCGACCCGAACCCGTCAGCTAACTTCGTAAGCTATAAAGAAAGGGAGGGATGTTCATGTCTGTTTATTTACAGCATGAAGAAGTACAATTAGAGCAGAACAAAAGAATGATTGCCCTAAAAAGGGCAAGGGAGCTAAAATCCCGTATCTCCGGTTATCTAAGCAACAAAGCCAACATCCCAAACGGTTTTGAGGTGCAGGGGGAATATAACCGGGCAAAGGATAAGCTGATGAAGTTCTTTCAGGCCGGTGAAGAGCAGTGGAATGACTGGCACTGGCAAATGGCAAACCGCATCAGGGATGCCAGGGTATTAAGTCAGCTGGTTGATTTAGACCCGGAAGAAATCAACGCCATCGAGCGGGTAGGTCGGCAGTACCGCTGGGCAGTATCCCCCTATTACATGGCCCTGGCCATGGCTGGTGGCGTCAAAGGCCCCATTTGGCTGCAGGCTGTACCCAGCATTGAGGAAATTAAAGATTGCTCCGGTCTGGAAGACCCCATGGGAGAAGAATTTACATCTCCTGCTCCAGGAATTACCAGGCGTTACCCCGATCGTTTAATTATTAACGTAACCAACCAGTGCGCCATGTACTGCCGTCATTGCCAGCGCCGCAGGAACATAGGAGAGATTGATGTTCACAAGCCTCGTAAAGTTTTAGAGGCCGCCCTTCAGTATGTCAGAGAAAATGAAGAAATCAGAGATGTATTAATCACCGGCGGAGATGCTTTGCTTTTACCGGATAAACAGATTGACTGGTTGTTAAGCGAATTGGACAATATACCCCACGTTGAGATCAAGCGTATTGGAACCCGTACGCCTGTTACCATGCCCCAAAGAATTACCCCTGAACTCTGTGCCATTTTAGAAAGTCACCCGCCTATTTATATAAATTCCCAGTTTAATCACCCGTTGGAGGTCACGCCGGAGGCCAAAAAGGCCTGTGACATGCTGGTAAAAGCAGGGGTTGTTTTGGGGAACCAGGCGGTTTTGTTGAAGAATATCAATAACAACCCGGACGTCATGAAACGACTGAACCAGAGTCTGCTGCAAATCCGGGTACGCCCCTACTATATTTTCCATGCCAAAGCCGTCAAAGGGACCAGACATTTTATCACCGGCGTCGATGAGGGAATTACCATTATGGACCAATTACGGGGATATACCTCCGGACTGGCTGTTCCAACCTATATTATTAACGCGCCCAACGGTTATGGAAAGACACCGGTTCTTCCGCAATATATAATCGAAAATAAAAATAACCATGTAACCCTGCGGACCTGGGAAAAAAGAATCATACCTTACAACGTAAAAGGCAAACCCTAAGAGGCGTCACCGGAAAAATCCTGTCGACTTTTTTGGCAGGATTTTAATTTTTTTGGTTGACAAGAACATTTGTTTGGATATAAAATCACTATAACAAAAACAAATGTTCGGGGGTTTTAAAATGATAAAGGGTGCGGAAATTCGTATGACTTTTCCTCCGGCGGTCAAGGACCTGTCCACGGAATCTCAAGAGAGCTCTCTGGTGGATAAAGTGTTGGGCTGGTTAGAACATGAAGATACACCCATAGCCAGGAGGTTTACCATCGGGATCTGTACATTGAGCGGTTTCTTTTTTGCCGCTCAGTTAATCAGGTTTTTAGTTTCTTAATAACTAGGGCACACAGACCCGGGTTATTTTTTTTGTCCCGGTACCATACTAAGGGGGATGGATAAGATTGAGGGAGGCATCCGGTGACAAAAGTGTATGTCTTGGGGGCGGGTGCAGCGGCGGCCTATACAGGCTCCTATCTCGGAGAAACCAGCCCCGTGGCTAAAAACTTTTTTCAAAAGGCGATGCGGGTTATTAATATCCATAGAATTAAAGACCGGTATTTTGGCGATGAAGACCTCAAGTTTGATCATATCTTTGATTTTATTAAAAAATTTTGGGGCATTCCCCGGGAACAGGTGCACCGGTCAAACCTGGACATGGAAGAAGTCTTAACCCTGTTAAATATTGAAATGGAAGAGGATATACCGGGAAGGGACAGGTTGTTACAGGCCTATGAGGAGTACCTGCTGTTAATGGCCCTTACCTTTGATAAAATCCTTTACGGTAAACCATGTCCCCATCACCGGCGCATCGCCCGGTCGTTAAAACCCGGCGACACGGTAATCTCATTTAATTATGAATTACTGATGGACTATGCATTGCATCATTTAGAGCGGAACGACACCCGGTGGCATATAAAGGACGGCTATGGGATTTCCTGTGATCACCTGACCGGCTCTTATGACAAGAGGAACCTACCTGCAGGGGCGGCAGCCGGTGGCTCCAATGTTATACTTTTAAAACTTCATGGTTCTTTAAACTGGCTTTACTGTCCGCAATGCGGTCAACTGTATGCCTATGAACACAGGGACGCTAGGGGACAAAGTGTGATTATCAACGGCATGGCCAATATGATACAATGTACCACCGAACACTGCTGTCACAGGTTAAGCAGGGTGATTATTCCACCTACCCTGATGAAAAATTATCAATCCATCCCCTTTATTCCGGAGTTATGGCAACAGGCGCGTCAAGCTTTGCGGCGGGCGTCGGAAATCATTGTCATCGGATATTCCTTTCCCACCACCGACTTCAGGTCAAATTGGATGTTTCGCAAAGCCATGGTGGATAACAAATGCCTCAAAAAAGTAACCATCGTAGATACCGCAGAGGGTTACCCGTTAAAAACTCTGCTGGAAAAACATAAAAGTATCTTTCGAGTGGATGATTTGGTGTTTTATAATGATATTTCCGAATTCACCGGTACACTGGAACAATAAACACCTTTGTATGACCGACAGAGGGGGATACCGAGAATTTATTGGGATATACTAAAACAAAACCCACCCGTCGCTTGTGGGATGCGCGGAAAAGTTAACGGGCAAAGGTGTCAACAAAACCACTGGAAAAACCGACACCTGGGGAAAGGTATGGGGTTGCCTTTCCAAACAGCTCCCAGGAATCAATTTCCCGGGGAGCTGTTTTTTGTCAAGGATGCCTATTTAGGATATAATAAATAATAATTGTGACATAGGGTTTTTTAATTTTCTTTAAAGCCCTCTTTCCGCTGGACAGCCTTGAAAAAGTATAAAATGAAACCCTATAATTGGTTGTAGAGTTTTAAAACAGGGGGTTGCAAAATGAAGATTGGGAATATCGAAAAGCCTACCTTTATTGCTTTTCGCAATGATTTTCTGTCTTTGGCAGGGCAAATTACCGGTTGTCCGGTCAATCCCGGGGATGATTGGAATAAAATCAGCAGCAGTGAAATCAGAGAAAGGATTATCAAAGACTTTATCCGTTTAATGGAAGAACGGTATGGCTTTGCAATTGTCCTCAAAGGCCCCTTGAATGACAGGCTGGGCTCTGTTGAAGGAGTTGTCGGAGAACTTTACCATATCTTTTCAACCATGTTTCTGGTTGAAGTCATTAACTCTAAAATCCGTGCCGGGGAAAAACGGGTCGATGTGTAAGGAAACAGTGGTAACCATCAGTTACCACTGTTTTTATCAAAACAAAAACACCCGGTATGCAACCGGATGTTATTTTGGTGCGGCAGAAGGGACTTGAACCCCCACGTGCTCACTGCACATAAGAACCTGAATCTTACGCGTCTGCCAATTCCGCCACTGCCGCATATTTATTTCCCGACAGAGCCGTTGCCCCGCCGACAAATGTTATTATACCTTATCAAAACCGGACATGCAAGAGTAAATTCAATAAAATATTAACATTCATTATTTGCAAGAAGGCGCAAAATAAATACCCTGGAGAGAAAACCCCAGGGTATTGTTGGTGCGGCAGAAGGGACTTGAACCCCCACGTGCTTACTGCACATAAGAACCTGAATCTTACGCGTCTGCCAATTCCGCCACTGCCGCATGTTTTATAAAAAGTTCAATTGGCTCAATGCAATAGTGATTATAGCAAAGATTATCGGAGAGTGCAAGTACTAAATTAAGAAACATTTCCCTTTCAAAAAAAAGCCCGGTACAATTTATTTACCGGGAATAGAGACGTAACTTTCAAGTGTAATTTTATTATGTCACATTTTGACGAATTATACTGGTAGCTGCCTGACAATTCATTAAATTACGTGAAGTTTGGGTTTCACTTAAATAACATTGAAAAGATAAGGAGACAATAGTGGTAACACTGAATCAGGAGGCAAAGAGAATGCGTAAGAGAATCAAGGGTTTCATCAAAAATTCGGGTACAACAGGTGAATCCGCCCTAGTCGGCAAAACCGGCGGTTACCATGCAACGTGGGATGCGGGCAGGGCCAATGATATGAAGAAAAGACAGAGAATAAGCGGCATCAACCGGCCATCAACTTAAAAGTGGGAGGTGAAAGGTGAGATTTTAATAAAGTAAAATAAGAAAGGTGAGATCTTTGCTCTCACCTTTCTTGCTGGCTGGGGCGGCTGGATTCGAACCAACGAATGCCGATTCCAAAGACCGGTGCCTTACCGCTTGGCGACGCCCCAATGTGGTGGAGGGAGAAGGATTCGAACCTTCGAAGTCATCTGACGGCAGATTTACAGTCTGCTCCCTTTGGCCGCTCGGGAATCCCTCCATATTAAATTGGTGACCCCTACGGGATTCGAACCCGTGTTACCGCCGTGAAAGGGCGGTGTCTTAGGCCGCTTGACCAAGGGGCCGGAGTTTGTTTACCAGCGACGAAACTTATTATAACAAAACATTTTACCGGTAGCAAGTATTTTTAATAAGTTTTTTGTTGTTCTGAGATCATCTGATTCCTCACGCATCTGTGTCGGCGCCTGCAAATTGCCGCCTCCTCCCAGGAACTTTTTGCCGCCACAGAAAACCTTAAGTCCATTATCAAGTAATGTTTAAACTGCGGACAAATCATGAAGCAGATTTGTTGCCGGCCCGGGACTGACCTGACGACAGTTGAGTCAGTCTTTTTTTAGATATTTACCGATTTCCCGGAGTTTGGACAGGAATATTTATCGTCACCTGCTTCTAAAAATGACATTTTCATTGCAGAGTAAGGAGGTAAAGTTAATCCTTTTGTAAGATTTTAGTTAACCAAAATCAATAGATATCTGCTATGATCAGATATATTCCGGGAATGAAGCGGTAAAACTATTTTCTCTTAAATCGCTTAAAGGGAAAGACAGAAATGTGTCAAAAAGTATGCCTATTATCAGTGGTGGGAGGTAGCGGCGTGAGAAAAAAGGTACTGGAAATACTCACCCGAAATGAAGATAAGATCATCGAAAAACTGATTGATTACGCCAAGGCCGGCGGCTTTACCAGGTTTAATTCTACCCGTCACGAGGACTGGCGTCTTTCCGTGCGAGAAATTATTCGGAGTCTTGCTTATTATTTATATAATTACGTTAACGATATCATTCGTATCGAGGATAAAGCGGGGGAGGACCCCGTTACGCAATTTGGTATAAAAAGTGCAAGGGCCCACAGGGCCCGGGGAATCACCCTTCAAATGTTTTTAGGGTTGTTCAAATATTACCGCAGGGCCTATCTTGAAGTTATTAATGAAAGTGATCTTTCGCCCGGGGAAAAGACCGAGGCGAAAAAAACATTGAACACCTTTTTTGATCGCTTTGAATTGGGTTTTTGCAGTGAATGGGCCGGCGAAGGGCCGGATTCCAGACTTCTTGAATTACAGGCAGTAAATCGCAGCCTGACCAACGAAAAAAATAAATTAAGAACCATCTTTGAAAGTATGACCGAGTGTGTTTTTGTGGTTGATTCCAATATGGAAATTACCGAAATCAATGCAGCCGCCGCTGCTTATTTTGGGATCAACCCGGAAGATATCATAGGAATGAACTGTTCTCACCTGTTGGGTTGCGATTGTAAAAAGGAAAACTGCCACCTCTATCAGGCCATGAAGAACGGCGGTTGTTACAAAGACGTTGAGTTTGAAGTGAATACCCGGCGGGGGCGCCGGCGTATTCTTACCAGCGGTTCTTTTCTCCAGGATATTAGCGGGAAATATGCCGGTGGCGTGTGTGTTTTTGTGGATATTACCGAGCGAACCTTGATGGAACAAACCCTGCGTTTACACATGCATGCTAATAACAGTTCCATCGAATGTGTCACCATCTTTGATGAAAGCGCCCAGTTAATCTATGCCAACTTTGCTGCCCAAGAGTTGCTTGGACGCAACCAAAGGGAAATTTTGGGAATGGGCATCGAGGAAGTCTACCAGGGCGGGGAGAAGGTGCTGATGTCTTTGATCCGGGGAGATTCCTGGCGGGGGGAATTAACTCAAAACAGTTATATTCTTTATGTGCACGCCAACCCCATTCGCCTGCCGGGAGGAAAAATCATCGGCTTTTTCGTGGCGGCCAGGGATATGACCAACCATAAAATGACCCAGTTAAAGCTGCAACAGGCTAGGGAAGAAACCGAGCGGGAGGCCGCCAAGCTGCGGGCCATTGTTTCGGTCATGAATGCTTGCATTGTTCTGGTGGATGCCAATGATGTGATTACCGAAGTCAACGAACAATGCACTGTCATGACAGGTAAGTCTAGGGAAGAACTGATCGGCAAAAAACTTTGGGAACTGCACAGTGGGGAAACCCTGGAAAAAGTCCGTACATTGGTGCATATTTATCGTACTCAGCCCAACCACCCCCGGACCACCATTACCAGACGGTTGGGCAATATGGACGTCATTATGAGCATTCAACCTGTTTACCGCGATAAAATTTACGACGGGATATTATTGATGGTGTTTGATGTTACCGAGGTAGCCGAGGCCAAAAGACAGGCCGAACAAGCCCGGCTGGCTGCTGAAATGGCCAGCATGGCCAAATCAGAGTTTCTGGCCAATATGAGTCATGAGATCAGAACCCCCATGAACGGGATTCTTGGTTTTGCAGAGGTGCTTTTACAACAAAATTTGACCCCTGAGCAAGAGGAAAGCGTCAAAGTGATCCAGCAATGCGGCGAACAACTGCTGGAACTCATTAATGATATACTGGATCTTTCCAAAATTGAGTCCGGAAAACTGGTATTGGAAGAAACCAATTTCAGCCTGCGCAGGCTTATCCATGAAGCGGTCAATTTGGTTGAACCCAAACTGGCGGAATGCAATGTTGAGATGAAAATCGATCTACAACAGGACCTGCAGGATCAACTTAAAGGGGATCCCACAAGGATTCGTCAAATATTAAACAACCTGCTTTCCAATGCAGCAAAATTTACCCACCGGGGCTATGTTAAAGTTACTGTCCGCAGTGAAGCGGTTGAGCAGGAAAACAATCAAATCAAATTAAAGTTCACAGTAGAAGATACCGGTATTGGCATTCCCAAGGAAAAACTTGAACTGATCTTTCAGGCCTTTACCCAAGCGGACGGTTCAACCACCAGAAAATATGGCGGAACCGGCCTGGGCCTCACCATCAGCAGAAATCTTGCGCAGCTCATGGGCGGGGAGATCAGTGTAGAAAGTGAAGTAGACCGGGGTTCTAAATTTTCCTTTGCCATTCCGGTATCTGTTGCGGAAAGAGACAGCCCTGTTGATTCAAACGAGCAAATCCGGGCGGGCATGGGCGTCATCCTGGTTGTGGAGGATGATTGGACCACCAAACAGTTAGTCGCCAATTACCTGGAAAGGGCAGGATACGACGTCATCGCCACCGACCAGGGCAAGCAGGCCTTAACGCTGGCGAAGATTTACCGTCCCGATGTGATTATTTTAGATATCCTGCTGCCGGATTTAAGCGGTTGGGAGGTCCTTGAAAAAATTAAAAAGCATGAACAAACTCAGGATATTCCCATTGTGGTTTGTACGGTGCTGCCGGAAAAAGAAAGGGCCTTTTCGTTGGGGGCGGTAGACTTCATTCAGAAGCCTGTTTCGGAAAAAAACCTGATCAGGCGGTTGAACAAGCTTACCATGTCCAGCAAGACCCATGACACCCATGTTGTGCTGGTTGACGATGAGAAACCCGTACTGGAGTTCCTGAAAACCGTAGTGGGCGGCGCCGGTTACCAAACCCATGAATTCCTGATGGCCGAGGATGCTTTAAACTATATCTTTTCCGGCGGAAAAGCCCATGCTATTATTTTAGACCTCATGATGCCTAAAATGGACGGCTTTGAGTTTCTCGACAGGCTACGCATGGGACCTAAATTCAAGCACATCCCCGTGTTAATCAATACAGGCAAAGATTTAACCGAACAAGACTACCAAAAGTTAAATGATAAATATGAGAGGATCTTAAATAAAAGTTTTGTGCGTGCTGATATCTTGTTGGAAGAATTGGGACAGCTGGTTAAAAACGGCGTAGCCAGAAAAAGTATGGAGCAGCAGGAACAAAGGCGTATTCATATCCTGCTGGTGGAAGACAATCATTTTAACCAGCGCCTCATTGTCAAACTGTTGTCTGATGAATATCAGGTGACGGTGGTGGAAAACGGGCTGCAGGCCCTGGAAGCCCTTGAACGGGACCGGTTTGACATTATTTTGATGGATATGCAAATGCCCGTCATGGACGGCTACGAGGCTACCCGGCAAATCCGGCTCACTGACAAATATCAATCGATCCCCATTATAGCTCTAACAGCCTACGCCATGAAAGGGGATTATGAGAAATGCCTGGCCGCCGGGTGCGACGGCTATATCGCTAAACCCGTCAAGCGTGATATGTTGGTGAAGACCATAAAACAGTTTGTTTTACCCTCAGCGGGCAGGGCAAAAAAGAACCGGACCAGGGATCAGGGGGTCGAATCGCTGGTACCCTGGTACTTACAGGACCTGGCCGAAGAAATTGAAAAGTTAAAACATGCCGCCAAGATCAATGATTTTGTAACGGTAAGGTATATTGGGCATGGCCTGAAGGGTTCCGGAGGAGCGTATGGTTTTCCTGAATTCTCAGCCATGGGCGCCGACATTGAACGGGCAGCCGCGCAAGAGGACGCGGAACAAGTCAGAAGCCTGGTGGGCCGGCTGCGAGAATTATATACTCAGGTATTGGAAGAAGAACTTTAACAGGACAGTGAAAAAATTAAAAGACAAACCTCCAGCCCCGGCTTTCGGGGCTAAATTACTATGTGAAAATTATATTTTGTCCACGCTAACAGGATAATTGGACATGATGAGCGAATATTTATGAAAAATGAGCCGTTGGCAGAAAAACAGGGAGTGAGAAAATGAAGATAACGGTACAACAATTACAGAAACAAGAACTTAAACCTCTGTATCAAGACGCATCCCAACTGGGCTTTGGTCGAATTTTTACAGACCGTATGTTTACCATGCAATATAGAAACAATGCCTGGGTCGAGCCCAGCATTGAAAAATACAGGAACATCAGTCTCGATCCTTCCGCCTGTGTATTTCACTATTCTCAGGAAATTTTTGAAGGCATGAAAGCCTACGCTTCGGAAGATGGCAGAATCCTGTTGTTCAGGCCGGAACAGAATGTAAAAAGAATGAACCGGTCTGCCGAACGTTTGGTTATGCCCACCATTCCGGAAGAAGATATGCTGCAGGCCATTGAGGAACTGGTTGTGGCAGAGAAGAGATGGATTCCCCGGGCCCCTGGTACATCCATATACATTCGGCCTACCATGATTGCCACCGAGCCGTTCTTAGGTGTTCATCCTTCTTCCGAGTATTTGTTTTACATTATTTTAAGTCCCGTGGGTGCGTATTATAAGGGTGGCTTCAAACCTGTAAGGCTCTACGTTGAAGATACCTATGTACGGGCAGCCGTAGGAGGAGTAGGGGATATCAAGACCGGCGGCAACTATGCTGCCAGCTTGATGGCAGGCTACCGGGCTCAACAGAAGGGCTTTTCACAGGTACTGTGGCTGGATGCCCGGGAACGGAAATATGTTGAAGAAGTGGGCGCCATGAACATGTTCTTTGTTTTTGGCGACAAACTGGTAACTCCGGAACTGACCGGTTCTATTTTACCCGGCATTACCCGGGCTTCCGTCCTGGAACTGGCAAAATACCTTGGATTAGAAACTGAAGAAAGAACCATCAGTATTGATGAAGTAATTGAAGGCATCTCCGGCGGTAAAATTACAGAAGCATTTGGTTCCGGCACTGCCGCAGTTATTTCACCTGTAGGATCACTGTTCTTTAAAGATAAAGAATATATTATCAACAATAATGAGGTTGGTCCTGTGACGCAAAAACTTTATGACAAACTGGTCAATATTCAATATGGTAAAGAAGAAGACCCCTTTGGCTGGGTACGGGAAATCGGAAGACTGTAATCTTATGTAAGAGGAGGCCGGCGCCTCCTCTTAGACTTTCATTCACATGTACCATGGATCACTAAAAAAAATTTTAATGTTCGGAATATTTTAAAAAAACAAGGCGTTTCAGCAGGAGTTTTTTTATAAAAGTAGAAAGAAGAACAAGTATAATCGCAATGGGGCGGGGGGTATTTGTAGTGAAAGCATTGTTAGAACAAATCTCCAAAGACAGGGAAAAATTTATCGCTTTTTTGCAATACCTCATAGATACAGGAAGACTTACCGAGGATGAAGTTATTAGCATCGTCAGACAATGTCAGGAATGTACAAACGTCGATTCTAAAAACGAAAAAGACTAGTATTACTATTTGATCTTGCAAGAAAGTTCAATCTTTTCAATTTTAAATATCTTTTTTTTTTGCTTAGCAGGAAAAAGCTTGTGAAATGTAGAATTTGTCTTAAAAATGACTTTGTATATCTTATGACATAGATTGGGGGTCATGGCCATTTTTAAGCTTCATGAACTGCTAAGTGAAAATGAGGACATGCTCATGTGTTTTTTGAATTATCTTCAAATAAACAAAAAAATAACTGAAGACGAAATCAAGGCTTTCATGCAGCTCTATGAAGAGCAGAAGAGTGTAACAAAAAACGAAAAAAGAAAATATAAAAGTCTTAAAGATTTACAATTTATCAAGTAACACCGGATTTTCCTGGTGTTTTTGTTTTTGTCAAGTCAACCGCCGGATAAAATGAAGGATTTGGGACCAAACTATTTTCATGAATACCAATACAAAAAACATTGCCACCTTTAAGGTAGCGGCAGCATACATTGGGACTGTGGTGGGGGCGGGGTTTGCCTCAGGTCAAGAAGTTCTCCAATTTTTTAGCTTTTTTGGAACCACCGGTATCCTTGGGTTGATCCTATCAACATTGCTATTTGTCTTCTTCGGAGTCATCATCTTGGATCTGGGTCGCAGATTAGGGGCCGATTCGCATCAACAGGTCATTCGATACGCCGGAGGTCGCTGGATTGGCTCCGTTGTGGACGGAGTCATCACGTTCTTCTTGTTTGGCGCTTTAACGGCCATGGCCGCCGGAGCCGGTGCAATCTTTCAAGAACAATTCGGTTTATCTCATTTACTCGGCAGCCTGCTTTTGGTGGCAGCAACCGCATTTACCGTACTGCTCGGCATATCGGGAGTCATTACCACCATCAGTTACGTGGTGCCGGTCATGCTGGTATCTGTTTTTGGTATTGCCTTTGCTACTCTCCTTACTACACCCGTCAATTTTGATGCCGTGAACCAGTGGGCCCAGGCCAACCGTGCTCCGGTGCCTTTCTGGGTTTTCTCGGCCATCATTTATGTATCCTATAACCTGGTACTGGGAGTATCGGTTTTGGCGCCCTTAGGCCGGCATGTGGATAACCCGAAAACACTGCAGAGAGGAGCATTGTACGGGGGGATTGGGTTAGGAATCGGGGCGCTGATCATCAATCTGACCCTGCTGGCCAATGTTCCGGGTGTTTCTCGCTACGAGGTACCGATGGTATCCATTGCCGCTCAGTATTCACCCTTTATCAAAGCCGTTTACAGTGTCGTTTTATTGGCCGAGATCTACACCACCGCGGTGGGAAGTTTATTTGGTTTTGCCGAGAGAATTACCGATCAGGGTAAGCCCTTATTTAAATGGGTTGTCATAGGAACCGGCATCGTAGCATTTGGTGCCGGGCAACTGGGTTTTTCCACCCTGGTCCGGGTGCTCTATCCCGCTGTTGGTTATGCAGGTTTGCTGATGCTTGGGGGACTGCTTTATGGCTATGCCAGAGAGCGTGTCATGGCCCAACCGGCTTATAAACCAAAGAGATGATTTTAGGGCTTAATTGCTGGCTAGCTTAAAATTGTGTATAATATAAAAGCATATTAATAATAATTTTATTTCGGGTTGAACCTTTTTAGGGTTGGCAACGGATTTTTTGGCTATCAGGGGGGGTAGTCAGCATATGCTGTCCTATCCCTTTTGACATTTGAAGGTAGTTTTTGAATACATCTATGATTTGATATATCTATGAATAGAAAGGAGAGTTCTATGGCAAGAAAAGAATGTCTCAGATTTTGTAAGAGAGCGGTATTTTTAACTCTTGGGGCTTTAATAACTGCCGTAGGACTTGAGCTGTTTTTAATTCCTAACAAACTAGTTGACGGCGGTATTATCGGTATTTCAATAATGGCCAGCTACCTAACCAAACTACCACTGGCTGTATTTATCGTCGGCTTGAATATTCCGTTTTTGATCTTGGGTTACCTTCATATCGGTAAAACATTTGCCTTATCCACACTATACTCGGTTTCTGCTCTGGCCTATTTTACTACACTGTTACACCCATTCCCTGCTTTTACCAACGATATACTATTAGGAACGGTATTTGGCGGTATTGTACTTGGGATTGGGGTTGGTCTCATTTTACGATATGGCGGGTCGTTAGATGGGACTGAAATTACCGCACTTATTATTAGCCCTCGCTTTTGTTTCTCTGTAGGAGAAGTTGTAATGTTCTTTAATATTTTTATATTGGGTAGTGCAGGGTTCGTATTCGGCTGGGAAAATGCAATGTATTCTCTAATTGCATATTTTATAGCCTATAAAACCATTGACTTGGTGTTGGAAGGTTTTGATGAATCCAAGTCGGTTATGATAATCTCAGACAGGTCGCAAGAAATTTCCGAAGCTATTTTGCACCGTTTGGGCAGGGGTGTCACCCATTTCTATGCCAAGGGGGGATTTACCCAGGAGGATAAAGAAGTTCTTTATTGTGTTGTTACAAGACTTGAAATATCCAAGCTGAGAAATATAGTGTATGACTTTGACCCCGAAGCGTTCCTGGCCATTGAAGAAGTACATGATGTACAGGGTGGCAGGTTTAAGAAGAAGGCAATTCATGGCAAACATACAAAGCCCCAGCAAGTTGCTTAACGACAACTGGTCTCAAAAGAGGGGGGAGTCCTTATGTTAAATTTTATAAAAAAATATAACTATCTGGTTGCCATGCTAATAATGTTGGTCGTCAGTGGTGTATTTGCCATGATGTATAAATTTCTGACTGTGATAGAGCCGAACTCTTTTTATGGACTCTCCCCCGCAAATCACCTGATTGATTTTTGGTATTATAGTCTGACAACCATGACCACAGTGGGTTACGGGGATGTTTACCCCCTTACCCAAGCGGCAAGGTTTATTACAATTACACAAGTAGTTACGGGAGTTGCCATTTTCTTAGGTATTGTCATAAGTACAGTACTGATAACTCGGGAAAAAAGAAAATCAAGGGATACTGGAAGATAGAGCGAACTAATGTATTGCCTATCGAGCTCCCCTTGCATGCAAAAAATCCGTCAGACCGATTATGGACTGACGGATTTCCTTTTGTGGTCGGGGTGACACGATTCGAACGTGCGACCCCCTGCTCCCAAGGCAGGTGCGCTACCAAGCTGCGCCACACCCCGATTGCTTTAACTGACAAATGCTATTGTAGCAAATTTATAGGTTCTTGGCAATAGTTAAAATAACCATAAAAAAACAGTCCAGCCGTGTTGCTGGACGGGGAGAGATAGAACTCACCAAAGCGGAGTATTA
This sequence comes from Desulforamulus putei DSM 12395, assembly GCF_900129195.1. Classification (GTDB taxonomy): domain Bacteria; phylum Bacillota; class Desulfotomaculia; order Desulfotomaculales; family Desulfotomaculaceae; genus Desulfotomaculum; species Desulfotomaculum putei. The sequence goes on from NZ_FQUY01000007.1 coordinate 92,051, forward strand.
ATATTTTTGACAAATAAAATAAAATTTATTCACGATCTATTGGAAAATATGAAACTTGTCAAGAAATACAGGAAAATATTGGTCATAACTTGGACAAATCCCCTATATATATTTTATAAATATTGCCAGCCCGGAGGGGGGTTAAGGTTATGTATCGTAATAGAATCTTATATTTAATCATTGTTTTATTGATATGTTTTTCCACATCATCTCTGGCCATGTCGGAACCGGCGTCAAACAACCAATCGGCCAAAGAAAAAGAAGATGGATCTAAAGTAACCAGTAAAATCTTTGTCATTATTGTCGACGGCCTTCAGGCAGAGACATTACAAAAGACCTCTGCTCCCAATATCAATGGAATTGCCAATGCCGGGGTCAGAGTTACAAAGGCTACTTCGGTGTTACCCGACACCACCCAGGCCACAGTGGCTTCCATCTTAACCGGTATGCTGCCGGAACAACATAAGTTTGTTCAAGAGGGAGACAAACCGGAGGGGAAAACCATCCAGGTGTTAATGGAAGGAAAAAAGATTAAAACCGCATTTTTTGGCGCTGACGGTGAATTAAAGAATTTGCTGGCCCAGGGAGGTCATAATTGCAGCGGTCCCTTTAACGGGAAGGACGAATTGGTTATGACGAATCTTTTAAATGAATGGTCCCAGAGTCAATCCTATTTAAACATCATTGTATTGCCTGAGCTTCGCAGCGTCCTTAATAAACACGGCATCAACAGCAATGAGTATAAGATGGCAGTTACCAAGACAGACGGCCAGATTGGCCGACTGTTAAAGAAATTGCACGATGAAAACAGCTACGATAACAGTATGTTTATTATTACCGGAACCCTAGGATCACCGCCCTTCATTATGAAGGGGCTGCCCTTTAAGGAGAGCACCCAACTCCCACCGGTCAGCATCTGCGATGTTGCCCCTACGATTGGCTACCTGAACGGCATTAAGCTGGAAAACATTGCAGGGATGGTATTATGGAACTCCTTTAAAGAGATCGGCGGTCAGTCCGGTGAGTATCTTTTAAACGAAAGAATAAAGGATCTTAGTCTGGCCAATGCGCAGCTACTGGAAGAAATGAGCCGATTGCAGAAGGAGAAACTGCGGGTTAAACAACAGCAAGAAATCGTGGCCAGGGAAAAGGAAGATATTCAACGTCAAATTGAAATCCGGGATCAAAAGATAAATGCTCTGAAAGGCAGGATCAGTTTATATCATGTTATGGCCGTGGTGCTGCTTGCTTTATCAGGATTTGGTTATGTCCTTCTCTATAAATTTTTACGCAAGAGATTTTTGATGTTTTAGTAAAAGAGACGAAGTGATGTAACTTTCACCACTTCTTATTTTTCATTAAACTTAAATTGTAAAGAAATGCTGTTTAACCGGTCAATGTAACGAATCAGTTTTTTGGAGGCATTTCTAATTTCTTTCAGGTGTTCCTGCTGGCTAAGAGTGGTCTCCGTCAGTTTGTCGGGGTCGGCTATAGTAATCTCCGGAGGGGATGTTTGATGTAATTCCGAGCAGGTTGACTGTTCCCTTAATGATTTAAGAATTTTTCTGGTTGCAATATCCGATTGCTCGGACCGGTTAATAATCACCTGGGCAGTGTGATTGATGTCATTCACAGAGGAGCGAATGGATTGAAATAAAACACTCAGGTGCCCTGTCATGGTATTGAAAGCGGTGGCAAGTCTGCCCAGTTCATCCCGGTTAAACACCCGGACTTCCCCGGAAAAGTCACCGGTGGAAACGCGGTCAGTGGCCTTAACTAATTCCTTGACAGGTCGCTGGACCACCCTGAGGATGATGAGCCGGCTTATAATTAGACCTGCCAGAATGGCCAGCAGAGAAGTGTACAGTTGGTTATATGCCGTACTTAACAGGTGGGCGCTGATATAACGCAAATCTGCCTCCATCCAAAAATAACCTATCGGCGATTCATTGCGGGGGGCAATAGGGGAGGTGAATTCCATGGCCAGGGGGCGCCCTTTGATGTCTGTTCTATAGTTAAGCGTATCTTTGTTTTGCACCATGGCTGATTTTATCTCATTACTCTCCAATTTTTGATTGATGAGGCTCTTATCCGAAGCCATCACCACAGTGCCGGACAAGTCCAAGATGGCCACCCTTTTAACAAAGGGATCCCGTTCCAGGTGGTCCATGATGTTGCCTAACAGGGCGGTGTTATTTCCCCGCAGGTAATCCGCCGCAAAGGCGCTAACTGTTCTGGCAGTGATCCAACCGCGGTTTTGAGCTTCTTCCAGCATAATGGCACGGTTACGAAGATAAGAATTGATTCCGACACAAATCATTAGGAACATAATTAACAGGGTGATGCCTAAACTAAGTTTAAAACCCAGGGAGAACCTACCGATCCGTTGCGGGCTGATGGAATTTTTTTTGCGTTTAAACATTTGAAACACCTCCGACAAATGCCAGTGTATCTCCTGGTTCAATACCACTGGCTTTAATACTTCCCAGGGGTAATTCCACCACAGCAACTGCGTCCCGCACCATGGGACTGAATCGCCAGGGAACCAAGTTTTCCTGCTGGTAAACAACTTTTCCCTGCCGGTTGAGAAAAACCACGTCTATGGCAAACCTCATGAAACAGGTATGAACCGATGAACAGGGATAGAGAACCAGAGCCTCACCGGCAGGGAGACCTTTACGACCCAACAGTCCCTTTAATCTCAACCAAAAGGTATCGGCCATCATAACGGTATTTGCTATGACCTTTTCTTTGGAACGGTTGATGATCTGCATAACTTGCTCCTTAACTGGCAAAGGCTTTCATAATTTGCAGCACTGCCGGGCCCAACAATATGACGAATATGGCCGGGAAAATGAAGAATACCATAGGAAACAGCATTTTGATAGGGGCTTTCATGGCCATTTCTTCACTTCTTTGACGGCGTTTTTGGCGCATTTGCTGGGACTGGGTGCGTAAAACGTTGCCAATGCTGATCCCCAGTGTATCCGCCAGAATGACAGAGCCGCAGAAACCGGACAGGTCATCCACCGCCACTCGGTCGGCCATATCCCGCAGGGCTTCCCGGCGGGGTTTCCCCATATGACACTCCTGCAGCATAATGACAAATTCATCGGCTAAGACACCCCTGGTTTTCTCAGCCACCTTCATTAAGGCCCCGTCAAAACCGAGGCCTGCTTCTACACTGACGGTCAATAAATCCAGTGCGTCAGGCAGAGCTTTTTCCACCTGGGTTTTCCGTTGTTTGATCCTGGAATGAATGTACAGATCGGGGCTTAACCAGCCCAGGGGTATTCCCACGCCGGCCAGAAAGATGGATTGGGGAAGAGATTTATCTGTCAGCCCGGCCCAGGACCAGAACAGAAAACCAAGGCCCACAGCCCCCAGGTATTTGATCACCATCCATTCCCGGGCGCTGAGGTTTCCCGGGTTGCCCGCGGTAATGATCTTTTTCTGTAGCTCCGCCTCCCGGGCAGCGGGGATAATTCTCACCAGCCGCCCGGCGATGCCGGCCAGGGCAGGGCGTATGGCCCGCTGGTAAAGGGGAACGCTCAATTCCAGTTCCCGTACCGGCACCGGGGCGGGGGAAACCACCTGATCGATACGTTGGGCCATTTGTATGCGTTCCCCGAAAAGAAATGTGTAGATCACCAGTGTGCCAAAGGAAACAGCAAAGAAAACAAGACCCAGGGAAATATACAGCCAACTCTCCATGATTCACACCTCGATATCTACGATCTTTTTAATAAAGATGACACCGATGATTTCAGAAAATATGGCGGCGGCAACCAGCATCAAACCAATCCGGCTGGTAAACAAGGTCATAATATATCCCGGGCTGATTATAAACATGACCGCCGCCAGTCCCACCGGGAGCAGGCCGATAACAAACCCGGAAATTCTGCCCTGGGCAGTGAGAGTACGGATTTGGCCTTTGATGCGCACCCGCTCCCGGATGGTTTCGGCAATATTGTCCAGAACCTCTGCCAGGTTGCCGCCCACCTGCCGTTGGATTAATACTGCTGTTACCAGCAAATCAAGGTCATCACTTTTTACCCGCTGGGCCATATTTTGCAGCGCTTCTTCCGCCTGGGTCCCCAGATTCATCTCCTTAAAGGTACGGCCAAATTCCTTGGAAATAGGGGCGGGCAGTTCTTTACGGACCATATCCATGGCTTGTAAAAAGCTGAAGCCGGAACGCAGTGAGTTTGACATAATCACCAGGGCGTCGCCGATTTGTGCGTTAAAATTGGCCAACCGCTTTTGGCGGGCGATACGCACCAGCAAAAAAGGGATAATAAAGCCGCAGATTCCTGCCATAACGCCAAAGGTCAGATTCAGGGTCAACATCAGGAAAAATAACGTGCAGCCAAAACCGGCCAGCAGGACCAGTACAACAAATTCTTCACCCCGCAGGGGAATATCTGCTTTGGTCAGCTCAACTTCCATCCGTTTGCTGATGCCGCGTTTGGCAAAAATCCGGGCTGCACGTTCCAGCAATTGGCGCCAGGTGGTATGGGGAGTATCCTCATGGCCGCTCTGGGCCAAACGCTGTCGAAAGGTTTTAGCCGTTAGTTTTTTCATACGCCGGCTGATTTCCGAGCTGTCCTTGGTAAGGAGCTGGTGGATACCCAAAACCATTAAATTACCGGCGATAAATATAAGAACAGCGATCTTTTCCAGGGACATTGAGGCACCTCCTAAATTAATAATTAATGAAATTTTCCCCGTTTAGAAAATAGAAGGACTGAAAATATCCGGAGGAAGTTTAATGCCGCTGGACTCCAGCCTGTGCATGAATTTGGGCCGAATGCCGGTGCTCTGGAAAGTGCCTTTAATCCTGCCGTTTTCATCCACTCCGGTTTGCCGGAAGGTAAATAAATCCTGTAAAACAATGACTTCGCCTTCCATGCCTTGAACTTCAGTAATATGAGTGATTCTCCGGGAACCGTCCCGGAAACGGTTTTGCTGGATGATTAAATCAATGGCAGAGGAGATCTGTTCCCGGATAGCCCGTACGGGCAGGTCCATACCGGCCATCAACACCATGGTTTCCAGACGGGACAGCATATCCCTGGGGCTGTTGGCGTGGCCGGTGGTCAGGGAGCCGTCGTGGCCGGTGTTCATGGCCTGCAGCATATCCAGCGCCTCGCCGCTTCGCACCTCACCCACCACAATCCGTTCGGGTCTCATACGCAAACTGTTGCGCACAAGGTCCCGGATGGTGATGGCGCCCTTACCTTCAATATTCGGTGGGCGGCTCTCCAGGGTGATGACATGTTCCTGCCGCAATTGAAGTTCAGCCGCGTCCTCGATGGTGATGATCCTTTCATCCGCCGGAATAAAAGAAGAGAGTACGTTTAAGGTGGTGGTTTTACCACTGCCGGTACCGCCGGAGACCACAATGTTAAGTCTTGCCTTGACACAGGCTTCTAGGAATTGTGCCATTTGGGGTGTCAGGGTGCCAAATTTGATCAGATCGTCAACGGTATAGGGATCCTTGGAAAATTTTCGTATGGTGACGGTGGGTCCGTTTAACGCCAGGGGAGGGATAATGGCATTCACACGGGAACCGTCCGGCAAACGGGCGTCCACCATGGGCATGCTTTCATCGATTCTCCGGCCAATGGGCGCCACAATCTTTTCAATGATATGAAGGACGTGAGCGTTATCCCGAAATTTTACACCGGTCAATATCAGCTTGCCATCCCGTTCCACATAAACCTGATTTGGTCCGTTCACCATTACTTCCGAGATATTCGGGTCGTTGAGCAGGGGAGTGATGGGTCCGAAACCGATGGTTTCATCGATGATTTCTGCCACAATGAGCTGTCTTTGGGTACGGGCAATGTTTTCATTTTCTTCATCCAGCAATTCGTTGACCAGGGTATCAATTTTTTGGGCCAATAATTCCGGGTTTTCTTTGACATCCTCCGGTAAATCCTTCAGTTTGGCAATCACCTTTTTGTGCAGGTTCAGGGTTAGTTCCTGGAGCTGGCTCCTGTTATGCTGGCGTATATCACGCCGAACAAGGGAGAGTTCCTGCTGTTCTGCCTGTTCCTGCTGCAGTGATTTTTGTTTTTCTAACCTCTGTAACAGTGACATCCGGATCACTCCTAGAAGCTAAATAATCGGCCTATAATGGAACGCTTGGGCGCTTCCACCGCTTTGTTATCGATACTTTCCGGTTTAGAACCGACAAGACTATGGGCCAGATTTATAACGGCTTCCGCCAGTTTGCTGTTGGGTTGGGTCATAACCGCCGGAAGCCCCTTGTTTATAGAGCTGCGGACTACCTTAACGTCATAGGGAATAATTGCATAGGCAGTCTGGTTAAAGGACTTTTCCAGGTCGGCAATTTTAATGCCACCTTCCATACCGGCGCAGTTGATAACCAGTTTTAGTTTGTCACTGTAACCTAGGGTGGTAAGGATATCCATGGTGGTTTTTACGTGTTTTACACAGGGCAGGTCCTGACTGAGTAACACCAGGATTTGGTTGGCCGCATCCAGTGCCGCCAAGTTGATGTCGTTAAACAGGGGGGATGTATCTATGACAACGTAATCAAAGTTTTCCTGCAAAATTTGCAGCAGTTCTTCCACCCGTTGCAATGAGATTAATTCGGCCTGTTCCGGGCTCAGGGGCGCCGGTAATATTTTCGCTCCGGACAGATGAGGCAGCAGGTAGCTGTCCACCAGGCTGATGTCCAAAGCATCGCTTTCCTGGGCCAATTCGGCAATGGTGCCCTTAACTGTGATATTGAGCATAACACCGATATCGCCGCCCTGCAGGTCCAAATCCACCAGGACCACTTTTTTCTTGGTGGTCTGGGCCAGAGCAATGGCCAGGTTGGAGGCCAGGACGGTTTTACCGACACCGCCCTTGGAACAAAACAGGGTGATCATTTTACCTTTTTGGATTTTTAGCCGGGGACTGGCCTGGCTCTGCAGCCCCATAAGACTTAACCGCTTTTTATTGGACTCGTATACCCGGCGGATCACATCTGCCAGCTCATTACTGCTGAAGGGTTTTACCAGGTATTCCCTGGCCCCCGCAGCCATGGCACGGCGCAGGTACTCTTGCTCCCCTTGAATGGAGATGATGATGATGGAACATTCCGGGCAATTGTTGGCAATGTTTTCGGTTGCCTGAATGCCGTCCATTTTTGGCATGTTGATATCCATTAAAATAATGTCAGGCTTCAGACCGGCTGCCATGGCGATGGCTTCCTCACCGTCGGCGGCTTCGCCAATGACGGTGATGTCGTCCTCAAAGTAAAGCAGTCGTTTGATATCTTCCCGGGTATTGGCAATATCATCAACCACCAAAACATTAATTTCCGACATGGCGACATCCTCCTTATTTAACGAACCAGGTTTTGCATACGGGCGGAGGGCAGGCTTACGGTGCTTTCTTCCCTGGGTGAGCGTAACATAAGCCGGATCTTACCGTTTTCGGAAGCCAGGGTCAGGGGTGGGGCCTGATCCGGTTTGACGGCCAGGGTAACGGTCTGGGTATTCACCTTTTTATCACCCTTTTGTGCACTGTCCAAGGATTGCCCTACTGCCAATATGGAGATGTTCTGCAACAGCAGGGAAGTGAGGGTGGTTTTTTCGGTTTCATGATCAAAGGTCACCAGAATATCCACATGGTCGCCGGGCCGCAGCAAACCGGCCACCCCGCTGACATCATCCACCGCTACGGTCAAGGCCCGCTGGCCTTCGGGAATGGTGAGAGACAGCCCGCCTTCCAAATCATTGTCTTTATGCAGGCGGCTTAGTAAAATGGGTTCTTCAGGATACAGTTCGGTACGGGTGATTTTGCCCACCACTTCATTAAGTTCCATGGCGGTGCCGGGCTGAATAAGTTCCACCGGAATATCTTTAACCTTAACCATCTGCTCGGTAACCATAGTCTTGGGGCCGATGGTTTGTTTGGGAACCACCACCTGTTTAAAGTTACCGGAAGAACGGTAGGATTTTTTCAAATTGTCCAGGTATTGATAGACACCAAAGGCGGCTGCCAGCCCAAATACAATGGCAAGAATGAAGATCAGTTTATTTCGCATCTTATTTCCTCCTGTTATTGGACCAGTTTCGCTGTACGTAGTCCGTAGTCTGTCTGGTTAAGGCTTCCTTCACCTTCGGCGAGGGTCTTCACAAAACGTCCGGTGATGTCAATGGAGCCGGAGTCCCGGACATCATCCACTAAAAATGCCGCAAAACCGACCACTGTTACAGGTTTATGACCGTTCAAGTTATCGTAATGAACCACAGGTAATTTCAATAACCTGGGGCAGTCGGGTTGAAAGTTATCATATGTGCAACCGTGCTTGCACTGGGATATGCGCTTTGAAATGCCTTCTATGGTTTTTTCTTTCTTTACACCGGTTAAGGTATCGATTTGGTAACTGACCTTAATTACTCCGTCATAACCGTTTGCCAGGTAGTATGCAAAATCTTTGGCGCCGGAACTGTAGGGAAAATCCAGTGCGCCGAAGTTACCTGGTCCAAAATTTGAGTCCTTTGACCTCAGGGTGTATTGCTGGCCGAACACCAAAGGCTGGGTATCCGGAATAAAAAGGGGGGCCGCGCCGTAGACCGAAGTAATGGGCATCACCTGGGCGGTGGCTTTGGCCTGCAAATCAATTGAGGTAAAGCCCAAAACCTTGGCCACGATGTAATCCACGGCTTTACAGGTGGTTACCTGAACACCTACAAACTGGGAGGTGGCCAGGTTAGGCACAAGTTTTACTTCTACCTGTTCATCGGTCAGGCCGTTCTCATGTGCATAATCTCGTGCAATCTGCGAGGCAAGCGACGGATCCTCAGGTAATTCCTGCACCCCGGCTAACGCTGCAGCGTCCGCAGCATTAGCCAGTTTGTTTTTGTTTAAGGCCACCAGTCCAAAATCCGTTACCAGCGCAATGGCGCCGATCAGCGCTGTCATGGCCAGAGAAACCAGCACAACCGCCAATCCCCGCTCTTCGTTCATTAATCTTTTTATGATCCTGCCAATTTTCATACCGGTTCACCTCATTCAATGCGCATGGTAGTCTGAGCCTGTACTGTGAAGGGGTTGGTCATGATATCACTGAGTACAGGGGTGTATAAATCCACCGGGTATTTTACTGAAACAGTCAGCGGTACACCGGTGGTCCGACTGGCAGGGGAGGAGGGGGTAACCTCTACAACCAATTTGCCGGCGTTTAGCCAGGAAGCTGATTCCTGTACTTTCTGTTTGATGAAAGCATCATCTTTGCCCGTATAAATCACCGTAGCCCGGGCAGCCTCTCGGGAAGCGTGGGTAACGGTTAAGTAGGTAAAGAAAATGCGGCCGAATTCTATGGTACACATCAGGAGAATAACTAAGATTGGCAATATAAGGGCCAATTCCACCAGCGTTTGACCTTGTTGGTTTTTTCTTAATTTTTTCAAGTATACAAACAAGTCGATCACCTCAGGACATAGGTGGCCAGTGTACCCACAGCAATGGCTACTCCATAGGGGAAAGCCTCACCGGCTTTAGCCGTGGCAAGGGTGCCAAAGGCGTTTACTTTAGGCGTACCTGGAATGAAGGTGAAAATAATCATTTTTAATGTTTGAAATAACCGTCCTGTTCTTGTCAGTTGGACGATGGCAATGACTCCACCGACAATGGCCGTGCAAAGAAAACAAAACCAAACAAATTGCGGACCTTGCCAGGCGCCTATAACTGCCAGGAGTTTTACGTCCCCGGCTCCCATGCCACCTAAAATAAACGGTATTAACAGTAGAGATAACCCCAGAAGCGCACCTTGTATGCCGGTGATCAATCCATCAAGGCCCCCGTTGAACACACGGTATGCCAGAGCCAAAAGAAATGCAGGAAATAGAACAACATTATAAATTTTTCTGTATCGGAGGTCCGTATAAATTGAAATTAAAATAACTATAACTAAAGCTATATCCGGCAACATTTATCGCCAGCCCCTTCTTAACAATCGACCCTACTTAGAGGGCTAAGTAGGGTCGTGATATTTTACAAACTTGGTGCGTTAACATTAATTGCCGGTGCCGCCGGCGCCGCCTACAGCATCTTTTACTTGAGTAAATTTGGTATTTAAGTTAGTTCCTAATAATTGTAAGGTTCCAATCACTACCACAGCAATCAGGGCCAAAATCAGACCATACTCCGCCATACCTTGACCATTTTCGTCTTTCAGCAGGTTCATAATCACTTCTTTCATTATAGAGAGATCCCCTTTCTTATTAATTGTGTTCAGAAAGTGTTAGTTTGTTGGCAACCGGTTCGATGCCCGACGGGATCGCTTTAACCATTGATTGAAAAGATGCTAAGATAAATAAAACTATAAGTGTTATAATCAAACCATATTCAGCCATCCCTTGGGCGTATTCTTCGTACCACAACTGCATTACTCGATCCAGTCTCAGCCACCACCCCTCTCAATGGGAGTTCCGTATTGCCTTGATGTTTATAGATTAACAGTTTTTACCGCTACTGATATGATTCTACAGTCATAAACTTTATCTGACCATCGTCACAATTTGAAGGTTGCCTATCGTCACTGAAAGAATAGGCCCTATGACCTATTTAGCGAAAAAAAACACCCTGAGCATCGCTCAGGGTTAAGCTGTTTAAAGGTCTACCAGTTTTTCTTTGATGGCGTACAGGGCGGCCTGGGTTCGGTCTTCCACGCCAATCTTATTGAATATACTGGTGAGGTGATTTTTTACAGTCTTTTCACTAATATATAAGGCCTTGGCAATGGCCTTGTTGCTCTGGCCTTTGGCCACCTGCTTGAGTACTTCGATCTCCCGGTCCGTCAGTGCCTGGTGTTTTCTTTCATGATGGTCTCCGGACGTGAGCCGGCTGAATTCCGCTAAAACCCGGGCCGTCATGGCAGGGGGAATGAAGGATTCACCCCGGGCCACGCCGTAAATGGTTTGAATGAGCTGGTCGGGATGCACGTCCTTCAACACATAGCCTGATATACCATATTTGATCAACTCAAACAAATATTCGTCTTGATCATGAATGGTGAGGGCAATAATACCGATATTTGGTTTGATTTCTTTAATTCTCCGACAGGCCTCAATGCCGTTCATGACAGGCATGTTAATGTCCATTAACACAATGTCAACCTGGTTACGGGTGCAGAATTCCACGGCTTGCTGTCCGTCGGCCACTTCTCCTACAACATTGATGCGGGGTTCTATGGACAGTATTTTTCGCAAACCTTCTCTGATCAGGGCATGGTCATCGGCGATTAATAAATTGATTGACTGGTCCAAAATAACACCTCCCTGATTAAGATTGATCGTTCAGTGGCAGCCAAAAATTTATCTCTGTTCCTTTTCCGGGAGCTGAATATACCGCTAAACCTCCCTTAAGAAGTTGTATTCTTTCCTTCATCCCCATGAGACCGTAGCCGCTGCCGTCACTTCGAGGTTTTTTAGTCTCCATATTAAAGCCACAACCATTATCTTTTATATATACGTTAATGCGAGTTGGTATTAGCTCCATTTTTATTATAACATGCTGGGCTTTGGCATGTTTTTTAATGTTTGTTAAAGCTTCCTGAATGATCCTGAAGGCTGCCACTTCCAGTGAAGTGTCAAACCTTCGTTCTTTGCCCAGGAAAACAAATTCTACATGAATATTGTTTTGTGATTTGTAGTCCTCCAGATAACGTTTAATAGCCGGTACCAACCCCAGGTCATCCAGCACCATGGGACGCAGGTCAAAGATAATTTTACGCACGTCCTGCAAGCTCTGGCGGACCAGTTGCTGCAGGGAAATCAATTCTCCTCTGACTAGGCTCGGGTTCACCTCGAGGAGCTTTAGACAAAACTCCGCCCTCATAACGATATTGGCCATGGATTGGGCGGGACCGTCGTGAATTTCCCGAGCCACCCGTTTTCGTTCCTCTTCCTGGGCCCGGATAATGGAGATCCCCAACTGCTGCATATCGTGCAAATTTCCCAGTTTTTCGCTTAACCCCGATAAATCGTTGCTCAGGAACTGCATGGCCATACCAACCTGAGATACCAGTTTTTCAGCCTTATCTGCAGTATCCCTCATCCTTTTTAAGGATAATTCCAAATGATCGCGCTTAAAACGTAAGGTCTTTTCTTCCTCTCTTAGCATGACCAGCTTCAGTTGAATCATCTGAGCATTCTCGTAGGCTTCCTTAATATCTTCCTCAGAAAAACGGCGAAAATCCTTGCTTACCTCCATTAACCGAATTCTGGCTTTCCGTTCGGCCAGCTCCAGTTGATTTACTTGCTCAATAATTTTTGCCACTTGACTTTTTACCTGTTGAATTTCTTCTTCAACCCTCTGGCATTCCAAACGGGCTGATTCAGCAATTTCATAGATTTGTTCCTTGCTCTTTTCAATGACAGAAACGGTCTCTTTAATGATGTTGTCCAGGGCTTTAATGTCAATATTCATTAGCCAGACCCGCCATTCATAGTTTTTTAACTTATCTCCCGTAATTCGTGGAAAAATTTGAATATCCTCCCGATTTCAAACAATATTTGGCAATTAGTGATAGGTAAAATTTCCTATTTTATAATGGTCAAATTGATTCTGGTCAAAGTATTACTTTTATTTAGGGAAATTTAACGTTACCTTTACACTGCTGTAAATCGACTGTATTAATCTATATTTAGTAAAAACTGGCCACATTGCCTATTCGATGGGAGGAACATTTATTGTCAAAGTTTTTAACCGTATTAAAGAAGCTTAAAGGAAGTAGAGGGTTTGACAAACAGGCATTCAAGCTTTCACTGAAGAAATTGGCTGTAAGAAATTTGCAGGTACGTTTTCCAAAAGACAAATTCTCCTTGGAAAATTGGTCGTTGCAGTGGAAATTGGTGTTAACTTTTGCTATAATCATCGCTTTAATCAATGTGGCTATGGTTGTCACCATTTTTAAGGAAGCGGAATCAACTGTCAGTGAGTTAATGGCTAACAGGATAAAAATTACTGCAGCGGATAATGCCGATAAGATTTCAATTATGTTACACAGCATGGACAAAAGGGAAATTGCCAATAAGACCGACTATTACCTTACCAAGCAGCGAAATGCCTATAAAGTCCTAAAATACCGGGCCTATGTAGATGTGATAGACACAAATGGCAAGTCTGTGGTTACGGGCAAGCAGGAACAACCCATTAAACCGAAAGACTCAGAGTTGATCTCTTTGCTTCAAAAGACAAAGAACGGGGGTACCTATTCCGCCCCTTTAGGGGGTACCCTTTGTACGGTGGTGCTGGAGCCTATTGCCGGCAGAGACTGGTATTTTGTGGCGGGGGTGGCGGAAGAAGATTTTCTGGCGCCGGTCAAGCATATGCAAATCACTGCCTTTGTGGTGGGGCTTTTGGCCTTTACCATTGCTACAATGGTATGTGTGCTTGGGACGCGGAAATTTTGCCGGCCTTTGCAACAAATGATGTCCACCATGGAACAGGCCCGTGCCGGGAATTTGACCGTCAGGGTGCAGGAAACCGGCACAGGCCCGGAGTTTAACCAACTGGGAGCCTGTTTTAATGCCATGCTGGCGGATTTCGGGTCTTTATTGTGCGAACTTAATCAGACCGCCTCTGTACTGTCCGAGAGCAGCAGAGGGATGAGTAAAGTTGCAAACCAGCAGTTGGCTGCTGTGGAAAAAACCGACCGGGCCGTCCGGGTCATGTCTTCTTCCGTTCAACAAATCACGGAAATTGTTCAAGAAACACAAGTTTCCAGCCAAGCCATGATGGACTCGGCGGAGGAAGGAACCCGGGCGGTGAAAAAGCTTGTCCAGGTTATTAACCAAAATCACCGGGTGATTTCAGAACAGGCCATGGCTATTGGCAGCTTAGGTCAACGTATTCAAGCGATTGGCCAACTGCTGGATTTGATCCGGAAGATTTCCAAGGATACCCACCTGTTGGCTCTCAACGCGTCCATTGAAGCAGCCAGGGCCGGTGAACACGGCAGAGGATTTGCCGTGGTCGCTACGGAAGTCAGGCGCCTGGCAGAGGAAACGGCAGCCACCACCAGGGAGGTGGAACAGATTATTGCTGCCATTGTCCGGGAAAGCTCCGAGGTATTAAATAAGGTGGACCAGAGTAAAAAAATCGCCGGGGAAGGCTTAACGGCCACCTTGAGTGCTGAGGAAGCCCTGCGACGCATTTCTGAAACCATTGAACTAACGGGACAACAGATTATCCAAATACACTATGGCGCTGAAAAAATCTCCCAGGGGACATTTACCGTGGAAGAATTAATTAAACAACTGGCCGGTGGCATGGGTGATGCAGGCAGGGACAACGAAAGGGCTACGGCGCGTCAAATTGCCAACACCGCCAACACCCTGAATCAATTGTCAGAGACATTAAGGGCAAAATTGGAGGGTTTTACCTTGAACAAAGTTCCTGAAGAGGAAGTCCTGCGGCAGAGGCCCCGGGGGGAGGAAGAGGGACCAAAGGATGAAAAAGATGCTGATCGAACAGGCAGCCTAACTGGGAAACCCGCCTTAATAGAAACTTAACATCAGTTTAACCGATTGTTTACCGGAAATAACTTGTTTATTAACAAAGGACAGATAAAATGCAATAAGGAGGTGGGGAGAAGAAAGAAAAGCGGGACTCGGAAAAAGCCTTAAGAGTTCCTAAAAATATAAAGCCCTTTTAATTAAGTTTAATTAATAATGTATAAAAATAAGGAGGAGTATTATGTTTAAGAACACCAAAAAACTTATGCTGGTATTTGCCATAATCCTGGCAGCCGCTGTTGCCTTCGCCGGCTGTGGAGCAAAGAAGGAAGAGGCTCCCAAGGCTGACGGCGAGAAGAAAGGTCTGTCCGGTTCCATCACCATTGCCGGTTCCACTTCTGTACAACCCCTGTCTGAAGAATTAGCAAAAGCTTTCATGGCTAAGAACCCTGGCGTAACTGTGAACGTGCAAGGCGGCGGTTCCTCCGCCGGTGTTAAGGCTGCTAACGAAGGTGCTGCTCAGATCGGCGCTTCTTCCCGTGACCTGAAAGAAGAAGAAAAGGGTCTGGGCCTTACTGAAACCAAGATTGCCCTGGACGGTATTGCTGTAGTGGTTAACCCCAAGAATCAGGTTTCTGAATTAACGATGGAGCAGATTAAAGGTATCTTCTCCGGTAAAATTACCAACTGGAAAGAAGTAGGCGGCAAAGATGCTCCCATCAGTGTTGTAAACCGTGAAGAAGGTTCCGGTACCCGTGGCGCCTTTGAAGAACTGATATTGGGTAAAGGTACCAAGTTCACCGATAAAGCTCTGACCCAGCCTTCCACCGGCGCTGTACGGACCACCGTTGCCGGCGACGAAAATGCCATCGGTTACATCTCCTTGGGTACCCTGAACGAAGAAGTTAAAGGTGTAAAGGTTGACGGTGTAGAACCCACCATTGATAACGTGAAAAACGGTTCCTTCAAAATTTCCCGTCCCTTCCTGTACCTGACCAAAGGTGAAATGAACGAAGTCACCAAAGCATATATCGACTTTGTAATGAGTGAAGAAGGCCAGAAAATTGTTAAAGAAGCTCATTTCATCCCTGTGAAATAAGTCAAGTTTAGAAGTTACAGTACTCAGCCTGACAAAATGAAACGGGAAGAGGGTTGTATTTGGCAACCCTCTGTCCCTGTTTTTGCGAGAGGATAAGTGGTATGAGAAAAATCCATGAAACTATTATTGAAAAATTATTACTGTTTAGCGCCGTGGTTGCTGTTTTGGTGGTCGCTTTAATCACATACTTTATTTTTGCCGACGGTTTCCCGGTCATGCAGAAATATGGGATTGCTCATTTCATTACCGGCAGTGATTGGCATCCGTTGGATAAACAATTTGGTTTGTTGCCGATGATTGCGGGTTCCTTTTTGGTTACGTTGGGCGCCTTGATTATCGGGGTTCCCCTCAGCGTGGGCTGTGCCATCTTTTTGGCGGAAATTGCGCCAAAGCAAGTGACAAGAATCATTCGACCGGCCATTGAGTTGCTGGCCGGTATTCCTTCGGTGGTATACGGGTTTTACGGACTGGTTATTCTTGTTCCGTTAATTCGAGAACTATTTGGTGGCAGAGGTTTCAGTATTCTGGGCGGTTCCGTCGTCCTGGCCATTATGATCCTACCCACTGTTGTAAATATATCCGAAGATGCCATTCGGGCGGTGCCAAAGGAATATAAAGAAGGTTCCCTGGCCCTAGGCGCCACCCACTGGCAAACCATTAAAAAGGTCATTGTGCCCAGCGCTCGTTCCGGTATTCTCACAGCCATTGTGCTAGGCATGGGAAGGGCCATCGGCGAGACCATGGCAGTGATTATGGTGGTTGGTAACGTGGCTACTCTTCCCGAAAGCATCCTTGATCCCATCCGAACTCTCACCGGGAACATTGCCATCGAGATGGGTTATGCCGCCGGGGAGCATGCCCAGGCATTGTTTGCCACAGGTATTGTTTTATTCGTTATTATCATGATTTTAAACTTCATGGTAACGCTAGTGCCCAAAAGGATAGGTGAATAAAATGCAGAAAGTCAGATCATTCGTATATTGGGAGGAAAAAATTGCCCGGGGGTTTCTCTGGGCCTCGGTACTGGTAACCATTGGGGCGCTGCTGGCAGTTATCTTTCACATACTGCAGCACGGGCTGGTGCATGTAAATTGGGAATTTTTAACCAGGGAGCCTCTTTTTATGGGGAAGGAAGGGGGTATTTTCCCTACCATAGTCAGTACCGTTTATCTTATTTTAATTTCACTGGCCATCGCCACACCCATCGGCATTATGGCAGCCATACAGCTTACGGAATATACAAAAAAGGGTCCCCTGGTAAAAATTATTCGGTTTGCCACTGAAACCCTGGCCGGTATTCCTTCCATTATTTTTGGTTTGTTTGGCTTTGCTTTTCTCGTCTTATTCATGGGGTTTTCCTGGTCTTTGCTGTCGGGCGGTTTAACCCTGGCTTTTATGGTACTACCAACCATTGTCCGGACCAGTGAAGAAGCCATTAAAAGTGTGCCTTTAAGCTTCCGGGAAGGAAGTATGGCCCTGGGGGCCACCAAGTGGCAAACGGTTTGGAAGATTGTACTGCCCAGTGCTTTACCCGGTATTGTGACCGGTGTCATTTTAAGCATTGGCCGGGTTGTGGGGGAAACTGCAGCGGTCATTCTGACAGCCGGCAGCTCTCTCAATATTCCTTCCTCGATTATGGACCCGGCCCGCAGCATGTCGGTACATCTTTATATATTAGCTATGGAAGGTATTTCCATGGAAAAGGCCTATGCTACCGCCACGGTATTAATAATCCTCATTTTTATTATCAATAGCATTGCCAACCGAATTATGCGCAAAATGAGTTCGAACCTGGCAGCATAAAAAAGCAGTGCCTCACCCGGGGCACTGCTTATGCGTTTCAAGTAAATGATATAATGTTAAAAGATATCCAGGTTATAAAGACCCGGGTCGTGATTTTCCTCTTCCTGATACAAATGATCCGACAAATTGTCGAGCAGAGACCTTTGTTCTTCAGGAGGTAAGGATTTAATTTGCTCCCATAAACGGTCCGTTAACATCATTTATACCCCCGTTTTTGTTCTATAATCCCCTATTGAAAATCATTCTATTCTGAAGGAGAGGGACCCCGTTGTATTTGGCTGATTATCATGTTCACCCCGGTTATTCTATGGATGCAGAACCCTGCTCCATTGAACAGTACTGCCAGCGGGCAGTGGAGTTGGGGCTTCAAGAAATATGCTTTACCACCCATTTTGAGTGTGACCCGCGGCGAAAGCATATCGACTGGCTGGTGCGTTTGAACGGCCGGTACCATCCCATGGACCGGTGGTCCTGGATTGATCACTATCTTCATGATATTGAAAGGGCCAAAGGTATCTTTAAATCGGCAGGTCTAAAAGTGAAAGCAGGATTGGAGGTGGGCTATGATGTCGGGCTGGAAGCGGTTATTGAAGAACTGGTTACCAACTATCCCTGGGATTTTATCCTGGGTTCTGTGCACTGCCTGAACCATATTGCCATCTCCTCCGGCCGGGAAAGTCCTTTTTATTTCCGGGGTCGTACTGCAAAGCAGGTTTGCCTGGATTATTATAAAATTTTGCAAGAAGCCGTATCCACGGGTTTCTTCGATTGTGTCGGGCATCTTGATATCTATCGAAGACATGGGCTTGACTACCTGGGAGAGGAAATTAACCAGGCGGAATTGGAGCATGCGGAAAGGATTTTCAAGCAAATCTCCCGGCAGGGCATGGGATTGGAAATCAACACATCGGGGAGGCGAAAGGGACAGGATTTTTTTCCTTCCGGAAGGTTGCTGAAGTTAGCCAAGGAATGTGGCATTACCATATTTACAATGGGTTCCGATGCCCATAGAATATCTGAACTGGGCCAGGGGCTGGTGCAAGCAACGGAATTACTTCATACACACGGCCTGTGTTTGCATAGTTTTGAGAAAAGAATCCCCACTGCCGTGAAATAAGATGAATCATATTTTGTTAAAAAATCACGGATTGGAACTAAATGGAGTAAAACCAAACCATCCTGTAAATAGGCTTATATCAGGGAGCTTTTCCTGCAACTTTGTCGACAAACAGATGTGGACAAGGCTGCCAACCTTACCATAAAATAATGGAAGGAATTCAGGAGGGGGTTGGGGCATGTCGCATAAGAACAGTTACGCAGTCAAAAAAGAATTTGATGCTACCAACATGACCGTTTACTTTGGTTCTGCCATCTTTACGGGCGGCATGACAAGTATACCGAACTTATTCCTAAAATATTACCGTGACGTGGGTATCACGGATTCCGAAATGATGCTGATTATTCAGTTGTTAAGACTACGCCATGAAGAACAACTGTTAATGCCCAGTATAGAGACCCTGGCCGGCTGCCTGTCTGCCGAACCGGCACAAATCGAAAGACAGATTAAAAATTTACTTGACAAAAAAGTCATTGGCATTACAAATTATTTCACCGGTGACGACGGTTCAATTAAACAGGGGTATGACTTTGAACCTCTGGTGTTTGAACTTTCAGAGGTCTGGGCCCTTAATCAAAAAAAAGAATTGGACCGCATTGCTGAAAGATTGCATTCTTCTCCAGGCCATGTGAGCCGTGATCAGGAAAAGACCGGAATTGTTTTGACCCCCCGGGAACAGGATCTGTGCCATACCTTTGAAAATGAATTTGGCCGGTTGCTCTCCCCCATGGAGATCGAACAAATCATCGGCTGGCTGGAAGAACATGACACTGAACTGATATTAGAAGCGTTAAGGCAGGCAGTAATCAGGGGAAAACATAATTTTAAATACATCGGCAGCATTCTCAGGGAATGGCACAAAAACAATATCCGGACCCTTCAGGAAGTGGAAGCCTACCAGCAACGGTTTGAACAGAACAGGGCCAGGCAAATGCAACGAAAGACCGGTATGGAATCCGTCAATAAAGCGGATCAAAAGAAAAAGACATTGATGAGATCAATGTATAGTTAATTACCCAGATAACGCCCGGAGGGGCGTTTTTATTATTTAAGGTCCTGCATTTATAAAATTCTGATAACTGAGTATATTTTGTCCTTCTGCCCATATAAAATGACAGAGCTTTTCTTGTAGTTAATGTGTATATTCTTAACATAATTGTACAAACTATCATATGGGTAAGAAAGGAGGAACCAATGAACAAGAAGTACCGTAAGATCGCCACTGTACTGGCGGTTGTGTTGGCAGTCACCTCTGGCTTGGTTGGCGCTACGGCAGCTGCAGGGGAGACTTGCGACGGTGCGGGCGGTTTAGATTATGAAGGGTCTGATCCGGACCGATCATGCCAGGAAGTCACTTACATTGTCCGGCCGGGAGACACCCTGTATCAGGTTTGCAGGGACTACAATGTGTCACTCGGTCAACTGATGCGGGCCAATAATTTAAAGAGTACGGTAATCTATCCAAATCAAAAGCTAATCGTTCCAACAGGCAGTGTATCTGCCTACGGCATGGTACTGTCCCGGGGGGATATCTCCAGGGATGATATCGAACTGCTGGCCAGACTCATCCATGCCGAGGCCAGGGGAGAATCCTTTGAGGGAAAAGTAGCTGTAGGGGCCGTCATCATTAATCGCCTGGCAAGCCCGGATTTCCCCAAAAATATTCGAGACGTCATTTTGCAAAACAACAACCGGGTTTACCAGTTTTCGCCCGTTCAGGACGGCTCCATCAACCTTAAGCCTGATGAAGAATCCATGCGGGCTGCTATAGAAGCTCTCATGGGGCGTGACCCTACCGGCGGAGCATTATTCTTTTACAACCCGGTGGTTGCTACAGATAAATGGATAAAAACCCTTCCCGTAGTTACCCGAATTGGCAACCATGTTTTTGCCACCAAGGTATAATACCACAAAAGGCTAACCCTTATGAAAAAGGTTAGCCTAATTTATTTATGAATGATTTGTCCTGATTGTTCTTCAGATTGGTTAACCGGGAGTTTACAACCAACCAATCAAGGTTGCGAAAAAAAGCATCCATATAGCTGGCACAATTGGTCCCGTAATCAAGAAAATAGGCATGTTCATGTACATCCAGGACCAGCAAGGGCTCCAGGCGGATCACCGGTCCCTGGGTATCCTGTCCGTAATTATGAAGGTGGCCGTCGTCGTAATCGTAACCCAGAATCACCCAACCACGGCTGGCCAACCCTGTTGCCCGAAAGTCCTTTTCCCAAAACTCGTAGGACCCAAAATCTCTGACGATGGCCTCCAGGATTGCTCCTGTGGCAGATCCTCCTTTGCCTCCGAGGTTTTCGAAATACAATTCATGCAGTTTATAACTGCCCACCGTACAGGTCTCTGCGTTTTTTAAAGATCGCAGGTCGCTGTAGGTGGAGTTGCTTTCGCCATGTTCCATGGAGCGCAGCTTTATCCTGATTTCATTGGTCTTATTAACATAACCCTGGTAAATCTTATAGTGTTCTTGGATTTGCCTGGGTGAAAAACCGATCATAGACAGGAGCTGGACCTTTAGTGGACGACTTTCAATGAGACTGAATGTGCCGTCGGAAGGGTCGGGAATATATATAACGTCTCCTGGATTAAGACGATCCAGGTTTTCCAGATTAGTGTTGGCAATGGAAAGATTACTGAGACTGACATTATATTTTTTTACGATGGCTTTTATTGTATCACCAGACCGGACGACGTGCCTTGGCATAAAATCACCATCCCAAAATTTTCTATTATAACATAATATTCTTTTGGCACATTGGGGTGCCGCTTTTTTGCAAAGCATAAGGACCTGATTGAGTGATATAATAGTTAAGATCACAAACCAGCAGGAATGGTGGAGGGAGAAATTGAACCGGGTCAATCAATGTTTCCTCATCATAGGTTTTATTATGTTATTCTACTGCGTTTCCGGTTGTGCCACAGTAGATCAAGGGCAGCCCCCGGATATTCCCATGCCTTCCAAAATTGTTGATGTAAATAATAAATTAATCACGACGGTTGCCCCGGTGAATACCGTGCCGGTGCAGTTGGACCAAATCGCCCTGTCCATGCAACAGGCCATTGTGGCCATTGAAGATGAACGGTTTTACCAGCACCGGGGCATTGATTTTAGGGGTTTGGCCCGGGCAGCCTACCAAAACCTGCGCAGCGGTGATATCGTACAGGGGGGCAGCACCATCACCCAACAGTTGGCCAAAAATTTATATTTGGGTCCCGAACGGACACTGGGCAGGAAGATAAAGGAACTTTATTATACCATTCAACTGGAACGAACCTATACAAAAAAAGAAATTTTAAATATGTACTTAAACCGTGTCTATTTTGGCCAGGGGGCCTATGGGGTTGAAGCGGCGGCCCGAACCTATTTTGATAAGTCCGCCAAAGATTTGACACTGGGGGAAAGTGCCATGCTGGCGGGTTTACCCAGGGCGCCCAGTTATTATGCTCCTACCACCAACCTGAAAGGGGCCAAGGAAAGACAGAAAATCGTATTAAAGCGTATGCTGCAGTTAGGCATGATTTCTGAAGAAGCTATGAAAGAGGCCCTGGCCGAACATATCGAACCACAGGCCAAAACCGAAGCATTACAACAGGCACCTTATTTTGTGGCGGAAATTATCAAGTACTTTAAAAATAAATATCCCAACGGTATGGAAATGTTATATTCCAGCGGTTTAACCATTCAAACCACATTGGATTTGGCCATGCAAAAAAGCGCCGAAAGGGCTCTGGAACAGGGATTGGGAAAGGTAAATCAAGAAATTAACGGGGCACTGGTGGCCATTGACCCCAAAAACGGCTATATAAAGGCGATGGTAGGCGGCAGGAGCTGGCAAAAGTCACAGTATAACCGTACCCTGGCCAAAATGCAGCCAGGCTCAGCCTTTAAGCCCTTCCTATATACCGCAGCTATTGATTCCGGTTACACCGCCGCCAGCATTGTTTTTTGTGAGCCAGTCACTTACCGGCAAGCAGGGGCAGAGCCCTATACCCCGAAGGACCACAAGGTTGGATATCACTACCGGCCCTTTATTCTGAAACAGGCCCTAGCCATCTCCGACAACGTTGTTGCCGTCCGGCTGGCGGATATGATTGGCCCCGACGTCATCATACGATACGCGAAGGCCATGGGAATTGAAAGCCCTTTAAGGCCCTACCTGTCTCTGGCGCTGGGGACTTCGGAAGTAACCCCCCTGGAAATGGCGGTTGCCTTCGGGCCCCTGGCCAACCAGGGAATTCGATGCAAACCTCTTTACATCGTAAAGGTTACCGATAGTTCCGGTAGAGTACTGGAGGAACACCGGCCCCAACTGGCCAAGGTCATTGATGAAAAGGTGGCCTACATTGTCACGGATATGCTGAAGGCCGCCGTGCAGCCCGGGGGTACGGCCGCCCAGTTGTCCTGGATGGTGTCAAGGCCGGTGGCAGGAAAAACCGGCACCACTGAAGATTACACCAATGCCTGGTTTGTGGGTTACTCTCCAGATCTAGTAGCTTCCGTGTACGTAGGGTATGACGACAAGAAGAAAAAAGTTGGCTTGACCGGAGGGGACATTGCAGCTCCCATCTGGGGGCAATTTATCGAAGAGGCCCTCAAGGGTACCAGGGTAGTGGACTTTGAAGTACCCACCGGAGTTGTTCGGGAAGAAGTCTGTACTGCGGATGGGTTAAAGGCCTCGGCCCTATCCAGCGGTACCATGTCAGCTTACTTCATCCAGGGGACCGAACCCAAGATACCTTGTTTTGGGGACGTCTGGTGGAAGAAACCTGCGGATTCAGGGGAAGGCCCCCGGGACCTGATTTATAATCCCACTTCCCCGGTACCGGACGAGCATCCCTATCGCCCTCAATGGCCCTGGTTGCAAGAGGAAAGATAACGTTAAACACAATAAATAACAGGCCCCCGGAGGCCTGTCATTTATTGTGTTATTCCCTGGAATATTCAGTCAGGTAACAATCTTCGCAGTAACTGTTACCCATCTCTTCGTCAATCATCAACTTGGATTCATCATACTCTTTACCACAGACACAACATGTAAACACGATGGGTTTCCTCCCTGGTGCCGTTCAGGTCAGGTTAGAGGTTAACTCCTTAGAATGATTTCCTAAGAAGAAACGGTCGGAACCAATTAGAGAAGCTGCTGGCATCTTTGCCGGGCTTCTTCCAGTAAAATTCCTGTTTTTTTGCACAGTTGAGCAAGTTCTTGTTTTTCAGGCGCACTGGCGGGAAGTTTATCAATGGTTCTTCCCATATCCATCATGCAATCTTGTGCGTTTTGGATACAGTTTTTTAGTTCTGCTGAATTGCTTGTGTTGACGATTATCTTCACCCCCCTTTCCCAAGATGCTGGCAACCGTATTGACTACCTCTCCGAATCCGGCACACCGGTCGTCCAATTGTCCACCTCCTCCTCGACAGTTAGGCGCGGTTCAAGACTTGAAACGCCTAAAACATGGTAAAGAGGACTGTAGCCAATGGCGGCTACCACCAGTATTTCAATGCCCAGAATACTAAAAAGAACAGACCAAACAGATCCAAAGATTTTTAAAATCCCCAGGGCAAGAAAACTGATGCCAAAGGTAACCCGTATAATTTTATCGGCAGTACCGACATTTTTTTGCACAAATCATCCCTCCCCAGGGTAAAATGTGTAAGCTTATTATTTGCATTTGAGGCTTGCTTATACGAAAGATCATTTTCTTTTGTGGTGGTATTGCAGAAAACAGATTGATTGAAAATGTTCTTGACAAAAAGGAAACAATCGGTCATAATAGTGTCTGTTCACAGTTGAATATTGTCTTCGGGATGTAGCTCAGTTTGGTAGAGCGCACGGTTCGGGACCGTGAGGCCGCAGGTTCAAGTCCTGTCATCCCGACCATCTTGATGTATATAAATGAAACCCGTGAAAGCTTGTGGTTAAAGCCTTTACGGGTTTTATTTTTGCTATCTGCCACTTGGTTAAGGTGCCAAGCTCTTGCCGGGAATTGAAGCAGCGATGTAATAAGACGTAATAATAAGAGAAACGGAAAAATTGGTACTATTACAGCAGAAAAAAGTCAGAAAAGCAAGTCATCAATTTTGCTTGAAAACAAGAAAGATGCTGTTTAAAATTAGGTTGAGAAAAGTGTATACAATTTATGGGTGTTTTCTGACAAATGATGCTACCATCCAAAAAGATAGCACTGGTAATACATAGGTAATACCATCATACCTGACAAGGAAAACTTTGTAATTATAAGCAAAATGTTTCTGCTTTCTTTTGGTTCTGAATACAAAACCTATAATTGAAAGTGTTTGAAAAATTAGTTTTAGACTTAGTTATAACATACTGTATCGTAGATTTGTTGGTAATTCATTTAAATTTATGTTGTTAAAAGAAACTACATTAAAATCTATTAAAAGGAAGTGTGAAAGATGGCAAATGCACAAGATCTCCCCACTCAAGTAAACCCGGATGAAATTATCCCCATCCCCGTCACCGTGGGTATCTCTGCCCGCCATGTACACCTCAGCCGTGAGCATGTTGAGACTTTGTTCGGCCCTGGGTATGAATTAAAACCCATGAAGGACCTGTCCCAGCCGGGTCAGTTTGCCGCTGAAGAGACAGTAACGGTGGTAGGCCCCAAGGGAGTTATTGAGAAAGTCCGTGTTCTGGGGCCCGAGCGTAAGCAAAGCCAGGTGGAACTGTCCATTTCTGACTGTTTTAAAATAGGCATTAAGGCTCCCTTGCGGGACTCCGGCGATTTGGCCGGTTCTGCCTCTGTCACTTTAGTGGGACCTGTTGGTTCCGTTACCCTGAAGGAAGGGGCCATTATCGCTGCCCGCCACATTCATATGCATACCTCCGACGCTGAAAAATACGGCCTGGAGGACGGGGACAGAATTTATGTCAGAGCCAAAGGACCCAGAGGTATTATCTTTGGCGATGTGCTGGTACGCGTAGGCGACAATCATAAACTGGAAATGCATGTGGATACCGACGAAGGAAACGCTGTGGGCTTAAGAAACGGCGATACCGTGTATGCCTACAAGATTCAGGGTCACATTTCCGAACTGGTAAAATAAACAGGCGTAATGGACTAAAGGAGGAAAACCCTTGTTAATCCTAGTTGTTAACTGCGGCAGCTCATCAATCAAATATAAGCTGATGGATATGGAGCAAGAGACCGTACTTCTTTCAGGTTTATCCGAAAGAATTGGTATTGCCGGTTCCAGAATCAAACAGGAGTCCCATAAAGGTGAAAAGTTGGTTCTGGAACAGGATTTACCCAATCATAAGGTGGCTTTGGAAGCCATCCTGAAATGCATTACCGATCCCAAGTATGGCGCCATCAGTGACATTTCTGAAATTAAAGCTGTTGGCCACCGGGTTGTTCATGGCGGAGAAAAATTTAACAAATCCGTGGTTATTGATGAAGAATTAATTCATGTACTGGAAGAGATGTCTGAATTGGCGCCCCTGCACAACCCGCCGAATATTGTTGGTATTAAAACCTGTCAGGAACTGATGCCCCATGCGGCCCAGGTGGCAGTCTTTGATACCGCCTTCCATGCAGCCATGCCGAAACATGCTTACACCTACGCCATTCCTTACGAGTATTATGAGAAGTATAAAATCCGCAGGTACGGGTTCCACGGGACTTCTCACAAATTTGTGTCCCACCGGGCTGCCGAGATTTTAGGCAAATCGGTTAAGGAATTAAAAATCATTGTTTGTCATCTGGGTAACGGTTCCAGTATTTCTGCCGTGAGCAACGGAACTTCCGTTGATACCACTATGGGCTTCACCCCTCTGCCGGGCCTGCCCATGGGAACCCGCACCGGGGACATCGACCCGGCTATTATACCCTTCTTGATGGAAAAAGAAAACCTGAGTGTCAGTGAAATCAACAATGTATTAAATAAAAAGAGCGGTGTACTGGGTGTATCTGGTATCAGCAGTGACTTCAGGGATTTGGAAGAGGCAGCCGAGCAGGGCAATGAACGAGCTGAACTGGCTTTAAGCATGTTTGCCTACGCCATTATTAAGTACGTCGGTGCTTATACCGCTGCACTGGGCGGTCTTGATGCGCTGGTCTTTACCGGCGGCATCGGCGAAAACTCCAAGGACATGAGAGCCAGAGTATTAAAGGGCTTAGCCTATACCGGTCTGCAGATTGACGAGGAGAAGAACAACACCCGCGGCAAGGAAGTCATTATCAGCAAACCCGGTGCTCCCTTTGTAGCTATGGTTATTCCTACCAACGAGGAATTAATGATTGCCAGAGAAACCAAAGAACTGGTTCAATAATGCTAAACAGCCACAGATCATAACGATTTGTGGCTGTTCCCTTTAGAGACAGAAAAAACCGGAGCGTTCGCCTGCTTATACTTTGTAAGACAAATATAAGAATTCGTTATTTATAATGTAAGATGTTATTAACGCTGCATAATGTCCTAAGATTGATGTTGCATGATGACCCAAAGTTGACGGATATAATGACCGATATTTTAGAAAGGGAGGAAGTGGCAAGAACAACCACTCCCCCCCTTTTTCTAACTTAAATTATCACCCGGTATGTTTCCTGAATTTTTAAATTTAATCGTACATCTTGCATAATAACATACCATTCACTATCCAACTCTAATCTACAGGCAATGTTGGTCTTCCCGACCAAAAGTTGAAAATATTCTCCGCAATGAAGGCCATACTCACGATTTCCTAAAACGACAACCCAGCGATCCTGTTGAGAATCATATCTCATTTCTACCCC
>NZ_FQUY01000010.1 GCF_900129195.1 Desulforamulus putei DSM 12395
CGTCGTGGGGTAGAAATGAGATATGATTCTCAACAGGATCGCTGGGTTGTCGTTTTAGGAAATCGCGAGTATGGCCTTTATTGCGGAGAATATTTTCAACTTTTGGTCGGAAATACCAACATTGCCTGTAGATTAGAGTTGGATAGTGAATGGTATGTTATTATGCAAGATGTACGATTAAATTTAAAAATTCAGGAAACATACCGGGTGATAATTTAAGTTAGAAAAAGGGGGGAGTGGTTGTTCTTGCCACTTCCTCCCTTTCTAAAATATCGGTCATTATATCCGTCAACTTTGGGTCATCATGCAACATCAATCTTAGGACATTATGCAGCGTTAATAACAATCAGGTTCTTGGAGGGAGGAAAGCTCCTTCTATACATGCACTATGTCCTTTTGGTGCACTTGAAAGTTTGTATTCATTGCTTTTTATGGAAAGCTTTATTAAGAAAATCTATTTAGGAACTTTCGTTTTGCTGATATTGACAGTTATTTTGGCAATTCTTTTCCGTCGAAGCTTTTGCGGCTTGCTTTGTCCTTTCGGAGCGTTGCAGGAGGCATTTTCCCTTCTTGGACGAAAAATATTCAAAAAGCGGTTTATTGTACCGCAGAAAATTGATAAACCTTTGCGTTACTTAAAATATGTCATACTATTGCTTACTGTCGCAATGGCATGGTATTATGGGAAACTCTGGATGGCTCCTTATGACCCATATTCAGCCTATTCACACATATGGACTGTTTCTGAGTCCATTAAAGAAGATCCCCATGCCATCGTAGGGTTTATCCTGTTGGCAGTTACGCTATTGGGCTCTTTCCTGTATGATCGTTTCTTCTGTAAATATCTTTGCCCTGTGGGAGCATTCTACGGAATTATCGGTAAGATAAGTCCTACAAGAGTTGAACGGAATGACAATCTATGCATTCATTGTAAAGCATGCAACAAAGCTTGTCCTGTCAATATTGATATAGCTAAAGCAGTCAAAGTTACCGATGCAGAATGTATTAACTGTAATGAGTGTGTTTTGGCCTGCTCTAAAATGGGAGCACTGGAGGTAAAGACAGCAAGAAAGGCATTTCATCCTATTGCAATGCTTCTTATAGTAGTAGGTTTGTTTTTTGGCACCATACTAATAGCTCAAACAACTGGAAATCTTCAAACTACTCCTTCAGCACGGAAGGAGGGTCAGATTGTGCCGATATCTGAAGTAAAAGGTTATTATACGATTGAAGAAACAGCCATTGCAACCGGCTTATCATTGAAAGAAGTATATGAAAAGCTAGGTATCCCGGAAAATGTTTCAAAGAATACGAAAATGAAAGAAATATCGAATGAAGTACCAGGCTATAATTTTGACGAAGCTAAGGCAAAAGCCGGAGGATCGGAAAATACCGCTAATAATATAGAAGAACCATAAAACTATAACAAGGTAGATGAAAATAACAGTACTACCCTCTAAGCGGAGGGTAGTTAATTTTTTCTGGTCACGATAACCTGGGATACTCCGATGGGATAATGGTTAGTTTATCTGTAATTTTTCATTCCTATTCTCGACATATAAAATGCAAAGTTGTAAATGTGTCGAATCTTTCTATCATATCGACAAACCTACAGAGAATTCTCCGAAGGTATATCACCCTTTCATGGGGAATAGATTTGCTAAATAAAAAAAGTTGGAGGCGTAGTTCATGCTGAATAACGTTCACAGACATATTAAGCAGATCTCTCAGGAACAAATGGTCTATTTGGCTGATTTTCAAGAAGTTAACATTGTAAGTAATAAGGAGACCGTTCGTCATATAAAACGGTTAGCGAAGGAAACAGGTTTGCCGGTATCAAGGGTGGTGGAAGCATTGATCAGGGCGGCCCTGGATGATGTAAAGGTGGCCGCAGGCTAGTTAGAAGTGAGATATGAGAGGTTAGAAAGGATAAAGGCGAAAAAGGTGATGGAAAATACCCATCACCTTTACTCTTGATCTTTTTTATTAATCCTTTGGTTTAGTTCCTGACCGGTGGGAGTTGTGGCCAATCCGGCCAGAGAAGTCTCACGCAGGCAGGAAGGTAGCATAGTGCCTATCTTATACATGGCTTCAATGACTTCGTCACAGGGGATGACACTGGTAATCCCGGCCAGAGCCATATCCGCGGCAACGATGGATACGGCAGCGCCCATGGAATTTCTTTTCACACAGGGCACTTCCACAAGACCTGCCACAGGGTCACAGACCAGGCCCAACAGGTTTTTCAGGGCAATGGCGGCAGCATGGGCACATTGCTCCGCTGACCCCCCGGCCAGTTCAGCTACAGCGGATGCTGCCATGGCGGCAGCCGCTCCAATTTCTGCCTGGCATCCCCCGGCGGCTCCGGAAATGGTAGCATTGTTGGCAATGACAAAACCAATGCCGCCGGCATTAAACAAGGCATACACCATCTGCTCCCGGCCGCTCCCAAGATGCCGTCCGGCGGCCAGGATGCTTCCGGGCAGTACACCACTGGAACCGGCGGTAGGCGTTGCCACAATCAACCCCATGGAAGCATTGACCTCAGAAGTTGCCAGGGCATAATTTACGGCATCCAGGACAACTCCCTGACACAAACTCCTGCCCCTTTGGGCATATTCCCTTAAACGCCTGGCATCTCCACCGGTCAGCCC
Source organism: Desulforamulus putei DSM 12395 (assembly GCF_900129195.1). Classification (GTDB taxonomy): domain Bacteria; phylum Bacillota; class Desulfotomaculia; order Desulfotomaculales; family Desulfotomaculaceae; genus Desulfotomaculum; species Desulfotomaculum putei. Next base: position 2,655 of record NZ_FQUY01000010.1, read on the forward strand.
GCTGCGGGATAATACAACTTCATTCATTCCTTTTTCCACGGCCTGTTCCATCACCAGCAGGCTTTTTTCCATATTGGAAAAAACCTCTTCTCTGGTACGACCGCCGGCTTGTACCTCTTGTTCCAACACCACTTCCCCGATGGTTTTACCATGTTGCCGGGCAAGTGCAACCAGTTCGGCTACAGTACGATATTTCAACAGCCTTCCCCTCTCATCTAAGTTGTAAGTAATGCTACACTGTATACATGGTCAATTTGTTTTACATCTTTAATGATTTCATCAGTTAAATCCTGATCCGTTTCAATGACCATCAGGGCTTGATCTCCCTTGGATTTTCTGGCAACCTCCATATGACCGATATTAATTTCATTACAAGCCAGCACCTGCGCTACCCGGGCTACAGCCCCGTACCTGTCATGATGAAACACCAGCAGGGTGGGACTGTCCCCGCTCAGTGAGATCCTAAACCCTTCAATTTCCGTAATGGTGATCTTCCCGCCGCCCAGAGAAATACCGACCACTTCCAGGGATCCTGTGTGGTCACTTAGCCGCACCTTGGCAGTATTGGGATGATAATCCGATTCTTCCGGGATAATTTTAAAGACGATTTCCACGCCACGTTCCCGGGCCAGTTGAAAGGAGTTAACAATATTTTCATCGTCTGCATGAAGGTCTAAAATACCTCCCACCAATGCTAGATCCGTTCCGTGACCGCGGTAAGTCTGGGCAAAGGAACCATATAAAGTAATCTCGGCTTTGGTTGGCTGCCTGCCAAAAATATCCCGGGCTGTCTTGCCAATTCTGGCTGCACCGGCCGTATGGGAACTGGACGGGCCCACCATGATTGGACCAATGATGTCAAAAATAGAATTGTATCGCATTATGAGTCTCCTTACACGAATAACAATCCAGGAAGATCATAACACTTCTTGAGAACATTCTCAACAGGAAGAGTCTGTAAATAAGATACAAAAATGTAAAATGATATATATTTTTCTGAATATTGTTTATGTTTTAGTTATTAGTATTTACTATAATTCGAATTAATGATATTCTAAATACAATGAATATTTTTATTTTTTTGGCAACGGAGGTGATCCTGTGGAGCAAAAACTAATTGAACAAGCTGAACAATTAAAGGACTTATTAAGAACTCTTAACCGAAAATTTCGTCAATATATGATGGCTCAAACCGTTGGCTGCGGTTTAACCGTTCCCCAGCTTCATTTAATGCAGGAATTGTTTCAAAATCCAGGCATCACACTGGGTGAATTAAGTATAAGGTTGGGGTTGGCTAAAAGCACTGTTTCAGGCATTGTTGACCGGCTGGAGAAACAAAATAAAGTTATTAGAAAGCGCAATGAACAAGACCGCAGGGTAGTTCACATTGACCTTTCCCCCCAGGTGAAAGAGCTCGGCCATAACATATCTTTAATGCGTACAAACTATCTGGCAAGTCTTCTGGCCTCCATGACACAGGAGGAAATAACCGGACTACTAACAGGCCTGGAAAAAATTAATCAACTAATGATGCAAGAAACCAACGGGCCCGGTTCCGCCGACCCGGATCTTGACTAATTGGATATCAATCAGCCTTAAGCAAGGCAGGTGTTGGAGGCATTCCAACACCTGATTTTTTATCTTTCGCCTAACTGCCAAATTTAATGTTAACCTTAGGGCCGGTATGTTGCTTTTTCACATGAATGTCCGTCATAACCGTTGGCTTTAAGAATAAATTATTCTGACCCCCCAGTACAGGTTCATCGGTCACTTCGTTGCTGGAAGCTTCTGCCTCCTCTGCTTCAGGTTCTGTCACACTCACTTCAAAATTTTCCTGGGGTATTGTTGGCATAACTTCATCCGCCTGGTCGGCACTCTCTTCAACCGGTTGCGGCGTTTCCTCAACAGGTTCTTCCACGGAAATCTCCGGAGCTTCCTGCGGCTCATCGACCAAGGTTTCTTCCAGCGCCTGTTCTTCGGTTTGTTCAATCACCTCTGGGTGCTGTACGGAAATCTCTTGCTGGTCATCGGTAATCTCCTCATCCATCTCACTGACCGTGTGTTGATACTCTGCAACCTCGCCATTGGACAGACCAACAGCCACTTTTTCTTCCGCCGGCTGTTCCGGCTGTTGATACTCATCCGCCTTTGTTTGACCGCTCTCAGAGTAAGCACTGGCATTGGTACCCTTTTGAGATAAGTAAAGGAGAATAAAGATTAAAAATAGTGTAAATGCATTGTAATTAGACCCCCGCTCACCTGCCACCTGCACTAACCCCTTTCTTTAAAAACTAAAAAATTGACCCTGGTATATATTACGAGAAAATCCGTTAAGTGTTACAAATTCATAAAATCAAAGATGATGCTGTGTATATTAAAGTTATACCGGAGGACAAATTACTTAAAGGGTCATAAGATAGGGGGAAAAAGATGAATCTCTGGTTTTTTACGCTGCTCACCGCATTGATCGGCCTGGCTACAGCTCTATGGTTTATTCTCATCTCCCGTTTGGACAGGAGGTAATAAAGTGACATGAAAAAGAGCCAGCCCCATGCTAGCTCTTAATCTTGGCCAGGATTTTTGTGACTGGAAAGGGTTTGTTTTCGATGGCCACAACTTCTTTTTGCAATATCTCGATATGCCTCATTTCCTCATCCCTTAACTTGAGAAACAGCTGTCTGGCGGAGGGATTCCGCACCCTGATGGCAGCATCATTATAAAAGACCTGGTTCTTAATTTTATCTTCTAAAGCGTCGTTCAGGAATTCCAGGCTGTCCATAGCGGCCTCCTATTTGATATCCAGCTTTTGCATTTCTTGTCTTAATTCGGCTAGGTGACTCTGGGCGGTCATTTCAAAAACCTTAAAGATTTTTTTTAAACGCTTATCTTTCACTGTTTTGGACAAATAGGCATATTTTGCCCGGCGGAGCTCTTCCCCGTCATAGGCCTGCTTGAAGACATTATTTTCTACGTCCTTCTGGGTAAGTTTGGCCAATCAATTTCACCCCCATGCTTCCTTTCATCCATCTTCTTAGCAATCATCATTCTAAGGCATATTATTATCTTTTCAGCGGAAAATATTAAGGTAATGGATTACTTAACGATCAGGGAAGGAAAGATTATATGAAAGTAGCCATTGTGGGTGCAGGGATTGCCGGGCTTTCCTGTGCCCTGGAACTTGAGAAACATGGTATCCGACCAGTTATCTTTGAACAAAGACACCGCCTGGGAAGTCCTTTTCCCTTTGCTCCCATGTTGTTGAACTTTATATTCCGTCCTGTCAAAGATCAGCTAAAGGAATTAAAAAAGAGTTTTGACATAGATATTAAACCAATCAGTGACATACGGCTGCTGCGGGTGCAGGGACCCGGCACGGCATATACCGTAAGGGGGCATCTTGGTTATACCGTTTTACGGGGTCAAGATCAGTATGCCATTGAATCGCAACTGGCCAGCAGGTTAAAAACCCCTGTCCGGTTTGAATCCCCCGTTAAACCCAAAGATTTACTAAAAGACTTTGACTACATCGTGGTGGCGGACGGCACCAAAAAATATGCAAAAGAACTGGGTGTCTGGAAAAGCACTTATCAGTCCTGGGTCCGGGGTGCCAATATATTAGGCGAATTTAACCCCCGGGAAGTTCGCTTCTGGTTCAATACCGGTTATGCCGGAAGCGGTTTTGCCCACATGGTTCCGTTGGGAACCGAAAGAGCAGCCTTAACGCTGAGTGTTTCTTATATTATCCGGGATGAGTTACCCCGGTACTGGCAGGCTTTTATTGAACAGGAAAAGATAAATCCTGAAAATGTTATGAATTGGGACACTGATTATGAAACCGGCCTGGTTTTCCCACACCGGGTGGGGAATACATTCTTTGTGGGAAACAGCGGCGGCTTTGTCACCGGTTGGCTGGGAATCGGTATTTTTTCTTGTATCGCCAGCGGGGTGGAAGCAGCCCGGTCCATTGCCCTGGGCAGCAATTACGAAAAAAGAATACGGTTTCTCCAGCAAATTATGGAGAGGCAGGCTCGTTTCCGTCTCTTATGGGATGGCTTCAATAACAGGAATTTGGACCGGGCCATTCGATTGATGGGCAGCCCTGTTTTAAAACACTCTCTTTACCACACCAACCTTAATGTAATGAAGATGGCGGATCCTCTCATTCATCTCTGGTTGGATAAAGTTTCCGAACACGAAAAAACAATCCGTTAACAAATCCTGCAAGGTCTGCATAGGATGGTTTGTGACAGAAAATTGTACATCGCCGCCTGAAAAATTCTATAAAATTTACTACTAATTAACAGAACTATGTTCTATTATTAACACATATGCTTTATAATCAGATAAATATCTCGACAGGAAGGAGTGGTTTATTTTGATGAACAAATTATTCCCGATTAACCCTCGTAATCGCCAGTATTATAAACCAACCCCCTTCGTTGAAGAGCAGGGTTACGGCGAAACCAGCAACAATCATTTAAATACCTACTGGCGGGTAAATAACGACGGCCACATGTGGCTGGCGGAATCCTGCGTCCGGGGTGCGGGGGACCGCAGGGTCTTCAAAGCTTGTTCCGAAGCTGAGAAATGGGCCAGGGAGTATGCCTATTCCAGGGCAAAACCATGGGGCGGGTTTTAGTGGATGATTGGTTTGGTTCTTATGTGAAAGTGCCTGACAGTACCTTAAATCAAATAGAATGCTTTCCTCAGAGAACCCACTTCAGGTGGGTTACTTGTTTATAAAAATCCAGAAACCCTCCAATAAGGAGGGTTTCCTTTAACGGACGGAGGCGAACGCCTAAGGTTGCACAACCGGTCCGGTGATTATAATATCGTCAATTTTTAACAAGATTATTTATGCTCCCATTTAACAATAGCTGGAACTTGTCATAAAGATTTTTGATCTGGCCATATTAACTATGGACAATATTTCAAATCTGGAGGTGCCCATTGTCCCTCTACATTTCCGGAGATAAATTATTTGAGTATATGGTTGCATATATCCTGCGCAACAATGGTTATATAGCCGGCGTCCCCCGGCGCAAATTAGGCGGTCGGGGGACTCAGCATGAGGTTGGTGTGATTGGTATTGATTTAAACAACAGCCCCTTTTGTTTAAATACGGTTTTGCTGGTGGCTGCCAGGGGTCCTGCTCCGGCCAACCACACCGCTGACATGCAGTTGGTCCGCAACCTGAAAGCCACCCTCCTGGACCTGGAGCAAACATTACCTTCCCGCCGGGAACTGATCCGGGACCTGTTGGATAACAACCGGGGTGATTTATTTCACCGCATTTACGGGGGCAAAAAAGCGAAGGAAACTCTGACCGTGAATTACGTAGGAGGCGTCTTTGTGGCCGGGGAATTTTCCTACCCGGCCTGGGAGTACGCCAACGCCCACGGGATTTATGTGGTTCACCTGCCGGAGCTTATGGCCGGCCAGCCTGTTCTTCACTGGTACCGGCAAATCCGCAGTCTGATGTCCCAAATTTTGGCCTTGGATGGGCTAACTCTGCCGGGACTAGCCAAAAAAACAAAAAAAATCCCTGACTTCCGGGAAATTCTTTTATTATTGCAGCAGCCTCTGCAGGGGGAATTAATTCCCGAACACAGCCATGATCTTTTCACCATCTTTAACGAACTGCTGCGAACCGAAGAGATGGCTCCCCTGGCCCGCAGTTTACAGCGAACGGCCCTTGCCACCATCAACGGTTACCCGGTGGTCATTGAATATAACGTGGGGTACAAAGCCCTGCTGGATGCCGCATTGTCTGTTTACGAAAGAAAAATAAGAACCATTAAATCCGTGGTCCCGGCCACCACCTACAAACCCCTGGATGTGGTTCACTTAAAGGTCAGTGAGGTAACCCCGGCGTCAGATAACCAGGTGCTGAGGCTTTCCTACCAGGTAGAGCAGGAAAATGTCCCCCCGGCCATTCAAAATCTGGCCGGGGCGGTTTATGTGCCCAATACGGTTTTGGATAAACGTTCCATGAAAAGATTCCGGCTGAAAATGCCCTTAAAGGCGGGGCTCAGCCTGGTATGCGAGTTCTGCCAGGAAACTAACCTGTCTGCCGGGGCTGTTAGATAAGGTTGTTAAATACCGCCAGGGTTCCTGATACTGTTAGTTCGTCATTTGCCGGCAATTTTCTTTATGTTTAGAGAGGGCGGAAGAAAATACCGTATAAAAAGAAATACCCGTTTATGAACGGGTTCAGACAAGACAGGCAGGCGCAGTTTATTCGTAGTTTTCTCTTAAATCAAAGACACGTTTACTCTTCTTTTCCGACCTTGGTAAGCTGCCGTAGGCCACCGCTTCCACTTCGCACTGGATGCCGATGCGGGATTTGATATTCCTCCGGCATTCTTCGCTCACCTGTACCGGGTCAAAGCCCTCCCGGACCTCCACTTTGATAGAGAGACGGTCTTTCCCCGCCGACCGGGTAAGAATCATTTGATATTCACTGCCGGCTCCCTTTGATAATTTTAACACATGATCAATTTGCCCGGGATAAATATTGACCCCTTTTACCTTGACCATGTCATCGGTCCTGCCCAGCACCCGGTCGATCATGGGGAAGGGAGAACCGCAGGGACAGCGCTCTGGGCGCAGCCGGGTGATGTCGTGGGTACGATACCGCAGCAGGGGCATTCCTTCTTTGGTCAGTGTGGTAATCACCAGTTCTCCCTGCCGGCCGGGGGCCAGTTGTTCGCCGGTAACCGGATCGATGATTTCAAACAACAAATGGTCGGACCAGAAATGCAAACCGTTATGAATTGGACAATCGATGGCGATGCCGGGACCGTAGATTTCCGTTAGCCCGTAAATATCATAGGTTTCAATTCCCAGCAATTCCTCAATGCGCCCCCGCATTTTGTCTCCCCAGCGTTCACTGCCGAAGATTCCCCTGCGCAGGGCCAGTCTGTTCTTGATACCCCGTTTATGAATTTCCTCCGCCAACAGCAGCCCGTAGGAAGATGTGCCGATGAGCACCGTGGCCTGCAAATCTTCCATGAGTTCCAGTTGTTTTTCGGTATTGCCCGGCCCCGTGGGTATGGTCATGGCCCCCAGACGCTCTACTCCGGCCTGAAAGCCGATGCCTGCGGTCCACAAACCGTAACCGGGGGTGACCTGCACCCGGTCCTTTCTGGTTACACCGGCGGCGGCCAGGCAGCGGGCCATCATCTCCGCCCAAACATTCACGTCACCGGCGGTATATGGGACAATAATAGGTTTTCCGGTGGTGCCGGAGGACGAATGAATGCGAATCACTTCCTCATCGGAAACGGCCTGCAGTCCCAGGGGATAACCCGCCCGTAGTTCTGTTTTGGTGGTAAAGGGTACCATGGCCAGATCCTTGATGGTCCGTATTTGTTCAGGTTTTATCCCCGCTTCATCCAGCTTCCGGCGATAAAAAGGCGAATGTTTATAGATGCGGTGCATCAACTTTGGCAGCTGTTTTTCCTGAAGGGCAAAAAGATGATCGTAATTAAAAGAGGAATCTCTTTGTTGAAGAAATAAGGACAAATTAAGCACCTCCCACTGCCTGCCGGCCCAGTGCAAAGGCCGTCAGATTCATTTCCCGCAGCCTCGGGGGGATGACATCTTCCATCACCGCCCTGAGGTGATCGGCGCTGTAGGGCAGCAGGTCTAATACAGACAGCGCCCCCAGCATGACCATATTGGTGGCTTTATAAGTACCGGCCTGGTTGGCTAACGAAGTAGCATCAAACAAATATAGGGAGTCTGTTCTTTCCTTGAGAAAAGCAGTCAACTGTTCGGGGTGATAGGAGGAAAACCCCAGGGAAACCGAAACAGGATAGATGGTGGCGGAGTTGGCAATAACAACGGCGCCTTTTTTTAGTTTCGTTACCGCACGAACTGTTTCCGCCAGTTCCAACCCCAGGAGTACATCTGCCTGGCCGTTGGGGATTAACGCACTATAATCACCAGCCCCCATTCGTACCTGGCTCATGACCGCCCCTTCCCTTTGGGCCATGCCAATGACCTCGGAAGTTCGTACGGGCAGACCGACCTCCATGGCAGCACGGGCTAAAATACGGGAGGCCAGGACATTCCCCTGTCCTCCGACGCCGGCAATCACGATATCCAGCCTCATCGGATCACTCCTCCCTCTGTTATGGCCTCACAGGGGCAGATCTGGCGGCACAAATCACAGCCGGTGCAGGTGGCGCCGATGACCGGTCCCTGCTCTCCCCTGGAGATGGCCGGACAGCCCAACTCTTCAATACAAAGCCCGCAGTGGATACACTTTGCAGCATCAATGGTCCTGGGAGCCTTGCGCTCTTTTACCAGGGCCACACATTCCTTTCTCATGACGACCAGGGAGACGCCGTTAAATTCCAGGGCTTCCCGGGCGGCAGCCAGCGCAGCTTGATAATCGAGGGGGTCCACCACTTTTACCAATGGAACCCCGCAGGCTTCCGCCAGTTTTGCTATATCCAGCGGTTGCACCGGCTCACCGGCAGCGTTCCGGTTAAGCCCCGGGTGACTCTGGTGACCGGTCATGGCAGTGGTCCGGTTATCTAAAACCACCACAGTGATCTTTGAACCGTTGTGAACAGCATTGATCAATCCGGGAAGGCCGGTATGGAAAAAGGTGGAATCCCCCAGAAAAGCAATCACTCTTCGTTCTTTCTCTGCCAACTGGAGCCCGGAACCTATGGTAATACTGGCTCCCATGCACAGGCAGGTATCCACCGCGTGCAAGGGGGCCATGTTGCCCAAAGTATAGCAGCCAATATCTCCGGTAAAAATGGCATCGCTGCCGGCTGCCGCTTGTTTGAAGACATAGAAGGAAGCCCGGTGCGGGCACCCGGCACACAACACCGGCGGGCGAACCGGCAAAGGAGGTTGGCTCATGGCTTCTTCCGGTGGTAAATCAATTCTTAAAAATTTTGCTAAAATCCCTTTGACTTTGTCGGTGTCCAATTCACCCTCCCGGGGCACCAGGTGGTTGTATTTGCCCTTTACCACTAGGGGGCGCCTGTGCTGCCAGACTAACTTTATGAGCTGGTCTTCCAGTACCGGTTCCTGCTCTTCCACCACCAGGACCCGGTCAAGCTGATCCAGAAACCGTAACACCAGGTTTACAGGCAGCGGGTAAGGCGTGCCGATTTTCAGCACCGGCAGGTTGAGGCCTAACAATGCAAGGGCCTCCTTAACGTAATGATAGGCTACGCCGCCGGCGATGATCCCCTGTCGCCCGGTGCCGGGGCTGACAGTATTAAAGGGACTGGTTTCCAACATTTCCCTGGCCTTTTCTTGTTGCTGATTCAGCCAAATATGACGTTGGGCGGCCAGGCTGGGGAAAATTACCCACTCCGGACCCTTTTGAAAACCGGTATGCCCCCGTGATGGCAAAGTTTTGTCCACCACTTCTACGTCCTGGCAAACATGACAGGTGCGGGTGGTTGGCCGAAGAATCACCGGCAGCCCCAGTTCCTCGGACAGCCGGAAGGCTTCCCTGGCCATTTCTTTGGCCTCCCGGGGATCCGCCGGATCCAGGACCGGCAGTTTGGCAAACTGGGCGAACTTTCGGGTATCCTGCTCATTTTGAGAACTGTGGGGCCCCGGGTCATCGGCCACCGCCAGCACCAGCCCCCCTTTCACCCCAATATAGGCCAGGGTCATCAGGGGGTCTGCCGCCACATTCAATCCCACTTGTTTCATGGTGACCATGGCTCTGGCGCCGGCGTAGGCGGCCCCGGCGGCCACCTCCAGGGCCACTTTTTCGTTGACTGACCATTCGGCATAGAATCCCCTCTCTTTGGCCAGGGAAGCCAGGGTGGTAAAAATCTCGGAAGACGGAGTTCCCGGGTAGCCTGTGACCACCTGCACCCCGGCCTCCAACGCTCCATAAGCAATGGCCTCGTTGCCCATTAACAGTTTCTTCATCAAACGACCTCCGTTACAGTTGAACAACTCCGTATCCTTGCATCCTTAAAAACAATGCCAGAACAATGAAGATTAAGGTTGATAAAATGACCATCATATCCAGCTTTGTGATGGCAGGTTCCTTATAATATGTGCGGATGCCGCTGCCATAGCCCCTGGTCTCCATGGCAATGGCCAAGCGTTCCGCCTTTTTCAGTGAGATCAGGACCAGCGGCAAAGCCACTGTGGCATAGGCTTTTATTTTTTGTAAAGGGTTCCCGCTGTCCACGGGACAACCCCTTACCTGCTGGGCATAACGGACCTGTACCGCTTCTGCCATAAAAGTGGGCACAAACCGCAGGGCCGTCATAAACATGAACACATAATCATAGGGAAGTTTAAGCTTCTCGGTGAGAACCAGGATAATGTCTTTATACTGGGTGGTGGCTAAAAAGATGATAAAACTTAATACCACCGCCATCATTCTTACGGCCATGGCCAGCCCCATGTACAGGGCCTCCCCGGTAACCGGCAGAATATGGCCGGGCAACAGGTAAAACAGGACTTCCTCACCCTGGAAGAAGATAACCTGTAGAAGCACTAAGATGCCGGCAAAGACCGTCAAACCTTTAAAAACAGTAGCCAAATCCTTCAGCACTTTACCCAGCAGCGCCACCGCCACCACCGTGGATAACAGCGTTAACAGATAGTACACATTGTTAAAGGCGAGCGCCAAAAACATAACCCCCAGCGCCCAGGCCAGCTTACTTAGCGGATTTAAGCTATGGACCACGGATTCCCGGTATACATACTCAATCACACGGGCCATCGATGCTACCTCCGTTCACCTTGTGCAAGTGTTCAACCATTTCGTCCACCGTCAAGATGACTTCTGAACCCGGGGTAAGCAAACCGTTCAACCGGTTGGCCAGCAGAGTAATTTGGGGTGGTTCCAGTAAGGTTTGGGCCAGTAGTTGGGTCTGGCTTAATACATCTCTGGTAGAACCGTCCGCAATCACCCTTCCCTGACAGAGAACAATCACTCGCCGAGCGTACCGGGCCACCAGGGTCATATCGTGGGTAATAAAGAGGATGGTATGCCCCTCCCGGTTCAGGTCACGGACAAGTTCCATAATCTGCAGCCTTTCCAGGGAATCCTGCCCGGTGGTGGGTTCATCCAAAATGATGATCCTGGTTTGCATAGCCAGCACGGAAGCCAGGGCCACCCTCTGGCGCTGCCCCCGGCTTAGCCGGTGGGGGTAAACCTGGGCCAGATGCTGGAGGCCTACATCCCTCAGGGCTGCCGCCACCCGTTTCTCAATTTCATCCCGGGGTAAGCCCAGGTTCTGCAGACCAAAGGCCACTTCCTTTTGCACCGTGTCATGGAAGATTTGGTGGTCGGGATTCTGAAATACAAATCCGACCTGCCGGGCCAGGTGGGAAATGCGGGTCTTCGCAGCATCCTGCCCGCACACGGTGACCCGACCGGTCTGGGGGCGCAGCAGTCCGATGCAATGTTTAACCAGCGTGGTTTTGCCGGCGCCGTTCTGGCCCACCAGGGCCACCAGCTCACCCGGGTAAATGGTTAGATTAATATCCTGCAGGGCCGGTTGACCCTGTTCGTAACTGTAAGACAAACCCTTTATGTCAATGAGCGGTTGCATAATTTTCCTCCGCCGCCGGGCACCAGTGCCCGGCAAAATTCAATGCCTTCCTCCAGGGTAATGGGCAAATGACACCGGCCGCCGTTAAGCCTCAAAGCCAATTCGGTGACCTGGGGCAGCGCCACCCCCAGATGGTAAATGCTTTTATGCTTAAAAACCTCCCGGGGCGTTCCTGCCAATGCCACTTCTCCCTGGGATAAAATCACCAACTGATCACAGTGGCGGGCCAGCAATTCGGTTTTTTGTTCCGCCACCAGCACTGTGATACCATGCTTAACGTTCAGCTGTTTTAGTACCGTGAATACTTCTTCGGTGCCCAGAGGATCCAACTCTGAAGTTGGTTCATCCAGGACCAGCACCTCCGGCAGCAGGGCCAAGGCGGCGGCAATGGCCAGACGCTGTTTCTGACCGCCGGAAAGGGAGCGGGTGGACCTGTGCCTCAGGTGGCTGATTCCTACACTGGACAAAGCAGTTGTGATCCGCTGTTCCATTTCATCCGGCGGCACCCCGTAGTTTTCCAGGCCAAAGACCAGTTCTTGTTCCACATCCAGGCAAATGATTTGGGCCTCCGGGTCATCCAATACGGTGCCCACCAGGCGGCCGATTTCCGCCGTGGATAAATTGCCGGTGGGGCAACCCTTGAGAAGCACCTGGCCGCTGCAGGCGCCTCCTTCCACGTGAGGAATGATACCGTTGATGGACTTTATTAAAGTGGTTTTACCAGCCCCGGTGGGGCCGGTAAAACCGATAAAAGATCCCTTTGGCAGGGTCAGGTTGATGTCTTTCAAGGCATAAAAATCGGTATTGGGATAGCGGTAGCTGAAACGCTTAAAACAAACCACCGGTTCCGCCGCTGCTGTCATGGTCGGTCCCTCCCGCTGCCGCTAACGATAGAGAAATTTTTTGACCGGCGCGTACAATGCCTGGGCAATCACCATGTTAATGACAGCCACCGGTATCACCACGCCCACAAAGGCAGCCTGCATGGCAGCCACAGGCAAGTTCAAGGCCAACCGGAAATTTAAGACCACATATAAACCGCCGCTGACCAGGGTCCCCATGAGGGTGGCCAAGGAAGGCTTGAAGGAATAATTTTTGATGGAAAATTCCGGCAAATAACTGGCCAGCAGGGCACAAACCAAGGCGCCGGCCGGCTCAGTGGCCAGGTTCAGGTAGGGGATGGGAGACTTGGAAAAAATCATGCTCACAGCGCCGGCTACAATGCCGATCCCCAGAGCCATGCCGATCCTAGGGCGCAGGAGAAGGATCGCCAAACAGTACATGGCGATGACAAAGTTCGGTGTAATGCCTAATATGGCTGGGGAAAACATGCGAAGAACGGCGCCGATGGCAATCAAAAAGGCCACCACCGCAATTTCTTTGGTCTTGCTCATCTTACCGATAATCACTTGCTCAACTACGGGATTGCTCATAACCATCTCTCCTTGTCTCAATTAAATTTAAAAAACCAGGCAAGAGCAGCCTGGTTAAAGACACGGCAAAACTAAGCGCACCGGTACTCCCCTCAGCTCAACTCATCTCTGCTCACCTCCGATATTAAGTTGTAGAAACCCTCAGCTAAAAATGGTTCTATGACTAAACCTTGTCATTTAGTTTAGCACAAACAGGCGCACCTGTCACCCATTTTTTAAACAGGACGGCACGGTATTATAAAGTAATGACCGTCCCTCCGGCAGTCAGGTTTTCCAGAATCTCCAGCATATTGGTCACCCGACCCACCGCCAGTTGATCCTTTAATTTATAATAATCCAGGCAGGTGCCGCAGGAAAGCACTTCGGTGCCCCGCCGGGCCAGTTTTGTAATTTGCTCCAGCACCCGGGACTGTTGAACGGCCAAACGAACCCCCGAGTTCACCAGCATGATCACCCTAGGGGCGGGTTTTTCCAGGAGACTGTTAAAGAAACTCACCATCAAGGTCTCTCCCAGGTCTTCGGCCCCGTTGCCAAAGGTATTGCTGGTGATAAGATAAACCACGGGTCCGGTCTCACATTTGCCGGGTACCGCCACTGCCGGCCCTGTTCCTTCGCCCTTGGTGATGGTAATATAGAATTCCCCGTTCTTTTCCTCCACGCTGACCTTACAACCGGCATTTTCAGCAAACCGGGTTACATTTTCGAGGGCCACCCGGTTATCCACAACGGAGACCACGGTACCCTGTTCCATTTCCTCCAGCGCCTTTTTGGTATTGATAACCGGCTGCGGGCAAGCCAGCCCGCGGTTATTAATTTCCCTGATCATGCTGTTTCCCCCTCTGGATTGTGATCAAATATTGACCCGGGGGTGTTAGTTCGCCGACAATCCTAGCATCTGCCACGCCCCGGAGGTGTAATTCCTTTACTAAAGTCTCTGCCCTAGCGGGTTGTACGGCGATCAACAACCCTCCGGAGGTTTGAGGATCAAAGAAGATATCAGTCTCTTCCCGGGTAACCCCTTCCTCAATCTTTACCTGATCGCCCAGGTGGTTCCGGTTGTTATAAGCCCCGGCAGGTATAATCCCCATCCGGGCCAGTTCCCTTGCCCCGGGTAAAACAGGAACCTCCCCGGCGTAAAGGTTTATACTTAAGCCGCTGGCCCGGGCCATCTCGGCAGCATGTCCCAGGAAGCCAAAACCCGTGATATCCGTACAAGCGGATGCTCCAACATCCAGCATGGCGCCGGCCGCCTCTTTATTCAGTGAAGCCATGGTGGCAATGGCCCTGTTCATGATTTCCGGACCTACCAGATCCGCTTTAATACCCGTATTGATAATGCCCGTGCCCAGGGGTTTGGTCAAAACTAAAAGGTCCCCTGTTTTGGCAGTGGCGTTGCTGTAGATCTTGTCCGGGTGTACCATCCCGGTAACGGCCAGGCCGTATTTGGGTTCGTCGTCCTGCACACTGTGCCCACCGGCAATGATGGCGCCGGCCTCGGTGACTTTATCCGCACCACCCCTTAAAATCTCTTTCAGGATGTCCGGGGACAAGCAGGCGGGGAAGCAAACGATATTAAGGGCCAACAGCGGCGTGCCGCCCATGGCATAAACATCGCTCAAGGCGTTGGCTGCCGCAATCTGGCCAAAAAGATAAGGGTCATCCACCATGGGTGTAAAAAAATCCACGGTTTGAATGGTGGCCAGTTCATCATTCAGACGATAAACCGCCGCATCGTCTGAAGTATCCAGACCCACCAGCAGGTCAGGGTTCGTATTCTTGGGCAGATGACGCAGTACCTGCGACAGGACCTCCGGTCCTACTTTGGCCGCTCACCCGGCAGCCTTTGTCATTTGCGTCAATCTGATCTTTGCCACGGCGCCACCCCCTTTACAAATGACATTATTAGCCCTTCGCCAAGATTTATGTACTTTCCTTTAGGCTTTACATAACTTTTTGTTATAAAAACAACAAGCATTGTCAACTATTTCATTTTATTATAGATAAGAATGGTTTCTCTGGTAAAAATGATTGGCTTGCTTCCAGGTAAACAGGAGAGTATAATGAATTACAGCATTTACCAACCTCGAGGTGATTTTCTTGACCCAACGGCAACCCATAGGCGTATTTGACTCAGGTGTAGGTGGATTATCGGTCGCCAGGGAAATTCGCAGGTTGCTTCCTATGGAAGACCTGATATACTATGCGGACTCTGCTTACTGTCCCTACGGAGAAAAAGACCCGGCAATCATTCGTCAGCGTGAACGGGCCATTGTAGAATTTCTCCTATCCCGGGGCGCCAAGCTGATCGTGGTGGCCTGTAATACCGCCTCCTCCGCCGGCCTGGAGGAATTGCGAAAACTTTTTGCCGCACCCATTGTGGGAATGGAACCGGGCGTTAAACCTGCCGTCGCCGCCACCCGTAACGGCAAAATCGGCGTACTGGCCACTGGTGTGACCATTACCGGCGACCGCTTTGCTTCCCTGGTAAAGCGCTATGCCGAAAATACCAGGGTCATCACCCAGCCCTGCCCGGGCCTGGTGGAGTTAGTAGAGTGTGGCAAGCTGGAGGAACCGGAGACAGAAAGGGTATTAAGAGGTTTTCTCCAACCGATGCTGGAACAGGGAGCAGACACCATCGTCCTGGGCTGTACCCATTACCCTTTTTTACGTCCCCTGATTGAACGATTGGCCGGCCCCGGCGTTGCGGTTATCGACACCGGCGCCGCCGTGGCCAAACAGGTCAGTAAGGTATTAGATGAAAACAACCTGGCAGTGAAGGAAGGCCCCCCGGGCACAGAGCAATTCTTCACCAGCGGTAACCAGCAGGAAGTGGAAAAGGTGATCCGCGCCCTCTGGATCCGGGATAACATTCAGGTAAAAAATCTGCCCTTACATGCAACCTCATAATAAATGCGGCAGTGTCTCTGCCGCATTTCATTTTATCTTATCGTTACTTGTTCAGGCAATCGGCTAAACGCCGGTTGACGTCCTCCCAGTTAACCAGGTTCCACCAGGCCTCCACAAAGGCCGCCCGCTTGTTTTGATACTTCAGGTAGTAGGCATGCTCCCAGACATCCAGGACCAGCAGGGGAACAGCGCCCCATTGGGTCAGATTCTGGTGTTTTTCTGCCGTTAGAATTTCCAGCTTTTTAAACATGGGATTGTAGCACAGCAGGGCCCAGCCGGAACCTTCCACCGCCACGGCGGCAGCGGACATTTGCTTTTTAAAGGCTTCAAAGCTGCCAAAGGATTTGTTGATTTCTTCTGCCACCGGCCCGGTGGCGGGGCCGCCGCCGTTGGGGCTCATGTTCTCCCAAAACATGGTATGCAGGATATGGCCGGAACCATGGAAAGCCAATTCCCGCTCCCAGTGTTTAATCAGTGCGAAGTCTCCTTTTTCCCTGGCTTCAGCCAGTTTGGTCTCGGCATTGTTCAGTCCGTCCACATAGGCTTTATGATGGGCGTCATGGTGTAATCTTACGGTCTGCTCATCATAGTAAGGCTCCAGAGCATTATAATCATAGGGCAAGGCAGGTAACTGGTGTTTCATTTTTATTCCTCCGTTTCAAAATAATAACTAAGTTATACCCCATATTATAATACACTGTTACGAACTGTTTATTACCTGTTTCTTACATTATACTTACTTATCGATGGCAATCTTCTCGAAAGGTCTTACAATAGGTTTCTGCCAAAAGCAGTACATGGTCGATAAATTCATCCGGGTAACTAAAGTCTCTGGAGCAAAAAAATCCAGGGTCCTCCAGGTAAACAGCCACCGGGTGCCTGCCAAACACATTGATAAACTGTTCCATGGATGAAATAGTCATCTTCTCTACCTCCCAGCAGCAGTTTAGCAATAAAACCTGACAATACCATTAACCAGTTGTTATTTAACCATTAAATTTTCTTATGTTATCCAGTTCATTTCATGCTGCCTATTTGACATAACATAAAACATCGTGGTTATATATTTACAGTGAAAAGTTTGTCTGGTTTAATTATGAAAGATGGTTTTAGTAGGAGGGTATTGCCATGACCGAAAACAACGCCTGCGGCTGTAAACCCCGCAGAATCTCCAAAGGGCTGCTGACAAGGGTGGCCAATTTTATTCGGGATAAGTCCGTTGACGGTATTTGTGTAAAAAGCATAGCCGAAATTGCTGACGAAATGGGCCTGCTGCTGCCCGCCATCGTGGTGGATGCTCTGGACAAACTGGAACAAAAAGGCACCATTCAAGTAAAAGAGCGGGGCAAAGAGTTGACGGATCCCACCACTTTCATCTATATCGGGGATGATGAAGTCACCAAGCTCATGTCCAGCACGGTCCTGCTGACCCATGAACTGGCAGCAACCCTGGGGGATCACCCTCAGTTTCAACAACTGAGACAAAAAATCAATGAAATGATCAATATCCTTGAGCAGCAAAACAAAGAGGTACAAGAGTTTCAGGCTTTCAAAAGCGGTGTGGTCAGACAGATCGAAGCCCAGGATGGCGTATACCACATCATCTCCAAAACCCGTCTAAATAATTTGTTCATCGAAGAAACCAGAAGGTAACCCCATGAAAATCGATAAACAAAGCGCCATCATCAGCTCCATCGTACTGGTGGGCAGTTCTGTTACCCAGCACCTCCTTTATGGTCATATTGACTGGGCCTACAGCATTCTCATGGCTATTGTCTTCATTATCCTGGCCCCTTACATCAGCAGGAAAAAATAACGAACCGGGATCAAAAATCCCGGTTCGTTTGCTGTTGAGGCCAGCCTGCGGCGGGGTCCTTATCAAACTCCAGCCCGATCATGGATATGGAATTTTCAAAGATATCGGGGCTATGGTGTTCCTTGAATCTTAAAATGAGACCAAACATAGGAGACTTTTTATTAAGTTCCTGCAGCTTCTCCAGAATCTGCCCGGCTTTGTTTCTGGCAAATTTGATAGCAAAGCCTACACCGTCGGTAAAAGCCAGGTAAAGCAGGTAGGCGTCCTCCTCTTTATTGTACTCCCAGCGATATTCAAATTTTCCGGTGTGTGCCGCAGCAATCCGGTTGTTGGGATGGATAGCCTGATAGGGGACTTCAAAATCCGGGTGTTCCAGAATAATTCCTACGGTTTCTTTGGCCTTTCTTGGTTTGATGGTACCTATACTGCCACCGACGGGTTCAATTATTTTAATTTTAGGATGCGTGGTCACAAAAGTTCCTCCTTTTGTAAGAAACAATTCCTTACCTATTTTGTCCATTGTTTCTTATATTACATAGTCATACATAAAAAAACAACACTGAAATGCCTAGCACTTTCCATTTATTTATTAATTCAACTCCTTTACTTTCCTGACTGTTACAAAAGAGATCACTTGTATGATATCGAGATGTCCACCGAAAACCTGGCGGAAGCGCTTTAGTCCGCAGGGATAACCGGTCCCGTCAAATCTTTCGTGATGGTATATAATCATGGGAATTATGAAGCCGTTGACAGAGGCATTGCCTTAAAATGAAAAACCGGGGTATCATGAAATACCCCTCATATTACAAAAAAATTATTAGTTAATTGTCGCAAACAATGTCCTTAAGTTAAAGCCACTACAGTCACAAATCATAGTCAATAATTGTACTCTATGCACTTCCACAAGCTATTTCATTCTGAAAAAATCCGTCTGCTACAGCCAGTTTTGTTTTCTCCTTCTTCGCTTTTGTTGATGCCAGGCTGGCTAAATTTATAAGGTCCATTACCGTTTCCCTGGGGTTCTGTGCCCTTGCGTCCTGCCGCCTTCCTCCTGCAATACCGGCCGAAGCAGTAACATTAATATTATTTTTGAATTTATGGGTAGAGATTGCTTTTAATAATATTTCTGCCAATACCATACATTTATCCAGGTTATATTGCGTAAGCACGACAAATTCATCTCCTCCAAACCTGCAAAGATAGGTATCTCCATGAGAATGACTTTTCAAAAGCATTCCTAATTCTTTTAATATGAGATCCCCTTGTGCATGTCCGAATTCCTTGTCTATTTGCCCGAATTCATTAAGGTCGATAAATATTACAGATATTTCAAAACCTTTTTCTAAAAGCTCCATACCCATATGATATATATATTCGCTTCGGTAAAGCCCGGTAAGAGGGTCATAGTATTTACCAAGCTCTGTATAAAGACAGGTTTTGGTAACCAACCCCACCAAGCTATCCTTCTCTTTAACCAGGAGCGTCTCAATTTTATTTTCCTCAAATACCTGCTTTGCTTTCCATAATGAGGTCTCTGGTGTAACTGATATAACCTTTTTTGTCATGGCGTCGGCAACAATTCTGTTGGGATGGGTTTTTCGTATATCCCTGGAGGTCAATACCCCTACCAGCTTTCCATCGTGCATGACGGGAATGCAGTTGATATTATTTTCATCCATAATCCTTTCTGCTTTGCAGATACCGTCATAAGCATCGACAGTATTTATTTTTTTTATCATAATATTCGAAACACAAGAAATCATAAATCAATAGATTTGCTAACCTGAAGCACAATATTTAATTGTGCTTTAATAATTGTAGACTCGTTAGCAACTTTCCCCCCTTCATCCAGAATTAAAGGAATAAGCCTGTCTTTTGTGATCATGTTAGTCAATGACTTTCTAATTACAATCGCTTCAATAACCGGGTGCTCTATCTCAACTATTTCATACTGCTCCGGAGACAAAATATCAACCATTCTTCTGGCAGCTTCCGGTCCTATGGGAGCCTTCCTGCCCACAATCAATACATCTTGCATGGGAGGAACCTCGAATTCCGAGAGACGTATTGTAATTTCAGCCTTCCTGGTAGATTCGACAAAATCACTCATTAATTTCACCTTTACAATAATATATTTGGATTACTTTATATATTTTATCATATTATATACTAAAAAGTCCATTATATAGTAGTAACTGTATCCGATGGTTACCACCATATGGTAACTTATCTTTATTAACAAGGAAACGAAACCCCGAAATCTTTTTGGTTTGCTCTAGATTTTTCGTTCAAAGGCTCCACAGGCCATTTGGTACTGGCCGCCTTCCCCCAGCAGTTTCTCTAATGCTTCTTTTCCCAGCAACAACATCAATTCAACAATTTCAATACTGTCCGGCACCCTTTTGCTTCTGTTTTGATAGGCCTTTACCCTGGCCAGGCACACCCTGCGGGTTTCCTGCCGCCCGATGACCTTGACAAAATATTTACACTGGCTGCAGGAATGTTGAAATTTCTCCCCGGCCTGGGGCATAACCATCCGGTGACCGGCAAAGAGAAAGTTATTTTTATAATAGTTCTTTACTTTATCGTCCATAGTAAACCCCGCAGTCTGTCAGGGACACCGCCCTCTTAATGCTGTGTTGCCCCCACCGGGAACGAATTAAATCCGTAGCCCGGTCAATCTTCTCCTGCTTCTCCCGTTGGGACAGGAGGTCCATTTGCCTCTCCTGTATTCTGACCAATCCCGAAAGTGTCAGTCCCACCAACCTGGCCTTCACGTCCTTATCCCAGTATTTTTTCAGCAAAAACATTCCCATTTCGTAAACCTCCCGGGTAATATCGGTATAAGCAGGCAGCACCCTGGAATGGGTCTCGGTAAAAAGGTTGGGGTCCCTAATGGTAAGGCTCACCCTGTTGCCCAGGCAACCTGCCTTGCGGGCTCGCTGGGCCACTTCTTCGGCTAATTCGACAATGACCACCTTTATCTGGTCATAACCCCGGTAATCCCTAGGTAGTGTAACCTGGTTGCCCACACTCTTGATCACATCCAGGGAACCAGGGTTCACTGGACTGTAGTCAATACCATGGGCGGAATAGTGCAGAATCTCCCCCACCAGACCATACCTCTTTTTCAACAAGTCCACTGGCAGGGCCGCCAGATCCCCGATGGTCTTAACGCCGATCTGGTTTAACCATCTCCCAATGCGGGATCCCACCCCAAACAGTTCCTTCACCGGCAACGGCCAGACCTTGTGGGGCCAGTCCTCCAACGTAAGGGCAATGATTTTATTGGGTTTTTCCATTTCAGCCGCCATTTTCGCCACCAGCTTGGAAGGTCCGATGCCGATATTGACCCCCACCCCCACTTCCTCATTAATTCGGCTCTGGATTCTCCGGGCAATCTCCAGGGGGCTGCCGAATAGTTTCAGGCAGCCGGTAACATCGACAAAACTTTCGTCAATGGAGAAAGGTTCCACCAGGTCACTGAAATCCCGGAGGATATTATTGATACGGCTGGAAAAAGCGGCATAGTCCCTATGGGAAGGTGAAACAAAAACAGCATGGGGACAAAGGGCCCGGGCCTCCGTGACAATCATACCGGTTTTAATGCCATATTGTTTCTTGGCTTCATAGCTGGCCGCCAAAACAATACCTGTTCTTTTGGCCGGGTCCCCTCCCACAATGACAGGCTTTCCCCGCAGACCTGGATCCATGGCCTGATGAACAGAAGCAAAAAAACTGTTCATATCACATAACAAAATGGTCCTGGACATTGTTATCACCAAACATTTATTCGGTTATATATCCCTATTATACACCAAACATTTGTTCTGAATCAAGGGAAAGCCTGTCTATAGCAGCTGGAAAAAGTTGTATAACAATGCCAAGACCCAGGTTTTATGAACCCGGGTCTTCTAACGGAGAGTAGATTTTTTTGCCTACTGGCAGTTTTATTTTTCCCCTTTTCAGGTGTAACATTTATGAAATGTTTTCCATAATATGGATTAACATTAATGATTTTCAACCATCAGCTTCAGGCGGGTAAAAACTTCCTGATGTCCGGCAGACTCGAACAACGGCAGGTCCTGGTCGCGGTCGAATGGTGTGGTAGTTTTGTTATTCATTGTGGACTACCTCCCGGGCAAAGGTCAGGGGATCCTCTTCCCAGGCCTGCCGCCGGCTTTTCTCGGCCGCGTCGAAGAAACTCAGTTGGGTCGCTTCTTCGTTCTTCCCCGGCTCCCGTACCCGGTCCGGCCCGACCCTGCGGTTGCGGGCCCGGGCTGCTATTGATCAAGCATCTTCTTAAAACTGAGAGGATTTTCTTTTTAAAAATCGGTTACTGTACCGTTTGCTGTACCAATGCAAAAAATTAAGGTCTGCATTTCTGCAAACCCTTGTACTTACTGGTCGGAGCGACAGGAGTTGAACCTGCGACCTCTACCACCCCAAGGTAGCGCTCTCCCAAACTGAGCTACGCCCCGGTCTATACACTTGTCTTGCAGAGCAGCTTGCCCTGTCGACAAATGTTATTATAGCTAATGCCATATTAAAAGTCAACAGACAAATTATATATTTTTAAATTCTATTTTTGGCTGGCGAAAGTTGCTTTATGTCTAAAAAGCAATGTTAAATTCTTAGTTCGGGTGGCAAATCAAATTCCGCTACGATAATGGTGTGGTCGGAGGGCTTTTCTTTACGCCTGGGTTCCATGTCAATCCAAGCTTTGGTTGAGCGCTCGGCCAGGGGGGCGGTGGCCCAGATGTGGTCGATGCGCCAGCCCAGGTTTCGTTCCAGTCCTTTGGGGATGCGGTAGTCCCAGAAGGTGAACTGGCCGCCCTCCGGTTGGTGGAGGCGGAATACGTCCTGGAAGCCCCACTCTTTCACATACTGCAGGGCCAAGTGTTCTTCCGGGTGAAAGCCCACTTTGCCCAGCAGTTGCTTAGGGTGGTGGACATCCTTTGGTTCCGGGGCTACGTTGAAGTCGCCCATCCAGAGAACCGGCTGGTCCGGGCAGAAGTTGCGGTCGAAGTAGTCCCGCAGGGCTTTGATCCAGGCAATCTTGTATTTAAATTTTTCACTATCCGGGGACTGTCCCTGGGGGATGTAAGTGTTGATGACAGGAATCCCTTTCACAGACACAGCCAGCAAACGGGCTTCTCCCGGTTCGGCGATGTCTCCCAGGTGGCTGTCTAGCAGAACCATTGGGTGGGGACTCAGGGTAGCAACTCCGTTATAGGATTTTTGTCCTTTGTAGAGGGCGTGATAACCAGCTGGTTTGAAGTACTCTTCGGGAAAATCCGCATCCATCACCTTGGTCTCCTGGAGGCAGATGACATCCGGTTTGTTTTCCTGCAGCCATTCCAGCAGTATTTCTTTACGGCTGCGAATGGAATTTACATTAAAGCTGGCAACCTTAAAGTTCATGTTTGATCCTTCCTTGTTTGTTTTATGTTACAAGGATACTTCTCCTTTCAGGTTCTTAATACCTTCCTGTACTTTGACAGACTTCCGGTATCATAATCCCTTTCTTTAAAGACATAAAAAAATTGCGGGAGCCCCGCAATTGATTATCTTGGCTAAAATTCTTTAACCTCTTTCAGCACCGTTCTAACACACCAGGCCAGGATGACAAACAAACAAAGAATCAACCACATCCGGAGGCATTCACCCCTCTCCTGTACCAAAACCTCACTCATGGTCAGTTAATCATTCCCTGAACGGCCGTACTCGTTGCCTGTTTCCTCATATCGTCCAGTGACCGGTTGTTTCGCCGGTTTCTGGTTTATATTTACGGAAACGCAGTCTTCGTTAAGAGGTTTTTTCTAATTGATCTCCTCATGAGTGGTATTTTCGGCATTCCCCTACCATTATCATATTCAGGGGGTTGCTTTTCTATATCTGCTTCCGTATTATCTTGTTCTGCCGCTCATGTTTATTCCTTGGGAAATTTAAATTTTATCCCAAAAACTTTATTAAAGTTGGTCACTTTTTTATAGAGCTCCCGGATTTCCAAATCTGCGTTTTCAGTGGTAACACAATCAATTTGTACCTCTTTTTCCTTGATGGTGCAAATGACATCCTGCACCACACCTGCCTCGGTGCGGTCCAAATTTTCCGCCATACGAATAAAGACGCCCAACCTGCGGACCAGATTGCCGTCCTGGGGAAACAGTATATCGGAATGCTGCTGAAGTTTAAATTTAAGATCCATCTTGTCATGACAGGCCGCCACCAGGGATACCAATACCAATTCCCGATGGGAAAGCCCGTTGAGCCGGGCGTTCAACAGTACATACATGGTATGTTTGTGATGGTTGTAGTAGCTGACCACATTCCCCACATCGTGTAGCAGGGCTGCAATGCGAAGAATTTTACGTTCCCAGAGGCCGTAACCGTGCAGCGGCTGCAGTTGGTCAAACAAAGAAAGGGAAAGTTTGGCCACGTGCTCTGCATGATACCGTCGAACCTGATAGAGATCCATAAAGTTTTGCACGCTATGTTCGGTTACATTGTCTACCACGGGATAGGGCCAATTCTTGAACAGGTATTCGTAGAAAACGCCCTCCCTCAGCCCTGCGCCGCTGATACGAATACCCGGCGCCCCTGTGTAATCCAGCAGTTTGGAAATTGCTGCCACACCGCCTAAAATGATGTCCGCCCTTTCTTTGGACAGACCCGGAACAGCCTTGCGCTCTTCCACTGTTGTGTTTTGCAGGTGCTGATAAATTTCCTTGACTCGTTCAGCATGGATCCTATAGTTGTGCAATAAGTTGAGACTGTAACGGGTACGTTTCCGGTCGATACGCCCCAGGTTCCGTATGGTGCCGCCAATCCCGATGATTTCTAAACCACGGGCGGACTCCAGCCAGGGAATGGTAGAAAATTGATCTTTCAAATACTTCTCCAATTGTTTGATTTCAGCGGGTTGGGGTGCGGGTGAAGGCAAGAAGTTTTCCGTGAGATTGACAGCGCCAAATGGGAGGCTTGCCCAGTGCACAATTTTTCTGTCCCGGCATAAAATCAACTCTGTGCTGCCACCGCCGATATCAACAAGCAAGGCATCGTTAAACTCCATGCTGTTAACAACACCCAGATATTCATAGCGGGCTTCCTCTTCTTCCGAAAGGATCCGGAAGTATACTCCGGTCTCCTTCATAATGGTTTCCAGTACCTCACCGCCGTTCACCGCGTTGCGAATGGCGGCGGTGGCAACACCATGCACGCTGTCAGCCCTGTTGGCCCGGCAAAACTTCTGAAACAGTTTTATTGTTTGAACGGCCCTATCAACGGCCGGCCCTTTGATAACCCTTTCGGGCCCCATGTTCTCACCGATTCTGGCGGTTTCCTTTATCTCGTCCAGCAGTTTATAGGAACCGTTCTCATCGATCTTCATCAAAATCAGTCGTATCGAGTTGGAGCCCAGATCGATAATCCCAATGTTTCTTGACATAAATTCCTCCTATACGACAAATATTGACATTGCATTTCTTAAATTTGTTACCAAATCCCTTAAGGTTTTACTTTCTATTCTAACAGATTCTCCGAGGAGGTGCCACAGGATTCCTTTTTTATCCAACCAACGGTTATTAAAAGACATGAAGGCCACCTGCCGGTGGCCTTCATGTCTTTTAATATTCAGTTTCGACAATATTGTTCCGGGGTTGATTGGGTTGAGTTTGTAAATTGGCCTTTGCATCTTGAGGCTTTTCTTCTTCATTTTTCCGCCCGACTTTAACAACTTTAGGCCGCGGGTGATAATAACTGTCCGGCAATGCTTCCTTCTTGATCACGGCGCCGTTCTCCTTAATGATTCTTTCCGCCTTGGCCCGGAAACCTGCATAGGCCGGTGAAACTAACACTTCCTCATCCGGCTGCAGGGTGGGATCAAATTCTTTAATAACCTGGTCCGGCACAATGGTCTCGGTAACCCAGCTGCGCACAACAACGTCTTTCTTGATTGCGGTGTCACCGTAAACTTGAACGGTAATAGAACCACTTCTAACGACGGTTCGCAAGTATACATGTCCGGGCAGCGTATTTTTAAATCTAAAATCTAGCTGGTTCCAGGCCACCGCTGCATCCCGTCCCAATGGAACATAACCGATGGCAAGGGAGTGGTTATGGCGTTCCACAGGGGTTAAATTGGCTAGCAGGACAGCATTGTACAGTGTGGTGGAAACCTGGCAAATCCCGCCTCCTAAAGCTTCTTCGAATTTATTGGCCACAATCACTGCCGCCGGGCGATAGCCGGCTTTACTTGTCCGTTCTCCCACGATTTTGTTAAAAGAAAATTCCTGGCCCGGTGCCAGTATGACGCCGTTGATTCGGTTGGCAGCGGTCCGAATATTGACGGTCCGGTCTATGTTCTTGGCATCAAAATGGGTGGTGAACTCTCCTATTTTGCCATTTATTCTCAACCTCTCAATATCCGCCAGGGTTTTCCCAGCCTTTAGCTCATCCACTTTGAGGTTTAGTTGAATATTTGCCTGACGAATGTCGGTATTAAGAAGTTCTGTATAAGCCTGATCCAGATTTACCTTAAGACCTTTTTGGTCGGGTACCATGATTACTCGCCCGTCGTCTGAAATCACAAGTTTTGCATCGATGGCTGGTCGCTCAATGGCCCGTACAACGGGGGCCAGGGCGGAAGCCAATTGTTCCTTGTTCAATCCTATGGAAAGGGTGATTTCTCTTTTTACCGGGTGAAAGTATGCTTGTATATGTCTCAACAAGAAATTGACATCATTTTGTAAGGCCTGGTTCAGAACATCCTCAACGTTTACCGTAAAGCCAAGTTCCTTTAGCGTCATGGGCCAGGATTTGTCCTGATATCTCAGCTGTATTTGCTTATTCATCAAGGCCTGTTCAAGTTCATTTAACTTCTCCGTAGCCTGCTGCCTTTCCAGGTTTGACAGCTCAATACCCTCGACAAAAACCCCGGGTGGGACACGCTTTGCCTCGGCGCTCCGCAGTTGGAAAGTCAAGCCGCAGAATACTGCGCCTGTCAGTGAAGCAGCAATACCCAGGAAAATCGCCAGGAACAGTAACCTGGATCCGTTACCCTTTTTGGCCAAATTAAAAACCTTCCTTCTCTGACAAATTAATATGATCCAAGCAATAAGACGCAAAAAAAGACAAAAGGTTTCTTTGTCTTTTAAATTAATACAATTTTTCAGTTCTGTTTAGTCCCTTTATCCTTTCCTCTGGCAATGAAAATAGATTAAGCAATAACTGGCAGCAGAATAAAAACTTGTTAGAGTAATCTTCTTTACGGGATACAAAATACTTTATAAGGAGGGATTTGTGAATGGCAAAGGAAAAACCAAATACAAAAACAAGTAATAAAAACAGGGGACAGGTTTTGTGTGAACTGCCTGCCCCCTGTTTTATTCGTTTTTTAGGCCAATCTGCGCTGGTGGTAACACCCGATAAAGGATAGGTTTATAAGGATATCTTTATAGGGTTTATCATCATGAATTATTTCCAATTTAAAAATAATTCCATTAGACTTAGAAAGGAGATTCTGAATAGAACAAATTGTTAGGAGATGGTTATTATGCAAGAAAATGCTTTACTTAACAGCAACCAACAAAGAAAAATTCGGGGTGAAATCCGGGGGCTTGTTCTGGCAGTAGTGATGGGGGTGCTTGCTCACAACATCGTGAGTCTCCCTCTTTTATCAATACCTGGTCCCTTAATTATTGCAATTATAGTGGGGATAACATGGCGGGCCCTGATGGGAATACCTGCTCATGCCAGTGCCGGTATAAGATTGGCTAGTAAAAAACTTCTACAACTGGGAATTATTTTAATGGGTGTACGACTTAATCTGAATGCTATCTTCACTGCGGCTCCACAAATAATTCTTCTTGATGTCTCAGTTATTGTTTTAGCTATTGGTATTATTTATTATTTGGGGAGAATATATCGTGTTGAGAAAAAACTTGCCTTATTAACGGCGGTAGGAACTGGGATTTGCGGTGCAGCCGCCATTGCCGCCATTGCACCAACGATTAAATCCGATGAGGATGAAACGGTAGTATCGGTAGCAACGGTTGCCATCCTGGGAACCTTTGGGAGTATTATTTACATTTTGTTACAGCCTTATTTAGGTTTGAGTTTAAAAGAATATGGGATCTTTGCCGGAGCAACCCTTCATGAGGTGGCCCATGTAGTAGCAGCTTCTCAACCTTTTGGTAGTGCAGCTGCAGATATGGCTATCTTGACGAAACTTGGCCGGGTGGCAATGATTGTTCCTGTTACTCTAGTAACTAGTTTTTGGTTCAACTTGCGTAACAAAGAAAAGAGTGGAATAAATGAGATTACAATTCCCTGGTTTATCTTTGGTTTTATTGCTATGAGTTGTCTTAATACTGTTGGTATAATAGATAGAAAACTTGTTTCACTTATGTTGCAGGCCAGCGCTGTAATTTTGACTGTAGCTATGGCAGGTATGGGGCTTAGCGTCAATTTAAAAATGTTTAAACGAATGGGACAAAAGGCATTTCTTATTGGAATAATTGGTTCTGTTATTATTTCAATTGCTGGTTTTTTAGCCATCCGCATAATTAGTTTTTAGGAGGAATCGTATTTGAGTTTGTACCAATTCCGGATTTTTAAGACAGTGGCAGACAAAAAAAGTTTTTCAGGGGCTGCACAGGCCCTTTTTATTTCTCAACCGGCAGTCAGCATGCACATTAAGTCCTTGGAGGACCATTTTGGCACCAAATTGTTCGAGCGTAACACCCAGCAGGTAACGATTACAGAAGCTGGCCGAATCTTGTATCAATATGTGGACAAGATATTATCCTTAATGGATGCGGCAGAAAAAGATATCGCAAGATTTACCGGCAGTATCCAGGGACCATTATCACTGGGGGCAAGTTTTACGTTAGGGGAATACGTTATACCAAAAATACTGGGGGCATTTAATGAACAACATCCTCAGGTAAAAGCCTTACTCCAGGTGACAAACACAGAACATGTCGTGAGTATGGTAGTGAAGCAAGAGCTAGATTTGGGACTGGTGGAAAACCGGGTGGAAAATTTGGAATTGACCGTAAAACCTTTCCTGCATGACGAACTCATTGTTGTGATACCAAAGGACCATCCACTGGCTCAACAACAGGTTATTTCATTAGATGAACTTGTAGCCTTACCCTTGGTTCTAAGGGAGCAAGGATCTGGAACCAGGAGGATTACTGAAGAGCGACTGGAAGAGGAGGGAGTAGACCCGTCTTTCTTGAATGTGGTAATGGAATTAGGAAGTACAGAAGCAGTAAAGGCGGCTGTGGAAGCGGGGTTTGGAACAACGATTATTTCCAAATGGGCGGTACAAAAGGAATTAAAGCTGGGAACCCTTGTCCCTGTTAAAATAAAAGATTTATCTTTATTTCGTCAGTTTTATCTAATTTATCACAAAGGAAAATTTCAATCCCCGGCGATGGAGGAGTTTATTGCTTTTCTCATTTCCTTTTGCTCCATGGGGGTTAGACAATAGTAATGTTAAAAAAGTATACCTTTCATATGAACATTCTTGACTCCTTTGATTTTGCGGACCCGTACGGGAAGTGGTTATTACCGTCGATGGCAAGATGCGGTAAAGGAATCAAAGTCAGCGTCGGTGGGCAAAAAATCATGCTAAACCAGTAAAACCGACAATAAATGTAGAAAAGCCGTCTCATGCTTTAAGAATCTAAGCAGGAGACGGCTTTTGTGGTCAGTCCTAAACCACCTGCTTCTGGTTAAAAGGCCGTTGCTGACCGCCAAATATAGAAATATCCTTCTCGCCCTAGCTACAATTTCACAAAGTAAAGCCTGACCCTATTGTTTATTAGTGATGTTCAAATTCTCTGGGCTTACAAATAATTTCTTTAATTTTTGTATCAAAGATATATTGGGAGTGGGCCGGAACCATAACAACGGCCGTATCTGCTCCTCTGCCGCTTCCCGCCACCACCACAATTTCTTCTCCGTGAGGTATCAAGCCGGCATCAAGGGCCATGCCCGCTACCTCAACACAGACTTTGACACCCTGTCCAAACATTCTTAATGTATACGCCATAATTTCTGAAGGGTAAATTCCTTGGAACTTATAGCGAAGGGCCCGGTCCAAACCGGCCATCAGATGGGTGGTTGCCAGAACCTCTATGCCTGCCTGCTGCAACCGCTGCCTGGCTTCCGGCTTCATGGTTAACTTACCCGGTTCTTTAAAACCGGCCTGGTAGGTTACACAGACCACTTTTTTACCGCAGTCGATGAATTTTTCCGCAGTGGTCCCTGTGCTGGAGGCCACCACAATGTAGTTAATTCCTCTTTCCCTGGCATATTGAAGGGCCGCCTCTATGGTTGCTTCGGTATTTTCTTTTCCTTCCTTGTCCCAGTAAACCAAAATATATCACTTCCCTTTAAACGAATGTTCTTTTTATTACCATATCAAATCTTAAGAGTTTGAAACAAGTATCAACATAAATTATCATAATTTTTTAAATTCCATGGTAGGAAAACCAGGGGTTCATAGAGAATAAATGCGACAGTGTCTGAATAGGAGGTTGGAACATTGATACGCATAGGAATTGTGGGTGGTGGTCGGGGCGGTTTAGCCATGTTACGCCTGATGTCCTCCCTCTCAGAAATAACCGTAATTGGTATTGCGGACTTAAATGAAAACGCCCCTGCCATTGTGGCCGCCAGGGAATCTGGAATCCCGACTTTTTCAGACTTCATGCAGCTCTTGAAACTACCGAATTTAGATATTGTGTTGGACGTAACCGGTAATGCCTCCGTAAATCAGGCTATCATGGAAAACAAGCAGGAAAGCACCCGCCTAGCTGATGCTGTTATCTCCAGGCTGATGTATATGGTGGCCCGGGGCCAGGAAGAAGCAGCCCAAGAATTGAGGACCCAGGCCCAACAACTGGCCGGCATGGCAGAAGAATTAAACAACACGGTACAAAGTGTGCCGGCGGCCATTGATGCTGTAACAAGGGCGCTGGGCAGTCACTGTGAAAAGTTAAACACCGCTGTATCCCAGGCAGAAAAACATATTAAAGATACCGACGAAGTGATCGAATTTATTAAAAAAGTAGCAGACCAAACAAAACTGCTGGGCCTCAATGCCGCCATTGAAGCAGCTAGGGCCGGCAACCACGGTCGTGGTTTCGGGGTGGTGGCCAACGAAGTTCGCAAGCTGGCCGAGGACAGTGTTGTGTCCGCCAAGAAAATTAGTACAATCCTTGGCAATATTGAGGAATCCATGAAAACCATTATCGCCGGTATCGAAGAAACAGCCGGCATTGCTCAGATGCAAACCACTACCACCGAGCAGGTAGGTATAGCTGTTAAACAATTAGGGCGCATGGCGGGCGAGATGAAGGAATTTGCCGCTAAATTAGCGGAATTTGCAGATTAATAAGGTATGCCCAATCTGGGCATGCCTTTTATATAGTGAAAATTTAAAATTTTTTGTTATAAAGTTCCTGTTTGCCCGGCATACTAAGGATTATGAAAAGAATCCTACAAATCATGGTAAACCGAAAAGTGCAAACAGGGAAAATTTTGCTTTCGGCAACCATTATCCTTTCTTTAATCCTGGCCCCGATGTCCATGCTGGAAGCAGCCAGCCTGAAACAAAATAAGACCAATATTTTGTGCATCTGGACAGACCAGCAACACCTCAAGGCAGTGACCCTGATGAACTTTGACGCTCTTAACGGCAGGATTGGCATTCTTAGTGTTCCTGTTTTTGCTCGTCTTGAAGCAAATGGGAAACAAACCACCATTGGCCTGCTCTGGGTTCAAGAAGGAAGGAATGGGTTAAAAAGAAGATTGGAAGAGGCCCTGCAGATTCAGATCGACGGTCACATTACCTTTGATCAACCCGTCATTGAAAAGGCCAGCAACCTGGTTGGCTCCATTGATGTGAAGGGGAGGGAAACTACGTTACTACAGGCTTTCGAAGATACCCGGACAGAGCGGCGCAAGGATGATCAGGATGTCATTCGGGCCATGGCAGCCAACATTATTTCACCCAGTGGGATAAAAAAAGTACCCCGGTTGTTATGGTTATTTACCACGCAGGTGGACAGCGATATCCACCCGGAGCTCATGCTAAGAATCTACAAGGTGGTCAGTCACGAGGGGCCGACCATCCTCACGAAAAAGGCCCTCCAGGGTAAAGATTATTATCAGGACGGCTGCCGGTACCGTTATGTAGAGCCGACCACCTGGAAAAATATTATGAATGAAATAAGCGCTTAGCCCACCGGGGGCCAGGCACTTTTTACTGCGTTCTTTCATTGGGCCTGCATCAGGTCATGGCCATCAACATGCCTAAAAGAAAGCAAATAAAACCGCCTGACGATAAAACAAGCCACCTCTTTTGATTGGAACGCTGCCCGGTCAACCGGTTTAAAAAAAGACCCATTATACCCACAAAAAGCAGGATACCCCCTGCCAGTACAAAGAAAAAGCTTACCGCCAGCATTTTTGGCCTCCCTGGCCCATTGAAATGATTTAAGATTCCTAGAAATTATACCATAAAAGGATAAAAAATCTTCACCCTGCGGTGAAGATTTGCTTTTGATGGGATTTCTAACGTGCGGAGGCTTGGAGACGCTCGTAGATTTCAGTTGCTTGCTCACCCTTCAGGTTACAGGCCATTTCCAAGAGCATCTTCTCCTTTAACAGGGCGGAGCGACCCTCCGGAAAGGAAATACAATACTTGCTGGTGCCCGGAACCGGGGAAACAGTTAAATTTAATTCTCGGAATCTATTAATAGCTTCTATCACGTTGAGCTGGTACTTCATCCCTGTATACCTCCTTTTTCCCTTTGCTATATTTTATTCCATTTCCGTAGGAAAGTGAATACTTTCTCAATCAAAAAAGAGTATTTTTTGTTTCCAGTCGAATAGACCAATGGCATGGTATATTTCTTTTAACAAATCCGGTCCATATTTCATTAAGTACGGGAATATATTATAGACCCTTTCCTGCCACTGTCCCAAGGGATGAAGCATGGCATTCACCTTGTTTAATTGACGGATGGCCACCTCATTGTTTTTGCGGTGACGCTGTTTCACTTTATCTTCAAAGGAGTTAACAACCCGCAGCAAACGTCTCAGGTTTTCTTTGCCCAGCCCTTTCAGTTCCGGGTCTATACTCGCCACTTCTTTCACAAGGTTTGTCTGTTTTTCTCTTAAAACAAAACGGAAATCATTAAATATCTCCTCTATCCCCACTTCATCCGTTCGCTTAACGTAAGCATCGATAAATCCTTCTAAACCCACGGGCAGCAGTTGCAGTGGAACCTGGTACTTGGTAAGTAACTTCTCCACCAGGGGTTCCACCAGGGTAATATTGGGACGTGGGTAAACAATGGGCATTTCCTGGCCAAAATGCCGAAAGATGTTCTTAAGCAGGGCAAAGTAGCTGATCTCTCCGGGTCCGGCCACATAGGCCAGCACCGGCAGCAGTTCTTCTTGAACCACCGGTCGCAGGACAACATCCGGACTGAACAACTCCGGGTTGCTCAAAGAGAGCTGCGCCAGTTGCTCTTTCTCCCAGGTGTTCACCCCTTCCCGGTCGGTGAACTGACCCTTTTTCAAATATAACGCGGTTCTCTGGCCTTTTATATAGATAAACAAATGAAGCTTATCTTCTTCGCTCTGTACCTGGGGTGAAAAACCCGCTGCCGCAACCTCTTGACAGGTCCGTTGCAGCAAATGGTCCACTTCCGGCGCCGTCTTAACCGCTCTGTAAAAGAGACCGGCTGATAACCTGCGCAGAGGCGGCAGAACCGGGTTCATCAGAATCAGGCCGTCATCTTTAAAAAGAAAAGTCATTAACCGGCCAAACCACTGGGCGAGATTTGCCGACTGCCGGGCAGTCTCTCTTAACAGGACAAGCCCTTCCTGCTGCCATCCTATTGGAGGTGTTAGCTTCTCCAGTTGCTGAAGAAACAGCGGTACCTCCTGCGGCACAGAAACATGTCCCAGGGAAAACCGCCCGGCCGGCTTTTCTGTTAAAGTAATTTTTTGGGGCCCTTCGGCAGTGGGCACAAAAATATGGTTTATCTCTGCAAAATCATGATCGTCAGCACCAATCCAAAACACCGGAACCACCGGGTAATTCAACTTTGCCGCAAGTTCCCGGGCCAGTTTGATGGCCCCCATGGCTTTATAAACCGTGTACAGCGGTCCGGTCAGTATGCCGGGCTGCTGCCCGGTGACCACAGCCACCCCTAAACCTTTTTCCAACAGGCCGATATTGTGTAATGTTTGATCCCCGCAGCCCAGTTGCAAATTATCATGCTTGAGGGTTTCCGCCAAAAACTTAAGCTGTCCTTTTTTTTTAGCGGACAAATGTTTCAGACGGACGGCAAACCCGTCAATTTGCCTTGGGTCGTAAGTAAAAAAACGGCTAACCTCCGAAAAGTCGCTGAGGTATGCTTTTGCCAGGGGCTGGGAATAGAAACCGTTGAGCTCCTGAATACGCAAACAAAATTCCTCCATCACTGATGTCCTTTAAGCATTTTTTCTTTTTTTAGCGAGGATTATCCTGCAAAGACTACTCTTTTCTACGGCCGGTGAAGACGGCCAGAATACCTCCTATAAATAAGGCGGAGTACAGGAAGCCGGTGATTGAGACAATAATGGTGATAAATTCGGCAAAGCTTCCCCTTGGCGTAATGTCGCCATACCCCACGCTGGTAAAGGTGATCACAGTAAAGTAAAGGAGTCGCAGCGGTTCGGTAACCGGTCCGGAACCGTCGATAAAAGAATAGGGGTCGGTACGGGAAACCAGTAAAATCATGGTATAAAGGTTAAAAATAATGACCAGCAACCAGGAGATTATCATTAGGACGGGAATAAAACGTCTGTCCAAATAGGCAAACATGGCTCCGGGGGCCTGCAGACAGAAAAAAATTCCTTTAAATATCTGGTAAAAATTTAAGATGAGACCCGTCAGCATAATCCCTTCTACCAGGGGTCCCGGTGCAGGAACATCGTTTATCACGTAAATATAGAGAAAAGGCACCAAGACAGAATAAACCGCAACCCTAAAAATCCGGGACTCAATTTCACAATCAAACAGCAGTTTCTGACTAATAAAAATGATGGGTGACATCAACAGGGCTACAAAACCCAGGGAAATCATGGTTGTCATAATACTCAACCCGAGAATACCGATGAGCCCGACCTGAATTCTTTGGTACCAGTAATAGAATGACAACAATAAACCATAGATCACTAAAAAAATCAACAACAACAGGGGCATCCGGGCGATTGACCCCAGTGAATATTTGATTAACCTGGCAGCGTGTCCGGCCAATCCGAAAAAACTAACGGCAACCACAGGCTGTCTTTTTTGTGACGGAGCTACAGGGCTGATGGAGTGAATTAAAAGCAACAATGTTCCCAACAAAACAAACAATACCGTAAAGCTATGTAACATTTCCAACAGGTCCAACTACAGCACCCCCTGCCCACCCTTTGTTCTAACTATATTCCAGGCAAGGGACAAGTTAGAATCTAAAAGCCGTACTTAAATTCACTGAATACAAAACTTCCGAGGGTACTTCAGGCAGACTTTACAAAAAGCAAAAAACCGGGAAACCCCGGTTTGCTAAACTGTATTCGTTACGGATCGTAACGGCTTAAATGCCTCAACCGCCGGAACCACATCCGTCTGCCTTGGGCGCAGCCTTGGAGGCACTGCAGGAACCGCTGTCTGCCGGTCTGCCGACGGAACTGGGTAGAAAAGGAGCAGAGATTTTTTTCTCTACAGACTCACTGGCACATTGGGGACATTTTACTTCCTCCTCGCGACCAGCCAGCTGAAGTTTCTCAAAAACTTTACCACAAGCTTTACAGGAAAATTCAAAGATCGGCACTTTATCACCTCCAAACAGTCAGCTTTCCAACTATATGTTATTCGACATAATTTGCAAAACTCCTTCACCAAAAGCAAAAGAGGAGTCATGCTTGCATTATTGCCTGAATGGATAAAATATTAAAATCCACGGTTTCATAAAAAGAACCGTGGATTATATCTTAACGGTATTTTCTGATGAGGCGTTCCAGGTCATCCAGAAACTCATTCATTTTGTCCGGGTTTTGCCGGATAAATCTCTCCAGTTGGTCTTTAACCTGGTTCTCCCGTTCATCTTTAATGTCCATGGTCTGAACGGTTGTGTATGGCTGCTGCACTTGGGAGGCCGGTTGTGTGTAATTGGGGTTGGTATAGCTGATGGCGGCATCCTGTTGGACGGTTTCATGAACCGGTTGGGTGGTGAATTCGGTTTTGGGGGCTGTTATGGAAAACATGGAGGATTCAAAGTTATGCATTTCACTACGGATAGCGGAAAGTGAGTTTCGGGTGGCTTCCAGGATGTTGGCAAAGATTTCAAGTTGTTTTTCCAGGCCGGGATTGGCATGATTAAACAGGGTAAGGCCAAACAGTGCAACCCGCGGGTCTCTGAGGGGCGGAAATCTAAACATGGCTTTTAACTCCTTTCACAGTGAAACCTTTTATTTTTTATAATACGTTTTATCGCTTTAATGGGTCACATATTTTTCCATAAAATTGGGTGGTCTGCAATCATGGTTTTACAGCTTCTTTTCATAGACACGGAATATTTTATTCACTTTACTGCCCACGGCGGAGGTAATGATGCTGTTCATGTCTTTGTTGGTATCCATAATCAGTGAAAGCTCCGCCTGCCGGTAACCCTTTTTGATAATGGTCTCCATTGCCCTGTTAATTAGCAGTGCCACCACTCCCCGGCGCCGGTATTCCGGAATGACTGCCAGCACCCCTACCCGTAAAGATGTCGGTCTGAAAAGTCCCGGGATGTTTCTAAGAAAACCGGACCGCCGGGCGGCCCGCAACTTCGGGCCCAAATCAGGCATCATCAGGCAGACCCCCACCGTTCTGTTCTCCACTTCACAAAAGATCAGCATGTCCGGGTCGGTAAAGTTTCTTAAACCGGCCAAAAAATGGGCTGCCTCTTCCTCGTCCATGGGAACGAAACCCCACTGACTTGTCATGGCCTCATTGTTTATGTCGGCTAATTTTTTTCCTTCTCCCCAGAGATCATTAAAATTTATGGAGCGTAATTGCAAGCCGGGAGTCCTGGCCGCTCTGCGAGCCACGGCTGTCAGCTTACGGCGTTCCCTGGTAAATTCCGGCCGCCAGAGATACGAATATAGGTCAAGCAGCCTGGAAAAACCATTTTCCTCCAGCAGGGTTGCATAGTAGGGGGGATTATAAGGCATCATCAGCTGGGGCGGTAAATCAAAACCCTCCACCAGCAATCCCACCTGCTGGGTGGTATTTAATGTGGCAGGTCCCTGCACCAGTGTTTTTCCCCGATCAGCCAGGCTTTGACATGCCGCTTTGATAAGCTCCCGGGCCACTTCAGAACGGTTAACCGATTCAAAACAGCCAAACAAGCCCACTCTTTCATCTGCCAGAAGGTCGTCGGTGATGGCTGCAATACGCCCAACGGGTCTTTTATCATCCATTGCCAAAAAGCATTCCAGGTGCACATGCCTTAACACAGGGTTTGCTTGGGGGTTGAACATCTGTCTCTCACTGTCCCGGGGAATTGGCGTCCAAAGGGGATCCTGGGCATAGATTCGCCGGGGGATCTCAAAAAAGTTTTGCCAGTGACCTTGCCCGCTTACATTAATAATTTCTAACAAAATAAATTCCTCCAAGTTTTTCATTAATGCATTTTATGTTTCTCCCTCCGGTATGGTGCCAAAGACAAAGCGCCTGTCAACTTTTTAGAAAATTTATGTAGTATTAACGGTTTACTTGACATTGATATTTTAAAATCGTTATAATTGATGCAAATATCATATCCAGGCGATGATGGAGAACAGTAAAAATCCGACGTCTGACAGAGAGTGGAACTCGGCGGCTGGAAGGTTCCTCAGACTACGATTTTGAAACCCGCTCCGGAGTTGTTCGGGAATAAACCGGACCGGCGGCCTCCGATACAGGGCAAAGAGTGAATGCATAATATTTATGCATTAATAAAGGTGGTACCGCGAAAGTCAACCCTTTCGTCCTTTGGGACGAAAGGGTTTTTGTTTTCAGAGATAAGGGGGCAACCAAAATGGAACACTACAAACGAATTGTCATTAAAATTGGCAGCAGTAGCTTGACAAATAACCGTGGTTTGTTGGATCACTCCCGTATGATGGCTCTGGCCGACGCCATGGCTGAACTTTTTCGCAGGGGCTGGCAGCCGGTCCTGGTGTCTTCGGGAGCAGTGGCTGCCGGTCTGGGGCAACTGGGCTGGAGCCGGTCCAACCTGACCATGCCGGAAAGGCAGGCCGCCGCCTCCGTGGGGCAAGGTCTGCTGATGGAAAAGTACAACGAACTGTTCCAGGCCCGGGGCATTCAGGTGGGTCAGGTGTTATTGACCAAAGAAGATTTGGCCGACCGGCGCCGTTATCTCAATGCCCGCAACACGCTCAATGTATTGCTGAACCGGCATGTGCTGCCCATTGTCAATGAAAACGACACCGTGGCCTTTGCCGAGATTCGATTCGGGGATAACGATACCTTAAGCGCTCTGGTGGCCGGGCTGGTGGAAGCGGAACTTCTGGTTATCCTTACGGACATTGACGGTTTTTACAGCGGGGATCCCCGCAAGGACCCCACCGCCAGGTTGATACCGGTGGTCCGCCAGGTGGATGAAAGTATTGTGCAGGCGGCCGGCGGCAGCGGCAGCCCGGTGGGTACCGGCGGCATGCGCACCAAGCTGGCTGCCGCCCGCATCGCCGCCCGCAGCGGCGTGCGTACCGTGGTGGCCGGCGGCAAAGACCCGGCCATCATCCTGTCCCTTGCAGCGGGGGAACGCCTAGGCACCTGCTTTGAACCCTCGCCCCACTGCTTACGCAGCCGCAAACAGTGGATTGCCTTTGGCAGCGTAGCCAGAGGCACCCTGACCATTGACCAGGGCGCTGTCAAGGCGTTGACAGAGGACAACAAAAGTCTCCTGGCAGTGGGCGTCACCGGGGTCAGGGGAAACTTCCCCGCCGGCAGCGTGGTCGCTGTGGAGGATGACCGGGGGGGCGAACTGGCCCGGGGAATCTCCAACCTGTCATCCGATGATCTGCGGCTGGTCATTAAAAACCCCGGGCGGGGCCTGGAAGTCATTAATCGAGACTGGTTAGTCTGTGAAAGGAGTTTTTCCACATGTCAATCGTAAGAGAACTTGCCAAGCAGGCCAAGGCGGCCTCCAGAAAACTGGCAACCCTTGAAACTGCGGCCAAAAACGATGCTTTGCTGAACGTGGCCCGGCAGCTCCTGGCAGACCGGGAAAGCATCCTGCGAGCTAATGAAATCGATCTGGCAAAGGGCAAACAAGCCGGCCTCAGCCCTTCCCTGCTGGACCGCCTGGCCCTTACCGCCGCCCGTATCGAGGATATGGTGGAAGGCATCAAACAGGTGGTGGAACTGGCAGACCCGGTGGGCCAGGTGATGGAATCCTGGAGCAGGCCCAATGGTTTAACCATTGCCAAGGTCCGGGTTCCCATGGGTGTGGTGGGCATGGTTTATGAAGCCCGTCCCAACGTTACGGTGGACACCTGCGCCCTTTGCTTAAAGGCCGGCAGCGCGGTGCTTCTCAGAGGCAGTTCCAACGCCCTCAACAGCAACCGGGCACTGGTTGCCTCCATCAAAAAGGGGCTGGAAGGCACCGCCATTCCGGTGGCAGCGGTACAATTTGTGGATACCGGTGATCGGGAAGCGGTGGATGAAATGCTGCGGCTGAACGGCCTGTTGGACCTGGTTATTCCCCGGGGCGGCGCCGGCCTGATTCGACGGGTGGTGGAAACCGCCACGGTGCCGGTTATTGAAACCGGCGTCGGCAATTGTCATGTTTACGTCGATAAAGAGGCAGACCCCGCCATGGCCCTTGACATCATTCTCAATGCCAAGTGCCAGCGCTACGGAGTTTGCAACGCGGCAGAAACCCTTCTGGTGCACCGGGAAATTGCCCCGTCCTGGCTGCCGGGAGCCCTGCAGTCCCTGAGGGACAGGGGTGTGGAGGTCCGGGGCTGTCCCGCTGTTTTAAAGATTGTGCCGGAAGTTAAGTTGGCGGACGAAAGGGACTGGGCCACCGAGTTTCTGGCGCCCATTCTGGCTGTCAAAATCGTAGCAGATTTGTCTGAGGCCCTGGACCATATACAAACCTATGGCACCGGTCACTCGGAATGTATCGTGACCAACAACCAGGATACTGCAGCGGAGTTTTTACAGCAGGTGGATGCCGCCGCGGTTTACCATAACGCTTCTACCCGTTTTACCGACGGGTTCCAATATGGTTTTGGCGCTGAGATCGGCATCAGCACCCAAAAACTTCACGCCCGGGGACCCATGGGTCTCAGGGAACTGACCAGCTATAAATATGTGGTCAGGGGAACCGGTCAGGTTCGTTCCTAGTAAAGGAGGGCTCAATCGTGCTGGAAGGAAAGACCTTCTTTTTTATAGGCGCCGGCAATATCTGCGAATCAATGGTAAAAGGACTGCTGTCCACCGGAATAGTGCGCCCCGGTGAAATCTGGGTGTCCAACCGGAGCAACCAGGAGCGGCTGAACTTCCTGCGCAATTATTATGGAATTGTGCCGGTTACGGATAAAAAGACGGCCGCCGGTGAGGCCGATGTCATCATTTTGGCCATGAAACCACAGGATATCTTTTCGGCCCTGGAGGAACTGGCGGGCTCCGTCAAGGAAAACCAGCTGGTGATTTCCGTGCTGGCGGGGATTCCCACTTCTCTGATTGAAGATGGCCTGGGCATTGAAGTGGCTGTGGTGCGGGCCATGCCCAACACTTCCTGTGCGGTGCTGGAATCAGCCACAGGGCTCTGCGCCGGCCGATATACCCGCCCGGAGCAGCTCAGGCTGGCGGAAGAAGTGTTTCGTATGATGGGTGAAGTGGTCATCGTCGAGGAAAGTCTGCTGGATGCGGTGACGGGTTTGTCCGGCAGCGGCCCTGCTTATATTTATTACCTGGTGGAGGCCATGGAAAAGGCCGGCGAGTGCGCCGGCATTCCCAGGGAACTGGCCAGACCCCTGGTCTTAAAGACACTGATGGGGGCCGCCAAAATGCTCATGGAGACAGGGGAACCCCCCGAGGTCTTGCGGCGCCAGGTGACTTCTCCCAACGGTACAACCATGGCCGGTATCAATGAATTAAACAAAGGAAATTTTCAAACCACCATTCGCAGGGCTGTTTTGCGGGCCACCCAGCGTTCCCGGGAGTTGGGGCGCATCATTGTGGAAAAACAGTATGCCCACCAGTAATTAGCAAAGGATTATTGGTTTAAAGCCGCCCCCCAAATCGCAAGCTATGCTCAGGGGGGTGAGCTGCATTGGAAGAAAAGACAACGAAGAACCTGAAAGAGCCTGTGCAAGTTATTTATAAGGGCAAGAAAACCACGACTTCTCCGGCCGATTGCGGTGAAGGCGGAGTTTACCAGCCCAATGGTTCCGACGGCTGACCCCGCTAAAGAAAAATCCCCGCAGGTTGCGGGGATTCCCTATCTCAATAAGGTTTACTTGACTAATGTTACGGGAACATCTACATTGGCCAGTACCTTGGCGCTTACGCTGCCCAATACCCAGCCTGTCAAACCGGACAACCCTCTTCTGCCCATAATAACCTTATCAAAACCTTGCTCTTTCACCATATCGATAATCACTTCAGCGGCGTCGCCGGACTCCAAAACGGTATTAACCTTAATCCCCTCTGCCTCAAACAAGGCCTTTGCCTTATTTAAACTGCCCCTGAAGAAGTCCTGGCAGGCGTTAAGGACCTCAATGGGGTTGGCCACAAAATCCCGGGCAAAGGGAGCGTCGCTGCATGCCACTGTGAGAATGGTTATTTCGTTGGAACTGTGGCTTTTGGCCAAATTAAGCGCATATTGAACTGCATTGTGGGAAGCATCGGAACCATCATAGGGTACAAGTATCTTCATTTTGGTTGCCCCTTTCATTGTTTTTGTTTTACATTATAGGACATGTAAGGGACAATTGCAGTAGTTATGTGAATATTTAGCAAAATATTTATTAATGCGTCATACTTTTTTAATGCAATGGTTCCGAGGCGTCAGCAAAGAAAAAACCCCCTTTAATGGGGGTATTATTTTGCATAGTTTCTGGCTTCTTCCAGGTTGTCCAGTTTGAATTTTTTGTGCAGGGCCCGGACTGCCTTTTCGGTTTCGGATCTTTTGATGACACAGGAAACTTTAATTTCCGAAGTGGTGATCATTTCCAGGTTGATCCCTTCCTCGGCCAGGGCCTCAAACATGTCGGCGGCCACCCCGGGGTGAGAAATCATGCCGGCCCCCACAATGGATACCTTGGCCACATCCTCGTCATGAGTGTAGCCTTTAAAACCTACTTCTTCCTGAATGGCTTCAATGGTCAGCAGGGTCTTTCTAAGATCATCCTGGGTGACGGTGAAACCGATATCGTTCATGTTATTGCGCATGGCGCTCTGGATAATCATGTCCACGTTAATGTTCTGGGCGGACAAAGCTTTAAAAATTTTCATGGCCACCCCGGGCCTGTCCGGCACGTCAAATAAACCAATCTTCGCTACGTTATAATCATGGGCCACTCCGCTGACCACCGGTGCATTTTCCATATTCGGAGCCTCCTCCACAATAGTTCCTTCACTGTAATTAAAGCTTGTACGAACATGAATGGGAATCCCGTACTGTTTGGCCAACTCCACTGAACGGGGATGTAAAACCTGGGCTCCCAGGCTGGCCAGTTCCAGCATTTCATCATAGGAAATACGAGGAAGTTTGCTGGCTTCCGGCACCACCCTGGGATCGGCGGTATAAACCCCGTCTACGTCGGTAAAAATTTCACACACATCGGCCTTCAATGCCGCCGCCAGAGCCACGGCAGTGGTATCGGAACCGCCACGGCCCAGGGTTGTAATATCATTATTGGGATTGATGCCCTGAAAACCGGCAACCACCACCACCCGGCCTTGGTTCAGTTCTGCCATAACACGGCCGGTTTCGATCTTTAAAATCTTGGCTTTGGTGTGTACATCGTCGGTGTAAATACCCACCTGACCACCGGTAAGAGAAATGACATCGGAACCAAGATCCCGGATGGCCATGGATAAAAGGGCAATGGAAACTTGTTCCCCGGTGGAGAGCAGCATATCCATTTCCCGCTCCGAGGGGTTATTGGTAACCTGCTTCATTAAGGCAATTAAGTCGTCCGTGGTATCCCCCATGGCAGAGACCGTTACCACCACCTGGTTTCCCTTTTGGTGCTCTTCCACAACCCGTTTGGCGACCCGCTTGATGCGCTCGGGGGTGGCCACGGAACTGCCGCCAAATTTTTTGACAACCAGCATTTTGCTACCGCCTCTCTGGTGATTTAATTCTTTACTCGCATAAAATTATTTAATCATAAAATTTGTGTTCCATCAACCGCCGGTTGCAGCGCTTTCACCCGGCAGGTAACACCGGCTTCCCGAAAGGAATTATGCATAGCTTCCGCAATCCCTTCGTTGTGGCCGTCGGTCAGAGCAATCACAGTGGGACCTGCGCCGCTCAGGGTGACACTCAAGGCGCCGGCCTGATTGGCTGCCTCAATGACCTTTGTGAGGCCGGGAACCAGAGGGGCCCGGTAGGGCTGGTGCAGCGCATCCTGTGACGCTACAGACAGCAAGTCCAACCTCTTTTCGCAAAGGGCTCCCACCAGTAACGCCGTACGGCTCAGGTTAAAAATGGCATCCTGCAGTCTCACCTCTTTGGGTAATACCTCCCTGGCAGCATGGGTGGACAGCTTAAAATCTGGGATGGCCACCACCACCTTTAATTCCTTGGGGGGAGTAATTTTTAGATAATGGACCACTCCCTCGGCCACCACCGAGATCACCATCCCCCCCAGCAGGGCCGGCGCCACATTGTCAGGGTGTCCTTCCAGTTCGGTGGCCAGGGCCAGAATTTTCTCCCGGGACAGGGTTTCCCCGGTCAACCGGTTGGCGGCCACCAGGCCGCCAACGATGGCCGCAGCGCTGCTGCCCAGGCCCCGGGCTGTGGGTATTCTATTCACCAGCGTAATGGAGAGCCCGGGATTTTCCCGGCCAATCTCCTGAAAAAGACGCTGGGCAGCCCGCCAGACAATATTCCTTTCATCTCTTTCAATGTCATCCGCCCCTTCTCCCTCTACCTCAATGGAGATCCTGCCGGGGGAAAGGGACATGTGAATTTCGTTATAGAGCCCCAGGGCCATACCAAGGCAGTCAAAGCCCGGACCCATGTTGGCAGTGGTGGCCGGTACCGATACACTGACAGTATTCTTCATAGAATTAATTATTCTTCTCCTTCCACCCGAATCACATTTGCCACTTCAATCACGGAAGAAAGCTGTTTGATGTCCATCAAAGCATCTTGAACATTCTGTTCTTGTACCCTGTGGGTCACCAGCACCAGTTCCGCAGTCTTTCCGGTGGCTTCCTTTTGAATAACGGATTTGAGGCTGACCTCCTTGTTACCAAAGACCAGGGCAATGGAAGCCAGTACG
Organism: Desulforamulus putei DSM 12395; assembly: GCF_900129195.1. Taxonomy (GTDB): domain Bacteria; phylum Bacillota; class Desulfotomaculia; order Desulfotomaculales; family Desulfotomaculaceae; genus Desulfotomaculum; species Desulfotomaculum putei. The sequence goes on from NZ_FQUY01000010.1 coordinate 46,952, forward strand.
CCCGGTTTGTCTGTCACCTGCAGCCGAATGTAATACTTGCTGAAGGTTTCACCGATGGCCAGTACAGGACGCTCCTTGAAACAGGTGCAGCCGATGATGCCCGGCACATTCCGCAAAATATCCCTGGCCGCATCCATAATATCCGCCACCACCGCACTGGCGGTGGGCAATTCGCCGGCTCCCCGGCCGTAGAACATGGTATCTCCCACAGCGTTCCCCCGCACAAAGACTGCATTAAAGACATCTCCAACCGCAGCCAGGGGATGATTTTTGGGGATAAAGGTCGGGTGAACCCGCACTTCAACTCCTTCGGGACGGTCCTTGGCAATACCCAGCAATTTAATGATATACCCTAGTTCGTTAGCGTATGAAATATCCTGGGCAGTGATTTTAGTGATTCCCTCTGTGTAAACCTGATGTAACGGTATCCTGGTATTAAAGGCGATGGAAGCCAGGATGGCAATTTTTCTTGCCGCATCAAAACCGCCCACATCTGCGGTGGGATCGGACTCGGCATAACCCTTGGCCTGGGCTTCCCTTAAAACATCGTCAAAATCGCAGCCCTCCTGGGTCATTTTAGTCAGCATATAGTTGGTAGTTCCGTTAATAATGCCAAAGACCTCTTCAATGCGGTTGCCGGCCAAACTTTGTTTTAAGGTGCGAATAATGGGAATGCCGCCCGCTACGCTGGCCTCAAAGAATAAATCACACTTATTGCTCTGGGCCGCTTTGAAGAGCCGCTGGCCGTGTTCCGCCACCATATCCTTATTGGCCGTAACCACACTTTTACCATGGTTTAAGGCTTCCAAAACATAATCCAGCGCAGGATGAATACCTCCCAAAACTTCCACCACGATTTTGATTTCCGGGTCATTGGTAATATCCCCCAGGTTGGTGGTAAGAATTCCCTCCGGCAAAGGGATTCCCCGGTCCTTATCCAAACTGCGCACCATAATTTTTTTAATTTCCAGTTTTACGCCCACCCGCTGCCGGATGTTTTCCTGGTTTTCCGCCAGGATGCGATATACGCCACGGCCGACGGTACCAAGGCCCAACAACCCTATTTTAATGACTTGTTCCATACGAATCTCCTTTCCCTCACAGGCTAGTTCTGGCCCACCAGGCGGACATCCCGAACCCCTGTCACCTCGCTGATAATTCGCAATAATTCCTCCAGGTCCTGATTCATTTCTGCCGTCTCGATGGAAAGGGTGGCATTGGCCAGCCCTTGCAACGGCAAGTTCTGGTTGATGGTTAAGATACTGCCCTTGACAGAGGCAATAATATTTAATACTGTAGAGAGGACACCGGGACGGTGTTCCATTAGCAAAGCAAGGGTGACAATTTTCCCTTTGCTCCACTGGTGAAAGGGAAAAACCTTGTCTTTGTACTTATAGAAGGCGCTACGGCTTAAATCCACCTTCTCCACCGCTTCATTGACGGTATTGGCTTCGCCTCTCAACAATAGCTCCTTGGCCATTACCGTTTTTAAAATGGCTTCCGGAAGAATATCCTCTTGCACCAAAAAGTATCTTAACTCTTTTTTTGACACAGCTTCCCTAACCTCGCAGTCCATTTTGAGTGGATATTTATCCTTTTACAGTAGACATTATACCATTCCCAAAATAACCCTTCAAACCGAATATATAGATGTTTATGTTCATTTTTAAAATATGTGGCTGCCGTTCTTGGTTTCCCTCCGTCTTGCTCCCCCTGGCAATTATTTTACACATTTTCCCAATATTCTGACATTTAGTGAAGTTTCACTATTACTATTACCAATTGCTGCCCGGAAATTGTATGGTAAAAAGAAATATGGCCAGGTATAATTTCCTAAAGCAAAACAGTAAGCCCCACAGACTCTCTACATTGCCTGTGGGGCTGTTTTTACTCTAATTAAATAATGATACAAATTAGACCGCCACTGCCTTCATTAACAATCCTTTGCAAGGTCTCCTGCAGCTTAACCTGGGCATTTTCCGGCATCCGGTGCAGTTTATTCTGAATGCCTTCCCGAACCAGATCATGCAGGCTTTTACCGAAGATTTCGGACTCCCAGATTTTCTGAGGATTCTCATCAAACCCTGCCAGCATGTACTGGACCAGCTCTTCGCATTGTTTCTCGGTCCCGATAATGGGCGTGATTTCAGTGGTAATATCGGCCCTGATGATATGCAGGGAAGGAGCGCTGGCCTTCAGTTTAACACCAAAGCGATTTCCCTGGCGGATCAGTTCCGGTTCCTCCAGATTCATTTCATCCAACCTGGGGGTCACAACACCATAACCGGTGTCTCGCACCTCCTGCAAAGCAGTGGCCACTTTGTCGTATTCCCGTTTGGCCACAGCCAGATCTTTCATTAACCGGAACAGGTGATGGTCTCCTTCAATTTCAAAACCGGTTTCTTCGGCCAGTACCCGGTAAAACAGCTCCGGCTTCGCCACCATTTCAATGGAAGCAGAACCGGTGCCCATATCCATTTGTTTAAGATTGACTTGGTGCACAAAATCATATCTGTCCAGATTGTTCACAGCGGTTTCAATATCTCTCAGGCGACGCACGTGACGCACGGTATCTCTGACCGCATCCTCAAAGTTTTGCCTGAGCCAGTGTTTGCTTTCCAGTTCTTCAATCCAGAGGGGCAGGCTGATATTGACTTCGTTCACCGGGAATTCAAAGAGAACCTGCTCCAGAATCTTGAGGATATCCTGCTGTTTTAACTCCGCACAGTCAATGGGCAGTACCGGCACATCATATTTTTCTTCCAGCTCGGCTGCCAGCTGAAGGGTTTCATTGGCATGGGGTTTCACGGAGTTCAATATAATAACAAAGGGTTTGTTAATATCCTTAAGTTCTTCCACCACCCTTTCTTCGGCGTCTACATAATTTTCCCTGGGTATATCAGTAATGGTGCCGTCGGTGGTGACCACCACGCCGATGGTGGAATGTTCGGAGATCACCTTGCGAGTGCCGATTTCAGCGGCTTCCTGGAATGGAATGGGTTCTTCATACCAGGGGGTGGTTACCATCCGGGGCCCCTCTTCTTCTTCGTAACCCAGAGCGCCCAGCACACGGTAACCCACACAATCCACCAATCTTACTCTTATCTTAAGGCTTGGATTAACAGCAATTTCAACGGCCTCGTTGGGAACAAATTTGGGTTCGGTGGTCATAATGGTTCTTCCGGCGCCGCTCTGGGGGAGTTCATCCTTAGCCCGTTCTTTATCATACACATTTTTGATATTGGGAATTACTGCCAATTCCATAAATCTTTTAATAAATGTGGATTTACCGGTTCGCACACCGCCGACCACACCGAGGTAGATATCTCCCCCGGTCCGCTCCGCTATATCGCGGAAGATATCCATCTTTTCCATAAACGATTATCCCCTCCTTCAAAGTTCATAAAATGATAGGGAAATTTATATTGAAATACTGCATCCCTCCTCCGCGATAATGGACCGTAGAGACCGGAAAAACTGATTACTTTGCAGGAGGAAGGTAGTCCCTTCTTCCCTGAATTTTTTTCCATTGGCATACATTAACATTATATATATATGATGGTCACGGTACTTTATGACAGAAAATTTATTCTTGGCTTATTCCGGTTGATTGCATCATTTTTTCCTGTTGTTTTAAAGATATTTGATATTTGTCCCTTTATGACTGTTTACGGCAACCTGAGAAATTATTTTACAATTAAATTTTCTCTTCTAACCGGGTTAGAATATGTCACCAACCCCAAAACCCTTCCATATATTGACTATATACCATTTTAAAAAAGAAGGAGGATTGCAAATGGGTTACGGATTTGGTCCCGGGTGGGATAAACCCGTAAAAAAACCGGTTCAGGATAAACCGGCTGTAAAACCCCCGGTACATGAAAAACCGGCAAATCCTAAAAAGCCACACATGAAAACACCGCCTTTCCCCTTTGATTTCAGTCAGTTCTTTGGAGGCAAGAAGCAAAAGAAAAGGTAAATAAACAGTAAAAAGCAGGGCGTTCCCTGCTTTTTACTGTTTATTTACTCCAGTGTCCAGTTTATTTTGCTGAGGGCAATTTCCTCAACCTCTAATTTTTTGCCCCTCCCCATTAAATTTAAAACCGCCTCCCGGGGCGGGAGTTTCTCAAACAATACTTTATAAATCTGTTCGGTAATGGGCATTTCCACCCCCTGCCGTTTGGCCAGTTCCCAGGCTACCCGGGTGGTTCTTACACCCTCCACCACCATGTTTACGCTGGCCACGGCTTCTTCCAGGGATTTCCCTTTGCCGATGGCAATGCCGCAGCGGCGATTGCGGCTGTGCATGCTGGTGCAGGTAACGATTAAGTCACCCACCCCCGCCAGCCCGGCAAAGGTTGACAAGTTTGCCCCCATGCTCAAACCCAGGCGGGTGATTTCCGCCAGCCCCCGGGTCATCATGGCAGCCTTGGTGTTATCCCCATATTCCAACCCGTCGGCAATGCCGGTACCAAGGGCAATAATGTTCTTCAAAGCGCCGCCCAGTTCCACTCCCACCAAATCCGGATTGGTGTAGACACGAAAGTCCCGGGTCATAAACAGGTCCTGCACATACTTGGCTGTTTCAATTTCTCGAGAGGCAGCCACCACCGCGGTGGGTATGTTGCGGCCCACCTCCTCGGCATGGCTGGGACCTGACAGTACCGCATAACGTCCCAAGGCTGCTTCCCCCGCCTCGGCGGCAAACACCTCGGACAACCTCTGAAGGGTGCTTTCTTCCAGTCCCTTGGCCACATTGATAATCACAGCATCGGATTTAATAAAAGGCAAAGACTGCTGCAACAGGTCCCGAAAACAATGGGAGGGAACCCCGAAGACCACCGCTGCCGCCTCATGCAGGACTTTTTCCAAATCCGTATCGGCGGTGATGTTCGGGTGTAATTTTATCCCAGGCAGGTATCTTTGGTTTTCCCCTTCATTAATGAACCGGGCCAATTCCTGTCTGCGTGCCCAGAGAACCACAGCATGGTTATTCTGGGCCAGCACCTGGGCCAGTGCCGTGGCCCAACTGCCGGCTCCCACTATGGCAATTTTGATCATTCCCAGTCCTCCAATCTATGACTTCTTCCGGCCAATTTTAAATTCAGTGCCGTTGAGAAGTCGTTTGATATTGGACGAGTGCTTCCACACCGCAAAGGCGGCCACCAGCACGGAAAATATCAGGGTTGCTTTATTATAATGAAAGATTATCATCCAGAGGGGCAGGGAAACTGCTCCCAAAATGGAACCTAAAGAAACATAACGGGACCATGCCACTGTGGTTAACCATACCAGAAAGGCCAGCAGCAAGGGCAGTGGAGCAATGGCCAGTACCGCACCGGCGCCGGTGGCGATGATTTTGCCGCCTTTGAAACCAAGCCAGAGGGGCCAGCTGTGCCCGGCCATTACGGCCAGGGCTGCAGCAAGGACGGTAATGTCCGTATTTTCTAGCTGTTTAGCCAGTAAAACCGCTGTTACACCTTTCAACATATCCAGCGCTAACACCAACAGACCCGGTCCTTTGCCCAGGGTGCGCCAAACGTTGGTGGCCCCGATATTCCCGCTGCCGTATTTGCGGATATCAATCCCCTTCCAGAAACGGGCCAGTAAAAACCCGAAGGGAATTGATCCGATCAAATAGGCCCCGGCTATGACGAAAATAGTGGTTATAGTAAACAAAATGCATTCCTCCGAATCTTAAGGAAAAAGCTTACCGGCAGTAATGCTTATTGGTCCTTGGCATCCCTTTTGCGCAGGAAGAACCGGATCGGTGTACCCTCGAAGCCATAGGCATCTCTAATCTTGTTTTCCAGGTAGCGCTGGTAAGAAAAATGCATTAATTCCGGTTCGTTGACAAACAAAATAAAGGTAGGCGGCTTCACGCCACCCTGGGTGGCATAAAAGATTTTCAGCTTGCGTTGTTTATCCCCCGGCGGCGGGGTGGCCTGGGTGGCTTCCCGAATAAGATTGTTAAGGTCCGCTGTGGACACGCGCTTGCTGGCCTCATCCACCACGTAATCCACCGTCTCCAGCACTTTTGGCAGCCGCTGTTTGGTCAGGGCGGAAATATACAGTGTGGGCGCGTAATGTAAAAAGCTCAGCTCTTCTCTTATTTTCTTATCAAATTTGTTCATGGTCTTATCGTCTTTTTCGATGAGATCCCATTTATTGACCACCAAAATGACGGCCTTACCCTTATCGTGGGCATAGCCGACGATCTTTTTGTCCTGTTCGGCTACTCCTTCGGTGGCATCAAAGACCATTAAAACCACATCACAGCGGTCTATGGCCCGCAGGGCCCGGACCACGCTGTATCGCTCAGCGGGCAAATCAATGCGGTTGCGCCGCCTCATGCCGGCGGTGTCCACAATGACGTAATTTTTGCCGTTTCGCTCAAAGGGTGAGTCAATGGCATCCCGGGTGGTTCCCGGAATATTGCTTACTATCACCCGTTCTTCCCCCAGAATGGCATTAACCAGGGAGGATTTCCCGACGTTGGGCCTGCCGATGACAGCAATTCGCACGGTATCCGGCGGGTAGGGATCCTCCTCCTGGGGGGGCAGTAACGTGACCAGTTCATCCAGCAAATCACCGGTGTTTAACCCTTCTGCGGCGGATACAGGAATGGGTTCTCCCAACCCCAACTGGTAAAATTCGTAGTAAGGAATCTTATCGAACTGTTCCACTTTGTTGGCCACCAGTAAAACCGGCTTATCAGCCCTGCGCAGGCTCCTGGCCACTTCTTCATCGACAGCGGTAAGACCTTCCCTGGCATCCACCACAAACAGGACCACATCCGCCTCCTTTATGGCCAGTTCCGCTTGTTTTCTGATTTGAGAGGTTATGACATCCTCGGCAAAGTCCAGGCCGCCGGTATCTACCAGAGTAAATTCACGTCCCCGCCATTCCGCGTCCTGATACAGCCTGTCCCGAGTCACCCCGGGCATGTCTTCAACAATGGCAACCCGGGCGCCCACAATCCTGTTAAATAACGTAGATTTCCCCACATTGGGTCGCCCGACAATAGCAACAATGGGTTTCGCCAAAGGGTTTTCCCCCTTTTCTCCAGTGTAGTCATTTCAATTTAAGGATATCTGACGGTCGTTTGGTTATGGGCAGCCTGGCAATTCCTACCGCTATGCTCACGCAGCTTTCATGGTAGTTGAAAAACCGGTCTGCCTGCATAGGTTTTGTTTTTAATAAGTTTCACCAGTTTGTATCTTGTTTAATCCCCAGCGCCACTTCCACCAGATCCCGCGGGCCTTCCACCACTGCCACCGGCACCCGCAGTTGTTGAGAAACATCACGGACCCGCAGGTCGTCCAGAAACACGTCTTCCCCGTTGCGGAGCATGACAGTGGGCAGTACCAGCAGGTCCCCGATTTCCTTACCCTGCAGGCTGTCAATGATATCCCGGGCGGTTAACAGGCCGGTTACGGTGACAGTTTCTCCAAAGAAAGTATTTTTGACAACCTCCAGGTTCACCTGCAGCCCTGCCACCTGGTTTAACCCTTCCACCACCTGCCGCAAAAAAGGCTCCCCGGACATGCCTGTCACCAGGGTGACGGTGCGGTTATGTTCAATCCGGTCCGGCAGGTCCTCTTTTAGCAATTCCCACTCATCCAAAAACAGCCTGGCCAGGCCGACGCCGTTTTCGGTTTGGGGAAAATCACCATAGTTTTCGGTGGGAGGAATGGGTTTTCCTGCCATGACATAAAATTCATCAGAGGCGTAGACAAAGGGGTAATCCCAGCGGGCTAAAAACTTGCGCTGGTAGTCTTCTATGAGTTCCACCACAGCCCGGGCTTCTTCCCGGTTAAAAGGTCGCAGATTAAAAAGCCCTTCTCTGAACTTGGTTATCCCCACCGGAACCACCGCCAGGGAATGCACCCGGGGCCACAGTCGGGACAAATCCTCGATGGTCCTCACCAGTTCTTTACCGTCATTGATGCCGGGACAAAGGACCACCTGGGTTTGCATTTCTATGCCCGCCTCGGCCAGTCTTGTCAGTTGATCCATAATTTTACCGGCATGCCGGTTATTTAACATGCGACGGCGCAGATCGGGATTGGTGGTGTGGACGGAAATGTAGAGAGGTCCCAACCTTTGATCAATAATTCTTTGCAGTTCCGCCTCATCTACATTGGTCAGGGTGACAAAGTTTCCCTGCCAAAAAGAAAGACGATAATCATCGTCTTTAATATAAAGGGTCTCCCGCATCCCGGGCGCCATCTGGTCTACAAAGCAAAAGAGGCAGCGATTTCGGCAACGCCTGGTAGGCCCAAAGGAATGCTCGCCAAAATCCAACCCCAAATCTTCTTCATAATCCTTTTCGATCTCAATTTCCCACTCTTCGCCATCCCCGGTCACCACCCGGGCCACCAGTTCTTCATTGGCACAGAGAAAGCGATAATCCAAGATATCCCGGACCGGCTGGTCATTGATGGCCACCAGCCTGTCTCCCGGTTGAATGCCCAATTGGTCTGCAATGCTGTCCCTATCGACACCTGTGATTAATAATCCGTTGCTGTTCATAAAAATCTCCCCGTGGACGTACTGCATCAATTATCCACCATTTGCCAATCATAGTCAAGGACTTAGTGTTGAACAATGAGGTATGTCCCATTTCCCAGGTCATGAACGGTACTTTGTAAAACATTGGCAAGATGGCGGGCCAATTTTTCCCGTTCGTCCTCGTCCCGCGCTATAATAATAGGAAGGTCTCCTGTAATGTTATCGGGGTTGACAGTCACCGCCGCCATGATAGTCCCCTTGGACATGCGAACACCTCCTCACCGCTGCTAATCGGATGCGTAGCGTCCTGCCCTGGATTTTAACGGTCTTGAGGCGGCGCTTTCCAAAACAGGCGCCTTTTTCACCGCTTCAATCAAGGCCTTCATATCCGGCTCATTGGGTACAATATAAAAACCAACCTGGCCGGTATCCGGGTCTTTACGAAGCATGGGCGTAAATTCGGGTAAATCTACGTCTTTTTTGGTCCCCAGAATGGTAGCCGCCGTGTGGGCAATGGCCAGTCGCTGGCCTATATCATGAATGGTGGCCCGGGCGTCATCATTCCTGGGTTTAAGAATTACCCCCAGACCGTCTTCTAATATTTTCCTGCGGCTTGCTTTCAGACCCACGGACATAATGTTGATATGATCCACATACAAAACAGTATCTTTAAAATGTAGTTTTGCCGGCACCACTTCGCAAATATCGCCTATGGTCTCGCCGGACTTAAAAAGCAGGCTGATGAGGATCAACACCATTCCACCGGCGATGCCGGGCAGCAACCCTAAAAATTGCGTGATCAGGGAAGTGAGAAAGGCTGTGGCCATCACCAGGTAATTGCGTGCTTCAAAGGTGCGGGCGATCCCTTCGATATAATCTTTCCCCCGCTGTACCAGTTCACTTTCCTCAAGACTTTCCAGGGTTTGTCTTTCCATGCTCCGGATTTCTCGAAATTGCTGCGCTGCCAGGGCCAGAAAGGTAAAGGCTGCATAATCCGGCTCCAACAGGGCCGGCACAGCGATGGCCCCCAGGGACGCCGCTATAAAGCCCAGGGAAAGGTGTGTCACAAAACCATGGGGGTAGCCGGGATACTGCCTGTAATCCACCCGCAGCAGGACCACGCGGGTTAAAAAACCGGCCATAATACCGTTAACCACCACCATCAGGTATTTTTCCATACAATCACCTCCGTGAGCTCAAAATCCGCTGTCTGAGATGTAAAATCAGGGTATCTTTCTTCAAACAGAACATGGAATATCGTAAAACTGCCGCCTCCCTGCTGAAGGCGGCAGTTTCTTTTGGGGGATATTGATTCCACCGGGTTCACCGGTTCAGTCCTCTGTTACATCATCCCGGTGGTCGATGACCGCCCGGTCTGCCATATTATCACTGGCTTTTTTCATTACTTTGGTATCTCCTGCCGGTTTCTTCGCCCTCTGTCTTATTCTGGTAACCGGTCCCAGGTAATTGGTAAATTCTTTACCAAAACCGGCTAATCGATCACCGACACCCTTCAGGCTGCCTGTACTGATGAACAGGAAACCGCCGCCCAGCAGCAGGGTTAATCCCAAAATCCAGCCAACCGCCCGCCAGCCGCCTGTACCGGTGGCGCCGGGCTGGGTGATACCGCCCCCGGGAACATTACGTGTTTGCGGGCCACCTTCAATTCCTAAAACCGTAGGTATGGCATCGGCAAACAGGGCTACACCCCGCTCAGCCTCTCCTTTGGTATTGGTATGGGTCCCCGCTTCAATCAGGATGGCTGTGGGCATTAAATCCTGGTTGTAATTACCTTTAGCCATAAAAATTTCTTTAACAATGGTAGGGTGAACCTTATTGGCATAGGCCATCATCCGCCGGGCAAAATCCTTGTTTGCCTCCATATTGGGGTTCTGCCGACCAACCACCAAACGCAGCTGGCTGACTTTATTGTCAGAAACAGTGGCCCTATAATAACTGGCATCAGGAATACCGTCCCGGTGAACATCAATGATGGCCACAGGATTTTGCTTCATCAGTTTCATGGCGGTACGCCGGGACCGCTGGTAAGCCGCATTGTCGTGAGGATCATGGGGTGTTTGATCATACACCACCCTGGTGTCGCTCTTTTGCTGAAGCCTGCTCACCAGACTTCTCCCTACATCATAAATGCCGCCCTTAAAAGGTATGCTCTCGGAACCGTCACTGGGCACGTAGGCCTCATCGCTGTGGGTATGATAAATACCCACTGTACCTCCTTTGCGGTTTGCGGCAGCCATGGCCAGTCGCTCGTCGGTAAAGAACTCATGCCAGGCCAAAAATTGCTTGTCCTTGCCGAGGGACTTGGCAACAGCCCTGTTTTGGTCTACCTTAATAACCCGGTAATGGTCTCCTTTTGAATTGATAATCTCGTCGCCCACTGCCACGCCCCGGCAGGCCCGACTGATGACCGATCCTTTGGCATCGACAATATCAATGGCTTTGCCAACAATATGATCCGCATCTTCATTGGACAAAACAGAGGCGGGATTCCATGCCGGAAGGACTGTTTCCGATAATCCCAGGTAACCGATTATGCCAATTCCTGTAAACATCATCAAGAGGCTAAGAATCACAAAGAATTGTTTAGTCTTCAAGACGGTCTACCTCCTCCCTGGCTAACTCCCTGCGAGATTCTTTATCACCATCACCCCGGGGGTTATCATCTCCTTTTTTGCGGCCAAACTGAGGCTTCCTTAGTCCCGCCAGCAGGGCGTCGGGCTTTCCTTCGGAGGTGGGGCCGCCTTGCAGTCTCTCTCTGGTCTCCCCGATCAAATCGGCCAGCAGGATGGCTAAAATACCTGAAATAACAATGGAGTCAAAGGCGCCGGCGCCGCCAATGCTTTTGAGGGCATTGGTGGCGTTATTGCGAACCAGGTAAAAATAGTTTGCTATGTCTGCCATTAAAACCCCCAGGGTAGCGCCGATGAAAGCGCTCCTGCGGGAACGTCCTGCTATATAAGCAATCACTGCTGCAACGATGGGAAACAAATAAAGGGTATCCAGAAATCCAAACCTGCCGGCCGGCTCAGGCAAACCGGTCATTAACCGGGAACCGATAAACCAGATAACCGCCGCCGTCAGCGCCGAAGCAATTAAGGCCCGGCTCACCTCTTTGCCGGTACCCGCTTTAACCAGAAGGTAGACAGCCAACCCTACGGGCACCAGCGCCCCTCCCACGTTTATTTCCAGGGGTACCGGCGTGCCGGGTACCGGAATGTTGATGAAGCTGCCCACAATCAGAGCCAAAATCACGGCCAGGGCTCCCTTGTCGGACAATCTCATACGGTCCAGTGCCCGCTGGGCTATGCCAAAAAAGATGAGCAAGGACACTACAATTAAAACAATAAGTCCCAATGGAAAACGGTCCATAAACCTGCCTCCTTTTGATTAAATTCATATCTGAAAAATAGAGTTCCCTCCGGTGGTCAAATTATGCAGCGGCAATAGAAAAGGCCGATAGCCTTGCAAAATAAAAAACGGCTGTCAAAAAGACAACCGTTTCTTGATCCTTACTTATCCTCTTTAAACATATCCCCGAACACATCGCCCAGGGTAACCTTTTCTTCAGGATTTTCTGTCACCTGGGGTTGGGCCGCCGGTTCTTCCAGCTTCCGCTGGCGCGGTTCCCGGGCCGGCCGGCCTTCACTGTTTACTTCACGGATGGAAAGACGAATGCGTTTTTCAGCCGGATCAACACTGAGCACCTTAACGTTAACCTCATCGCCTTCTTTTACCACATCTTCCGGCTTCTCCACATGGTGGTCGGCCAGGTGGGAAATGTGTACCAGTCCTTCCACGCCGGGCTCTAACTGGACAAAAGCGCCAAAGGGAGCCAAGCGGACAACTTTGGCCGGGACTACGCTGCCAACGGGATATTTTTGTTCAACGTTGTCCCAGGGGTTGGGCAACACTTGCTTCAGACCAAGGGAGATCTTTTCGTTTTCCCTGTCCACCTTTAAGACCATAACTTCCAGTTCATCCCCCACTTTAACCACTTCCTGGGGATGATTGATCCGGTGCCAGCTCATTTCGGAAATGTGCAGCAAACCGTCTAAACCGCCCAGGTCCGCAAAGGCGCCGAAATTGGTTAAACGGCGTACAACACCTTTAACAACCTGGCCTTCCTGGAGGGTAGCCAGCAATTCTTCACGCCGGCGGGCATGCTGTTCTTCCAGAACAGATTTGCGGGAAACAACCACCTTTTTGCGGTTTTTGTTCAGCTCGATGACCCGCACTTCTATTTCCTGATTCAGGTATTTGGTAAGGTCTTCCACGTAACCGCGCTCAACCAGGGATGCGGGCAGGAAGGCCCGAATGCCAACATCCACCAGCAAGCCGCCTTTGACCACTTCACGGACAACACCTTTGATAACAGTGCCATTTTCCATGGCCTCTTCCAAACCACCCCAGGCCTTTTCGGCATCGGCCCGTTCCTTGGACAGGATAATCTTCCCTTCGTTGTCTTCGGCTTTAATAACGATGCATTCTATTTCATCCCCGACTTTTACGATATCCTGGGGATTATCAACTCCGTAAAAGGCCAGTTCCTTACGGGGAATCACGCCCTCGGACTTGGCTCCGATATCAACCAATACTTCATCCATGCCTACTTGGACAACAACGCCCTTGACTAATTCCCCGGGTTGGGGAGATTTTACCTCCATTGCTTCGTTCATTCCTTCTTCACCGTTGGTCATCTGGTCCAGTTCCTTCATCCTTCTTTTAACCTCCTCTATAATTGCGTCAGGTGTTGAAGCACCCGCTGTCAGGCCGAGAATTTTATGGCCGTGAAACCATTCTTCCCGTAACTCCTGCGCAGATTCTACATGATAGGTGGGAGTCCCGGTTTCCTGACAAATCCTGGCTAGTTTTTTGGTATTGGCACTGTTCTTGCCGCCCAACACAACCATTACGTCTACTTTTTGGGCCAGTTCCAGCGCAGCCCGCTGGCGTTCTCCCGTGGCATGACAAATGGTGTTACGGGCATCCACTTCTACTCCTTGTTTTTCAAGTGCTTCAACCAGTTTCCGGTAATTAGCCAATGGCTGAGTTGTCTGTGCCACGACCCCTACCTTAGGGTGATCCACCCGACTTAATTCATCAGCATTTTCTACCACAATCCCCTTGCCCAGGGTCCAACCCAGAATTCCCTGAACTTCAGGATGTCCCGGGTCTCCCAGGATATAGACTGGCATACCCTGTTCTGCCATTTCATGAGCAGCCCTTTGTGCCCTGGCCACAAAGGGACAGGTTGCATCAATAATTTCCAGGCCTTTTTCTTTAGCCTGCTGAAAAATTTCCGGACCCACTCCGTGGGACCGAATGATAACGCTGCCCCCTGCTGCCTCATCCAGGTTTTTAATTTCTTTGACCCCTTGTTTGGCCAAATCCTGCACCACCTGCGGGTTATGGATTAGCGGCCCCAGGGTATAAATATTTCCTTTCTTTTCTCTGGCAGCGGTTAAGGCCATGTCAATGGCCCGTTTCACACCATAGCAAAAACCGGCCTTATTGGCCAACAATACTTCAATCGAGATCACCCTCTGTTCCGGTTCGTTTCTCTAATGAAAAATATTTCCCACTAATTTACTTCATTAAATTAGCAATTTGATCCATTACCTGCTGGCTTAAGGCCTCCAGTTCTTCTTTACCGGGCCGGCCACGCCACAGTTCCGGCATATAAACGGGCTCTCCTATGATAACTGTAATTTTATCAAACATTCCCCTGGTTCCCTTCAAAGCCACGGGCAGGATGGGTACATCGGCTTTAACGGCCAACATGGCAGCCCCTATATGAGGCTTTTGTAATTCTCCCGTTTTGCTTCTGGTTCCTTCGGGAAATACGCCCACCATGTTGCCGCTTTGCAAAAGTTCCAACGCTTTTCGGATGGCATGCCGATCCGATTTTTCACGGTTTACCGGAAAGGCCCCCAGCATCGTAATAATGGTAGCCAGAACGGGAACTTTAAATAATTGCGCCTTGGCCATGAAGTGGATACGTCTGGTTAAGGCACAGCCCAAAACCACCGGGTCCAGGTTGCTGACGTGATTGGCAACAACCACCACGCCGCCGCTGGCTGGTAAATGCTCCAATCCAATGACTTGCCACCTGCGCCAAACCAGCAGCATCCCACGGATAATCACCCGGAGAACTGTATAAAGCATGGGATCCCCCTATTTGCTCTTCTCGATCCAAGAAATGATGTTGTCAACCACCTCTTCTATGGTCATGCCGGAACTGTCGATGATGATGGCATCTCCGGCAGGAACCAGAGGAGATACCGCACGGTGGCTGTCTTTGTAATCCCTCTCCTGGATTTCCTTTGTTAACTTGTCAATATCGACGGTATAACCTTTATCCGCCAATTCTTTCGCCCGGCGCTGGGCGCGTTCCTCTGCGGAAGCGGTTAGAAAGAATTTGGCAGTGGCCCGGGGTAATACCACCGTTCCGATATCCCGCCCGTCCATGATAACGTCTGTTTCACCGGCCATTTGACGCTGCCGGTTCACCAATACTTCTCTCACGCCGGGAACTCCGGCCACCGTGGATACATGGCGGGTGACCTCGGAAGAACGAATTTCTTCCGTGACGTCCTCTCCGTCCAGCAGCACCGATTGTTGGAGGCCGGGAAGCAGCTTTATCGTGGTTTCCCTGGCCAGATTGGTCAAGGCATCGGCATCATCCAGGTTGAGGCCCTGTCGCAAAGCCTTCAGGGTAACGGCCCGGTACATGGCGCCGGTATCGATATATAGTAAACCCAACTTGCGGGCAACCAATTTGGCCACTGTACTTTTTCCTGCCCCGGCGGGGCCGTCAATGGCAACACAAATTCTGTTTGACAATCGGGTATAACCTCCAATGGTAAGGTGGAACGAAGCAATAGTATCATTAGTTTTTCGACATCCAGCTGGAAATTCCTTTTTTTCATAGAAAAACTTGGCCAGGTCCAATCCTAAAGAATACAAGTATCCTCAAGCATAATCACAGGACATACCCGCAGGGTACAAGCAGGCAGGTACGTTTTACTGCCTGGTGCCCCGTATTCAATCAGTAAGATGAATACTTACTGATTCACTAATAAAAAAGCCGGAAGAGGAAAAACTCTTCCAGCTGTATTATTCTACGGAAAGTAATTTTAATGCATCGTTAAATCCAGGAAAACTCACCGGAATACACTGGGCGCCTTCGATAACGGTCTGCCCCTTGGCGCCCAGCCCCGCCACCGCCATGGCCATGGCAATGCGGTGATCGCCGTAACTCTGACAGGTTGTTCCGGTCAAGGATTTTCCTCCCCGAATCACCAGCCCGTCCGGCAGTTCTTCAATATCCACCCCGAATTTTTTAAGTTCCCTGGCCACCGTGGCGATACGATTGCTTTCTTTTACTTTGAGTTCGGCCGCATCCCGGATTTCCGTCGTTCCTTCGGCATAGGCCGCCGCCACGGCCAGAACGGGGATTTCATCGATCAATCTGGGAATCAGAGGACCGGCTATTTTTGTGCTTTGCAGTTTCCCGCCGGAGATTTTTATATCCGCCACCGGCTCGCCGCCCTGTTGCCGCTCATTGATGATTTCCACACCGGCCCCCATTTGTTTAAGGACATCCAGCAAACCATCTCTGGTGGGATTCATGCCGACTCCCTGCAACGTAACTTCCGAACCCGGCAGGATGGCTGCGGCCACCATCAAAAATGCTGCAGAAGAAATGTCACCGGGTACCGTTATTTTCAACCCCTTTAACTCCGGGAAGCCCTTCAGGGTTACAGTATTTCCCGACACACGGATATCTGCTCCAAAGGCCTGCAGCATTCGTTCGGTGTGATCCCGGGAGCGGGTGGGCTCGGTCACGGAGGTTTCCCCTTCGGCATAGAGCCCGGCCAGCAGTATGGCTGATTTGATCTGGGCGCTGGCCACCGGCGATTGATAGTGAATGGGCTTTAACCTGCCGCCCCGCACAGCCATGGGTAAAAGATTATTGTGATCCCGCCCCAGGAAGACAGCGCCCATCTCCGCAAGAGGACCGGTCACTCTGGCCATAGGACGCCCCCGCAGGGATTGGTCGCCGGTGATGACACTGCAGAAAGGCTGCCCGGCCAGAATCCCCATCAGCAAGCGGGTGGTGGTGCCGGAATTCCCGGCATCCAGCACATCGGCCGGCTCCCGCAGCCCCTGCAAACCCACTCCATGCACCCTGAGCCTTCCTGCCACTGGGCCTTCAATTGGCACACCCATAGCCTTAAAACAGGCAACGGTGGCCAGGCAGTCCTCGCCCATCAGAAAATGATCAACTTCTGTAATTCCCCGGGCCAAAGCGCCCAGCATCACTGCCCGGTGGGATATTGACTTGTCGCCGGGAACTGACAGCGTTCCCCGCAGCTTTTTAACTGGGTTGATGGTTAGTTTCATGTTAGCCCTCATCTTCTCTGAAGTTTTTCGCACAGGACATGTTTTCTGTTTTCAGGCAGCGCCTCCCTGGTATCCCTGGCCCGTTCCAGCGACTGTACCAGCTCTTCCCGGTTAAAATCACGGATGGATTGCTCCATATGTTCCAACTGCTGCCGGAATTTTTGTACCGCCTCTAAAACCATTTCTCGGTTGGTCAGTAAGATATCCCGCCACATGGCCGGGTTGGATGCGGCAATACGAGTGGTATCCCGGAAACCGCCGCCGGCCAGTTTTAACAGCAGCTCTTCTGTGTGTTCCCCGGCAACCGTGTTCACCAGGGTGGCGGCCAGCAGGTGAGGCAGGTGGCTGATGAGGGCCACCGCCCCGTCGTGCTCCCGGCATCCCAGTTCAACCGGGCGGGCCCCCAGGGCCCGGACCAATAACTTTAACCTAGCCAGTGCTGCAGCATCGGTTGATGGGGTTGGTGTCAAAATATAAGAAGCGCCGTCAAACAGGTCCTCCCGGGCCCCCGCCACCCCGGCCACTTCCCTTCCGGCCATGGGGTGCCCACCCACAAAATGGACTCCTGCCGGCAGCATGGCCTCCGCCCGCTCCACCAGCCTGCCCTTAACACTCCCTACATCTGTAATGACGGTGCCGGGTGTTAAATAAGGCAAGGCCATTTCCAGCACCCCCAGGGTAACCCCGATGGGAGTGGCTAAAATCAGCAGATCCGCTGCCGGCACCGCTTCGGCCAGCACCTCGGCCCGCCGGACGGCTCCCAATTGAACAGCCAGCCTCAGGTTATCCTGGTCGGGATCAACCCCCACAACTTCTTCTGCCAATTTTCTTTTGGTTAAAGCCAGGCCCAGGGAACCGCCGATTAACCCGACGCCGGCAATAACAACCTTTTTAAACAAAGGATAACCTCCTACGTCTTACGGGTTGTGCTTTGGGGTCCAGCCATCAGCCTTCAGCCCTCAGCTTTTTTGGATTTTGCTATATATCAGATAAGCTATAATCGACCTGGCTGTTGACTTTTGGTTTTTGGCTGTTGACTTTTGGCCAATGGCTAATGGCCAATAGCTGATGGCTGACAGCCTGACCCCAAAGGAATGCCCTAAAGCCTTCTCCCTATGGCCTCTGCCACAGCCCGAACATCTTTCATTAAAGACTGGAAATTCTCGGGAGTCAGTGACTGGGGGCCGTCGCACAGGGCTTCGGACGGGTTGGGATGGACTTCGATCAACAAACCGTCAGCCCCCGCTGCCACCGCCGCCACCGCCATGGGCGGCACAAAGCGCCACTTGCCGATGGCATGGCTGGGATCCACAATGACGGGCAGGTGGGATAAATGTTTCACCACCGGCACCGCCGATAAGTCCAGGGTGTTGCGGGTGAAGGTTTCATAGGTACGGATACCCCGTTCACATAAAATTACGTTGTAATTTCCGCCGGCCATAATGTATTCTGCCGCCATCAACCATTCCTCAATGGTGGCCGAGGCTCCCCGTTTTAACAAAACGGGTTTATCCACCTTGGCAACTTCCCTTAACAGAAAGAAGTTCTGCATATTCCTGGTGCCGATTTGCAGGATATCGGCATATTCAGCCACCAGCGGCAGGGTACCGGCGTCCATCACTTCGGTCACAATCTTGAGACCGGTTTTTTCCCTGGCTTCGGCCAGATATTGCAACCCCTTTTCCTCCAAGCCCTGGAAGGAATAAGGGGAAGTGCGGGGTTTAAAGGCCCCTCCCCTGAGCAGCGTCGCGCCGGCGGCCTTTACCATCTCCGCGGACTCTAAAAGTTGTTCCCTGCTTTCTACCGCACAGGGACCGGCCATAACATGAATTTGCTTGCCGCCAATTTCAAGGTCGCCGACTTTAACCACCGTGTCCTGCTCCTTAAAGGCCCTGCTGGCAAGTTTATAGGGTTGGAGTATCGGCACCACATTTTCCACCCCGGGCATGGCTTCCAGGGCCAAGTCGCCCATTCTGGTTTTGTCCCCAATGGCGCCGATAATGGTACGCTCTACCCCCCGGGAAAGATGTATTTGAAACCCGGCCTTCTTAAGCCTTTCCAACACCGCGTTAATTTTATCTTCATCGGCCCGCCGGCTCATTACCACAATCATGAAAATCCTCCTTCCGCCCTTTAAATACTCAGGTCACTACCATACTTAATATAACCAGCACGCAAAATAATAAAAAGACACTCTTCATAAGAGTGTCAGGCAATACCTAAAAAAAACATGACCATCCCTCCTTACCGTCCTACCGTCCTTCGTAATGAGCAACTAAACCGTTCTACAAAGTTTATCTTACCACTTCCCCTAGGCAGCTGGCAATTCCCTTTGGAAAAATTGTATCTTTTTTGTAATTTTATTGCCTTGTAGTGTTACAATAGATGGGAAACCAAGTGAAGGAGTGGTAAAGGATGGTATTGTCCGATAAAGTATCTTCTTTTCTAAGCCGGGCTTCCTGGATACGCAAAATGTTTGAAGAGGGGGACCGCCTGAGGAAAATTCACGGGACTGATAAAGTGTACGATTTTACCCTGGGGAACCCCTCGGTGGAACCGCCGCAAAAATTTCGTGAAGAACTGAAAAGGCTGGCCCTCAACCCGGAGCCGGGCATGCACCGTTACATGAGCAACGCCGGCTACCCGGAAACCCGTTCAGCAGTGGCTGAAGTATTGGCCGAGCAGTCCCAACTGCCCTTTGAGGCCAAGCACGTGGTCATGACCGTGGGGGCCGGCGGCGGTCTGAACGTCGTGCTGAAGGCTCTTTTAAACCCCGGCGATGAAGTGATTGCCCTGTCACCCTATTTTGTGGAGTACGGTTTTTATGTGGATAACCATGGCGGCATACTAAAGGTGGTACCCACCAACGATGCTTTCCTGCCGGATCTGACAGCCATCAGCGCCGCTATCAACGCCAAAACCAGGGCCATTATCATTAACTCTCCCAACAACCCCACCGGCGTGGTCTACCCGGCAGAAGTACTGGCCGACCTCGGTCAGTTGGTAGAAGAAAAGTCCCGGGAAATGGGCAGACCAATTTTTGTTATATCCGATGAGCCCTATGCCAAAATTGTCTATGACGGGGTGCAGGTCCCCTCTGTCTTTAAATACATAACCAACGCAGTTATGGTGACTTCCCATAGTAAAGACCTGGCGTTACCCGGTGAACGGATCGGTTACGTTGCCGTCAGTCCGCGCATCAACGGTGTGGACACCCTTATTGAAGGTCTGGTCTTTTGCAACCGCACCCTGGGGTTTGTCAATGCGCCGGCCTTGATGCAGCGGTTGGTAGCCGGTTTACAGCGGGAATCCGTCGACATTGCGGAATACCGGGAAAAGCGCGACCTGCTCTACAATCACCTGACTTCCCTTGGTTTTGAAATGGTTAAGCCCCAGGGGGCCTTTTATCTGTTTCCCAAATCACCCTTGCCGGATGACATTGAATTTTCCCGCAAAGCCTTAAGACACAACATTCTGGTGGTTCCCGGCGGCGGTTTTGGTACTCCGGGCTACTTCCGGCTGGCTTACTGCATCGACCTGGACATCATCAAGAGATCATTGCCGGCCTGGAGCGCCCTGGCCCAAGAACTTGGCATGAAATAGAAGAAAAAACACCCCGGACGGCTGAAAAAGCCCGCTCCGGGGTGTTTTTACCAATTTCCTCTTACCTGCAGCAATGCCGGCAAGCCACGCATAAATTGTTCCAATTGGTGAGGTCGCAAGGACTGGGCGCCGTCCGAAAGGGCCCTTTCCGGCGCCGGGTGAACTTCTATCATCAAACCGTCCGCCCCCGCCATAACCGCGGCCCGGGCCACCGGCGGCACCAGTTCCCTTCTGCCGGTAGCATGACTGGGGTCAGCCACCACGGGCAGGTGGCTCAGTTGTTTGACTAGGGGGATGGCGCTGATATCCAGGGTGTTGCGGGTAGCGGTCTCAAAGGTACGGATCCCCCTTTCACATAAAACCACCTGACGGTTCCCCTCCGCCACGATATATTCCGCCGCCAACAGCCACTCTTCCAGGGTGGCCGATAGACCTCTTTTTAACAGTACGGGATGTTTCACCCGGCCCACTTCCCGCAGCAGGCCAAAGTTCTGCATATTCCGGCTGCCGATTTGAATCATATCCGCGTACTGCAGCACCAAATCCAGGTCCCGGACATCCAGCACCTCGGTGACCACCGGCAATTCCGCTGCAGCCCCGGCCTCCGCCAGGAATTGCAGTCCCTCTTTGCCCAGACCTTGAAAAGAATAGGGCGAAGTACGAGGCTTAAATACCCCTCCCCGCAGCATTTGAACACCGCATGCCTTTAACTGCAGGGCCAGCTCAATAAGTTCTTCCCTGTTTTCCACTGCGCAGGGTCCCGCAATGACTGAGAAATTTCCCCCGCCGAAGGCAGCAACGCCTACCTGTACAACGGTATCCTCTGCCTGTGTCTCCCTACTGACTAAATTATATAAAGGCAAGGTTAAACCCTCCGTGTATGGTCTCGTACTATACTTTCGCTATCCAAGGGTGCTTTCCTTCTTAATGCTGCAAAAGATAATTCACTAAAAGAATTATGCTGAGGATTGTAACATTTCTGCAGCCATTTTCTTATTATGTTAGCAGGGTACCAACCCCAAAAAATTTATCATCAAGGAGGCGTTACGATGGGCGATTATGGTTATGGTAACTGGAGTTTTATCGTATTCCTGATTCTCATCCTGTTAATCTTCGGCCAAGGTTTCTACGGCGGCTACAGCGTAGAGAAGTAAATCCTTGAGGGGCTGTTCTAAAAGCCCCTGTTTTAAAAAAAAATTAATAAGGGGGTCATATTATGGGTTACGGTTATTGTGGCGGCTATGGCAGCAACTTTTCCTTTATCATCTTCTTAATTCTCATCCTGCTGTTCTTTGGCCATGGCTTCTATGGCTGCAGCGCAGAAAAATAACATTTGGGAACTGTTGAAACAGGCCGGGGGTAGTTACCCCCGGCCTAAAACATTTTATTCTGCAAGGTCCGGTCTAAGATTGGATGCTCCCCGCAGGTACACGTGCTTCATTTCTCTCTGGGACTTGTGGGTGTTTACATGCACCAGCACCCTGATGCACCGGGGCAGGGCCCCCGCCACATCAAGTTCCTGGGCACATAACAGGGGCACATAGTCCCAACCCATGGCCCGGGCTGCCTTGGCGGGAAATTCAGTATTCAAATCAGGCGTTACTGTAAAGAAAGCGCTGCAAATATCCTCTGTTGATAATTGATTCCGTTCAACAATGGTTTTTATGAGCTCCTGGGTTGCTTCAATGATTTCTTGCCTGTCGTTCCGTTCTACCGTAATGGCTCCTCTGATTCCTCTAACAAAACAAACCATCCTGCCAGCCTCCCTGCTAATTGCTTGATACTGCCCGGTGCCCTAAACCTATGGCCACTTCGTCAAGGTGCAAAAGACCTACGCCAAAAAACACCGCCACACTGATATGGTCCGCTTGCCGCGCAATGCCGATTTTGCCTCCCACATTCAAACCCACTGCCTTTGGCATAATCATGGAAAGAGCTTCCCGGGTGGCCCCGGCCACGGCGCCTTCGTCCGCATGGACTTCTTTGATAACCCCTTCTCTTTTGGCAGCCACCACTGCCCGTTCAATAATACGGTTTACGGAAGAAATAAAATCACCACCGTAATCCACCGCGGCTGTGCGGATGCCATCATTGAGAAATTTGGTCTTGTATTCTTTCTCCTGCTCCCTGGTTTCTGTCATGGCCATTTCAATGGCAACCCGGGCTACTTTTCTGCTTCCGTGAAAAACCAAACAAACACCCCCCAAAAAAATAACACCCCGTCAGGAGCGCTATTGGTCTTATTCCCCTGTGGGTTGCCTAGATTATATTACAGCTTATCCTTAAATGCAACGCCCCTTATGACTTCCCGGCCAGTTTCACTTTTCCCAGTGTAAATACCGTTTTCTTACCGGAAAACTCCGCTCCCATGGCGGGTGAAATGACCTGCCTGGTGCTGTCCAGCACCTTAACGGTGACAGGATGGTCATAAAAGGTGGTATCCACCTCGATCCGGTCTCCTTCGGAAACAGGAACGGTCATGTACGGGTGGGTAAAATCCCCCTTTACCTGACCGTTCACCAGAACTTTGGCCCTGGGAAGGGTAGAAAAATTTATTAATTGGAGTATGATGGAATTCTCGGCTCCCTCTACCGGCCTCATAACCATTTGGGCATCGGAACCCACCCGGTTGATCACCCGCCATAAGGGTGACTGTGATAAAAAGGAGTGATAAAACAGTAAAAAAGCAGCGGTTAAAGCAATCAGCGAGAGCAAGCAGGTTTCCGCTGATTTGGCGCTGAACCAACGGTTTTTTCTTATTTTCATGCCACCGCCTCCTACCAATCATTGTATATGCGACGGCATGTTAAATTATTCCATCCCTAGCGGTTGTTATATTTTCTTTCCAGCAGAGAGCGGTACATTCTCATTTCTTCGGCTACTCTAAAGAGCAGTCTTTCCACATCATATTTGGTCAGTGACAGGTTGGGCGGGTCAATGATTTCAATCTTGCGGAAATCATCCCGGGCAATAAACCTTACCACATCCTCCAGTGTTTCCGCACGGAGCTGCAGGGTCACCGGGGCGTAGGCCACCTCGTGGTTGGACACTTCGTCCTGCACTGTGTATACTTCCGCACTCATGTCGATATCTTCAACCAGAATACCCTGAATGGGCACATTCCGAAAAACAGCCACCTGCTGTTCTCTTAAATCCTCGGCAGCTTTATCGCTGGGTTTCCCCCCAAATAAAAAGCGCCCCGGTTTGCCAATACCCTTGAAATCCATGCGAACCCTCACCCTGAGGGGCCGATGCATTAGATCGTCATTTTGTACGTTCAAAGGAAACCCTCCTCGCCAAACTTCCTCTAAAACATTCGATTTGGCGAGGCAAATTCCTGCTAAGGATTACCAACGGATGTCCCGGGAACCGCAAAGGGGGCAGGTATCAAAATATTCTTCCGGCCTTTCATAGGCCTCCTGGGCGTCATCCAGGCTGGCCCCCTGGCATTCCATGGTCATCAGGCAGCCTTCTTCATTAAAATTGCCCAGCAAACCGTAAGGCGGTGCGTTGGCAGTGTCCGCACAGGGAGGAAACTTCGAGCTGGCTAGGCTTTCTTGGTTGCCACAGACGATGCAATAAGGCATGAAAATCCCCCTCTACCAGGCTATAGATAACAGTATTGCCTCAGAGGGGGATGTTTATGACAATTTTTTAGTTCAGGTTCAGTTATGATATGGATTTTTGCCCTTGACCGTTGCGCCGGCAACAGTTTTTCTGAGGCCCGGTTTGGCAGGGGGCCTTACCGCTGCCAGGGCCTTTTCATTCAGCCCTATGCCCGCCAGGCTCATCAGTTCCTTTAATTCTTGCCTGGTTAAAGGGCGGAATTCTCCGGGCTTCAGGTTGCCCAGCTCCAGCGGGCCGATGCGGACCCTGCGCAGCCGGAGCACCCTGTGACCGATATGCTCGCACATGCGCCTGACCTGGCGGTTGCGGCCCTCATGGATGCTGATCTGCAGCAGCGCCCGGCCGTTCTGAATATCGACAATCTTTACTTCGGCGGGAGCGGTGAGACCGTCCTCCAACTGCAGCCCTTTGGCCATGGCCTGAAGTTTTTCCGGCTCCGGCACGCCTTCCACCCGGGCCAGGTAGGTTTTCTTGACTTGATGTTTGGGGTGGGTCAGGGCGTGGGTCAGTTCCCCGTCGTTGGTCATCAGCAGCAGACCTTCGGAATCATAATCCAGACGACCCACGGGATAAACCCTTTGCTCCACTCCCTCCAGCAGGTCGAGCACGGTTTTGCGACCCCGCTCATCACTGAGGGTGGTGACGTAACCCCTTGGTTTATGAAGGAGCAAATAGACCTTTTTTTCCGGCGGCGGGATCGGTTTGCCGTTTACCAGTATTTTATCTTTATAGGCATCCACTTTGGTGCCCAGTTCGGTGACCACTCTGCCGTTCACCATAACCTTGCCGCCGGTAATCAGTTCCTCTGCGTGCCGCCGGGAAGCCACACCGGCCTTGGCCAGCACTTTTTGCAGTCTTTCATCCATGTGTGTTATGAAATCCCTTCCCGTTTATTTTAAACAAAAAATAACCAGTTCAGTAAATAGCTTTCCCGAGCTGGATGGAACTAAAACATCACCTTGCAAATGAAGATGGATGCAATCAGTGTGGTAAAATCCGCCGCCAGGCCGGAAGCTACGGCATAGCGGTATTTGCGAATGCCTACCGACCCGAAATACAGTGTCAGTATATAAAAGGTGGTGTCACTGCTGCCCTGCATGGTGGAAACCAGCCGGCCGATGAAACTGTCCGGCCCGTGGGTCTTAATGATTTCTGTGGCAATGCCTAGGGCCGCCCCCCCCGACAGCGGGCGCATCACCGCATGGGGTAGGATGTCGGCGGGAATTCCAAGGACGCTTAAAACCGGCGCCAACCAGGAGGCCAACAGCTCCATGGCCCCGGAGGCCCGGAAGATGCTCACGGCCACCAGCATGGCGGTTAAAAAAGGAATTGTCTTAATGGCTGTGGCAAAACCGGCCTCCGCCCCTTCCACAAAGGTCTCAAAAACCGGTACTTTTTTAATAAAGGCAACCAACGGGATGACCAGCAGCATGACCGGAATGGCCCAGCGAGAAATTTGGTTAATGACTTCATACACCGCTATCACCACCTGTTCCGGTACAGGCTGCGCAGAATCCTGTCTGCCAGTATGGCTACGGTCATGCCGCAAAGGGTGGCAAAGATGGTGGTGCCAACAATTTCCGCGGGATCCTGGCTGCCGTATAAGACCCTGATCCCGATAATGGTTGTAGGTATAACGGTAATACACCCGGTGTTGAGGGCTAAAAAGGTGCACATGGCCTCGGAAGCAGTATCCGGCCGGCGCTTGTTTAATTTTTGCAACTCCTGCATGGCGATCAGCCCCATGGGGGTGGCAGCGTTGCCCAGCCCCAGAATATTGGCGCTGAGGTTCATGACAATGGCCCCCATGGCAGGGTGGTCCCTTGGCACGCTGGGGAACAAAAAACTTGTAACCGGCCTTACCAAACGGGCCAGTGCCCTTACCAAACCGGCGGCTTCAGCCAGCTTCATAATACCAAGCCAGAAGGTGATGATGGCGATCAGGCTGAGGGAAGTTTTCACTGCCACCTGTGCCCCGTCCAAAGCAGCTTTGGTGACCACTTCAATATGTCCCCGGGCTGCTGCCACCAGAATGCCAAAAACCATCATGCCTAACCAAACGTAGTTTACCAATGTTCTCCCCCCTTGTCCTCCTATCCTGATCTTATGAGGGGGGTTGGCCAATTAGAACTGTTGGTCCACCGGCAGGTAGATGGAGAAACGGGTCCCTTCTCCCAACTTGCTGTCCACTTCAATACGACCCCTGTGGCGGTCCACAATGGTGTAAGAAATGGACAATCCCAGGCCGGTGCCTTTATCCTTGGTGGTAAAGAAAGGGGTTCCCAGTTTGTCCAAATTTTCGGGAGGTATTCCCGGGCCGTCATCTATAACAGACAGGCAAATTTCTTTTTCCTCCTTATGATACCTGGTGGCCAGTATGATCGTACCCTGCATGTCCAAGGCCTGCAGCGCATTTTGACACAAGTTAAGCAGCACTTGTTTAATTTGATCCTTGTCAAGGATAATGGGGGGCAGGTCTCCCTGTAAATCGGTTTTGACTTTAACGCCCTGAAGAAAGGCCTGGGACTCAAAAATGCGGGCAAAACTGATGATGAGTTCATTAAGTGAACATTGCTGCATGGTGGGAGGTTTTGGCCTGGCCAGCTGAAGAAAGTTATTGATGAAACTGTCTGCCTGGTCAATCTCTTGAATCATAATTTCCATATATTCCTTAAAGGTACTGTTTATTGGCCCTATTTTTTCACTCATTAATTGGGCAAAACCCCTTACCGAAGCAAGGGGATTTCGTATTTCATGGGCCATACCGGCGGCCATCTGACCCACCACCGCCAGTTTTTCCTGTTCCCTGATGCGGGCTTCCTGACGGCGTAATTCGGTGACATCGGTATAGATGCCGATGGCGCCGGCCACAGAACCGTTTTCATCCCTCAATAAACTGGTATTTACCAGCAGGAATTTATCATGCTGGTCATTTCGGCACTTGCATTCAATGTTCGTGAAGGGCCTGGCCTCACGAATGGTCCGTAGCAGGAGAGGTTCCGGCCGCCAGCAACGGCCTTGACCAAAGCAGTCAAAGTTTTTCCCGCCGATTTCACTGGCCGGCAGGTTCCAAATTCTCTCCGCAGCTTTATTAAAAAAGGTAACAATTCCCTCTTTATTCAGGATCACAACTCCCTGGGACATGGCATTAAAAATAATGTCCCGTTGCTGCATCAATTGTCTGAGAAATTTTTTTGATTCCTGTAACTGCCTTTCCATTTGAGTCTGCTTGAGAGCTGCTTCCACCGCCTTGGCTGCCGCCACCGTTAAACTGAAGGTATAAGGACTTTCCGACCCGCAGGGAATGCTCACCTCAATGACGGCCATAACAGCGCCGTCATCGTCCAGAATGGGAGCGCCTACGCAGGACCATTTGTGAAAAATTTCTATATAATGCTCCGCCCCAATAACAGCCAAAGGTTTTTTGATGGCTAAAACAGACCCGATTCCATTGTTCCCCACATACTTCTCCGCAAAACAAACACCCGGGTAAAGAGGCAAATCGCAAAAACCACTTGCCGATTCTTTGTCGCAGTAAACCTCCATAACATACCCTTCGTGATCCGCCACGACAATAAAATAATGGTCGCTGTGAGTGCTCACCGTTCTCTTAATGGTCTGCAGGTGAGGCTCCAAAAGACGGATTATTTCACGAACCCTGGCTTTTCTGTACTGAAGTTCTGCTTCGGATAAACATTCAATTTTTAGTTTAAACGGGTTAATCCCATTTTTAAGACACCGCTGCCAGGCATTGTAAGTTTCACAAAAAATCTCTTGTGCATCAATGGGTTCCCCGTTGATAAATTTTTTCCACCTTGCCAATAGTTGGGATTGGTTAAGATGGGGAACGGAAATCAGTCGATCAATCAAAACCATTACCTCCGTTCTATGGGGAGACAATTGTTGTTTCGACATAAAAGAGTATATCCCTTTAAAAAAGCAAAATAAAAAAGTGGGTTGCCCCACTTTTGCATTCTTCAAACGATCGGTTGTGTAGGTCCGGTGGTTCCTGCGTTTTTGCCTCTGTTAAACATGCTTTGTATCTGATTCAGCATCTGTGGCGCCGCATCAATCAGCCGGTCAAACAAGGCATGGCTGTCGTCCACAGGCAGCAGGCGAATTTGACCGTTGCCAACCACCAGGAAACCCATGGGCTGTACCGATACCCCCGCACCACTGCCGCCACCAAAGGGCGCCCCGGATGATTCTCCCTGGTTCTTACCATTGGCTCCCACGGCATATTCGCCACCCCCGGCAGCAAATCCACAGGCGACCCTGGATACAGGTATAATGACACTACCATCAGGGGTTTCTACGGGGTCTCCCACCACGGTATTTACGTCAACCATTTCTTTAATACTTTCCATGGCAGTTTTCATGAGGCCTTCTATGGGATGTTCTGCCAAGAATATTCACCCCCCGTCTGTTTACCTTTTTCTTCAATATTTTTATACCCGTAACCATAATATTGCCAATCCGAATTTTAAATATGCAGTCTATAGAAGTTGAAAAGCCTTCTTTTTTAAAGTTTGGTTCCACTGAAATCTTTGGCTTGATGCCATTGGGAGCAATTTTTCTGTAAAATAAAGAAGTAAGACTGCCCAGCAAGCCCCAGGCCAGTCCGGCCAACATCCCTGTGGCCGCGGCGTCCGGCGTGCCAATACTGACACGCCAGTGAAAACGTTCTATGACCAGATGGCGTAATAAATAATCGATATCCTCCTTGATGGCCTGCATCCAGGGCAGCCACTCTCGTAATTTTTCGATGACCTGGTTGATGCTCTCGACTGTATATTGATTCTCCCGGCTCATGATTTCCCGGGAGTCATCTCCGCCGGTCTCCAGTTCTGTGCGCGTAGTTAAAGAAAACCCGGAAAGTTTTTGACGGAGGATCAGCACAGGGACTTCGATTTTGTGGTGAAATAAACCCCAGAGAAAAAATTCCAGGCTGACGGTATCATCCTCTTGAATACGAAAGTATTTTAAGTGAACTTTAATGTGAGAAAAGAAGACCAAAGCCGGTAACAGCACTAAACCCGCAAGCACAATGATTGTTAACAGACTTTGGTCAACTCCTTCCACATAATTACTCCCTTTCTATGGGGCCCGGCTATCAGCTGGTCAGCCTTCAGCTGTCAGCTTTTGTCAGGATTTGGCTGTTTGGCCTTTGGCTATTGGTCAATGACTAATAGCCAATGGCCTGACCCCCAAAGACCTACCCTCAAGCTCAAGGCGCCCCGATGGGTTCCGGTTCCCCGGTGACGCCGGGTAGCAGGATCACCGGGACAGATACCGTGTCCTTCTCCACACCGTCGTCGCCGGTAACAAAGGCTTCCACAGTCCCCCTTTCTCGGCCGGAGGGTGAACTGAAGCTCATGGTGGTAGCAAATCTGCTGCCGTTTATTTGTACCGGCTTTTCGGCCAGGGTTAATCCAGCGGCATTTTTAACACGAATTCTTATGGCCCCTGTCACCCCGCTGGCAGTTCCTGATACCTGCAGGGGACTTCTAACCTGTTCCCCGGGTTTGGGAGAATCCAGTTTTAAGCCCTTTTCTGCGGCACCGGTGTTCTCCCCAGGGGCGGCGGGCGGTGCGGGAGGTGCCGCCGGTGTACGGGCCTGGGGAGCTTCCCGTTCCATTTCAAACCCCAGGGCCTTAACGGGCCTGTCAATGGTGAAAGCTGCCACAACCGGTTTCTCCGGATCTGGTTTTTGGCCCGTGGGCAGGTTGGGGACAGACGGCAGATACTTCAATTTAACATTGATCCAGTCAAAATCATTGGCCGGCACCCGGCGTTCAATCTCAGTAATTTGTATGCCCCTGCCCAGCGGCAGGTTTTTCTGGCTGACAATGACATAATTTCTGCCATTCACCGAAGTCCAGGCAGCAAAATGCTTATCCTTCAGCGTTCTGGCCAGGACCTGCACAATCTCAGGGGCCTTGTCGTAATCGATGGTTTCAAAGGTGATCCGGGAAACATCCGGTACTACAATGGTCCTGGGTTCGGGTTGCGGCTCGGGTTTTTTCGCCGGAGCACAACCCAGTGGAATCATGACAATTAAGCTAAGACAGAACAACCATAGAATTTTACGCATCGTTACTCCTCCAAAAGATTTTTGTTAAATCAAAAATTTTGATTTGATAATATTTTTAGCAATTTTTGGAGAAATATGCGTATTGGGGTATGCAATCCCTGTATTTATGATATGATTTTGGATAAAAGGGCAGGAGGTGTCACCGGTGGTATCGGCAATCGGTTTGGTCATCCTCATACTCGGTCTTCTGGGAGCCGCTCTTATGCTTGTACTGGCCATAAAATCCACTCAGGCGTATTATGTTAAGTGTCAAAGGTGCGGCCACACCACAAAAATACCCCGGCAGGCCGGTGAATACGCCTGCCAGGGCTGTGGCACCCCCCTGGCCAAAGTAACAAAAAATAAGGCTTCCGGGTAAATCACCCGCAACGCCTTACGGTTCCTCGTCCTCTATGTTTTCTACTAGAAAGTCTTCCAAAGGAGGAAGGTCTGATAAATCCTTTAAACCAAAGTATTTTAAGAAATCCAAGGTGGTTCCGTAGAGAACCGGCCGGCCGGGTCCTTCCCGTCGGCCTTTTTCCTCGATCAGGTTGCGTTCCAGCAATGTACTGATGGGCGAATCCACCTTTACTCCCCGGATGAGTTCTATCTCCGTTTTGGTAATGGGCTGCCGGTAGGCGATAATGGCCAGGGTTTCCACCGCCGCTCTGGACAAACCGGTACCGCTTTTCCTGTAAAGCCTTTCGATATAAGGAGCATATTCAGGCCTCGTACACATTTGCCAGGTATCCGCTGCTTCAACTAACTTGAGTCCGCCGGGCCTTCTTTCATAATCCCCGGCCAATTCCCGCAGCAGTTCCAGTGCGTCTGCCGCATCTACTTCTGTGATGCGAGCCATGGTTTGTACCGAAAGGGGTTCACTGGCCACAAAAAGCAATGCTTCTAAAGCTGCTTTGGTCTGATCTCTAAATAATACAGCCAATCCTCAAGCCTCCTCAGTTAAATCCTGAGTTCGACGCAAGATGGTTATCTCACCAAAGGTCTCATTTTGCAGGGCCTTGATTTGGCCGCATTTTAACAGTTCTAAAATAGCCAGAAAAGTCACAATGATTTCCGAACGGCCGGCTTTTTCACCGAAAAGCCTGGAAAAGAGTATCCCCTGAGGGTACAAGAGAAGCTTGGCCATCAACTGGCGCATTTTCTCGGGAACCTGGATCTCCTCTCGGGTGATTTCCTCAGGAACAGTAAGACCGGCTGCCGCCCTCTGGAGGACCTGCTGCAAACATTGCAGCAGGTCCTCCATGGTCACCCCGCCCAGGGGATGCCGCGGCTTAAACAAATGTTGATACAGCTCAATGGAATTTTTTCTTGTATATACTTTTCCCGCTTGCCTTTCCCGGTCCTTCAGATAAGATGCCACTTCCTTAAACTTGCGGTATTCCAAAAGCCTCTGCACCAATTCCTCCCTGGGGTCCGGTCCCTCTCCCGCCGCTTCCTGTCTCCCGGACGAGCGGGGCAGCAGCATCCTGGCCTTAATGGACACCAGTGTTGCCGCCATCACTAAAAATTCACTGGCCACATCCATATCTAACTCCTGCATCTGTCCGAGATAAGACAGGTACTGGGAAGTAATTTGGGCAATGGGAATGTCGTAAATATTGATTTGGTCTTTATCGATCAAGTGCAGCAGCAGGTCCAGGGGACCCTCGAAGGTGGAAAGCTTCACTTTGTAAGACAATCAACAATCACCCGCATTTTTAGCTTGCCCCTTAAGCCTGACCCCCAAAGATGGCTTCCCTGACTTCTTCCATGGTCTTACCGGCCACCACCCGGGCCCTTTCCTCGCCGTCCCTTAAAACTTCTTCAATATACCCCGGCTTGCTCAAGATTTCTTGCCGGCGCTCACGCACCCCTGCCGAATGCTGCTCCAGGGAACCGGCCAGCTGTTTCTTACAGGCCACACAGCCGATGCGGCCGCCCCTGCAAGCCTCTTCGATGCTCTCCAAAAGGTCCGGGTTATAGATGCGGTGAAATTTATGCACCACACAAACCTCCGGGTTCCCCGGGTCGGTCTTGCGAATCCGGGCCGGGTCGGTAATCATCAGGTTGACGTTTTTCTTAATCTCCTCCGGGTCAGCACCGATGGAAATATAGTTATGGTAGCTCTTGCTCATTTTAGCCCCGTCGATGCCGGGTAAAACAGCCACTTCTTTTTTCACGATGCCCTGGGGTTCCGGAAAGACCGGCTTAAACAAGTGATTAAAGCGTCGGGCCACCTCCCGGGTTAATTCAATATGGGGCAGCTGATCTTCTCCCACCGGAACGGCATTGGCCTTGTAAAGCAGAATATCCGCTGCCTGCAGCAAAGGATACCCCAGGAAGCCGTAGGTGTTGATGTCTTTTCCTATTTCTCCCAATTTTTGGATTTGATCTTTATAGGTGGGAACCCGTTCCAGCCAGGACAGGGGAGTTACCATAGAAAACATCAAATGCAGTTCGGCATGTTGCAAAATTCTGGACTGGCGGAAAATGGCGCTTTTATTTGGGTCCAGGCCTGTAGCCAGCCAGTCGGCCACCATCTCCAACGTATTTTGGCCAATCTCCTTCGATTCTTCCCAGCCGGTGGTCAGAGCATGCCAGTCGGCCACCATGAAAAAGCAATTATATTCATCCTGTAAACCAACCCAGTTATCGAGAACACTCTGGTGGCCCAGATGCAGCCGGCCGGTGGGCCTCATCCCGCTCAAAATTGTCCCTTTAACAACCATATTGATATCTCCTTTAACTTATAGTGGTAACCCGGCAATGAAATTTGCCAGAACAGCCAAATATTTAATCACCGGGCTTGCAAAAAAAATCAAAATCGGCGTTAAAAAACCAAAGAATATCAAAAGAAACAGAATGGCAAAACCGTACCTTTCCAGTTCATACAACCACGCTTGGCGCCCCGGTAAGATCCCTGCCAAAATTTTTGAACCGTCCAGGGGGGGCAGCGGCAGCAAGTTAAAAACTGCCAACCAGACGTTTAATATCATAAAATTTTCAAAGATATATGCTAAAACAGGAGATTGATAAAAAATCCCTAACAGCACGGCCCCAATGGCTGCCAGCAGAAAATTGGCGCCGGGCCCCGCCAGGGAGACCAGCATCATGCCCCGCTTCCGGTTTGCAAAATGGAAGGGGTTGACAGGAACAGGCTTCGCCCAACCGATGGGGCCAAAGAAAATCAACAGCGTCCCCAGCGGATCAAGATGTTTGATGGGGTTAAGTGTGAGTCTGCCCTCATACTTGGCAGTAGGATCCCCCAACTTGTAGGCAACCAACCCGTGGGCATACTCATGCAGCGGCAAAGCAAAAAAGATTAACAACAGTTTATAAATAACCTCTTCCATGGATGGCACACCAAACATTTGCCTTCGCCCCCTTTACTTTTGGGCCTGCTTGCTTTGCTTTGGGCGGTTGGCCTGGGAGGAACTTGCCTTCGGTTGTTTGGGCTGTATTTTGGGTGCGTTATGGTGTTCTAAATAGGAACGGACATATGCCAGTTCTTCTTCCCGGGACTGCACCAAACCGTCCAGCCTGGCCCGCCACACCGCATCCAGGGCCTTGCGGTACATCGGGCCGGGTTGATAACCCATTTCTCGTATATCTTTCCCATTTACAGTGGGTTTATTTTTATGCACCGATTCCATCACCATTCGGAAACGGCGGATGGCCGTTTTGTCTTCCAACAATGTCAAGAATAACGGATAGGCTTCCCTGGGCAGGGTCTGCACAATTTTAGTCAATTCCGAGAGGGGGACTTCCTCGGTGGCAGACAGCCTCTTCAAGGCCACCCGGCCATAGGCGATGGTATCTAAAACCTTGTCGGTCTGCCGGCGTCCCAAATTATACCGCCGGCAAATTTGATAGGCCGTTTCCTGGGTGGTCAGGTGTAATATGCCCAGGAAATAGGGCAACCACTTTTCAGCAGGTTCAGTCCAGCCCCAGTTGCGCAGAATCATGAGGGCCTGGGGGATTTCACTGATCACATACTGGACTTCCCAGAAGGTGATTTCCGGGAAAAGATAATCCCATACCCCCAGCTCCGACATACGGTCCAGCATATGCTCCGGATCCGCTTCTTCCAGGATACTTTTCAGTTCTCCCCACATTCGCTCTGTGCTGAGGCGGGCAAGGATCTTTTCCCTCACTGCCTCCTTAATCAACCGGAGGGTTTGCGGCTCAATGGCCATGTCGTACCTTTGTTCAAAACGTATGGCCCTTAAGATACGGGTGGGATCCTCAATGAAGCTCAGGTTGTGCAAAACCCGGATGGCGCCGATTTGCAGGTCTTCCCTGCCGTTAAAGTAATCTACCAGTTCCCCGAACCGGTCGGGGTTTAAGGCCACTGCCATGGCATTGATGGTAAAGTCCCGGCGATAAAGGTCGTGTTTGAGGGAGGACTGCTCCACCTGGGGCAGGGCGGCAGGATATTCATAATACTCAACCCTGGCGGTCACCACATCCACCCAGTAACCGTCCGGGAAAATAATTTCCGCGGTACCGAATTTCTCATGGGGGCGCACCCGCCCGCCGATTTCTTTCGCCAGTTCGCCGGCCATCTCAATGCCGTTGCCTTCCACCACCAGGTCTACATCCAGGTTCTCTACCTTGAGCAGCACATCCCGCACCAGCCCGCCTACGGCGTAAACCTGGTAGCCCATTTTTTCGGCCACTTCCCCGGCCCTGGTAAGGATATTCATAATGCGGCCGGGCAATACCCGCTGTAAATCCGGTTTAATATTGGTGGTTTTGGTGGCCGCTTTATGGGTGTAGGTGGTGGAATAACGCCCTTTAAATCCTTCATGGAGGGTCCGCAGCACATCGGTGCGGGAAACAATGCCGATGACCCTGTCTCCCTCCACCACCGGCAGCCTACCGATGTCCTTTTCAATCATTAAGTCCTGAACATCGTTGATATTCATATCTTTGTGCACCGTGATCACATTGGCGGTCATATAACCCTTCACCGGAGCATGACCCAGGCCGTGATGGGTTGCTTTTTCCACATCCCGCCGGGAAATGACGCCCACCAGTTTGCCGTCCTTGATCACCGGTAAACCGGTATGCCCGTACCGCAGCATAATTTTGCCTGCTTCCTCAATGGTTGTCTCAGGGAAGACCATCTTGACGGGACTGGACATAATATCTTTCACGGTCAGAGGAGGCCGGATCATTTTACGAATCAGCTCCAGCAGGCGGTCCGCCACTTCATCAACGGTCTGGCCCTTAATGGTGGCAGAAGCGGCTGCCGGGTGCCCCCCGCCGCCGAATTGCTCCATGATCTCCTTACAGTTGACTTCTTTAAGGGCGCAGCGTCCCACCAGGTGAACCCGGTCCTCCATCTCCACCACCGCAAAAACAGCATCCGTTCGCTCAATCTCAGACAGTTTATGGGTTAGGAGGGCCAGTCCACCCACAAATTCATCCACATTGCCGCGGGCAATCAAGACTTTCGTGCCGTTGATTTGATGGTGTTCCGCGGTCACCAGAAGCTTTTTTAACAGCGCCTTTTGATCCTGGGTCAGCGGGCGGCCTAAAAAATCTGCCACCACAGCCAGGTTGGCGCCCTGTTCCAGCAAAAAGGCTGCCGCCCGGATATCCCTGGGTGTCGTATTGGTAAAAACCAGGCAGCCGGTATCTTCATAGATTCCCAGCATCATAATGGTTGCTTCCAGGGGCGTAATCTCCAGCCCCCTGGCTCTAATCCGCTCAATCAGAAGGGTTGTGGCGGCTCCCACGGGCTCCACAACCTCCACTTTCCCGCAAACATCCCCTTCCGCCCGGGGATGATGGTCGTAGATGTGCACCTCCACCTGGGGCCGGCCAAACAATTCCTTCAGTTTGGAAACCCGCCCCGGGCTTTTGGTGTCCACCATGATGAGACGTTTCACTTTGTCAATATTGATGTCCTTAATGTTGCGAACATTTTTGAGGGTGTCCTTATGCAGGGCAAGAAATTCTTCGACGTTGCGGGATAATTTGCCGGGAAAAATCAGTTCCGCTCCAGGATAAAGTTTCTGGGCTGCCACCATGGAGGCCAGGCCGTCCAGGTCTGTGTTGACGTGAGTGGTGATAATCTCCAACCAGTACACCCCCTGAAGAAAATGTTACTTTATGTAAATACATTCCATTATACACTAAATTTCTCCAGGATTAAAGGTCTGTAACCAAGAGATAACAGAAAAGCACCCTTGCGGGTGCCTGTTCCTTATCGAGAAGACGCCAGTTTAACCACGGTGCTGCGCAAACGTTCGGGTATAATATCGTTGCGAATGAGATCTGCATAGTCCTCGCGCCGGACGATTAAATCGGCCCTGCCGTTATTCACCAGTACCATGGCAGGACGGGGCAATCTGTTGTAATTCATGGACATGGAGTAGTTATAGGCCCCTGTGCTGGATACGGCCAGAATATCTCCGGGTTGTAATGGCGGCAGTTCAATATCCCAAATTAACATATCTCCGGATTCGCAGCACTTGCCGGCGATGGAGACCTTTTCGGCCGGTTGTTCATTCATCCGGTTGGCCACGCAGGCTTCATATTTGGACTGGTAAAGGGCCGGGCGGGGGTTATCCCCCATGCCGCCGTCCACGGCAACATATTTTCTGATACCTGGAATGTCTTTGATGGCTCCGACGGTATAAAGGGTAATGCCGGCGGGACCGGCAATAGACCTGCCCGGCTCTACGATGACCTTTGGCACAGGCAAATCAAATTCAGCTGCTATGGCCCTTATGGCACCCATCATGACATCCGCGTACTCCTTAACCGGGCGGGGCTGGTCACCCTGGTAATAGTAAATGCCCAATCCCCCGCCCATATTTAATTCTTCCGCCGTATATCCGGTCTCTTGGTAAACATGGTTCACAAAGGTCATCATGACCTCCGCCGCATGGGCATAGGACTGCAACTCGAAGATCTGGGAACCAATGTGACAGTGGAAACCCTTTAGTTGAACATTGGGCAGTTCCAGGGCACGTTTAACCCCGGTCATGGCCATGCCGTTTTCAATGGCCAGGCCAAACTTGGAATCAATTTGGCCGGTTTTGATGTACTCGTGGGTATGGGCTTCCACACCGGGACTCAGGCGAAGCATGATCTTTGCCTTTACTCCCAGTTCCCCGGCAACGGCATTGAGCATTTCCAGTTCGTACCGGTTATCCACCACGATACGGCCAACCTTATATTCCAGGGCCATACGCAGTTCCTCCGGCGACTTGTTGTTGCCGTGGAAATAAACGCGCTCCATGGGGAAGCGGGCTCTGGCCGCCGTATACAATTCGCCGCCGGATACCACATCCAGGCCCAGTCCTTCCTGCTCAACAATGGTACAAACGGCCAGATTGGTTAAGGTTTTGCTGGCATAAATGACTTCCGCACCGTATGCTTCGGTAAAGGCCCGGTAATAGGCGCGGCAGTTCTGCCTGAACATGGCTTCGTCCATTACATAAAGGGGGGTGCCAAACTCCCTGGCCAGATCCACAGTGTCACAACCGCCGATTTCCAGGTGGTTCTTATCATTAACACGCATAGTTCCCTGTAGTCTCATGTGCTTCTCCTCCCAAACTATACTACGCCAATGGTGGTTAAAATTGTCACTGCATGACTATGCCACATTGTGGTAAAAAGCCTAATAATATTGAACGGCCACAAGGGTTACTTGGGCCGCCATACATAAAATACGTGTGAGATGAGGTCTTTCGGCATTGTGTAAATTATAGCATGGGCAAAAAAACAGGGTCAAGTTTCTATGCTTTATAATGCTGTATACTTGCTGGAATCCAAAAATTCCCTGCCGCCTCACAGGCGGGCAGGGAACTTTTAACAGGACTTTTCAGTTTCCTCAATGTTTTGCTGGCTTTTTCTATGATTACGCTTTTTAGCGGCCTTGGTACCCGGAGCAATCTCGCCCGGCTTCCCGTATTTTGCCCAGATCTCTTTTAGTTCTTCGGGAGTCAATATATAATCGTAAACCCTGTTTTCGGTCATATGAAGAACACCCCTCCCACAAAAGACATATTAACTAACCAGACAATTTATTATATACAATAAATGATTTTGCTTCAACTGGTAATTATTGGATGTCTTCCCTTAAGTCTGCTGCCGGAGGGTGTCTACTTGCTTTAGATGCAGGGTTCAAGCCGCAGCTACCGCTGTTTAAATAAAGTATCCACCGTTTTGCCTGGTGGACCCTTTTTTCCAAGTCCTGTACCATGGGTAACAACTGCTGGTTGGTATAAATCCCCTGGGGTTGGTGTCGAAAAACATCCCGCAGGATCTTTTCAATTTGTTCCGGGCTATAACCTAAAGCCTGCATAGATAGCATGGCCCTTTCAATTCTCCATAACAATTCCCTTCGGTCCGCTACCATTGCCATGACCTACCCTTCTCTGTTGAAGGCAAACAGAACCACTTCAATGATTATATTATACATGTTTTTCGCTGGTAATTAAACAGTTTTATTAAAGTAGAGACAAATTTGGTTCTATTCAGGCCATGGCAGGGAGGGCCTTACTGTTTCTCTTTCATGGTCAGGGAGACTCTTCCCCTTTCAACGTCCACTGCAAGAACCCTTACGTTCACCACATCCCCCACTGAAACGATATCCAGCGGGTGACGAAAACGGCGGTCACTGAGTTCGGAACGATGCACCAGCCCGTCGTTTTTCAACCCTACATCCACAAAAACTCCGAAGTCCACCACATTTCGTACAGTTCCCTTTAATTCCATACCGGGCTGCAGGTCTTCAATTTTCAGGATGTCACTGCGGAACAGGGGGCCCGGTAAATCTTCCCGGGGGTCTCTGCCAGGGCGCAACAGCCCGTCAATAATATCCCGCAGGGTTGGCACGCCGGTATCCAACCGGGCAGCCATTTTTTCCAGGTCCACCTGTTTCAGTTTGGTTTTCATTTCCGCACTGCCAATGTCGCACTGGGCACAACCAATTTCCTCTAACAGCTTTTTCACCACAGGATAGGATTCCGGGTGGATACCGGTTTTATCAAGGGGGTTACGGCCGTCCAGTATGCGTAAAAAGCCAACACTTTGTTCAAAGGCTTTTGGTCCCAATCTGGGTACTTTTTTCAGTTGGGTCCGTTCAGAAAATTTACCGTTTTCCTCCCGGTATTTGACGATGTTCTGCGCCACCGCAGTATTAATGCCGGACACGTAGGATAGGAGGGAGACAGAGGCCGTATTTAAATCCACCCCCACCATATTCACCACTGATTCAACCACTCCCTTGAGGCTTTCCTCCAGCCTCTTGGGAGCCACATCGTGCTGGTATTGACCCACGCCGATGGACCGGGGTTCAATTTTAACCAGCTCCGCCAGGGGATCCTGCAGTCTCCGGGCAATGGAAACGGCGCTGCGCTGGGCCACATCCAGACCGGGAAATTCCCTGGCGGCCAGTTCCGAGGCCGAATAGACGCTGGCACCGGCCTCATTGACAATGATATAGCGGACTTTTGGCCAGCCCTGTTCTTGTATCAGGTCCGCCACAAACTGTTCGGTTTCTCTGGAAGCCGTCCCGTTGCCGATGGCAATAATATCAATCCCGTATTGGTTAACCACACGGTTAATTTCCACCTTTGACTCCTCCACCTTATTTTGTGGAGGAGTGGGATAAATTACGCCAACTTCCAGCAGTTTGCCGGTGGCATCAACAACCGCCCACTTGCAGCCGGTGCGGTAGGCGGGGTCTATCCCCAGAACATTTTTGCCCTTGACCGGGGGTTGTAAAAGCAACTGCCGCAGGTTTTTGGAAAATACGTTGATGGCCTGTTCCTCTGCCACTTCGGTGAGCCGGCTGCGGATGTCCCGCTCCACCGCAGGGGCCAACAACCTCCGGTAACCGTCCCGCACCGCCTCTTGCAGAATGTCCACAGCGCCGGATTGGGCTGGCGCCCAGCGGCGGTTCATTTTATCTAAAACCGCTTCCTCGGCAACTTCTATTTTTACCTTGAGAATTTCTTCCTTCTCACCCCGGTTAATGGCCAGAACCCGGTGGGGCGGCACCTGTTTCACCGGCTCCCGGTGCTCGTAGTACATCCGGTAAACCCCCCGCTGGTCCGCTTCCTGGTTTTTCACCTGGCAGACCAGTTCGCCCCGCTGGAAGGTAAAGTCCCGCACCCAGCCACGGGTTTCCGGGTCATCGGCAACCATTTCCGCAATGATGTCCATGGCTCCCTGCAGTGCATCCTCCGGTGTGGCAACGCCTGCTTCGGGATTGACAAACCCGGCAGCCTGCTGCAGCGGGTTGGCACCGGCAGGAGCTTGCCACAGCCACCGGGCCAGGGGTTCCAACCCCCGCTCCCGGGCCACACCGGCACGGGTTTTTCGCTTGGGCCGGTAGGGCTGATACAGGTCTTCCACCGCTGTAACGGTGGCGGCCGCTAAAATTTTCTCCCTCAGTTCCTCTGTCAACTTGCCCTGCTCTGCAATGGAATGAATCACTTCCTCCTTGCGCTTTACAAGATTGCGCAGGGATGTCAACCTCTCGGAGATCTTCCTGATTTGCACCTCATCCAACTCGCCGGTCATCTCTTTCCGGTAGCGGGCAATAAAGGGAATGGTGTTCCCGTCATCCAGCAGCTTGGCAGTCTGCTCCACCTGTTTTTCTCTAATATCCAGTTCACTGGCAATTTGCCGGTACAGATTTATTTCATCGCGCATCAAGCAATTCTCCTAACTTCATTTAAATTAAATTGATTTGCCCTATGACTTTTCGACGCTGACCGGTTCTCTTCCTCCAAACGGTACCAAAATGAAAATCCTTCCATATTATGTATCATCATATGCCGCCGCACCAGCCGGGAATGTTTGGGCCGTACCAATTCACTCCGTAAGGGGCGCCCTGGAGATACTAAATGCCCGTTCTTCAACGGGCATTTTCACTTCAATATGGTTAACTGCAATTGCCGGCGGCCAGGGCGTTGGACCACTTGCCGCAGCGGTCGCCCCAGCGGGCGATGACCCGGCCCGCCTCGGCCATTTCGATCACTTCACACAGGTTGGGGCAGCCGTCACATTCAAAGCTGCCGGCCTTATATTCCAGATCCGCCACGCCAAAGCCTTTGAACCGGGTGGGCACACCCCTGGACACGGCGTCCCTGGCCAAAAGGGCTGCCCCTACCGCTCCCATCACGTTGAAGTATTTGGGGACATGGACCTCCATGCCGATGGCCCTCTCAAAGGCTCGGCGCATGCCGGCGTTAGCGGCTACGCCTCCCTGGAACACCACCGGACCGAGAATTTCTTTGCCTTTTCCCACGTTGTTCAGGTAATTGCGTACCAGGGCTTCGCACAATCCCGCCAAAATATCCTCCAGGTTAAAGCCCATTTGCTGTTTATGGATCATATCGGATTCCGCAAAAACCGCACAGCGCCCGGCAATCCGCACCGGGGTTTTACCCCTTAGGGCAATGTCCCCGAACTCTTCAATGGCAATATTCAGCCGGCTGGCCTGCTGGTCGAGAAAACTTCCCGTGCCCGCTGCACAAACGGTGTTCATGGCAAAGTCAGTTACTACGCCGTTGCGCAGGATGATAATCTTGCTGTCCTGCCCCCCGATTTCCAAGACCGTCTGTACACCCGGTACCAGGTGGGAAGCCGCTACGGCATGGGCGGTAATCTCATTTTTTATGGCATCCGCCCCCACTACAATACCTGTCAGTTGCCGCCCGCTGCCGGTTGTCCCTACTCCCCTGACCACCGTATGGGGGGGTAGTTTTTCACTGATCTGCTTCAAGCCCCGCTGCACCGCTACCACCGGTTGACCGTTGGTACGCAGGTACAAACTTTCTAAAACATTGGTGTCTTCATCCATAAAGACAATATTGGTACTTACAGAACCTACATCAATGCCAAGGTAACCTTTCACCAGGAAGCTAATACCTCCTTTTGTTCTTTCCTTTTGTGCAGCAAATCAATAAAGGCCTCCAGCCGGGTGATCATGCCGGCTTCGCCGGAATGCTCGTCCATAATGAGAGTCATCACCGGCAGACCGGTATCCCCGCTGACCTTGGGCAAAATACTCTGGGCCACAATTTCCGGCATACAGGTAAAGGGCAACACTTGAATGGCCCCGTCAAAGCCCTGCCGGGCATACCATACGGCAGCGCCTACGGTTTCCTCGCCATGCCCTCCCACAAAATGGCACAAATAGGGCGAGGCCACTTTTTTGAACCTTTCGCTGCTGGGCACATTTTTCACCAGGCCCATAAACAGGTGGTCGTTAATCCACTGGCTGAGCATCATGGAGCGCTCCACCTCAACACCTAGATAACCCAGGTGCCGCTCAATATTCACATTGGAAAAGGGCTCCAGTAGGGTATAGATTTCGCCCACCAAGGCCACCTTGAGGACCGGCCGGGACATGTCCGCCGGAACCGCCTCCATAATTTCCCTGGCCCGGTTCAGGGCAAAAGGAATTTCCTCCGGTTTCTTTGCCCGTTCAATCTCATCCACCGCTTCCTGCAAGGCCCTGTCGGTGGCGCCACGGACCAGTTCCCTGGGTCGTATTTGAAAGGACATCTGTTCCACTTCGTCCACCGCCCTAGCCTTCAAATAACCAAAGCGCAGGGCTTTGATCACCTTGATCCAGGGACGGTTGCCGGTGATTTTCCGGATGCGTCCCAGCAGTTCCCCGATATGTTTTTCCGGGGGCTCCAATACCACCAGATTGTAATGAATGTTTAAATCTTTTAATATTTCATTCTCCACATAGGCATAATAGCCAAAGCGGCAGGGGCCGCAGCCACCGGCCATCATGATGGTGTCGGCCCCCAGTTCCCGGGCCTCGATAAAATTGCCGATATTTAACTTCAGGGGCAGGCAGGCAAATTCAGGGGAATGCTTCATTCCCAGATCCAGCGTCCGCTTACTGCAGGGCGGCGGCACCACAACCTCGATATCCAGGTATTCCAGCATCCCCTTCAGGGACACATACATGTAGCCCATGTGTGGGAAGGTTACCTTCATACGGCTGTCCTCCTCCAGCGCACCATGTCCAAAAAGGCTTCCAGACGGGTGACGATCCCCGCTTCCCCGGTATGTTCATCCAGGTTGATGTTCATAAAGGGCACCTTTCCTTCCCGGCGGATAAATCTCTCAATCAACTCTCCGGTCATGGAATCCGGTCCGCAGGCAAAGGCCGCCACATGGATGATGCCGTCCACCTTCCCCTGGTCATGGTAGTTAAAGGCGCCGCCGGTCATGCGCCGAGACAGGGTCCAGAAAAGCTTTTTGGGCAGCCTCTTAACCCCCTGGTTCACCATCTGCTCCGTCAGGTTGTCCGCCGTCAGCACCCTGGCCCCGGATTTTCGCAGCCGGTTAATCAGGTTCATGCTGATAAATGGGTCGTAAATGTTATAGGGGTGACCGATGACCGCCACCGTCAGGTCGGTATTGTCCGCTGTTTGTTTTGGCTCTTTCCCTGCCAGGACAGACATGGCCTCCTCGGGCAGCAGCCCCTGCTCCAGCAGCCCCATGTACTTTTGGTGGGTCTCCCAGGCCCTTTGAAACGCCAGCCAGGACTGAATGGGACCTTTCCCCAGAGCCGCACCGACCTGCCGGGTAAACTGGTGGATATCCCTTTGCTTTTTCCTTTGATTGATGGCAGTATCAAGCACCGTCGGTAACCCGGTGATATTTTGTTTCACCATATCCGGAAAACCCAGAAATTTTGGACAGATATATTCCCTGTGGGCCACGCTGACCATACGGGGTAAAAAGATGAAATCCACTCCCTTGTCCACCAGATTTTGCACATGACCGAAGGCTAATTTAACCGGCAGGCAGGCTTCATCCACACAATGCTGCACACCTCGGGTCAGGATACCCTTGGTGGTGCGGTCGGAAACAACCACCTCGGCTCCCAGCCGTTCCAAAAATTCTTTCCACAGGGGAAAG
This sequence comes from Desulforamulus putei DSM 12395, assembly GCF_900129195.1. Classification (GTDB taxonomy): domain Bacteria; phylum Bacillota; class Desulfotomaculia; order Desulfotomaculales; family Desulfotomaculaceae; genus Desulfotomaculum; species Desulfotomaculum putei. Next base: position 91,113 of record NZ_FQUY01000010.1, read on the forward strand.
TAATAATAATAAAGCAACGCCCTCGGTATCCCCACCCGAACAGGCATACGATCCCTCCTTTATAAAACACATTCATACGTTAGTATTGGCAATTTTTCTGACGGTTATGCTTTTACAGGCAAAACTTGGTATAATGATATTAAACTATTTATTGAATTTCTTTATAAACAAAATCAAAAAAGGCATCTAAAGGAGGGTTTGCATTGAGTTGCACCACTTGCAGTTCCGGTAATCTGTCCGGTATTTCCGTTGGGAGCGACGAAACCGTCACCGAATTAACGAGGGTCATTGGAATCGAGGAAGCCAACAGGCTGCTGGCAGAAGGTTATTTGTTCGTCAGCATGTATTTCAACCAGGCCGAACAACAGGAAGTCTATATTTTAGCCCGGCTAAAGCCCACCAAAAAACAAAGAAAGCCCATTGGGTTTATACCAGGACAATAAGGCCAGAGTTTTCTGGCCTTATTATCTTACTTGTTCCTGTTTTTTTGTTTGCTTACCTTCGGCTGTTCGGTCAATCCCAGTTCAGTACCGACTTCTTCCAAAAAGTCGCCGGTCTTTCTCACCGTACCCTCGATCAACCCCCGGTTCTTCTCCTTCTTGGCCATTCATATCCCTCCCCTGGTTGTGATTTCTGCCGAAGTCATAACGGACGTGTTAAACTACTTCATTGTTTTTTGATTACCGGCCCTGGTCCGTCCGGTGACTGCCGGTTCCCGGACAGCTTCCGCGTCGTAATTGCCGCCGGACGTCATGGCGCTCGTGTTAAAGGCCCTTTGCTTTTTGGCTTTAATCTTCATCTGGCACCTCCCAAAGTTTTGTTTTTTCTTAGATATCATTTATAATTTGCCTGATTTTATAAAATTTAATTTGTTAATGTTTTTCACTTTTGGAAGATGATCAAGTCCTAAATTATGTGTAAATTCCTCAGTTAGCATTACTCCCTTGAACACCGCCGCTTAAATTATCCAGCTCGCCAGCTTTTGGTTTATGTTACACACCAGCAGAATATTGTAACTCATTTATTTTGATACTGTACCAGCCAATGCAGACAACCCGCGAAGCTTTTTCCTAAAAGGTATTGAACCATTTAATGGAATATAGTAGTATGCTTATGAAGACATATCGAATTAAACGTCTCAATATATCTATTAGACGCATGTATAAGTATCGAAGCACAGTTAAGGGAGGCACATTACATATGATTGACGAACAAATTAATAATTCTTCCATTACTTATAACGAAAAGACCCTTGATCACTTCACAAACCCACGAAATGTAGGTGTAGTAAAAAATTACAATGGTCGTGGTAAAATTGGTGAGGTAGGCTGCGGTGATGTCTGTGAAATTACTATTTTAGTTGAAAATGAGCGAATAAATGATATTAAATTTAGAGTATATGGTTGTGCAGGAGCGGTGGCAACTTCCAGTGCAGTCACAGAGTTAGCAAAGGGAAAACTTTGTGAGGAAGCCCTTAAGTTAACGGATGATGATGTGGTGGATTTTTTGGGTGGTTTACCTGAACAGAAAAAGCACTGTTCTTTACTTGGCATCAGGGCTCTAAAACAGGCGATTTATGACTATTGGCTGTATAAACAATTGTTAGAAAGCGGCCAGGTTACAAATCGTGATGAACATGAAAAAGTACGGGAAGATTTATTTCAGCAGTTTGCAAATGAATTCTAAATCGGTCTGACCCTCTAATTTTAGAGTCAAACACTCTTATTCACCGATTTACTTAGAATTTCAGCTTTACCTTCTGCTTTGCCTTTTGCAAAGCCTTTAGCCTCTCCCTCGGCTAGGGCACCTGCCACCAGGGAGATTTCAGCCCTGACGGGCTTCTCCCTTAGCTCATACAGCCTGCGCTCCCTCTGGTTTTTGAAGAATATCTGCTCGATGGTCATAGCCTTGCGAATGCCGGGGTTTATTCTGTTGATGGGTTTAAACTCCAATCATTCTCACCTCTTTCCCTTTGTTTCTCTTGCCAACATTATACCCGATTCTCAATTACTACTTAATATCCTGCTTTGACGCAGTGGAGGCCACAGTAACCTGAGAACAGCGTACTTCTGCCAGAATTAATACCTCCGAAGATTCAGTTCAGATCATGCACAAAGCCCCGGAAAGAGATTATTTTCTTCCGAGGCTTCCTGGGGTATATGCAATATTATTATATATCGGCGGCGTTTGTTTCGGTTTTGTCTCTACAGCTGCGGCAACGGGCAATCACTCACTCTCCGTTTCCAGAGTGCGCGGGCCGTACTCCTGCGGGAGGGCCTACCGGGAGGCTATACCCTAGGTAAGCAGATCCCCCACAGAAAGTTAATAAGTTAGCTGCCTAGCACCCACGTCCGGTTTCATCCGAGCACCTTCCGCTAATGCTTTCTCAGGCCGAAAACCTTTCTCGTTGTTGAAACAAACCACTCCCAGTGCAGATATATGTGAATCAGAACAAGTAAACAAAAAATTATTGCCAGCAAATGGTGAATATCCGTCCAGGTATGCCTCGTGAATATGAAAAAATGCTCCAGGCCACGCATGCCGCCACGACCCGGGCTGGGCAGTATCAACCACCTCGCGAACCCTGAAAAAGCCAGTCCAAAAACTGTCAGAAAAAGGAGCCAGCCCATCACGTAGTTTATTATTGATTTATTTGACATTGGTAAACCGCCCTTTAAAAGAATGTTTCAATTCCTGTTATTAGTACTCCCAACACTATTATGAAATTTTCTTTTGAAAATATCAAGTCGTACAGTGAAAATATGGTAAAAACAACCTGTAACCAGCAACCCGGTCTTTAAAGGGCCGGGGGTTATTTTGTGATGGGTAGTTTACCAACGACAATAGGTGTATATCTTAGAATAGCCAGGTGGAAAATATGTAATTTTTTAAAAGTAACCTTTTATAAACTAGTGTTTTGTTGTATTATAAAAATATATACTATTAAAGGTGGTGTTTTTAATGGATATGTTTAATGTGACTGAAATACGACAAAACGCCAGTAAAATAATATCCCATGTAATTAAAACCAAAGAGCCGGTGATGGTGCTGCAAAGATCTAAGCCCGTGGTCTACATTATTGAAGCCAATGCGTTTGAAGAATTACAGAAAAAGGTTATGAAGGCCGAACAATATGAAAAAATGGAGGCTACCAAAAAGGCATTAAATCAATTATCCCGGCTAAGGAATCAAATGAAACTGCAGCCGGACTCTACTCCCCTTATAAGGCAATTAAGGGAGGGGGATGGAGAAAATGAGTAGTTTTATTTGCCTGGACAGCAGTGTTTTAATTAAGCTGCTGGTTTTGGAAGAAGATAGCGATAAAGCAGATGCCTTAATGGAAAAAATTTTGGAAAAAAGGCAATCAGTTGTTTTGCCAGGTTTTGCATGGGCCGAAGTGGGAAGTGTTCTACGAAAAAAGGTCAATAAAAAAATGATTACACCCGACCAGGCAGAGATTGCCTGGGAAGCATTCAATAACCTGGGGATTTTAAATTACCTTAATGATTCAGTTGTCATAAGGGCTGCCTGGCATATTGCGGTAAAGGAAAAGCTCCCTACCTTATATGATGCCACATACCTGGCAGTAGCCGAGATCATTTCCAGGCAGTCAAACGAGGTTTGCCAATTTTGGACAGCGGATGAAACGTTGATCAGGTCTATTAAGGATAAAAACTATGTATACAGCCTAAAAACTTTTGGTGGAATTTGAAAGGAGATGAGAACATATAAAAAAAATCATAACATGTATCCTGACCGGTTGTCTGGCTCTTGACCTGGCCACCGGAGCGTTAGCGGAACAGTCCGAAGGCAGCCAGAACCCCCCCGACATTTCGGCAATCAAACAATACCTCAACCAGCAGGTACCGCAGGGAGAGACCTACAACCTGAACGGCTACACCGAGCCCAATAAGCCTAAGATTTGCACATTTTCAACGATGATCGATGACCTTATTTCTATGGTGGACTGGCTTAAAACCAAAGGTTGCACCCAGTGGCGATGGAAAGCACCGGTTCGTATTGGAAACCCATCTATAACTTGCTGGAAGGTTGAAAAACAAAAAAGCAGATCTTAAAAGGGCACTTAATGGTCTGATCGGCCCACACCAAAAACTGATGCTCAAAACCCAACTACGTCACATTGACTTTCTCTCTGATGAAATAAACAGACTGGACAAAGAAATTAAGGACCGAATGCTCCCTTTTGAGGATGACCTGGAGCTGTTGGATACCATTCCCGGGGTGGGACGGCGCACAGCTGAACAAATCTTAGCTGAAACAGGAACCAATATGGATCAATTCCCCTCCGCTGCTCATTTATGTTCTTGGGCAGGGCTGTCTCCAGGTAATAACGAAAGCGCCGGAAAGCGAAAGTCGGGACGAACGCGCAAGGGTAACCAGAAATTA
>NZ_FQUY01000016.1 GCF_900129195.1 Desulforamulus putei DSM 12395
AGCTGTTATCCCGGTCTACCAGGCAGGTTATCCACGCGTTACTCACCCGTGCGCCACTAGGTTTAAGATTCGCAAGCTTCCTCTTAAACCCCGTTCGACTTGCATGTGTTAGGCACGCCGCCAGCGTTCGTCCTGAGCCAGGATCAAACTCTCCATAAAAATATCTTCAATATTTTTAAAGAGTTTTGGCTCTTTGTTATCCGTGAATTACTCGCCAGCGTCTTTGTTCACGCTTGACGAGGATGTGGTCTGTCACAGTTTCATCTTATATCGATGACTTTTGACTTGACCTGTTGTGCATCCATCATCCACTGTTTAGTTTTCAAAGACCAGCTTGTCAGGCCCGATCTCGCGATCGGAATTTTATCTTACCACAACTTTCACTGTTGTTGCAAGTGAAAGTTGTGGTAATTTGCTGACCACCTTATCGACGGCAAGAAGCTCATCTTACCACTTTCATTGGCTTGTTGCAAGTGGTAATTTTAAACCGCCATCTTGCGGCGACATTTATTATGTTAACACTTGTTAAAGAATTATGCAAGACCTTTTTTAAAAAGTGTTGTTGTTCTGTGATAATGTCACCTTATAACCGTTCTGTGATATTGTATTTTTTCTCTCATTTTTAAAATTTAAACTTATGAACCAACTCGTTTAAGTCGTCGGCCATCTTTGAAAGTTGTTCAGTGGCCGCCGTAACTTCTTCAATGGCTGCGGTTTGTTCCTCGGTGGTTGCGGCTACATTTTGCACACCTTCAGAGATTTGTTCAGCAGCCATGGCTACGCTTTGCACCTGCCTGGCCAGCTCCTCAACCGAACCAAGTATACCGATGAATTTATTGCCAACCTCCCGGACAACAACAGCTCCGTCGTTTGCTTGCTTGTTGCCGTTCTGCATAGCCAGGACAGCCCTCTTTGACTCGACCTGGACCTGGCCGATGAGCTGGTTTATTTCCTTTGCAGCATTACCGGATTGTTCAGCCAGTTTTCTGACTTCCTCGGCAACCACCGCAAAACCGCGCCCCTGTTCTCCGGCCCTTGCCGCTTCAATGGCTGCGTTGAGGGCAAGCAAGTTTGTCTGTTCGGCGATGGCGGTTATCAGATCAACAATTTGATTAACCTTCATGAGAGTATTTGAAAGCAAGTCAACAACTTTGGAGGCCTCGTCGCTGGTTGCCTTTATTAACTCCATTTGCCCGGTTACCTGTTCTGCTCCTTGCGCCCCAAGTTCTGCTTCCCTGGCGGCTTGTCCTGACAGATCGGCTACATGTTTTGCGTTGTTGGCAACTTCTTGGACACTGGCAGCAACTTCAGTGACGGTGGCTGCTGTTTCAGAGGCACCGGCAGAGGTCTGCTGTGCCTGGGCAGCCAGCTGTCTGGATGAATCATTTAACTGGCCGGCAGCTTTTGTTAGTTTTTCCAGCACATCTTTGAAGCTCTCCCGCATCTTGTTCAGCGCCGTTGCCAGCTGGCCCAATTCATCGGATGACTTTATATCAACAGTCTCCCTGAAATCTCCGTCGGCATATTGCGAGGATACTTTACCAACCTGGCTGAGGGCCCTGGTGATTGGTTTGGTTATCAAATAGGCAAGCAATGACCCGGTAAGGATACCAATTGCCAGCAATATCAGAGAAAGCTTTTCTATCCTTTCCTCTGTGCCAGCCAGATTCTGCATAGCTGTGTCAAGGGACCTTTTCTGGTATTCAAGATATTTGTTTGTTTGAGTAAGAACTTTGGCATTGGCAGGAGCCGCCACATTTGACATATAAGAGGCAGCGGTCTGTTGCCCTTGTTCCTTATAGAGTTGGATTATCGTCGGGGGAAACGGTTCGTATTCTCTCGCCGCTTGTTTCAACGGGTCAAATACTTCTCGATTTTTTGCATGCTTATCCAGAAAAGCAAGCTGCTCATCCGCTGTTTTTTTGGCTTCATCATAGTCACCGATAAACTTTTCATCTCCCGTGGCTAGGTAACCACGAACTGCTGCCCCTTGGCGGGCCACATTCAAAGCAAATGAGTGGGCAGCATTCAGGTTGGGCAGCCTATGTTCTGCCAAATCATCTATATTTTCGCGTACCTGTTTTAATTGGTAGTAATTATAGACCACCATAACAGACATCAAAATCAATAACGAGATAAACCCGGCCCATATTTTATGCGATATTTTCATGGAACATCCTCCTTTTATCCTGTACTCTTTTCAAGGGAAAGTTCTTGGCTGGCTTTTCATGGAGTGTTTTCTTGTTCAAGGCGGGCCCGTTCGTTTTGGAGTCCTTGGATGTATTCACGTAATCCTTCTGAACACTTTTCTATTTCACGTTGGACTTCGTGGGGATGGTTTCACCGGGTCAACACCTACCTGATAATACTTTATCAGAGAAACGCCCACGAAACAAACCTTTTATTGGGTATTTTTTTATCCAAGCATCGGCTTCCTCTACCACTTGTCCCAGACGCTCCGAGGCGTCAAAGCGCTTAAAGAAAGCGTTGATTCGGGTTTGGATCTGGATATTTTCAGATAACTCTGTTATAATGGACGGCAAGCAAAGCACCTTCCTTTCGGTTGATGGGTTGTTTGCTAGCTCCATTATCCAGAAGAAAGAGGGTGTTTTTGCTTATTTATAAAATACCTTAGTTTATCATGTTTCAAGAAAAAGATCAACTGCGAAAGTTGAGTTGCTAAGTCCTATCCAGACCTCCATAAGAGTAGTGCCGTCTGCCTTGTTCAGCGGTTTTCAGAAGAACAGGCATAACAAAATTATCGTTTCTTGTCCCAAAGATGAAGCTCCCTTGCGTGCTCACTTTAATGAATCGAGAAAAACTCTTCGGCTCATTTTGATCTAAACATATACAAACAGTGCCCAGTAAAAAATAATTGCCCGGTCCAGAAGAAAAGTGCCGTTTTACGCGTCAGCCAAAAATCTGTACTTGCAGCTAATACCAGGGAACGTATGTCCGTTACATCAGAACATAAGGAAGCTGCCAGTAAGCGCGCTGCAATTGAAGGAACGACTCAAGCCTTAAAGAGGGCACATGGCGCCCGCTTTTTGCAGGGGAATCAGGTATACAAAAGGAGGTGTTTCATGTGGAAGCCGGTGTTAGAGAAATACTACAGTCCATCGTTCCCTTCAATACACTGAACCGGGATATACTGGAGGAAATTGCTCCTCAGTTGCATCTCCGCCGTTACAAAAAGGGGGAGTATGTTTTCCGGCAGGGTACCCCCAGCCTTGGTACTCTGTTTGTTCTTGTGGAGGGGTTGGCAGAAGTAACGGTAACCGGCGAGCGCGGCACCGAAAGTGTGGTGGGTTACCGCCGCCCTCACGAGTTTTTTGGCGAGACGGCATTTTTTACGGGTAACACCTATTCGGGTTCGGTACGCGCCAGGGAACCAATGGTCTGCCTGGTGATTCCCAGGGAAGTTTTTGAACGCCTGATGTACAATCACCATGGCGTGGCCCGCTTTTTCGACCAGGTACTGTTGGACCGGATGCGATCCCTTTATGAGGAGATTGTCAACGAGCAGTCTTTTGAGGCCTATGGAGCCTCGGAGTCCAGCCTTTTTCGCCGGCGTGTCAGTGAACTTATGTCCAGCCCGGTGGTCACCTGCCAACCTTCTGACCCGGTGACCGTAGTGGCCCGCCTTATGAGTGAGCGCAACATTAGTGCTGTAATCGTTGTTAACCGGCAGGGAGAACCGGCCGGACTGATTACTGAAAAGGGTCTGGTAGCAAAGCTGATTGCCCAACCCCGTAATCCGGAAGACTGTAACGCCGGGATGGTGATGGAAACAAATCTGGTGTCCTTGCCGCCTGACGCCTATTTGCACCAGGCCCTGCTGGCCGTGATTAAAGGGGGAGTCAAACACCTGGCGGTAGTGGAAGAAAAAAAACTGGTGGGGATCGTCACCCTCGTGGATTTGGTTAAAGCCCGCAGCACCGGCACCCTGTGGGCAGTCCACCGCATTGACGATCAGCAAACCCTGGCAGGTCTGGCAGAAACCGGCCGGGAGGTGGACCTGCTGCTGAATGCTCTGGTGGCCGAAAAGGCACCTGTACCGGTGATCTTTGAAGTCATGTCCGAAATGCACGAGCGTTTAACCAGAAAGGTGATTACCCTCTGTGAAGAGGAAATGGAGAAGGATGGCTACGGGCCACCACCACTGCCTTACTGTTGGCTAAACCTGGGTAGTGCCGGGCGCCGCGAGCAAACACTGCGCACCGATCAGGATAATGCCATTGTTTTTGCCGATCCGCCGCCTGATCAGGCATCTATTGTTACCAACTACTTCCTGCGCCTGGGGGAAAAGGTGGTGGAAGGATTGGCCCAGTGCGGTTTCACCAAGTGCCGGGGGATGGTTATGGCCTCTAACCCCAAATGGTGCCGTTCAGTTAGTGATTGGCGAAAGATTATTGACATATGGATTAAACGACTGGATCCCGCCGAAGTTCGGATGCTTACCATTTTCCTTGACTTTCGCCCGGTATACGGGGAGGCCCTGCTGGCCAAATCACTTTGGGAGCAATTTTTTACGTCTTTCCGTACCCCCAATCCAGCTTCACACCTGCTGACCGATGACGAATTACAATACCGTCCGCCACTGGGTTTCCGCAATAACATTATCACCGAAAAGTCCGGTCCGCACCGGGATGAAATAAACTTAAAAACAGCGGCCGGGGTACACATTGTGAACTGCCTGCGCATTTTTGCCATCAATTATGGCATAACCGAAACATCTACCCTCGGACGTCTCCGGGAACTGGTGACGCTGGGCGCCATTGGCCAAGACGAGGCAGAATATATTCAGGCAGCTTATGAAACCATTATGATGTTCCGCATACGGGAAAACCTGCGCAAGCACCAGCAAGGAAAGGAACCGGACGATTACATTAACCCGTACCGGCTCAGCAAACGGGAGCAGGACATCCTTCGGGATTCTCTTTCGGTCATTGTAAGGCTGCAGAAATTAACTAACAAATTTTTTACTGATCCATGGCGAAGTAGATAAAAGACGTCCGCCTGACTTATACAGGCGGACGTCTTTTTATAAATATGAATTAGTACAAGCTGCAATAACAGAGAAAATCAGCAAGGTCACGGAGATTTTTAATACCCCGTTGTTCCAGTTGGGGAAACATAGCTTTTAGCAGCCGCGCCGTCATCAAGGAATCGCCCAAGGCGGTATGCCGTCCCTCCACCGGGATGCCGTAGGCCCGGGCCATATCTTCCAGCGAGCGATGCCGCCAATGGGGATGCAGTATTCGCCCCAGAACAAATACATCAAGGCTATGGGCAGCACATAGAGCGTCCCTCCCGGCGCTGCGCAGTGCCGGGTTGAGAAAGGCCAGATCAAATCCAACATTGTAGCCGGTAATAATGCCACCCCTGGCAAAATCCAGGAATTGGGGCAGGATTTCCTCAAGGCGGGGTTGACCGGCCAGCATTTGGCCGTCAATCCCGGTAATGGAGGTGGCAAGCTCCGGGACGGGCCGCTGAGGATCAATTAAGGTAGAGAAACGGTCGGGAGCAACTTCTCCACCGATTAAACGTACTGCCGCCAGAGAAATTACCCGGTCACCATGCTCCGGCTTAAGCCCGGTGGTCTCGCAATCCACCACCACAAAACACTGCTCCCGCAGGGGTACCTCCGGGTCGTGCAGGCCGAAGCGACCTGCCGTGGGCTGTTGCACAAACTTCCCTCGGGCCAATGCCCTGCTCCCCTGCCCTAGGGATTTCAACATATTGAATAACAGGTTGTTTGAAACCATCCCGCTTCAGCCTTTCTACCAGCGGGGCCAGAAGACGGCCATGCCCGCCCCGCTAAGTACCGCCAGGCCAAGACCCATGGCTGCGGAGAGCCCCCAACATTCCACTGCGGCCCAGATTAAACCGAGAACAGCCAGATAAGCAGTGTACAAAACCGTACCCCGCCGCCAGGATTTACGTGCCACCATGAATCCCCCCTGCTTGCTTTTTAATGGGTACCTGCCGGTGCCGGATTCGACCCATCCTTAATATACTCGTCTCTTAAGGCCAATTCTTCCGGAGCGTGCAATACCAGCATCTTACGGCCGGCATCACGGGGCACCGCATCCGGAGTGAGCAAGGAAACAACAAAGATCAGGATCAGGGCGAGGGGGACTGCCCAGATTGCCGGTTGTTCGGCCAGGGACCGGATAACAGGGTTTGCTGCATAAAAGGCGCCAAGGGACGGAATCACTTTTTTATCCGCCAGCATTACCGACACAATGGCCACCAGGGCTGAAATGCCCCCACCAAGCATACCTGTTGCCGCTCCGATAAAACTGGTCCTGCGCCACCATATGCTTACGATAAGCATTGGGAAGTAGGATGCCGCAGCAATGGCGAAGGCCCAGCCAACCATCATATTAATGTCGAAGTTCTCTACCATAGTTCCCAGAATCATGGCCGTTACCCCCCCGCCGACGGCGGCAATGCGGAAGGCCCTCAGGCGCTGGCCGGGAGAAGCCTGCGGGTTAATCATATTCCCGTAGATATCATGGGCCAGGGCTCCTGTAATGGAAACCAGCAGGCCCGAGAAGGTGGTCATAAAGCCGGCAAAGGCTCCGGCCGAGGTGATCCCCGAGAGCAGGTCTCCCAGATAAGGCATTGCCCCGTTTAAGATATGAGGCATGGTCAAAACCACTGAATCTGTGCTAAAGGCGCCGCCGGTAACGGCATATAGATGCGGTACCAAATTACGACCTAAGGCTCCCCACATGGGCGGGAACACATAGAAACAGCCCAGCAATATCAGTACCCAAAAAGCAGTACGCTTGGCTGTCCGGCCGTCCGGATTGGTGTAAAACCGCACCAGGATGTGGGGCAGACCGGCGGTACCGCAGATGATGGCCAGAATCAGAGAATAGGTGTAAAGGAGCGGGTGCCCGTACTTACTGGTAAAAGGTCCGTAGGGTTCCAGCCACTTTTTATCTGGCGGGGCATTGGGCACTTTCTCACCTTTGGGATACATGATCTGTACATTTTCTTTACCGGCGGCAGGAAAGACGGTAAGTTTGACCGGCACGGTTTTGGGTTTGCCGTCGCTGCCGGGGGAACCTGCAGGCACAGGGTCGCTGACGGTAAAACTGCTGCCGGGCGGAAAGATATAAAGAGTAACTTTTTTCCCGGCAATATCCCGTGTAGTGGTTTGGCCGGGCAACCCGGAGATGATCATCTTCTCCGCCGGGACAGTGGCCCCGTTGGGCAGAGGCTTGGCCGTTGCTACTGCTACTTCCGCCCCGTTGACAAAGGTGGCTGTAGCCCCGGCATTAAAAATAATTTCATTGGATGGTGCCTGCGGCTTATAGGAGACGGTTGTGTCCTCCTTAAACTGAGGTATAGATTTGCCAGCTTCACCCTGGTTACCGATTTTGCTCATATGCTGCTGGTAACCCCCAACCATGGAAAAAAGAATAAATATAGGGAGAGAGATGGCAAACATCTTAACCCAGTACTGAAAAGCCTGCACAAAGGTAATCCCTTTCATGCCGCCTAAAGCCACGTTAAAGGTGATAACAGCTCCAACCAGAACAACGCCAACCCAGTAGGGAGTGTGCAGGATATTAACCAGTGCTACTCCTGCCCCCTTCATCTGCGGCATGGTGTAAAAAAAGCCGATAACCAGAACAAAGATAACTGCAATTTTACGAAAAAGCGGGCTGGAGAAGCGCCCCTCGGCAAAATCCGGGATGGTGTAGGCGCCGAATCTTCGCAGTGGGCTGGCAATAAACAGCAACAGAAAAAGATAACCGGCTGCATACAAGGCTGGATACCAAAGTACGTCGTAACCGAATTTCATAACCATGCCGGCTATCCCCATAAAAGAGGCCGCCGATAGATATTCGCCCGAGATGGCTGCGGAATTCATGGGTACGCTGACGGAACGGGAGGCAACATAAAGATCCGCTGCGCTGCGCACCGAACGCTGTACGTAAAAACCAAGTCCGATGGTGCCGATCACCAGCACGGTTACACATAGTAAGGGAATCCAAGAAATACCGGTCATTTTCTTTACCTCCTAAAACTTTTTGGCACGCTTGGCAATTGCGTGTTCAAGATCCAGCGAGAGTTTTACATAGATATAAGCAACCGCCCACGTCAACGGGTAGAACAGGACGCCAAGAAAAAGCCAACTCCCTGTGAAACCAAAAATACGGGCATTGGCAAAGGACGGCAGATAGAAGTTTACCAAAGGCAGGCCAAGGAGAATGACAACAAATACGGCAAAAAGAGCCAAGCTTAAACGCAGTTGCTTAAACATAATTAAGTTTAGAAATTCCTGGCTATACAAATCCATGGGTTTTGCATCCGGTGAAGATGGTTGGTCGATGGTATTTTTCTGTGTAGCAACCTCCATGTTTTTCCCTCCTGATTCTTTATTTCACTTTGCCTGTCAAACAGTTCACAGACTTTTGTCTATCGTAAATTCTTTTTCTTTACAGCCGGCACTATTTCTCTTTCATGTGACCCATCCTCCCTCGTGAAAGCCTTCTTTTTTTAGTACATTTCCATTATAGTTACCCGGCAACATCAGGTCTAACAAGATTCCGCCAAGTGCGGTATTTTCGTGTTAATAGCCATGCTTTCAAGAAAGGCTGCCCGGGCACAAAAATGCTGCATTTCCTCTAAACCGTTAACAGTAAAAAAACCCACGCCAGTTACCATAACTGGCAGCCAATTAGTAAGCCATTATTTGCTTACCGTTTAACCGGGTTTATGACAAACTGTAGGCTGTAAATTACTGCTTAAACAAGAAATACTAAAAAACGTTCAACCCGGGTTTAGTTATAGGATGTTTTATAAATAAGCAAAACACCCTCTTTCTGGTATAATGGAGCTAGCAAACAACCCATAAACCGAAAAGGGGGGTGCTTATTTATGAAAAATTTAGTTTTATCATGTTTCAAGAAAATGATTAACTGTCACAAGCAACCTTTTCATAAATTGCCCCCCTTTATTATTTGATAACCGAGTATAAAAGAATGCCAGTGTTCAGTAAATAAAACACCGGTCAACAACCATATTAACCGGTCCAACCGCTTACCAATGACGGCGGGCCGTTTCCTCTTGCTGGGGAAATCCGTTTTAATATAATGACGGGAAACATAGGGAGTATCCACCACCGCCAGGGTGCTGCCGTCCCCCTCTCCCCATATGATCCGTTCGGAGACCAAAATAGTATAAACATGACATTTGGCCTAGAGGAAAAAAGCAATTTTTGTAAAATAGATATAAATAAGAACGAATATTGACAAGGTGGTAAATTCTTGATTAATATGAAAAACTTGAAATTTACAACGGAAAAAATTGAAGATTTTACTCTTTCCGGGGACTTCGATCAGCTTTGCAACCTTTGCGGCTGCACCGGAGCTGAAATACAACCCGACGTTGAATATGTGAACAACAAGGATGTAAAAAGCCTCTGTTTGTCAATCTATTGTTCATCCAAGGAATGTAGGAATTTATCCTACTATGACTTCCTTTTGGAAAATAAATTAACAGCCAGCGCCTCTGTGGAGGATTTTATACCGTTGCCAAAGGGTCTGAAAATAATCTGCAATCAATGCGGCAATCAAGATATACAGGTTAAAGTGAAAATGGAACAATCGGGTTTTAAGTATGTCTGCGACCTTGTCAATGTATCCCTCTCCTGCTCCTGCGGCAATTGCGCGCAGCATCAGTTCCTGGGGAAATATTTCTAGCGGTAAAAAGACATGGCCTGCGCCGGCGCAGGCCATGTCTTTTAAAATTTACTGTTGAGTTGCTGCCAGAGCAATCGGTGGTAGGGCAGTTTGGCCGTCCCTTCCAGGGTTACGAGTTTCTCCCCGGCTACCCTCTCGCTGCCCACCAAAAGCGTGCTTCTTTTGGTAATGCTCATTATGAATGATTTACGGTTGTTGATTTTGGGGAACGTGAGAAAATTCGCTGCTTTAATCTATGACTCTTCCCTTTAAAATCATCCAGCAGGGTATAAATAACCGGCACCACCACCAGGGTCAGCAGGGTAGAGGTGATCAAGCCCCCGATAATGGCATGTGCCATGGGTGCCCGGCCTTCGGCCCCGGGGCCCAGGGCCAGGGCCAGGGGCATCATACCCAGGATCATAGCAGTAGAGGTCATCACAATAGGACGCAGACGGGTCAAGGCGGCCTTACGGAGGGCTTCGTTGCGCTCCACTCCCTTGGCTCGCTCCTGTTTGGTAAAGTCTATCAAGAGAATAGCGTTCTTTGTGACCAGACCCATCAGCATGATAATACCGATCATACTCATAATACTCAAGTCACTGCCCACAATGAGCAATCCCAGAATGGCCCCGACAATGGCCATGGGCAGCGACAGCATAATGGAGAGGGGATCGATATAGCTCTCAAACTGGGCGGCCAGAATAAAGAAGATAAACAGAACGGCTGTAATCAAGGCCAGTACCATGGCGGTAAAAGTCTCGCCCATCCGCTCCGAATCGCCGCCCTCAAAGAAGCGGTAGCCCGGGGGCAGCTTCATCTCCTTTGCCACCCGTTCCTGAAAGGCCTTGTTGAATTCGCCCAGCGAAATGCTGCCGTCGATGTTACAGGATAACACGATTTCTTTGGTTCGGTCAAAGCGGTTAATCTGACTGGGCGAGGTGGAAAACACCGTCTCAGTCACCTGGCTTAAAGGAACCATGGTGGATCCGTGCTTGCCGGGCAGGTAGATATTGCTGAGATCGGCCAGGTTTGTACGGTGGCTTTCGTCCAGGCGAACCCGAACATCAAAACGGTCTTCGCCGTCCTCGTACTGGCCCACCACCACCCCGTTGAACAAGGTGCGCAGGGTATCGGCCACCGTGGCGGTGCTTACACCCAAGTCGGCGGCCACATCCTGTTTAATTTGAATTTGTGCTTCCGGTTTACCGGGCTTGAAACTGCTGGAGACGTCCACGGCACCGGGGATGCTTTCCATGATTTTTTGGGCCTGTTCCGCATAGACCTGAAGCTGGTCCAGGTCATCCCCCAGCAGCCTGAATTGAACCGCTGCACCGTCGCTCATGCCGGCCTGCTGGTTAATGGTCACCTTGACCCCGGGAATGGTATTCAGCTTATGCCTCATATCCATGGCCAGTTCATCAATGGTTTTGTCCCGTTCATGCTTGTCGACCAGTTTAACAAAAATATTGGTCTGTTCTGCAGTCACGGTGGAATAAACTTTGGTTACTTCCGGGTAGCTTTGCAGAACCTTTTCCATTTTCTCGGTAACTTTGCCGGCGGCTTCCATACTTAGACCGGCATCGAGATCCGCCACCACGTACAGTTCCCCGATGTCTCCTCCCGGCACAAAGGTGGAGCCCAGCAAGGGGATCAGCATGAGACTGCCAAAGAACAATATTAGCGCAATCCCGATGGTCTTTTTGCGATTTCGCAAGACCACCTGGAGAAAATCTGCATATTTTTGGGTAATATGATCAAATCCACGGTTAAACCATTTGATAAACTTACCCACGGGCCCCCTAGGCACATATTCTTCGTCCTTTAAGTAGCGGGAGGACAGCATGGGTACCAGGGTAAAGGCCACAAACAGGGATACCAGCACACTGAAGACTACGGTAATCCCAAACTGTTTGAAAAATTGACCCACGATACCCGTCATCATGCCCACCGGCAGAAACACCGCCACAACGGTCAGGGTGGTGGCAGTTACTGCCAGGCCAAGCTCGGTGGTACCGTCCCGGGCTGCATCCATAGGGCTTTTCCCCATCCGCAGGTGACGTACAATATTCTCAATGACCACAATGGCATCGTCAATCAGCAGACCCACCGCCAGGGAAAGGGCCATCAGGGACATGAAGTTTAAGGTGAAACCCAGCATCTTCATGGCAAAGAATGTGGCAATAATGGATGTGGGAATGGCCAGGGCGCCGATTAAAGTGCTGCGCCAGTCCCTGAGAAAAATGAAAACGGTCAGGACAGCCAGCACACTGCCCTCAATCAGGGTATTCCTTACGTCGTTTACCGCATCCCTGATATTGACGGAGTTGTCCCGGACCAGATCCAGTTGAACGCCCGGCGGCAGTTCCTTTTTAACCTCTTCGATGACTTTCTTGATCTCGTTTGCTACTTCGACGGTGTTGGCGCCGGATTGCTTAATGATATCAATGCCAATGGCCGGTTTGCCCTGGTAACGGGAAATGCTGTCCTGTTCCTCTACACCGTCAACCACGGTGGCGATATCCTTAACATATAACTGGACCCCTTCACGCTGCGCTACAGGCAGGTTGGCAAATTCATTGACCCTGTCGATGTTGCCCACTGTTCGGAGCGTCATCTCCCGGTCGCCGCTCCCCACCTTACCTCCGGGAACTTCCATGTTCTCACTGCGCAGGCTGTTGACGACCTCGCCGGTGGTAAGCCCGTAGGCTGCCAGCTTGTCTTTGTCCAGTTTAATGTGGATCTCCCGTTTTACATCACCGTAAATATTGATGGACCCCACGCCATTGACAGTTTCAATCCTTCTTTTAATTAAATCCTCCACCACTGTGGTCATCTCACGCAGGGAGATGTTCCCGGTTACCGCCAGAGAGGCAATGGGCGCAGCCGAAGGATCAAAGCGGGCGATAATTGGTTCCTCTATATCCTGGGGTAAATCTCCCCGGATGGTACCGATCTTATCCCGCACGTCCTGGGCAGCCACTTCAGGAGATGTCTCCAGGGAAAACTCGGCAAAGACGGTAGCAACTCCTTCCCGGGCGGTGGAATAAATATGCTTTACCCCGGAAATCTGCCCGATGGCCTCCTCCAATTTGGTAATAATCTTTGTTTCTACCTGTTCCGGTGAAGCCCCGGGCTGCACGACGGTAACTACCACATAGGGAAATTCAACTTCGGGATAGTCGTTAATATTCAGGCCAATATAGCTGATAATACCCACGGCCAACAGTGCCAGGATCGTTACCGTAGCAAAAACCGGCCTTTTTAAACTGAGGTTGGTAAGAAACATATTTTATCCTCCTGTTAGTTGGCGATCTTTACCATATCCTGGTCTTTTAATTTGTTGACATTGGTAATGACCACCTGTTGACCCTCGGTGAGTCCTTTCTTGATTTCAACTGATTGATCAATGATTTGTCCGATCTCCACCTGAACACGCTTTACTTTATTGCCTTCCGGTACAAAGACAAAATACATCCCCTGCTTGGTGGTCAGGGCGGCCTGGGGAACGGTTAAGGCGTCCACTGCCTCCCCGGTTTTTACCTGTACTTTGGCAAACATACCGGGTTTTAAAAGTTTTTCCGGGTTATCAACTTTAATCTTGGTCTCAAAAACCCGGGCTCCCTTGTTGGCCACCGGATTGATAACTTCCACAACCCCGTTGAATTTTTTGTCGCCATAGGCATCCACAGTTACATCGGCCTTTAAACCGGGCTTCACTTTGGCCAGGTCCTTTTGCTCGATATTGACAACCACGTAAACGGCTGAAATGTCTTCAACGGTCATCAGGGGAGCTCCCTGAGGAGAAACCATTTGTCCCGTGGTAACATTACGGTTTGCCACCAGTCCGCTGATGGGTGAACTGATGGTGGCGTTTTGCAAGGCTTCCTGGGCTGAAGCTGCGGCAGCCGCAGCTGAACTGGCATCCGCTTCCGCCATTTTCAGGGCAGCTTCCGCCCCTTCAAATTCCTTTTGGGAAATGGCCCCCTGCTTATGTAGTTCCTGATATCTTTGAAAATCCGCCCGGGCCGTGGTGAGGCCGGTTTCCGCCTTCTTGAGGGCGGCCTGACTCATAGCCAGCGTATTGACAAAATCCTGGGTCTCCAGGAGAACAAGCGGTTGACCGGCGGCCACCTGATCCCCGTTCTCCACCGTCACTTTACTGACCCGGCCGGAGACTTTGGCACTGATTACTGCTTGATGATAGGCTTCAATACTGCCGGTAAGGGCCAGGGCATTTTCAACCTTTACTTTGGCCACCGCCCGGGTGGCAACAGTCTGCACCGGTAAATCCTGTTTGGTTTCACTTTTACCCCACAAACTGCCGCCTTTCATAACACCGAAGGCTAATACCGCTACCACCGGAATTAGCCACAGTTTCCATTTCCTCTTCATTCTCGCTTCCCCTTTACCACTTATTCTCTTTTTAAAATACCGTACAGAATAATATTTTTAACCTGTTCCATGGCCTGGCTTATTGTCAGGCCATGTTGGTTTAAAAATTTATAATCAAACAGGGCATCGATGGTTTTATCCAGGGTTAATCCAATAATAGCCGGGTGAAGATCATCCCTGATATCGCCCTTTTCTTTGCCTGTGGCCAGCAATTTTTTTACATGTTCACACTTAAACTCGCCTATGGCATCGGCCTTGGCCCATTCTTCCGGGAAAAAACGCTGTAGTTCCTCCAGCAGCCAGTTCGGTACTTTTTCGTGGTTATCACAAAATACAACCTCTTTAAATTTTTCAATCCAGCCTCCTTCCGTTTGCATGGCCTCGATTGTGCGGGCCTTTTCCATTTCCATGTGTGCGTCTACCACCGCGCTGATAATTTGATTTTTACTGTCAAAATACTTATAGACAGTCTTTTTGCTGATACCCAGGTCTGCGGCAATGTCATCAATGGTGAACTTCCTAAAACCAAATTTTTTAATTTGCTCCATAGCTGCCTGAATAATTTTATCTCTCAAAAATCAAGCCTCCCTTCAGAAACCAATGCAGTTCCCTCAGTTTCTAAGTGTAACGTTACCAGTAATACCGGTTGACGTCAAGTTAATTATTATTAATGATTAAAATATTGAAAGTTCAAACAACTTGCAGGATAATAAAATAATGAAATATATAGGTTGTCAGTGTTTATGAAAGTGTAAATAATACTTATTAGGTAAGACGTTGTTTCAGCACAAAATATTTCACTTTTTATGAAGAGGGATGATTTTTCTAATGGTTATGTCTTTGAATATTACGATTCGACTGAGGCTTGCTAACCGTCCCGGTACCCTGGCCAGGGTACTCAATGTCATTGCCCGGGAAGGGGGCAGCCTTGGGGCCATTGATTTGGTTACTGCCACCCCGTCGTACATAACCAGGGACTTGATGATCCGTTTACGGGAGAGGGGGCACCTGGAAGAGCTGGTTCAGGCATTGCAAAACATGCCGGATGTCCAGGTCATCCATGTGGCGGACCGGGTCTTCACCCGTCACCTGGGCGGTAAAATTGAAATAATCCCCAGGAGACGGATAGAAAACTGGGAGGACCTGTCGCTGGTCTATACGCCCGGTGTGGCGGTGATCTCCGAAACCCTGGCCCAGGAGCCGGAAATGGCCTATAAATTGACCATGAAAGGAAATACCGTAGCCATTGTAACCGACGGCTCGGCGGTGCTGGGTTTGGGGAATTTGGGGCCCACCGGGGCGCTGCCGGTGATGGAAGGCAAGGCTGTTCTGTTCAAGCAGTTTGCCAATGTGGACGCAGTACCCATTTGCCTGGATGTCCATGAACCTCAACAGATCATCGATGCTGTGCTGGCCCTGGCACCGGCCTTTGGAGGCATTAACCTGGAGGACATTGCCGCCCCGAAATGCTTTGAGATTGAGGAAAAACTGAGCCAATTGCTGGATATTCCCGTTTTTCACGACGACCAGCACGGCACTGCCATTGTTACAGTGGCAGGTCTTATCAATGCTCTGAGGGTAGTGGGCAAGACCATGGATAGTATTAAAGTGGTTATGAGCGGCGCCGGTGCCGCCGGGGTGGCCATTGCCAAAATGCTGCTCCGCGCCGGTGTTCGTAATTTGATTGTCTGTGACAGAAAGGGTGCCATCTCCCGGAACAACCTGCCCAAAGATTCTTCCAAAGCCTGGATTGCGGAACATACCAACCCCGAAGGAATACAGGGGAGCTTGAAGGAAGTCATTGCGGGGGCTGACGTATTCATTGGCGTCTCCGGTCCGGGCCTGCTAAATCGGGAAGACATCCTGAAAATGTCCAAAAAGCCGGTTGTCTTTGCCCTAGCCAACCCCGACCCGGAAATTCAGCCGGAGGAAATTTACGATATCGCAGGGGTGATTGCCACCGGTCGATCCGATTATGCCAACCAGATTAACAATGCCCTGGCCTTTCCCGGTGTCTTCCGGGGCGCCCTTAACTGCCATGCCCGCACCATCAATGATGAGATGTGCCTGGCGGCTGCCTACGCCCTGGCCGGCATCATTACCAGCGATCAGCTTACGGCCGAAAATATCATTCCATCTGTCTTCAATGAAGAGGTGGCCCCGGCAGTGGCCCGGGCGGTGGAGGAAGCGGCTGAACGCACCGGCGTGGCCAGAAAAGTAGCGGCAGGCTTTGATGGAGAAGTTTTTAAGCCCTAGAACGGAAAAGACAAAATAAAGGCTAAAGCAAAAAATAGGTGACAGGAGTTCCTTAACTCCCGTCACCTAAATTTAGCAGCATATATCGATTTTCAGAAGGGGCCAAGTTTTATGATACCGGCTTTTTGGCCGGGGATACTGTCAGTTGGTCGTTGTTCATTCCCAGGACTTTCTTAATAAACAGCCCGATGGGAATCAGGGCCAGCACAAAGCCCAGAGGGTATGCGATGCCGGTGGCCAGCTTAAATCCTTCCGGCGCCATCAGGATGTAGGTGAAGGTCACTACGGTCATGAAGGCAGCGGGAACCGAAGCCACCCAATGGAACTTTTTCTCTTGTACAAGGTAAACGGCGGCTGCCCACAGCATGATCATGGCAGTGGTCTGGTTGGCCCAGGCAAAGTACCGCCACAGGAAGTTAAAGTCAATCAGTGTGAGCAGGTAACCCACGGTGAACAGCGGAATGGCAATGACCAGCCGTTTGCCAAAGGGCTTTTGGTCCATTTTCAGAAAGTCCGCAATCAGCATCCGGGCGCCGCGGAAGGCTGTGTCACCGGAGGTAATAGGCAGTACGATGACACCCAGCACTGCCATAGTACCACCCACGGCGCCCAGCATGGTGGTGGCCACTTCCTTCACTACACCGGCGGGACCGGGGCCACCGGGCGCCAGCACGGCGGCCAGGCCTTCATAGCTGCCGTAGAAGGACATGCCGGCAGCGGCCCAAATCAGGGCAATAATTCCTTCGGCAATCATCATGCCGTAGAAAATCTTACGGCCATATTTTTCATTTTGCGTGCAGCGGGCAATAATGGGAGATTGGGTGGCATGGAAACCGGAAATGGCGCCGCAGGCAATGGTAATGAACAGCAGCGGCCAGATGGGTGCGCCTTTCGGGTGCATGTTGGCCAGGGTGAGCTCAGGAATATGATACCCCTGGAGGATTAAGGCACCAGCTACACCAAAGGCCATAATTAACAACAGGGCGCCAAAGAACGGGTACACCCGGCCGATAATCTTATCAACGGGCAGCAGGGTGGCCAGAACATAGTAAACTAAGATGATACCAACCCAAACGCCTAATGTCATCCATCCCGGTGTCAAGTTTGCCAGCAGTTTGGCGGGACCGGTCATAAACACGGTTCCCACTAGGACCAGCAGAACCAGTGCAAAAACATTGGTAAAGGCTTTCATGCCTCTGCCCAGATACTTACCTACCATGTCCGGCAGACCCGCTCCGCCGTTTCTCACAGAGAGCATCCCGGAGAAGTAGTCGTGTACCGCACCGGCAAAGATGGAGCCAAGCACAATCCATATAAAGGCCACGGGACCCCACAGGGCACCCATGATGGGTCCAAAGATGGGACCCAAACCGGCGATGTTCAACAGCTGAATCAGGCTGGCCCGCTTCCACTCCATGGGAACGAAATCCACACCGTCTTGCTTGGCGTAAGCGGGGCATACATTGTTTTCATTTACGCCAAATACTTTTTCTACGAATTTACCGTAGGTAAGGTATCCAACAATGAGTAAAATAATTGCAGCCAGAAAAGTAAACATGTGCTTCCCTCCTTTATTGATTTCTTGAGTCAATTTAATTTTAATGCAGGAGGAAAGCTCTGTGTTTAATTTGCGTATACTTTGTCAAAAAGCTCGCACAAATGGTTCATATAACTGTCTAAAAGGAAACCGGCACTCCTAGATACCCAACAGCCGTTTAATTTCTCTCATGCCGCTGCGGCTTACCGGCACCCTGGAGGATTTATTGTCTTTCATTACCAGTTGGTAGCCATGAAAGGCAGGTTCAATTTTTTCAATCTTGTTAACATTAACCAAAAAGCTGTGGTGAGGCCGAAAAAAGGAAACTTTATCCAACCGCTGTTCCAGGCCTTGTAGCGTATAGTTAACCTTATATTCCTTGTCGAATGTTTTTATGATTACTTCCCTGCCTTGGCGGCCGGCGTAGACAATCTCTGCGGGGTCCAGCAGCGTGATCAAGTCTTCATCACTGACGGCAATCTTGTTTTGCAAAGGGTGATGCCCGGTCTTTCTTTGGTTAACCAATCGCCTCAGTTTGTCGATGGTTTCCGCCACCCGTTGTTCAGAAAAGGGTTTCAACAAATAGTCCACTGCATTCACCTCAAAGGCTGCCAGTGCGTGGCGGTCATAGGCGGTGGCAAATACCACCAGGGGGGGATCTGTCATACGGGCCAGCTTCCGGGCCACTTCCAGCCCGTCTCCCCCGGGCATGGATATGTCTAAAAACACGGCATCCGGCCGCTCTTTTCGTAAGGCCAGCAGGGCGGCATGGGCATCCTCCGCCTCGGCCACCACCTCCAAGCCGGCATGCTGTTTTAACAGGTATACCAGTTCATCCCGGGCCGGGGCCTCATCATCCACCACCACAACTCTCATGCCAATCACTCCTCTTGCTGTACAGTCAAGGGTATTCTAAACTGCACCGTTGTACCCCCATGGGGGGAACTCTGAATAGAAAGACCGTAACCGGGGCCGAAGACCCCCTTTAACCTGCTGTGTACATTGATGAGACCAATCCCCCCCTCATGCCGGTTGTTCTTCCCTTCTAACAAACTTTTTAGTTTCTCCGGGTCGATCCCGACGCCATTGTCTTGGACGGTGATGAGAAGGTCTTCATTTTGTTGGACAGCTCTAATAGAAATCATAGATTCATCGGTAAATTTGATAAACCCGTGCTGGACGGCGTTTTCCACCAGCGGCTGCAGGGTTAAAGGCGGCAGGGATGCCCCAAGAAATCTGTCGGGAACATCGACGATTACCTTTAAGCGGTGGGAAAAACGAGCCTGCACCACCGCCAGGTAGGCCTGCACATGTTTTAATTCTGTTTCAAGATTTGTCCATTTACTTAAGGAGCTCTTCAAATTTTGCCGGATGTAATTACCCAGCTCTATGAGTACCTTCCGGGCTTCATCAGGATTGGTTCGAATTAAGGAAACTACGGTGTTTAAGGCATTAAACAGGAAGTGCGGATTAATTTGTGCCTGCAGCGCCTTGATTTCCGCATCCTGCAGCAGCCTGGCCTGCCTCTCGGCTTCCCCTAACTCCAGCTGTGTGGAAAAGAGCTGGGCCAAACCCCGGGCCAGCTCCACCATTACTTTGTCCGGCCTGCGCCGCTTGACAGAATATAATTTGAGGGTTCCGATAATCTTTTTTCCGCTGTAAAGGGGAACCACGATGGCCGATTGCAGGGGACATTGTCGGTTTTTGCAAAGGATTTCCGAAGGGTTGGCAGCGGTTTGCAGTTGGCCGTGCTCCAGCACACGCTTGGTAACTTCGGTCAAAATGGGCTGGCCGGGCAAGTGGTGGTCCGCCCCTTCCCCCACATGGGCTAATATAAACCGGTGGTCGGTAATGGCCACCGCACCCGCCCCTGATTCTTCATAAATAATACGGGCAGTGGCCAGAGCAGAGTCAAAATTTAAACCGGTCCGTAAATGGGGCAGGGTTTTGTCGGCAATGGCCAGGGCCTTTTGCGCTTGAACCGCGCCAATGGTTTTTTCACGCTCTACCACCGCGTGGATAATGGCCATAAACAGCGCAATGCCCAGGCTGTTTGCAACGACCATGGGTATGGCAATGATTTGCACCAGGGCCAAGGCCTTGGCAAAGGGTTTGGCCACCAAAAGGATAATGGCCATTTGTCCCATTTCTCCGGCCATGCCCGTGGCCAGAGCCACCCCCGGAGAAATGATGCCATGCCGCCGTATCCTGGAGTAAACCAGTCCTCCCAGCAGTCCTTCATAAACGGTGGAAATACCGCAGGCAATATCAGTAAAGCCGCCTAGGGACATCCTGTGGATACCGGCAATGAGCCCGGCCCCCAGGCCGGTGAGGGGACCGCCCAAAAGGCCCGCCACCATCACCCCAATGGCCCTGGAATTGGCAATGGCATCCTCATAGGAAAGGGAGCCGGGGAAACGGTGCTGCACCTCTCCGGGACTGACGGTGATGCCGGTATAGGTGCCGATAATACCTAAAAATCCAAAGATCAGGGCCAGAAGGAACCTGCTTTGTGGATTGGGTCGGTTGTCCAGCAAGGTGCGAAAACCCGACCAGCGGGTAAACAAAAAAGCGATGGCCACTATAATGCCCATACGTTCTGCCATGGAGATTAACAGGGACCAGGACAATACAGCCACCTCCTTGACCATAGGGTTTCTAAAAAACCTTTACCTTATTAGGGTCCATGAAAACCTGTCGCCTCATGGCTTTATCCTTCGGACAAATCTTCCAAACCCCGGCGCAGTTTTCGAAGATAATGCCTGCCTTCCCGGGTGATTCGATAGTAGGTATGGTTCATGTGCTTGATCCAGTCCTTTTGCCGGTGGTAGCCCTCCAGCATATTGCCCGGCACCCTTTCCAGCAGGCCCTTTTCCAGCAGGGCCTCCAAACGCCGGCGGGATTCTGCCACATCAAGGCCGATATTGATACCCAGCCGCCAGGCATATTCCGGCCCGGCATACTCAATAAACTTAAGGATGGCCAGGTCCGTCTCGTCTTCGACCTCCTCGGGCAACAACCCCATCTCCATGAGCGTCTGGTAGACCTGCAGGGCCTTATCCCGGCAGAGGTCCAGGTATTCCCGGTGAAGGGATACCAGTTCATGTTCTTCGTCCGGTTCCTTCTCGCCAATCATTTCTTCCAGTTCTCTAAGATCCTTCACAAGGCTTCTTAACTCATGAAAAAGGAGGCATTTTGGGTTTAAGTCGTTTAGTTTTTTGGCCAATTCGGGCATCCTGCAGGGGTCGGTGCTTACCTCAGGCTTAGCCAGCAGCCTGTGCACCTCATCCCTTTCCTGAACAATTTTATCAATTCTTGACCAGATTTCTTCATCACTGAGATATTTGGCATTGAAAACAGGCATGGTCCACCTCGTAGAAAAGGAGCTATTCCTAGCATACTTCCCGGCGGTCCCTTTCATAATACCGGGTTTATTTTACCTTCACGAGGATTCCACAATGGGATTGCATGGCATATACGATATTGGCGATAGGATCGTGACGTAACCGTTTTTGATAAGTGTTTGTGCCATAAATCAAATCTCCTCACTTTTTTCCAAGGGGCAACCCGCTTGTCGAAAATTGCAGTATATACATTCTTTAGTACCACAACACTTGTTAGAATCCTGCCCGGCACTTTGTTTTGCCAGAATCAAAAAACCTGCCCGTGGGGCAGGTGAAATGAATTATTCCTTCTTACCGCCGAAATGTCTCGCTGTACAGAGTGAACTGATCAATGATCTCCCGCACCGGCTCATAGCCGATACCTGGCCTGTCCGGCACTTGAATGAGACCCTTTTCCACCGTGACCTCCGGTTGGATGATGTCCTGCTCCCAGTACCGGCTGGAGGCGGCGGTGTCGCCGGGCAGGGTGAAACCGGGCAGGGTGGTGAGGGCCACATTGTGAGCCCGGCCCACGCCGGCCTCCAGCATACCGCCGCACCATACCGGGATTCCCTTATCCCGGCAGTAGTCGTGAATGCGCCTAGCTTCCGTGAGGCCGCCTACCCGGCCGATCTTAATGTTAATAATGCGGCAACTACCCAATTCGACGGCTTTGCGGGCATCCTCCCGGGAGTGAATGCTTTCGTCCAGGCAAATGGGGGTTTTCATCCGTTTCTGCAGGGCGGCATGGTCGATAATATCGTCATGGGCCAGGGGCTGTTCCACCATCATTAAATCAAATTGATCCAACTTCACCAGATGGTCCATGTCCCGCAGAGTATAGGCCGAGTTGGCATCCGCCATCAATTGAATGTGCGGGAAACGGTTGCGCACAGCGGCCACCACGTCAACATCCCAGCCCGGTTTAATTTTTATTTTGATCCGGCGGTACCCCTCGGTGACGTACTGTTCCACAAGGGACAGCAGCTTTTCCACCGACTCCTGGATGCCGATGCTGATGCCCACTTCAATTTCACTGCGCTCCCCTCCCAGGGCCCGGCTGAGAGGAATGCCCTGCTGCTTGGCATAGAGGTCCCAGATAGCGCCCTCCAGGGCCGATTTAGCCATGTTGTTGCGGCGGATATGACTGAAAATGGCCGTGACCTCCTGGGGGTGCTGCAGAGTCTTTTGGCACAGCAGAGGAATGAGAAAGTCTTTCATCATCAGCCAGTTGGTGCCGACAGTTTCTTCATTGTAAAGGGGCTCCTTCATGGCCACCGACTCGCCCCAGCCGCTGCGCCCTTCCTGATCCCGGACTTCCACTAGAATAAAGTGTTTGTCCCATTCGGTGCCAAAACTGGTTGTAAAGGGGGCCTTCATGCGCATTTGCATAGCCCGCAGGGTAATAGAGTGAAACTTCATAATTACTCTCCTTTCTGCCAGGGCGCCCGGGGGATGGACAGAGATGCACGGGGTACCAGCAAGTACTCATGTACCGGTTCCCCCCGGTGAAGCCGGAATCCCGCCACCGCCCAACCGGCGGCAAAGCGTTCAACGAACACCTGCCGGGTGTACTGTCGCCATTCCCTGGCCAGTGCCAAATCTTTTTCTCTCATGTCCTGAAAATATGCCGGCACAGCCACCCTCAGCACCTGCGCATCCAGGATGCTGTCCGTCAGCTTGTGTGGGACCGGGAACCCGCCGTCATTCAATTGCCACTCAATAAGGCTGATTTCCTTGCCCTGGGGCAGGATATGTCTTTCCCGATCAAGCCACCATTCCACTTTAAAACGATCCGTGGGCAACCCCTTGTTCATGGAGTCGTTCATTTCGCCATAGCAATTTTCTATATAGGTGGAGCAAATGACACCCAGTTTGCCAACATTGAGGTAGCCGTTGGGAGTTAACAGGGGATCGTAGGTCCAGGTCATCAGCCGGTAACCCTTGGCCAGGGCCGCTTCGGCCTGGGCAAGTTTCAGTTTTTCGCCGATTCCCATGCTGCGCAGGTCCTTCCGCACAGCCAGAGTATGGGAACAAAGGTAAATCTGGTTATTTAAAAAGCCCGGAAAACTGTAAAGCATTCCCACCATTTGCTCCCCCAGAAAAGCACCCAGCAGAACACCGCCGTTCCTTGCCACCGTTAAGGTTTGGTGTATGGGCACAGGTATTTCGGTTTCCCACACCGATTGTTCCAATTCCTGCACGGCTTTCATATCGGAAACCGTTGTCAAGGGTCTAATGACGATCTCATCCATTATAGCGAAACCTCCTGAATAACTTTTTGCCGGTTCCCGGTAACAGTTTGTCACGGGGTTCCGGTGCAGGCATACCAGACCGCCCTGGCCAGGATTTCCGACCCGTCCAGCAGGTATTGGCGCTCAAACCGCATGTCCGGGTGGTGCAGCCCCGGTTCCAACCGGCATCCCAATCCCAGCATGGTTGCTTTAATCCCTGGGCGCAGGCGGGTGTAATAGTGAAAATCTTCGGCGCCCGGGGTCATCACCGGGGGCGCCAGGTTTTTCCCACTGATGGTATCGGTGATGGCGCGGGACAAAATTTCCATTGCTTGCGGACTGACTTCAGCCGCCGGTGTTTCCACCCCTTTGGTAAAGCGGATTTCAGCGCCATAGACCCCGGCCAGGCCGGCTGCCAGCTGCTCCACTGCGGTCACCAGTTCATTCATATGCCGGTTGGTTTGGGCCCTTACATCCAGCGTAAAGGCTGCGTGGTCCGGAATAATGTTGGCAGCTTCACCGCCGGCCCAAAGGCGGGTCATTTTTATGGAGGCCGGCTGCAAGGGATTCCAATGCAGCCCATGAATCATCTGGACCAGCATGGCAGCCACTTCAATGACATTGATCCCCAGGTGGGGCCTGGCCCCGTGGGCGCTCAGGCCCTTGATTTCACCATGCAGCAGGCAGGCTGCCCCGTTTTGGATGGCCGGCGCGGCAAGACCGCCGGGTAATTCCTGTATAGGTCTTAGATGCACACCGAACAGAAAGTCCACATCATCAAGGGCCCCCTTTTCAATCAGCCGCAGGGCCCCTTCGCCCGTTTCCTCTGCCGGCTGGAAGATTACCTTCACCCGGCAGTTTTTAGGCCGGGGCATTTTCCTCAGGGCAGCGGCAGCGGTGAGGACCATGGCCATGTGGGCATCATGACCGCAGGAATGGATAAATTCGTCACCCTTTTCTGTCCGGTGGCAGAGGGCGTCCATATCCGCCCGCAAAGCCACCGTGCAAGGTCCGTCGCCCAGCACACCGATTACACCGGTACAATCGGGGAAGGTGATGGTTTGATAACCTAGTTCCCGAAGCTGCTGTTGCAAAAAGAGGGTTGTTTTATTTTCCTGCCAGGCAGGTTCCGGCATGGCGTGCAGCTGATCAAAGGCCTGCTCAAGATAGGGCTGCCAGCGCTGCCGGTCAAAGATAAAGCCCATGTAAACTCACCTTTCTTCTTTCTTTTCTTGTTGTTTCCCCGGCGGTGCAAAGGTACGGGTCACCCAAAAAAGAAAACGGGTGATTTTTGCGTATGGATTGCGGAAATAGGTTTCTCTTACTACATACCAAACGAAGGCGATGCCGGTCACATCTTTGATTATATCTGTAACCGAGGCGGACCTGGAAGGGATAAAGGACTGGTGAAACTCGTCCAAAAGGGCATAGGCCACCGAGATGATTACCGCCAGCTTGTTCCCTGCGGGGGTCAGTTCACCCCGGGTCAGCAGGGCCAGGACCAGCAGCCCGTACAAGATGGCAAATTCCACCAGGTGCAGGCTTTCCTTAATCAAAGAATCGTAAAAACCCAGATCTACAACGGAATGACTGGGCCGGCTCGATAAAAACCAGATGAACGCCATATAGGCCAGGGGTAAAATTTGAATACCTGAACGGACAACCTTTCGCCGGAAAGACATTGGGTGACTCCTATGTTAATTATTCTTTTAAATTTTATTTCCACAAATTATTGAATAGTCCTTTAGGCATAAGGGGCTTTTTTACAGGTGTTTCCTTGTACAACCACCTTCCAGGGGGTCCATCGGGGTCATGCGTGAGGTGCAGTAAACCTGTGTTCCTGCAGCCCTGAAGCCGGTCAATACATAAGGAGCAGTCAATATGCTGCTCCTTTTCCATGCTTAACAGGTATTTTTTAACCACCGGCTCGTAGTATACACCGGTTCATCAAGTTCGGCAGCCATCCGGTGGAGTTTTTCAACGGAGGAATGAACCTCTTCCATGGCGGCAGTCTGATCAGGCAAACGCTTTTCCAACAGCGCTTTTAGTGACCCTGTTTTATCTTTGTTTTTCCTCTTCAACCAAAACCCGGCGCAGAATTTTGCCTACTGAGGACTTGGGAAGCTCGGCACGAAATTCAACCTGTTTGGGCACCTTGTACTGGGCCAAATAACGGCGGCAGAATTTAATGATATCTTCCCGCCTGGCTTCCGCACCCTCTTTCAAAACAACAAAGGCCTTGAGGACTTCCCCCCGATGACGATCTTTAAGGCCGATGACCGCAGCTTCTTTCACAGCGGGATGCTCATAGAGGACTTCCTCCACTTCCCTGGGGTATACATTATAACCCATACTGATGACCATGTCTTTCTTACGATCGACAATATAAGTAAAACCGCTCTCATCCATGCGGGCAATGTCTCCGGTATATAACCAGCCGTCCCGCAGCACCTTTGACGTTTCTTCAGGCATGTTCCAGTAGCCCTTCATCACCTGGGGCCCCTTCACACATAATTCTCCCACTTCTCCCGGCGGCAGTTCCCTGGTCCCGGTTTCCAGGTCCATAATTTTGATCTCGGTATTGGGCATGGGAAGCCCTATGGAACCGCTGATTCGATAGCCCGCCACAGGGTTGCAGTGGGTGACAGGAGATGCCTCGGTTAAACCATAACCCTCCACCAGCTTGGCCCCGGTAAGGGCTTCAAACTGCTGCTGCACCTCGGCAGGCAGCGGCGCCCCGCCGGACACGCAGCAACGGATGGAAGACAGGTCGTACTTCTTCACCTCCGGGTGGGAGATCACGGCTACATACAGGGAGGGTACCCCCTGGAACACGGTGGGACGGTATTGTTGAATCTGTTTCAGTAAATTCATTGCCTCTAGGCGGGGAATCAGGATCATGGCGGCGGCCAGGTATACGGATAGGTTCATACAGGTGGTCATGGCAAATACATGAAAGAAGGGCAGGACACAGAAGAACCTCTCCTTCCCCTCCTCACAGATGTTCAGCCAGGCCCTGGTTTGCATCACGTTGCTAGATAAGTTTTTATGGGTTAACATGGCCCCCTTTATAACACCCGTAGTCCCCCCGGTATATTGGAGCAAAGCCAGGTCCTTTTCCACCTCCAGTTCCACTCGGGGCGGGGTAGGCAGGTGCTGCTGCAGCAGTTGTTCAAATCGAAAGACGCCCCGGGTTCCGGGCTCGTGCCCTTGACTTGTTTCCTGAGAGGAACCGGGCAAATGCAGCGGTAGGGACAGGTAGTCCTGGAAACCGGTTGAAATGACCCTTTTAACCGAGGTTTCAGGCAGGACGTTGATTACTTTTTGCTGGAGTTGGTCCAGGCAAATGATGGTTTCCGCCCCGGAGTCTTTTAATAGGTAAGAGAGTTCCCGCTCCGTAAACAGCGGGTTCACCATCACTCCCACCGCTCCCAGGCAGGCCACCGCATAGTAAGAAATGACAATTTGCGGGCAGTTAGGCAGCATGAAGACCACCCGGTCCCCTTTTTTGATTCCCAGGCTGTGCAGAGCCATGGCAAACCGATCCACCCTTTCTTTTAGTTGGCGATAGGTAAGCTCGTGGTTGAGAAAAAGGATGGCCTGGTTATCAGGATATTTATGGGCGGCCTGTTCAAGCAAGCAATACAAAGAAACATTGGGAAGATCCATTTGAGTAGATATACCCTCCGGGTAATACTTGTGCCAAAGTTGATCTTTAGTCATCCTTAACCCCCCTGGGGACTAAAATTATGAAAGATCTCCTAAAATGAAAAGCCTTCAAGAATTTTTCCTTGAAGGTTTCTTTAAGAACGGAGGTTTTCCCTTTTCAAGTTTTCCCTGAAATAAAAATTTTTTACCTTTATTTATCAGTACAAGCACGGAGGTCTGCAAAGTTATAGCTTGCCAGTTCTCTGTTCAGCGTCTGCTGAATAGAAAAAAGGGCCTTGTGCAGGGGGCACCTGGCAGCGAAGTTTTTACTGCATTCCTCCGGCGCCACCAAGCATCGATTAACCACCAACGGTCCCTCCACCGCTTCCACAACGTCCTTCATGGTGATCTCTCCGGGATCCCTGGCCAGGGCATAACCCCCGCTGACCCCCCGGTATGATTCCACAATGCCGGCTGCAGTAAGCAGTCGGAGAATTTTCAGCAGGAACCGGATGGGGATCCTCTCCTGTTCTGCAATAAGTTTAGCTTCCGCCAATTGTCCCTTGGGCAACTGGGACAGATATAAAACCGCGCGAAAGGCATAATCTGTGGCCTGGTTTAGCCTCATCCTGAACAACCCTCTTTCATATTAAAATACACCTGTTAAGTGTACTTTTGCTTACTATAACGGACCCACCAAAAGAAAGTCAAGCAGCACCTTTAAATTCAAGTTGGGGACGGTTCTTGACTTGAATTCCATTATATGGAATTCAAGTCAAGAACCGTCCCCAACTTGAATTTGTGTTTTAAATGAACAGGTTGACGTTGGATTGTTCGGCTTCTCCCAGGTACATGGCTGCACCGCCGATTTCCACCCCGTCGATGAGTTCCGCGGGCTTGATGCCCATGACGTCCATGGACATCTGGCAGGCCACCAGCTTGACGCCGTTTTCTTTCGCTAACTGAATGAGTTCTTCCAAGTCACCGGCCGGCCCATGGCCGCCGTCCGTTGGCGATGATAAAGGCCGCCATGGCTTTGTCCAATTCAAAGCGGCAAATCAAAAAAGTGACACTTTCTATTCATCGGACAAATGCAAGGGATAACTGGCGATAAACGTTGTTCCCTTTTCTTCATTCACCACAAAGGAGATGGTTCCTTTAAGATAACGCTCGGTCAGGAGCTTCATACTATAGGTTCCCAGGCCCCTGCCGCTGCCCTTGGTGGAGAAGGATCTTTGGAAAACCTGCAGCTGCACCTCCCTCGACATGGCCAGAGGATTGTTCACCCAAAACTGAACCCGCCTCTCCTTTTTCATGACCCCGAGGGTGACGGTGTCTCCGGTTTTGGAAGCTTCCAGGGCATTTTTAACCATATTCCCCAGCACCCTCTTTAACAGGACCGGGTCAGTCACAAAGGACACGTTTTCAGTGGCTTCGTCTACCTTGAGGAAAATACCCCTGGCCGCCGGGTGGTTGGATAGTTGATGAATGATATAGTTTAATAGCTCGCCGGATTCCACCGGTTCCCTGTTAACCCTTAATTCATTGTTTTCGGCGCTAACCAGGTCCCGCTGTTCCAGTATTTCCTCAATTAACGAAGCAGATACTTCCTCCAGGTCTTGCAAGAGTTCCTTTACTTTGGCAGGGTCTTTGGTATGGCCCAATAACTCAACCACACCGCGGAGACTGCCTGCGGTATTCAGGATATCGTGGAAAAAGATCCTTTCCAGGGCTCTCCTTCTTTTTTCATGGCTGATGTCCGTAACAAAAACAATGGTAAAATGCTGTCCTGCCAGTTCAAAGGGTTTGGCTGAAAAAAGCAAGTCCAGGGATACATATTCATCACCTTTTTTTACAATCAGCCGGCATTCCCGGGCAGCTTCTTTACCGCTCTGGCTGGTCAGAATGGCCAGCGCCGCACCGCATGTACTGCAGTTTTCACTGGTGCCGCAGCCGGGTTCGTTTTTCCGGGCATGAATGCAGTTTAAAACCTCCCCTGGCCTAGCCCCCAGGATCTGGCTTGTATCATGAATATTTAACAGGTCCAGAAGAGCCTGGTTGCCATAAACAACCTGCCTGTATTCA
The DNA here is from genome assembly GCF_900129195.1 of Desulforamulus putei DSM 12395. Lineage (GTDB taxonomy): Bacteria > Bacillota > Desulfotomaculia > Desulfotomaculales > Desulfotomaculaceae > Desulfotomaculum > Desulfotomaculum putei. The sequence continues at coordinate 29,243 of NZ_FQUY01000016.1, forward strand.
TTTAAAATCATAATTACATTGGGAAATGCATTAAAAACATTGTGCAGGTCATGAAACTTTGCCACAGCCTGGGATTGCGCCAGGACCCTGTCCAGGGCTAACCTTTCTGCCGGGGCAAAATGGGTATAGGTGTTTTCAAACAACAACATATTACTCATGCGCCGCCCGCACCCCCTAATACATTAGAATATTTCAGCATAAAAAGGGAATATTCCTTTCCGCTTGCCCTAAGCAAGCAAATCATTTTTTTGGTTTTTTACAGTGGAACCTTTTTTGACACCTTTCCATACTATGGAGCAAAGGGCAAATAATGGCGCCCCTTATCATTAAGGAAAGGAGGATGCTTCATGGGCGGTTACGGTTATTACAACAACTTTGCCTTCATTATTTTCCTGGTGCTGATCCTGCTATTCTTCGGTGACGGTTTCTATGGCGGCTACAACAAATAAGAATAACCCAACATTAAATTCGTCCGGGTTTTGCCCGGGCGTTTCATTTTGTATGATCTGTCTCTTTTGGGACAAGCTAAGAGTTAGCCAGTGTCGGAGGTGATATGGATTGCATGTGCAGGACCCCGAGAGAATAGAAAATTTCACCGGCTTGATAAAGTGCTGGAAAACTACGGACGGGATCCGGAACAGCTGATCCGCGTGCTGTGGAACGGATCACCTAGGGCAATGGAGAAATGGAGGACCTGGATGAATTGGAGGAACTGGCCAAAGACATTAAAGATGCTTCCCTGTGCGGCCTGTCCCACCGCCTCTTTGTTTAACGTTTTTTAAACAACCCATATTTTTAGTGTAATCCAAGAAAAAAAGCCGGAATCCGGCTTTTAGATGGTTATATACCTCAACAAAATTAATCAAAAATGTCTTCCAAAATACTAAACAGGCTATGCTTCTTCTTATAATGCTTGTATCCATGGTGATGGTCGTGGTGTTTGTGGTGATCGTAATACTTGTATAGTTCATCATATTCCACCATGGCATGCCTGGCCTCATGCATTATCTTTTCCAGTTCCCCATGATCCAGCCAAACCCCACGACACCGGGGACATACATCAATAACGACCCCTTCTTTAACAGCCTGACGCATCTCTATTTCGCACTTGGGACAAAACATGAAACATACCTCCTTATGATTAGTATACCCAAAAGATGGCAATCTCCATGCGCCGCAGCAACCTGTTCGTCGTAAACCCCTGCAATATGATAAATATGATTTTGCCTATAGAAAATAAAAAGGCAACGATTACATGTTGTGTCATGAATTCGTTGCCGTTATGTTATTTTCTATATGAAATGATAAATCCCTGCCAGAGCGGCTCCATGATACACGTTTTTCTTAATTCTGCAAAAAATACTCTTCTTTACATGGTTTTACACCATTCGACTTATCCACATAAAAGGTCGCTTTTCCACAGAGTTATCCACATCTTATCCACGATACCGGTGTTCGCAGCGGGCCTTTAGACCTATACAAAAAAGTCTTAGATAGGTAACCGATCCTAGTCTTAGTCTAACAATATACTTTACGGTGCCCTAGGCCCCGCATAATCCGATTTTTAAATTGATCAGCAAGCCTCCTGAAGCATTTATGGGGTAAAAATATCCCTTATTCTTAAAATAACCAATGGCCACCAGGCTCTGCACCATCAACGCAACACGGTTGGTGCCGTTTGCCACGGCCGACGGTAAGCCTAGAAAGATTAAAGCAGGCATGGCAATTAAAGAACCCCCGCCTCCTACCACATTAACAAACCCGGCGGCAATTCCCGCCACAAAGATAATGAAAAACTCCAGTGGTGTCAAAAGAAACCCTCCCCCTTAACATGATCAAAAAACAGACTGCCCTATGCCTGCCCCATCTTACAGGCCACTTCGCTGAAATAGGCCCGTCGAGAATTATCGATGTGCTCCCTGGCAATCCGTTCCGCCAGGCTGCCGTCCCGCATTTTAATGGCCTCCACCAGAAGTCTGTGTTCCTGGGTGGCTTCCTCGATACGCCCGGGGTGGCAATACCCAACCCTGGTATACCTATTAATATGTTCAACCAGGGAGGTAATCATGGCATACAGCCGTTGACTATCCGCCGCTTGATAAATCACATCGTTAAACTGCTGGTGCGCCTTTTCCAAGCTTTCCAAATCGCCTCCGGAAGCATACCCTTCGATATCTTCCATCAGGCCAACCAGCTGCTGCAGCTGCTCCGGCTTTATTTTCTCCGCCGCCATGCGGGCGGCCAAACCCTCCAGCACCGCCCTTATACGGTAGATCTCCAGGACCTCCAGATCGCTAACCCGGGCCACCACCGTGCCGCCCCGCGGCAGGTGAGCCACCAACCCCTCCAGTTCCAGCATGCGAATAGCTTCCCGCACGGGGGTCCGGCTGACCCTCAGGATATCTGCCAGTTTTCGCTCGACTAAACGCTCTCCCGGTTTTAAGCGGCCCTCCAGGATGGCCTGCCTCAGCTGCCGGTAAACCTTGTCTCTTACCTGGGGTTGCGGGTCGGCTTCCACCGGCATCAGATCATATTCTTCTGTCATCTTCCTCCTCCTTATATGGTATACCGGTATACCATTTCTGCTTTTATGCTAAGTGTTACATAAAATGTCCGCAAATGCCATTGGTGCGAAAAAACATAAATTCCCTCTGCTATTTGGCTTTTTATTAACCAATCCTGGACCGTTCTTAATTTTTTCTTGAAGCCAAAAATTCCAGTCAAAAGTGTCATTGTTTTATGGAAAGTTAATTAGACCGTTGCTTTCTCTTGGTCTTTCCTGTAAAGGATACAACCATTGCTTCGCTGCTGGCAGCCTTTGTCACCATCCCCTCAGCCTTTGCCTTTAATGGTGTGGAACGGGCACGTGCCCAGGTCAATAAAGGCGCGGCTAAGCCACTGGGGCCCTGGTGGGGTTTTCTGGCCAAATATATCTTTACCGGCGTAGCCCTGTTTATCTTGGTTATGGGTATTGTTTTGGGAGGCATTTAGTTATGTTGATTAAGACCGGGATAAGGAGGTGATCAAATGCCCAAAGAGAAAAACACTACTCTAAAGACCAAAAGGGAAAATAAAGAATTAAAGTTTGAATTAGACACCCAATCCAGCAGGTATTAAAAGGGTGATTATGCCAGCATGTCCGACGGCATAGTACCCTAACGGAGTTATCGGATTAATTAAGGCCACCGGATTTTATCTTGGTGGCCTTTCATTACTGGTATAATTTTGCCAAACACTTGGCATCGATACATGATAAATAGACACAGCTTAGCAGGTGGAATATTACTTTCAATATCAAATTGTTTCAGGTAACTTATCCTGCTATTAGCTTTTTAAGATTGTAAATATCTTTGTCATGCTGATGGGTTTTATAGTCTATGTAATCTACTTCCTTCTGGATCATGTCAAGCTGTTCTTTTATCTTTTTAACATCTGTTAATAGTTCCGTAGAGGCTACTTCCAATCTTTGGAACCGTTCCTCCATAGTCTTTTCCATGTTATCCAATCTGGATTCCATGTTTCCCATCCTGGATTCCATGTTATCCATTTTGGATTCCATATTTTTCATTCTGGATTCAAAGTTTCCCATCATGGATTCCATGTTTTCCATTCGGTTATCCATCTGTTCTAACTTGGCTAAAATTTGTTCCCATATTTTTTCCATTAATCCCCACCCCTTTCAAATATTATACTTAAGGAACGGGATTTGTTCCAGCATTAAAACTAAGGTTTCTGCTTCCCTTGTTTAGGAATATTCACCGGCGTCCGCAGGTTTGGGCTACGGAGGGATTTTCTTATAACAGCCAATCTATAGGTATGTGGGTCAAATATGAGTATCCAAATCTTACCTGGGACGAAGTTTTTGGGGAACTCCCACCCTTACGTCAAAAGGCTCGCTTTATTGCCATTGCTACCACCAGTGGCACCGGTTCGGAAGTTACATGTGCCGCGGTAATTACAAACCGCAGCGTTGAGCCTCATGTTAAAAATGTTATTGCCGGTAACGAAATTACCCCTGACATTGCTATTACTGATCCGGAGTTAGCTTCTAACATGCCTCCTAAAGTCACAGCGGCTACCGGTATGGACGTACTAACTCATGCCATAGAATCATATACCTCGATTGCTGCCACAGAAATTGATAAGGCAATTGCTATACGCGCCATTCAAATGGTCTTTAGGAGTTTACCCAAGGCCTATGCCGATGGTCGCAACAAAGCAGCTAGGGAAGATATGCATACCGCCTCTTTAATGGCAGGGATGGCCTTTACGAATTCGTTCCTAGGCATAGTTCACAGTTTAGCGCACCAGTTAGGATCCCAATATGGTATTCCTCATGGTTTAGCTAATTCTTTAATGTTACCCTATGTCATAGAGTATAACTCAATTGCGGTTTCCGAATTGTATGCAGAAATCGCCAGTGCATTGAAAATTGACTTTGAAAATAACAGGGATGCTGTTAATAAACTTGTACAGGCCATTTATCAATTACAAACTGATATCGGCCAACCCCATACAATTAAGGACGCTGGAGTAGATGAAAAAACTTTCTTTGACAGACTAGAAATAACTGCTCAAAATGCACTGAACGACATTTGTACGTACTGCAACCCAAGAGTACCTAATATTCAAGATATGAAGAATCTTTATACTACCGCTTATTACGGAAAGGATTCAAAATAACATCGTCACGAGGCCACTGTGAAACGGTGGCCTCTTAATATTTTGCTTAAAAGCTGCCCCCAGCACATGGCAAACAGCCGGCTGGCGGTGGCATTACCAATCTTATCCGCCAGTGTATCGGTGTCTCTTCATCATGTTTTCGAACCGCCGTTATCCTCGGCCATAATGTTGACTAACATTGGATAGCGCCTTGTTATTTAAAAATTGCATAGAAATCTATCCTATAGCTGCAGGGCAGATATTTTTATTTTTTCGCACCCCCGCAATAGCGCCGGCCGGTGAGTCCGCTGCCACTAAAAATAAAAAGCCGCCGAACATATGTCCGGTCGACTTTAAATTTATTGTAATGCAGATATTTCCAGTTGTCACACGTAGGCGGTTAAATTGGTTTAAGATGGTCATATTTCTGAAGCGGGCGGTCTTAAGTAAATTTTTCTTTGGCAAACCAACAAAAAACAGGGTTGCCTCCGCTTAACGTCTTGTTATTTTAGAAATAAACTCATCTACAGAATGATAGATACTGTAGTTGGTTAAGTTGCGGTGTGTCCGACGCAAGGTGGCAAAATCTTTGGCGCCATATACACCGATGCTGGCCCCTGGGACACTGGCTTTAATTCGTTTGTATGCATCCTTCACTTCCTGGGAAGAAGCGATTTCTAGAAGGCCGGTACTGCCTTGACATTTGGAATATAGATATAGTCTGGACATATCAAATCTCCTCCCGATTCTGCTGCTGAAACGCCTTTTCATAAAGATAATCTACATATGACTTCAAGCTGTGGCCCACGGGGTGAGCGGGGATTTGCTCCAGCCACTTCCGTAAAAGATCATCTTTGTACCAATTTCGTTCGATGGAATTATCCTCTTTGTACCGGAAGGTAAAATCTATGATTTGACTATGACCAGTCATGATTTTATCAATTTTCTCAGAATATTCCAGGGTGGAGAGGATAAATTCGTCCTTTAAACCTAGAATATCTTCTAAGGTTAAATCGGTTTTATCCTTTGTGTTTTTCATATTAAAGGGCAAGCCAAATTGCTGTATCATTAGAATATTGTCCCATATCTCTTTATATGGTAACAACCCGATCAAACCCTTTCAACAACATTCCAGCCATACTTTACCTTCATTTCTTGAGGGGCAATTATTGATTATGCCATTTAGAATTAAATAATTAACCTGAATCCGTGAAAATTACCTGAGTTACCTATTAATCAATCCATGGAAATATCAAAGGCTACACCAAAAACCGGCTTTAAGCTGCCAGGAGAGAAGGAACTGCCTCCTCAAGCCTTCATTGCTCTTGGAAGATGTAAAAATAAATATTCAATGGAAAGTAGCTTCAGAAACAGAACCTAGAACTTTTTCAAATTATAAATAATCTCTTGAAACTTCCACTATTTCACCCTGCTAAAAAATAAAGACTCCGCGCAATGTAAAGACATCATCGCGGAGTACGTTGAGCAGGTTAATGTGACCCGTGAAAAAGTAGAAGTTATATTTTAAAAAACTGTGAATATGGTGGTGGAGGCGGGCCTTGTGTCAATATATGCACAGCCAACACTACCACTTTTATATCTCTTTATTATAATGATCTACGACATTAAGGACTTTTTGGTTTAAACTAAAACCCAAGTTCTTTAATAATATAGATGTGACGACTCCCCGGACCAAAGTCCGAGGCTTCCCGGTTCATCCGGGTTGCTGCCGCAACCCGTCCCCGAAGGCCCCCGCCCGGGATCCTTAATATTAACGGTAGTCAACTATTGTACCGCGGATCTTTAACTAGCCTCCGTATTTTAAAATATACTATAATAGCACACCCAGTGAGGCAAAAAGTACAATGACTACCCGAAGTAAAACATCGTCTTCTTGCTAATTAACTACCAGAGATATTTAACCATGAAACCATCGCTTATTTTTTTATATCCAAGTTTTTGGTAGTGTCTCACCATTTTTTGCCGCATTTTTTTAAATTCCTCTGAATCATGATCTATTTCTAAAGGCCAGGGTTTTACAATCGCAATCTTGGCTTTATTTTTAAAATAATGTTCAATTCTTTCGGTAACTGCCGATGCTATTCCATTAGAGCGATATTGTTCTTTAACCGTTATTCGGTGCAAATAAAGGAAATTCGGAATATTATTTTTTCCAAAGTACACACTTAGAGCCTTATAAAGGTCATAATATTCCTGGTCAATATCATCTAAAATAGGAAATATATCTTCTCCGTTTTTAATTGCACTGTCATTATCAAAATAATCAAACTCAACTTCCCCAACTTCTACTAATTCTGGACTTTCTTCGGCGTCGGTTTCCCAATCGCTAAAAATAATTTTCCCGTAAAAAGATTGAAGATAATACGCTGGGAAGTCATTATTTAGTTCCATCTCGTGCGAAATTCGAACATTAATATCCTCTATCATTTTTAATCACCTTTCGTCAAAACTTTTAGAACCATTTCATGGTTATTTCTTTTTCTCCTTCCTCGGAACATACCGGTAAGTAACCTCCACCCTGTTATGCCCAAGATCCCGTGTTAACCTGAGCCTGGACACAACATCCACCACTTTTCTTAGTGGATTTTTACACATACGTCTGGCCTTTTGCTCTGATATTGAAAATTCTTCAGCAAGTCCCTGCCAATCCTTGGCTTTCACCAATTCATTTATTCTGCTTATATATTCCTTGTGCCGTTGGACGGCAAAGGTTTTTCGCATTCCGTGCAATCCACGACCACTAAAGCCACTTTTTTCCGCAATCGTCTTAATCTGTGAATAAATGGTTTGTTGATTTACGCCGGCAAAAATACCTCCATAGGAAGCTTCTTGAACTAATCTTTGCATAAGATTATGAAATTGTCCATCATATCTTACTTCCCTTACCTTCCCTCCCTTCTCAATTAATGTCACCGTCCTTTTTTGAAGATTAATACGCTCTGCGGTAATAGCCTTGCTAAAATCCCTATAGGTTTTATTCCCTTTTTTCAAAACGGTGCCAAAAATTGATTCGGCCCGGCAGCCGGTAGCCCGAATAAATTCTAAGGCATCCCCTGCTCTTGGGTTTATTTTCCTCAACTCCTGAATAAGCCGATCTGCCTCTTCCGGTGTATAGGCCGGCCCGCGCTGAACCGTAACATCCTCCCTGCTTCGGCGAGGTCGCTCAAACTCATCAATTTTCCAGGACACCCTGCCAAACCATTTATTTGTCATTTTCTCCAATTTTTCAAGGGCTGAAGAATATTGATGTACTGTTTCTGGCCTCCGGATCTGCTTTATCCTTTCAAGAAAATTCCGCACTTCTTCAGAAGTTACGGAACATATTTGAAATTTTGTTGTCCCCCTTCTCTCCGCTAGGTCTTTGGCAAACCGCATACAAGCCGCCCGGTAGAGGTCGTATGTTGCAGCCCCAGTTATAGCTGCGTCCAGCTGACCGGCTTTCTTTAATTCCTTTTTCTTTTGTCCAAAGCTCCTCGACATACTAAATAACTGGTCAATCTGCCGATATATGGTTTTAACCTTCGTCATGCTACACCATCCTTTTTGTTTATGTCCGGACAATGTCCGGGCAAAACATTTGGAAATTCCTTATATCCGGACATTGTCCGGACAATTTTTATCCTGTTTTAGTTTTGTTTTTCAGATTTGTCCGGAATGTGTCCGGACAAATTATTCTCCACAGTGTATTTCATTTCCAAATTTTTTAAAAAATACTATATCGTGTATTTTAAAATAGCTTATGTCCGGACATTTTCCGGACATTCATTACATGTTTCAGGTTTTATGTCCGGACAATATCCGGACATAAATTAATTTTTTCGTATAGCTGCCGCAGGATAAAGGTACCACTGCCAGGGTTTTGACTGCCCTTACCAGGGCAGAAATAAATTCCTCCTGATCATTTTTTTACCGACCAGCTTGCATTGCTGCCGCAATGCAAGCAGCACCTACCGGTGCTGTGGTACCCTGGGCTCCCGCCCAAGAGCTTAGCTTTGCTATTGCCTTGACACTACCGTTTCAAGGCAATAGCAAAGCTAAGGTTTGACGCCCCCTGCCAGGGTCGTTTATTTATACCTACCGGTCTAAATAAACGACCCTACGGGTCTTGGACGCAAACCTTCCTGCCGGAAGCTTTGCGATATTCATCCGCCATTGGTCTGTTCCCATCAGCCCAACGGCTATGTATTTCTTACAGGTCTTTATTCGACCCATGCGACTCCCGTCGCTCTCGACCGGGTCCCTAAAGCCGCCCTACCGGTCCGTCTCACCTACCGGTCATCGACGTTTAGACTCCATACATAGGAACGATCCCTATGATGGAAAATACTCATTTGGGAAAAATGAGCTGAGACAAGTGATTTAAGGCAGTTACCACTGCCGCAGGTTCTACCGAACCTATCCGATCAACCTGGTTTCCACCAGGTGAAATATAATCATATGTGCTGTAACCCCAGCACGTAGGACAAAATTGTTGCAAAGCTATTCCCCCGTCAGGGGATGGCCTGGCTTGCACCAGGCCAAAATCTGTTAATAAAGTTTATTCTTCTTTAACAATAACCTTGTGAATATGATGGTCGCATTTACTTCCACTGCAACCTTTAAAACTTTCTTCCTTGTATTTATCACATTTGTTTACGACTTCTCGCGTTATGAATGCCTCGTACTTATTGCAATAATCTCCCGATTCAATAACCATACTATCTATCATCCTTTCCTAAATTCTTTCTACAATCAGCGCTTTTTTACCAAACTCCCTCACATCAGCCTTAGCAATTTCTGCTACAGTATTTAAAAACTTATGGTTATGAAGGAGTTTAGTAACCCCTTCTCTTTGAAATATTTTTATCAACTGTCTTATCCGGTGCTTAATTAACCTGTTCTCAAAAACTTGGTGTGCTTTCAGCATTTTTTCCATCTTTTCTGCAGATATGCCGGCTTCACACCAGTAGCACAAATAGTCAGGGCCGCCGGGGAATCCTATATATGTCCCGTGCTCACAGTGAGTAAGGCAGTAATCACATTCCTCGCTACTACCGTTGATGGAAGGGTAAAAAGGGTTACCGCAGGTTTTGCAGATCTTTTCAACTAACATTTAAAAACCCTCCCTTTAATCTTCATCCGGCAGCATGATGGTGACAACGGGCTCTCCCCTGTCACCCGGGTGGCACAGTGCTTTGAGCTTCACTGTTTCCCGGTGATTACCCCTTACCGCTTCAACACTAAACATGATCTGTGATTGTGCCCTGCTTCGTCTGGCGGCTAAGTAACACATCCAGAGGACATCCCAAAGCCGGCCGGTCTCTGATTGACCTTGGGTACGATCTGCTTCATCCGGAGTAATTAGTTCCGTCCACACAGCCTGGGTAACAGCTACAGGATATCTAAATCCTACTTCCATGGCAGTTTGAGAAACATCAATTAACACACCGTCTTCAATAGCCTGTTGTCTGGTATAAGTGTAAATTACTTCCCCAAAATCTAATAAACTTTCCATGTTCTTGATACCGGCTGCCGCCGGTATCCTCCCTCCTTTCGGATTGAATTTACCGGCTTTTAGCCTGGTATTTTCTTGCTACGCTATGCTTGATTATCACCACAAAAAATGTATAATTTAATCAAGCATACTCCTCTGTGAAGGAGGAGGCGTGTGGTTTTTTAAATAGGGCTTTTACTGTGTCTGCGTTAGGTTTATAATGTAACCTAACGTTTTTTCTTTCTCTTGCGGCTGACGCTGTGCCTAAGTTCAACCAGTTTCGTCAGCAGTGTAATGGCTGCTGTCAAAAGCTGGAGCAACTCAATTATTGGCATGAGCGTCACCCCCTCTCTCTGTGGGTCCCACACGCCTCCATGTGTAGGGACCAACAAGAGAGGGCTGCGTCAGGGCTGTACCACCAAACCCATATTCTTTTACTTATTTATCAGGTAGTTGATTAGATGGGCGCCAAAGTACAGCGGCACCGCGACAATCAAAAACCTGAACAGCTTACGCTCGTAAAAATCATCCAGCCAGTTGAAGGTATCCATCAATATATCTTCACTGGTTGGTTGGCTTTCGTAAACAGCCTTTCGTTGTACTTGTTCCATACTTAAAGCCGGGTATGGCCCTGCCGGGGCCAATTCCCCGGCAGGGCACCTCCCTACTGGTTAATTCTTTAGCTTTCTTTAATTTTCCGGGCCTTCAAGGACCGTACCCCGGTCCGTGCTCACCCGGCTTTTAATCCCCACTTTTTAGCCGCCAGGCACTTTGCTTGTTCGTGACTTTTAGCAACTACCCTGGTTGTTAAACCGTCAATCCTGGTGACCAGATAAACGTCCATCGTACTCATTCTCTACTGCACCGCCTTTCATGATTTCTTGATAAAGCTCCAGGAGTGGTGCTGCTACGTGCAGCAGTTCCTTTTCCACTTTATCTCTGTCATTAGCCATGACTGCGGAGAAAAGATGGCCCATATGTTCTGCAGCAATCATGGCCCATTTCTCCATAGGCAGGTCATGATCGCCTTTTACCATGCGGTTCATTAAAGCTTGTAAAGCTACTTTACCCAAGAAACTGTTCTTAACTTGCTCAGTCATTTAAAACATCCTTTCTTATACTTTTTTGAACCAAAACTTACACCCGGCTACAGCGGCATCATCTACGCCTTTGAATTTTTTGTGCCAAAGGGCTTCAAATAACCGCCTGCCGGCTCCGACTGCCGCATTTCTAAAGTCTTCGCAGGCTATACCAACGCGCGGGTTGGTATACTTGTCCTGATCAAAGGCTTCTATTACTTCGTGATCAGGGAATTTCTTTTGAAGGACTTCTACTGCTTCTGACCACGTATTAACGCTTACAGTGCCTAAAACTACGGCATTGATCCGCTGGCTGAGGATAGTAGCCTTTAAGGCCCCCTCCGTTACCCAGATTCGGCGGTCTTTTATTTCTTTCGGCCTGGCCACATGTACCGGAACTCCGGAACAGGCTCCCGATAGCTTATTTCCCGAGCTGAACAGCTGGTATTTTCTATCCCCGCTGGGTTTGTCTAGCCTGATCTGCAGGGCCTGGATTCTTCCTTCGGAATCCAGGATGGGGAATACAAACCCGGGGGAGTAGTTGAAACACCAGTAGTAGCCGTTGCCTTTTTTGTTAGGGGCCTGGTAGAACCCAGGTACTCCTTCCAGGTTATGACCCATATTGATGAGTCTCTGGCACACTTCCCAGGGCTTTATGCCGGTGAGTGACCGAAAGCCTGCTTTCTCAATTTCTTCAGCCGTTAAGCCCCGCCGTTTGAGCTCCTTGATGTGGTGGTGTTCCAGGGACAAAAGGTTAAGCATTGCCCGGTATACCTGGTTGCACACTTCAATTGGAGCTCTTACCGCAGCTTTTTCTGCCCTGTCCACGGGCTGATAATATACCGGCGGGGCAGTCAGTTTATGCAGCCAGCCGCCCATTTTACCTGATACTGGGTGGTTACTTTCAATGCGCATGCAGATGGCTATGCGGTCGTTGAAAGAACACCAATCAGCTTTGCCGCAGATGGGGCAGGGCTGATGCCGATTTACCCGTTGCAGCGGCTGGTTTATATACTTTTTGGCATAAGTCATATATCCGGCGGCTGCTGCCGCCCTTCACCTCCTTTAGGTTTGGGCGGCCTTTGCCGCCTTATATCTTCTTATTCTTCATCTTCGTCATCATTGAAAACTTCAAATTCAAAAGAATCCAATGCGCTTTGTATTTCATTTATCCAACCCCAAAGCTCGCCTTCCTCATATTGGTAACATGCAGTTTCTATTTCTTCTATTAATCCTTCTGCCTGTCTTATATAAAATTCCAGGGCAGCTAATCCGCTTTTTTTTGCTACCTCATTTCCCCGTTCAGCACGGCATAGATAAAGATTTTCACGTGCTTTTTCTAATTCTTCACAAAAGATTTCAGCTTCTTTGTAAATTTCATCTCTTTCCATATTTTTGTGTACCAGCCTTCCGGCTGACACTTATCCCCCTTTCGTATTTAAATACCGGGAAAAGACAAAAAGAGAACGCTTCAATGGTAGTTCCATTGATTAACGTTCTCTTTCTTGATATCCCTGCCTTGACGGCCTTGCTTTTTTCCCAATCCTTTCCAGGGGTTACAGCTGCTTGGCTCTAATAGCAAACCAGGCTTCCCCGTCTTTCATTACATTATACTCGATCTCAAACTTCTTGTTCAGACCATCTTGCAGTGTTTTTCCGACACCGTTTTTGGCAATGATTATTTGGTCATCCTTGCCGTTTTCTACCCGGCAAACAGCCCTGGTATTGCCATTCTTGGTCACTTCCACTTTAACTACAGTGACTACTGCTGTCGGATTCTCTTTTGCGTTCTTCTCTGCCCCTTCGTTTTCAGTAGAAGAATCGTTTTGGTTGCCGGTGTTGTTGGTAGGCCGTTCGGCCGTATTTTGATTAGTTAAGCCAGAAAATATAACCGGAACCGCAAACATACGGCAGGAACCGGACCATGCCATACACTGCTCACGCAAACATTCTTCAAAACCTCTGAACGGACATGCTTTTTTCATTTTTCCGGATACGGGCCTCGGCCCGCATCCTCCACCTCCTTTTAGTTTAGTGTAGGATTACAGGCCGCTAGGCCGTCAGCTTTCTTTATGCAGCACTTTTCTTTTCTAAGTCTTCTGCTGCTGCAAAAACCCTTTTCATGCACTCTTCCACATCGGATAGTACACGAAAGATAACTTTTAAAGCCTCGCCGGGATCATTGGCGGCGTAGTGTTTGATATATTCCCAGGAATACTGATGATATCCCCGAATACCGTGCAGCTCACACATTGTGGCCGCAAACACTTCAGCAACAATTTCTTGCTCTGATACCTGCCCGTTTTGAAGATTTCGGAAAGTATGGTGGACTGCATGTCCTAACTCATGAAACCACGTCTTTACGTCATGGGTATGCAGAACAATTTTCTTTCCGTTTTCACCCCAGGCATAAAAACCGTAGGATCTGTCGCTGCTGGGCGTGTAGATAATTTCTTTTACTCCGAACGCTTTTGCCACCTCAGCCAAGGGCGGCGGTTCGGGTGGAGCATATTTACTTTCTAAAAGAGGTTCCCCTTCGGTATCCTCATAACGGAATACCGGGATAAACCGAAACCCGATAACAACCATGCGTTCTTCTTCGATTTTACGTTCTTCTCCCGTTTCCGAATCTATTTCTTTGGCTTTAAATATTACTTTTTTAGTTAACGGCGCTAAAATATAGAAAGCTTTGGCGCCCTTTTTAACACGCCTATTGACTTCTTCCCACTGTTTAAACCCCCGGGCATCTTCGGTACCGTTTAAAAGCATTATGATTCTGTTGCCCATGCTCCACTTATCAGACGGTCTTTCGTCACCCGCCTGACGGCGAAGCATTGTTCTGGCCACGGCCGGCGGCAGGTCGCCGCTTTCAAACATGGCCATCAGCCGGTTTAGGGTTGCCTTTGCTTTCTCAGTATCAAGTTTCATGCTTGCAGGGCAGGCCATCTATTGCCCGCCCCTTTCACCTCCTTTGTGGTGATGGGCGGGCCGGGCCGCCTGGAATATTAATTTTCTTTCCAGATACATCCACAGACAGGGCAAATAAAATACCCTTCTTCATCTACCTCAACCAAAGATAGACAGTTGTAGCATTGACAGTTAATAAGAATTCTTTCCATAGACACATCCCCCCGCTACGCTGTTTTTATTTCATCTTGCAAACTTTTCCCGGTACTCCCGCGCCGCCGGCGTGTCGAACCGGAGCGGGTTTTCTCTGATTTCCGCCCAGAAAGTGCGCCGGTTGGCCGGAGCGACTCCGAATTTACGCAGGCACTCGGCTTTAACCAGACAGAACAGGCGCTGCTCTTCCCGCTTGGCCAGCTTTTTGAAGTCCGCCAGCGTGTTTTGAAGCGCGATGTTCGCGTTTTCGATGCCGTAACGCTCCACGTACTCGTTGTAGCGTTCCATGATGTCCTGCTCAGTCAGGTCTTTCCCCGCCTGCATGGCGTAGTGCAGGGTCTTGACGATAAGTTTTCTAATACTGTCCATTAGCCGTACACTCCTTCCATAAAATTATGTACAGAGCGTCCGGCTACCCAACCGGACGCTAAAATAAGCTGCCCGGCTGGGCAATATTTTCACGACTTTCAATAAAAAAAGGCACGCCAAAAAGCGGTTATCAATACCGCAGTTTGCATACCTTTCAATAGCTTCTTAGCTTATGCTAAATCATCTTGCAAACGTTTCTTATCCGGCATCACATCCAGTGCATGGGCATACCCGGACTTTAACCCTTACACCTTCACCCTGCGCTTGCCGCCGCATCAGCACTGGTAGTGCGGGACCACACCTTCACCAGTGGTTCGGGTTCTCCTTGCTCTCAGCCCCGTGGCGGCGAAATCCCTCAAAAGCCCTACACGGGGGTTGGTGCCGTTTCATAAGTTTAACCTGCGTCTCCCCTCGGCGGAGCACACCCGCCTGACGCTGCATTTCTGCGCGGTTAAACTAAATCTTCCTGGATTTATTAGGCCAGGTCCTTACTGCTGCCAAGAAGGGGTAGTTGACAACAGCATTTTCCCAGTGTGGCCACTCACCGAGTTTTGTTTTGACAACTACTTTCTGTGAAAATGCACAAAAACCGAGTTTTTATGCCTTAACACCATAGTTGTCTGTCAAAACCACTAAACCCTGTTTAGTGGTTTTTGACTTTGGAAGACTATAATAACCCTGTTATTATAGTGGCCGGTCTTCCTGGTATAGCCGTTTTCCCACTCAGTGGATAGCTATACCTTTTATTTGATTACACATTTTTACAATACCAAATATTAATTCAAAAATCAATCCACAATATCTAAAAATTGTTTTTTACTTATATCATAAAATTTGTTCCCGTTACAATCCAGTTGTTTGGCCAGGTCTTTGGCGTATTTGTTTATATTTAGCGCATCCAGTGTTTTTATATTTACCAGGAAGATTGTAAATCTGTAGTTAGGTATTTCAGAAACTCTGACATCTTCCAAAAGTTCTATGTTATATACCTGACCCTTCTGGTTTTCTTTTACTTTATAACAACCTATCATAGCAAATAGTTCCTGCACATCAAAAACAAACTGCGCCTTAAGGTACTGTTTATATTTTTGTTCTAAAGAAAGGGTAAATGGCAATGAATTATATTTCTCCCCCATATCTTCAAGGGCATATACACCACCTGTATCTACCATATACCAAAAGTATTCTTTTTCTTCTGTTTTTATACGATTTTCGTAGACTAAACCAGTAATGACACAATCCTCAATTAATCTTTTAAATTTATTAAACTTTATACCTATTCCTGGGATTATCATATCCTTATCAGCTATCTGAAAGTAGTTAATAAATCTTAATATGGATTCATGTTCTTTTGTAAGCATTAATGTTTTAAAATATCCGGCTACATCATCCTTTGATATATTACGACCAATAAGTGGTTCTTCAAAGCCAATGTTATATCTCCGGCCTTGTGTAGATTCGATTGATTCCATAAAATAGTCCGTGTCATAATTACATAGCATACTCTTCACCTCAAATTAACATTAATTTTGGAAAATCCCCGGACAAATGGTGTCCGGGGATTTAAAGACACTACTTTTCTTCTCTTTTATGTTCCGGGTTCGGTTGAACCAGGGTTAATTTGCTTGTTTTTTCAGCTTTTTTATTCCGCCAGTAATTGCGGTTTTTTCTTCTCCCCCTAATTAATTCAGGGTCAAAAACAGACAAACTAATTTCTTTTTCTTTCGTGTTGCAATTATTGACAATGCAAACTAATTTTTCTCCCAGTCGCGGTGTTGGATTATTGACCGGATAAGGGGCTATACCTACCACACCAGGGCTTAATGCTAAAAAGATGTTGCCTAGGCCGAGTCGCACAACAGTACCGGTTACAATATCTCCTCTAATATATTTTACATGTTCCCATGGATCGATCAGGGAAACAATAATTTGGCCGGTAGATTTGTCAATTTTATCAATTATGGCCTGTACATATTGGCCTTCACTATATAATTCGTCCAACCGCATAGAGCGTGAAACCCTGGCTTCTCTGGGGTTAAAACTGACGATTACACCACCACCAATATCTACGCCCAGCCATATGTCACTGACAAAGACTACCTGTGCCTCGAATTTTATTCCTTCTTCTGCAATATGCAAAAGCCGGTTACGGGCTTCTTCTACCAGTTCGCGGCGGGTGCAGGCTACCAGGTTGTTTTTCTTATCGATACCTTTGATTCGAATATTTATTTCTTTTCCTACAAAGAAATTCATCATTTTATCGGTAGGAAGGCCTGTTTCACTTGCCGGCACCAGTCCCCGGACATTGGGAAAACCATCAAACTCCAGTTCCCAAGCCAGTCCTTCCAGGGTTTCATGTCTTCTAGTGGCAATTACTGTGGCTGTCATTATGGTGTTGCGGTCCCTGGCATCGTAAAGTAGGTTCCAATGATCTGTTTTCTGTTCAAAGTTTCTTTCAGGCGGTAATAGAGTTTTCATTATAAATTTCCCCCTTTATTTTTCTTGGGTATTCGGATTCCATAGAATTCGAATACCCATTTAAATCAGTTTTTGGTTAGTTTTTTACCAGTGGTTGTGGTTGTTAAAATTAACGGTGTACTTATGGGAATTTTTTGTACTAGAATTTTTTTGAGACTGATTATTAGTTTCAATATAACTGATGTTCGGTAAGCTAACAGTAAATGGCCTTGGCGTTACTATTGAGCTGATGGGCAATTCTCCCAGTTCTTTTATCTCTTTAGCTTGGGGCAATCTATCCCAGCCCACTTTTTTAAGGTATAAAGGGTAGCACCACTGTATCAGTGCCAAGCAGTCCAGCGGGTGCATTCTGGCTATTTCATCCGGGGTCATCAGGGACCTTTCGATGACCTTTTTGGTCTTTTTGCTTAACTGAAGGTGGTGAGCAACCGGTACGGTCACGTCTTCACTCTCAAATTTGCCGTATACCGCAACTTTCCCCAGTATCCGCGAGAACATTTCTGCTGTTTCAAGATCCCCGGGGGTAACTCCCAATAGCAGAAGGGTTGGGCAGTTAGCTAAAATGTTTTTTGCTTCTTCTCTGCCGTATACATCGTCCAACTGGCTGCGGCCCTGGAGGATAAATTGAATGTGAATACCTAAACTGCGTGCTGTTGAAATAATTTCTGAAAAGCCTGGTATTTGGCCGATGTTGGCAAATTCGTCTAAAAGCATACGCACCGGTACCGGCAGTTTACGGTTGTTGCTGTCTGCCAGTTGATACAGTCGCTTAAATAAAAACATGTAGAAGGTTGAGAGGATGGGTTTTAATACTCTGTTTTCTCCTCTGACCGGTAGTACACAAAAAAGTGCTGTCTTTTTTTTACCCACATCACTTAGTTCTATTTCCTGCTGTGATAACAGGGCTGCCAGTGGTTCAGTGGTAAGCACTTTAAGTTTTGCCGAAAGGCCGGAAACTGCGTGTTCAAAGTTAGCTGATGCGGTGCCCCGCCAGCGTTCGTAGATGGTAGCGCTAATTTTGCCCGTCTGGTAGGCTTCTTTAAAACGATAATTAAGCTGTTCTTTATCCCATGATGTAAGGCTCATCACAGTTCGCATGTGTCTTTGCTCTTCCGGAAAATCGCCCTTTAGGAGGCCCACCAGGGCTTCTAAAAGCTGGATTTCTTTTGCCACAAAATAGCCAGAATCATCTTTGGCCGCATTATTAATAAAGCATGAGGTCATTTCTGCCACTTCTGCGTCGTCACTGCTTTCCAGAATGGGATTCCAGCGGTGACTGCAGGCAGGGGTATTTAAGTTGAAAATTTTTACTTCATAGCCCATTGCTGCTAGCCAGGCAGACATAATTTCTGCCAGTTCTCCCTTGGGGTCTATAACCACCATGCTTTGACCGTCTGCTACGGCCGCAATCATGTTGCCCAGGACAAATGAGTAGGATTTACCGCTGCCAGTGCCGCCAAAGATGGCTGCATGACCAGCCAAGCTGGGCATCCCTTTAGGGGCTTTGCCGGGTATGACTCGGATGATCTCTCCGTCCAGTTCGCCAAGTATAATACCGCCCGGGTAGGCGGTATTGGTAAACAGTTTTATCACATTAAAGGGCGCTTGTCTGGTCAATATGATCTTCTCCTTTCTTTACAATCTTAGGTGTTAAAGGTGGGCCAAATTCACAAAGGTGTTTAATATCTTGTTTAGCGGCCCACCGTGAGGTGCCGTGGGCTGCGCTGTCGGCTACTTCTAATCCATGTGAGAATTTTGAGTTGTTTTTTCTCTTCCCCCCTTTCAGACTGCGGGTTATTTGTATAGCTACTGGTACTAAAAATACCAGTAACAGGTTTAGCCACAGCCAGATCTTTCTTACATTCGGCTGACTGAGTTGGGTGCTGCTTTTACTGACCCAGGCCCAGGCGGTGGTGATGGGATGCTGCCAGTAAAAACTAACTGAATCAAATGCGTGTTTAGCCGCCTCTTTTTGGGCGGCGGTAGCAAATATTGATATTCCGTCTGCCCATTTACCAAGCCCCGACAGCCAAGCGGCCAGGGTGCCCAGCAGCCACACGTCTGCAATATAGAGCAGTGGTAAGGCCACCGGCAGCCCGGCGGTAATGAGTACGGCTTTTTTATGTTTCTTTACCCAGGGCGGCAGGTCTATGTCACGGGCAGCTTTGATTGTTTTTAAGGCAGGCTTAAGTTTATCCGGCAGTCTCAATCAGGGCACCTTCTTTCTGGCGTGTAATGTCGTAAGGCACAATTCTCATGGCCAGTTGGTTGTCTACGCCCAGGGCGTCTAAAACCTCCCGCCGGACGTAGACGTAGCCTATTTCTCCCAGTTCATTCAAGTTTTCGCTGAAACGAACGCAAGCCTCGTATTCTTTGTTGATTTTCAAAGAGGTAACATACCCGCCCGGGGGAAGATATTTTTTGTCGGTATCCAGTTGGACCAGGATTTCATCCACAATTCCAAGCCTGCTTTTAAGTTGGTGAGGAATGTAAATTCTGCCGATTCTGTTCATGCCTTCGGTAAACACTGTTTTGTTGGGTGTTTTCTTATAGTACCTCATGTAGAAGCTGTACATGGGTTCATCTCCTTCCTTTAGTTTTTCCGGGTGAACTCAAATTCTACTTTACCGTTGCCGATAACCAGGGCAGCTTCAAATTCCTTGCCGGCTTTACTTTTGAATCCTTTCAAAACGCCAGTGCGGCCTTTAGCCAGCAGTTCCCTGGCAGCGGTAATGCCGATTTTCTTCCCCGAGATTTCCTTCCAGATGGTGAATTTACAGCCCTCTTGATAACCGGTGCATCCAAATCCACGGCTGTTTTCAACCACGTCTCTGCCGCAGATAGGGCATTTACCCAGGGAGTTACTGCCGGCTTCACTCTTCCGGCCGGTATTGTCCGTTGCTTGGGACCTATCCGGGAAGCTAAACTCGATCTTGCCGCCTTCCCCAAGAACCAGCACTGCGTCAAAGCTCTTGCCGGATTTCCCCTTAAAACCTTTAATGATTCCTGTTTTGCCCTTGGACAGCAGATCCCCGGCTTGCTTTTGGGTGATCTTTTTACCTGCCATTTCTTTCCAGATGGTGAATTTACAACCGTCTTTGTACCCTGAACACCCGTAACCCTTTGTTGTTTCCACCACGCCCCGGCCGCACACCGGACAATTGCCAAGAGCTTTCTTTTCCGCGGCAATGCTGATGGCTGTTTCTTGATTCCGGGCCAGTTCCACCAGTTCCCTGGTATATTCACATATACTCTTCATCCATGCCGCGCTGTTTTCTTGTCCTTGCTCGATTCGCCGCAGGCCTTCTTCCCAGTTTGCGGTCATTTCTACCGATTTCAGCTGCTCCGGCACCAGGTCAATCAGGGTCATACCTTTAGGTGTAGGGACCAGGGATTTCTTTTCTCTGACCAGATAGCCTACTTTTATCAGTCTTTCAATAATGGCCGCCCGGGTAGCAGGTGTGCCAATGCCGCCAGCCTCCTTCAGCACCTCGGCCATTTCCTTGTCATCACAAAACCGGCCGGCGCTTTCCATAGCCGCCAACAGTGTTGCTTCTGTGAATCGCTTGGGCGGTTTGGTCTGTTTTTCCACCGGCTCTGCCTTGGATACCACAACGTTTTCCCCTTGACTTAAAGGCGGCAGGTTCTGGTCCTCGTTCTCATCGCCGTCTTCTTTTTGCTCCTGCTGTTTATCACGCCACAGAACTTTCCAACCAGCGGCCAGCTCCACTTTACCCTTGGACATAAAGGTTTCACCGGCTGCCTGGGTGACAACTTCGGTTACGGCATACCTGGCCTCAGGGTAGAAAATGCTTAAAAACCGCCGCACCACCAGGTCATATATTTTTTCTTCTTGATCGCTCAACCGCACTTCAGCCGGGTTTCTGTCGGTTGGTATAATGGCATGGTGGTCGGTGATTTTGGCATCGTCCACGTATCTTTTGTCCAGGTGTGGTATGTCTGCAGGAATAAAGTCTTTATATTCCGGCATATTTTTAAGTGCTGCCAGGCGGCCGGCCAGGGTTGGCACCATAGCTGTAGACAGGTGACGGCTGTCGGTTCTCGGGTAGGTAAGAAGTTTGTGCTTTTCATACAGGGCCTGGGCAATATCCAGTGTCTGCTGGGCTGTATAGCCGTACCGCCGGTTAGATTCTTTTTGCAGGTCGTTAAGGTTAAATAAAAAAGGCGGCTGTTCTTTGGCCTCCTTCTGCATTAACGTTATGATTTTCCCTACGCCTTCACGGGCAACTTTGTCTGCCAGTGTTTTGGCGGTCTGGGAATCTTTGAATTTGGTTGTGTCTTTTGTGAACCATTTGCCCCGGTAGGTTCCCCCGTTGGCCTGAAAAACTGCGTAAACTTCCCAGTATGGCTTTGATACAAAGTTTTGTATCTCTTTTTCCCTGCTGACCACCAGGTTTAGGGTTGGGGTCTGCACCCGCCCCACCGACAGTACGGTGTTGTGCCGTACTGAAAAGGCCCTTGTGCCGTTGATCCCTACCAGCCAGTCCGCCTGGCTGCGGGCTTCGGCGGCTGCTGCCAGGTTGTTGTATTCTCTGCCGTCCCGCAAGGCAGCAAAGGCGGCTTTTACCGCCGACGGCGTTGTTTCGGACAGCCACAGTCTTTTGATTGGCTTCCGGCTGCCGCAGTACCGGTAGATCCGGCGGAAAATTAATTCCCCTTCCCGCCCAGCGTCGCAGGCGTTTATCACCTGGACTACTTCCGGTAAGTTGAGCAGTTTTTTCAGCGCCCGTAGCTGTTTGGCAGATGAGCCAATCTCTGTAAGTTTGAAGGTGTCAGGTATAATGGGCAGGGTGCTTAAGTCCCATTTCGTAAGGGCCGGGTCGTATTCGGACGGGTCGGCCAGTTCCACCAGGTGGCCAAAGGCCCAGGAAATCAGGTATTCATTGTTTTCCAGGTAGCCGTCCTTGCTTTCGAATTTGCCTAAAACTAGGGCAATATCTTTTGCTACCGATGGTTTCTCGGTTATTACTAAAGTTTTCAAGTAAGCACACCTCCTGTATTGTTTTTTGACTTGAGTGTCTAACCGGTTCCTAACATCAGCCGTTCCGCTACGCCGTTAATCAACTGGCGTATATCAGAAGGCATGATGGCCATTTCCCTTTCCCGGGCGGCGTATTGCTCATAGGCCATGCGGAATTGGCCCCGAAGTACGTCCGGTTCCTCGCAAGCGCACATTTCCCGCCAGCCAAAGCGTTTTACCACGGCGGCGGTGGCCGGGGACATTGACGCCAGGGCTTCTTCCGGCCGGTAATAGCCATACAACCTCATAGCCCTGGTTACTTCACCCCAGGCTTCAATTGCACTGGGCAGTCTCGGGGTGGTCATCTCTACAGCTGCTGCCCTTATTTTTCCCACCGCCGGCAGGCATGAAATTTCCTGTTCGGCTAATACTTTTTTGACAGCAGCTTTGGCATTTTCGTAGGGTATGTCGCATAATAAGTCATGCCACGCCTCTATGGTCCCTTGTCTAATATCAATATTGGGATATACCGCCGTGATGTAGCTTAACAGTTTAGCTGTTTCTGTTTTAGTCAATGGAGCAGCCCTCCTCTTCTTGTAGGTATTTTCTCAATACATGCCAGGCTTTCGGGACATTATCTCCGGCTGTTTTTAGTGCTGATTCCAACCAGTCATCACTGTGGCTTTGCTCGCAGGACTCTTCCTCAAGGTATCTTTTGATTGTGTGCCATGCTTTAGGCACATTCAGATCTGTTTCTACAGAAGGTTTTACCCAGTCCTCATAGGGCTTATTAGGGCCTAGGAAAGTTGCAGGGTGTTTGATGTATTTGGGTTCGGTCCCGTGTGTCAAGCAGTATTGCCGGTAGTTTCGGGCAGCCAGTATCAGATCCCCGGGGTTAACGCCTTCTTTTAATCTGGCTTGAAAGGCTTTAAATGCTTTCCGTTTTTCGATTTTACGGGGATATTCGGCATAGAATTTTTCAAATTCTTGGGTATATGTGTCGTTAACCGGGTTATTATCCTTTCTGATCTCTTCGGGTTTATTGATATGGGCAGGAATGTCTTGCGGCATATCTGTTTTTTCTGGCGTCAGTTTGGCAATAACAGCTTCTTCCTGTACGGTATTAATAATCGCCTTTAAAAGGCCGAAGTAGCTGTGTTTAATGTTACCCTGTTCTTGTTGCTGATTGGTCCTGCGGATTGCTTCAAAAACTTGTTCCGGTGTGGCTCCGGTTTCTGCGCATAACTGGTCAATGATAACTTGTTCCGGGTCGCTATCGGCTACCTCCAGTTGTTTGTCTTGAGCAATCTCTGCGCAATTTTGGTGCGACATATTATATCTATCTATCCATCTATCATATATGGGTATTGTTATCTGGGTATTGTTAGAGTCAACTGGCTTTACTACGTCGTCAAATGGCTTTACCACGTGGTAAAGCTGTTTTACCACCCCCCCGCCTGTTTCAGGTGGGTTTTCGGTAATATTTTTTACCGGTAGTAAAGCAGTTTTACTACCCCCCATTTCTAAACCTGTTTGTTTTTTTACCGGTGGTAAAGTAGCTTTACCACCCCCTTCTTCCTCTGGTTCAGTCTTTACCGGTGGTAAAACTGTTTTACTACCATCATCTGTTTTTGGAGGGTCCAATAGGGCATAGACAGTGCTTTCATGTTCCTGGTTAGGTCTGATGCGGATTGTTTTTTGTATCCAGCCTTTTTCTTCCAGTTCGTTTATTGCTTTTATTACGGTTGGCTTGCTTATTCCGCAGCATTTGGCAATGTAGTTTAGTGACGGCCATGATTGACGATCTCCGTTGGCACAACGAGCTAAAAATAACCTCACAAGTTTTGCTTTGTCTGAAAGGTCAGAGGAAAACACATCGTTATAATCCCAAAACCAGTTTTTACGGCGGTTGTCGTTTAAGTAGATTTTGGGTTCTGTAATTTGAACATCGGGCATTTTTATCCCTCCATAATTTTCTTCTTTAAAAAAGAAAAGCTCGGCATAAATACCGAACCTAACAATAGTAGCTTTTGGGCCGTATCTAGGGGTAGGGGTGCTGGTGGTTAACACATGGGAAAATATATTAATTACAAATATTTACAGCTTACGTTGACACGGCTTATTTTGGTAGCTATACTGATATAAACAGTGCATAGAGGCTGGGGAGGGGTGACATTGAAAAAGCAAACAGAATATTGGGTTGCAGAATCAGAGGAAGATATTCTCACAGCTAAGATATTATTAAGGTCTGGAAGATTGCTGGAAAGTGCTTTTTTCTGCCACCTTGCCTTAGAAAAAATGTTAAAAGCATTTATAGTTGAAAGACAAGACGAAATACCTCCCAAAAGCCATAATCTTTTGGTATTAGCTAAAAAGTCAGGAATACACAAACAGATGGATGAAGAAACCATAGACTTACTCGCCGAAGTACAGCCATTCAATATCGAAGGCAGGTATCCTGAAACAAGAGAGAAGCTGCTAAGAAACACTCCGACAGCAAGATTTGCAGATATTGTGAGCAAAACGGAGGAAAAGATAAAATGGTTCAAACAAATGCTGTAAAGGAAAATATCAATAAATTAATTAATGATCTACAGAAAAAAAATATTCGTGTAAGCTATATCGTTTTATACGGTTCTCATGCTAAAGGAAGGGCAGGAAAAGACAGTGACATAGACATTGCTGTTATATCTCCTGATTTTGGCCAAAACCCTTTAAACGATAGCAAAGTTGTTTATAAGTCAATTTTTAATCTTGATATAGAGCCAAACTTTGATGTCAAAACATTCTCCCTGGAAGAATTTGAGAAAAACAACCATTATTTTGTGAAAGAAATAAAGCGTACTGGTAAAAAAATATATCCTTCAGTGTAAAATACCGCCTATCCCGGCGGTTTTTCTTCTGGCAGATGTTAAAAATCTGCCAGAGCCTTAGGGTTTTTTACCGCTGGCTTTGGTTTTTCAATGAGTGGTTCTTCTTTTTTTGGTTCTTTAACTGGCTTGTCATTAATTGAGATACCACTTGCCAGTAAACTTAAAACTTGATCTATTTTATTCTCTAATCTTTGGATAGCCTCCCCTGGATCCGGGGTGCGTTTCATGTTTCCCAGGGCTATTGAAACTACCTTCTCCAACCACTCCTGACGTTCTCCTACTGGCACTTCTATAAAGAAAGGATGGTCTTCCGGCAGCCGGAATTCCACCCTTCGTCCAAGGCGTTTTTTTACCATCCCCACACCTCCTGGCTTATCAATTCCGGACACTTTCCGGAAAAAAAATGTCTGTCCGGGCAATGTCCGGACAGTTTTAAATACTATATCCGGACACTTTCCGGAAAAATCATTCATTCCCGGACGATGTCCGGACATTATTTTAAAATTATCCGGACATTATCCGGATCTTTTATCCGGGTTGTGTCCGGACAATTTTATACTGATCAGGGAAAGTTATCCGGAATCTGTCCGGACAAACATCTTAATGCCTGGATGATATCTGAATGATATCCGGACAATATCCGGTCATTAATTACTCGTAATTACTCACTCATGGCCAGCTGCAGATAGGCCCTTGCGTTGGCAGTCTGGGGATTATCAATAACCACCGCCCCGGGAATCATTTCTTTAATAGGTAGGGACTCGGCACCGCCTCCATGAAGGTAAAAGCCGGCCGTAAAATCTGCAACTTCCCCCAGACGCTTCATAGCGTCATCAACAATGTTTCTGGCAATCTCTTCTTTGGCTTTTAGAACTTCCATGGTCATGTCAATTTTTTTGAGTTTATATACGGCAGTACCTTCTTCTGCAATTATCCTGGCTTGTTCAGCGGAAACAGGAGCTCCGGTTTTGGATTGGAATTCTTTTTGAACAGCTTCAATTACTTTAGAATAACCATATTCTAAGCTGAAGCATTTACTAGGAATTGGCTCAATTTCACCGTTTTTAAATTTAACCGTACTCACATCAGTGGTATGTTCACCGATGTCAAAGGAAATCAGTGTTCCGTTGGGCAGTTCCGGAATCAGATAGAAAGCAACAATACCTTGACGGAATACCCGCACGTTATTAAATGAGATTCTTTTAGGTTTGCCGCCGTCAACACTTACGTCACCATACAGGCGTTCTAAATGGGTTTTCAGTGTTGCCTTCTGATCTGCATATCCGATGGGAACTCCAACCACCAGGATGTCTCCACTTTCATACTCCAATTTTCTGGCCGCAGCCAGCATCAATATATCGTGGGAAGGGTGCAGATGCTTGTCTTTTTCAGTGGTAAATCCTATCCCAGTTTCTTCAAGAGCCTTTTGACCGTAAAAATACATTTCCGGTTCACCGCCGGGCTTGGTTATTGATACCACCCCGTCCATCCCTTCTGACATAGGATGTTTTACATAGGGTGCTAGAGCCGTGGGAAATTTAATTTCCAAACCTTCGGAATTTACCCCTTTAATTTCCCTGTAACCAAAATCAATAGATACTACTTTTGACATTTGTTTTACCTCCTGATCATTAAATCATTAAAAGTATTCCAGCAGCAGCCTTTTCGTCATTTTTTACATCTTGGCCGATCTGTACCGCCTTCGCCAGCGCCTCAACCACCTGCTCCGGCGCAAACCTGGCTACCTCCGCCAGGGCTACTTCCGGAGTGAAGGCTTTCACCGTGCGATAGTCCCTTTTGGCCACCATGGCTGTATACACGTCACAAGCCGCCAGCACCAGGGAATCAAGGGGCGGGTCGTATATGCCATACGGATAGCCCCGGCCGCCGGGCCTTTCGTGGTGTTGTACTACCAACTGCAAAATATCCTCAGGCACGTCCGGCCAGCTTTTCAGAATAAGCGTTTCGCTGACCAACGGATGAGTTTGTATAATATCCCACTCGTGCGGCAGAATAGGTGCCTTAAAAAACAGCTCCCTTGGCCAGGTGGTTTTGCCTAAATCATGTAAAAATGCGGCCATACCTAGATGTGTTACCTTTTCACTGTCAAACCCTAACGCAATAGCCGTTTTGAGGGCTAATTCCATGGTTTGTACAGCGTGTTGATGTAGCACGGGTATCGGCTTCATCAGTTTTTCAGCCCAATACAGGTCTTTTGTTATCACCAGGGTTAACACCGCCTTTGATTGAGATTTTGTGTTCTATAAAAAAAAGAACCCCACCGTTTAGGTGAGGTAGGAGAAGTTAGTGTAATTTTTGGGTTACAATAATTGTGCGGTCTAAGATATGTCTTATAAGTGATTATTTTACTGTAAACCATTTAGTCTCTAAAGAATTAACATCAATCTCCGCTGAAAGCTGCTTTATTGATTCAGTGATACGGTATACAGCAATGTCTGTATTTTCGTAGCGAAGAACTATAGTACTTTCCATATCACTAAGTTGTTTAAGCAGATTCCTTCTAAACTGAAGAATTATCTTACTGTCGGTACTTTTGATATGACGAGTAAGGTTAATATTAACAACTGACTGGGCTTGGATTTTTTGTTTCTCAATAGGTTTACCTTTAGTTTTAATAAAGACGTTGTACTTTCTGCGCGCGGGCAGGAGGATAAGGTAAATAGCTCCTATTCCGCCGCCGGCGACGGAAACTGTTGCTGCGGCTGTTGTAACAATCATTTCAATTTTTTCAATTGGCTTAGGCAGTTCTTTAACCACGGCAGGCTTTAGCAGTGCCAGTTTTTCTTCTAAAATAACAAAGTCTACCCGTTCACCTGTAGCCTGGGCTTTAACCTGTACCTTAACATTACTAACATCCTTCTTTTTACTAAAAGCAGATTCGATAAGGTTCATGCCCGGACGAACTATTATCTTGGCTACAGCTAATTCAATGAGTCGGTCTTTATCACGTATGAAGAGATGGTGTTCGCCAGGCTCTACGTTATCAAATCTGTAGTAACCATTTTTGTCCGTGTAGGTTATCCGGATAATTGAGTGTAACTCTACCATGAGGCCTGCCAAGGGGTTTCCGGCTACATCAACTACCCTTCCGTAAATCGTGCCCATTTGGTTGCTATTATTTGAGGGTATAACGGGCTGTGATTCGGGTTGAACGACCGGAACAGGTTCAGGTTGTGGTACTGGTTCAAGTTTCGGCTCCGTATCTGGTAATGGCTCTGGTATAGGCATCGGTTCTGGGATTGGCTCTGGAATGGGTTCAGGTATCGGCTCCGGTTCTGGAGGTACGCCTCCACCGCCACCAGCTGCCGGGGGAGATGCCACTGCCTTTATCTGTATTCCATGCAGTGCAATTTGTGCAGAGTGACTAGCTGAAATAATAACATCTCCGACAGATATACCGGTAACCAGGCCGTTAGTAACGTTGGCCTTGGTTGTGTCTGTTACATTCCAAACTGCCGTTTTGGTAACGTCTTCGGTGTGCCCATCGGAATATGTCAGAGTCGCGGTATACTGCAGGGTGCTTCCAATGTTGATTTCAGAAACCGGAGGCGAAATAGAAAGTCCTACACCAACCGCCTGCCCTACCACAAGAGACAATACAACTGATTGACTTTGGTAAGTAATCGTAATATTAGCAATCCCTTCGTTTAATGCCGTGACAATACCTCCGCCATCTGCAGTGGCCACTGCTAAATTGTCTGATGCATAAGTTGCGGAACTTGTTACATTAATCGCACTCCCGCCGGTGTAATGGGCAACTACGCTTAACTGTTGGGTGAGCCCCTTGGGTATGTTTAAGGGGTCAGGGGTTACTGTTAAGTGAGACAGCGTGGAAATATCTGCTGGTCCAATAGTTATATCTACAAACTTAATAACCCCACCTGTTGCATCGCAAAGAGCAACCCCCAAATGATCGCCTGCGCTGACAGGAATACTGATCGGGGGTGTAAATACTGTACCGCCAAAAGTTTCTCCCACCGCTGGCGGAGGCAGGAACGGCGCCTGCTGCAATTTATATTCATAATAGGTACCTGACGGTGCGGCCGGAACTTCAATTTTGGTTGTTCCCGGATCTTGCCCAGGACCTAATGTTACATCTGACAGATTGGGAGCTGCAATGCTGCCGTAGACACTTGCTACCACTGTTTCTATACCGTCAAGGTTTCTGGCTTTGACCCAGAGGTTATAGGATTGGGCAGAAGTAAGGCCTGTAAAGTCAAACCTGGTATCAGTAATCCAACCAGATTCTTGTCCGGTTTCGGTACATCCCGCAAAATATTCTGTCCAGCCAGGGTTGCCGTTAGCTTCCCAAGTAAGAGTGAGTCCGCCAGGTCTGATGTTTGTAATTTGCAGGTTAGCAGGTTCGTTGGCATATGTGACTGATGCCTGCTCCGGTCCGGCTGATGTTCCTACGGGATTGATGGCGTCAATACGGTATCTGTACTGGGTGTTCGGGGTTAATCCGGTATCGTTGTAATTTAGTTGATTGGTTTCAGAAATTTCAGTTCCATCCCGTATGACTTTATATTTTTCAGCGCCGGCCGAGGTTGACCATTCCACTTTGATTTCACTACTGGAAAGAGGGGTCAAAGTGGGGGCCTGGGGTGCCTCCGGTACTGCTATTTCAAAGGTGCAGGTTGAGGTTGTTGAGTTCCCTGCATTGTCCTCAGCAACAACGGTTATCACATATTGTCCTGCCTCTGTTATAGGCTCACCGTTGTTCCAACTGTACCATTGACCGTCCCTGGTTACAGTAACCGTTTCGGCAGCCTTGCCGCTGATGGAGTAGGTAATATTATAACTAGGTGTAATTGGTTGAGTGTAATATTTATTCCCGTCAATTACGCCGCTGAATGTAATAACGGGAACCTCCTTGTCAATGTACGCTGTTCCCGTAACTATGTTGCTTTGGTTTCCGGCTTTATCTACGGTTTTAGCTGCAATAACATGTTGGCCGGTGTTCGTTAAGGTTATGGACAGGTCTGCGCCGCTTAGATGAGACTGTACTGTACTACCGCCGTCGGTGGAATACTCTAAACGGTCAACCCCACTTAACCCGTCAGTAATACCGGTAATTGTCACTGTAACGTCCATGTTGGTCCAGCCAGGCGGTACTATGGTTATGATTGGATCCGGCGGCGCCGTTAAGTCCACCACGATATTACCCGTAAAGATTGTCGCTGCTGGAGTACAAATAGCATCATTGGCAGTTATTGTGATGCCTGTGTAAGTTCCCTCTGGAATACCGTCAGCTGCAACGTCCCAAGTTAAAGTCCAGTTATTGCTACCCGGGTCGGACGTTGGAGCAGGGTTAATAACAACTGATTTAATTACCCCGTTTAGAGCTGCCGTAATGGTTACCCCATCCCCGTCAGCATCCCAGACCCGCCCCTGCAGGGCTATGGTTTCATATCCCGGCACGGTAGATTTGTATTGATCACTGTTTGTTACAGAAATTAGTGGCGGGGAATTGGTGGTGATGCTGTCTATTAGCTTAACCGGGCTGTTGGCAACGCCATCGCCATTCCTGGTGATGCACCAAACCTCATACTCGGTGCCTTCTGACAGGCCCGATACTACCCTGTTTGTAGTTGACACATTGAAATCCGAAGCGCTGACCACCGGGCCAGCTGCCCCTGCCCCCTTCAACTTTACTTCTATCCTGTGCTGTGGTTGTGTACCGTTACCCGGGTTGTTAGTAATATCAAATGTCAAAGAATTACTGGTTTTTACAACCGCCACCAGTGAGATGGGGTTTAAGGCCAGGGTATAACGGTTTATCACAGAAGTCTGTCTAACGTTTCCTACAGCATCACGGGCCTCCATCCGGAAGGTATACTGAGTATTCGGAGATAAACCGGTATAAGCCTGGTTGGTGCTTGTTGTCCAGCTTGTCCAGGTACCTGTTGCACTGCTGGTGTACCGATAGGGACTGGCGTGCAAGCCTGCGGAAACACCATTACTAGTTGGGTCTGACGTGCTCCCCGACACTGTAATTTGACTTGTGCTGTTTGCTGTGGCCACCGGTACAAAGCTGTTTGGTGCCGTTTTATCTATTTTGAATGCAACGGCAGTTTCAGCACTCTTCCCGCCTTTATCATCCTCTGTCCAGAAATATATGGTGTGGTTGCCTTCGGCTACGCCGGACACATCAATAGAACCAGCAAAAGGCTGATCCGTCCCATTTGCAGTTATGTTACTCCCCAATTGGGTTCCGGGCTGGCCAGTAGAGCCATCAATCCGGTAGTAAACTTTCAACACATCTCCGACATCTTCGTCTTTTACAGTACCGTTTGTGGAAATCTCATTGAACCCAGATACTGCTGAAAATGTTTGATTTGTTACAGGATTGATTATATTTATGGCCGGTATTGTATTAATTGAATATGTGTTAAAAGTAAAATTACTTGTAGATGCTCCTACTGCACTACTAAACTCAAAAGATTCAATAGTACACCACTTTGCATTTGCAGGTATAGTAGCAATAGTTTGATTATTTATAACACTCGAACCATCAGTACTATATCTAAACTTAAAATTGGCTACCTGTAATCCCTGGCCATCTGAGACTGAAAATGAGGATAATGTTGCCCACTTTGCGTTGGCAGGGATAGTTGAAGCATTTGTTATTATATTGACAGAATCTAAACTATACATGAATTTAAAATTATACGCAACAGCACCAACGCCATTACTAATATCAAATGATGATAGAGTAACCCATTTAGCATATGACGGTATACTAGTTGAATTATTTACGACATTAACCCCGTCAACACTGTAAGAGTATTTAAAATTATTAACATGCAGTCCTTTGCCGTCACTAGCAGAAAAGTTTCTTAAACATTGGGCAGCTATGGCTGCTTCTGCATCCCGTAACAAATGGTCGTTATTGATCGGGAGTAACATACTGGCAAATACTATCATTGCCAGCAATGTCTTTATTATTTTTTTCATAGGCTATTTTTCTGGTTCCCGTTTACCCGTCCGACTAACGGGTGGTAGTGCCTTAAAGCAACTGCAGGGTTATCGAGGTCATTTTACCCAGCAGTGCATTTCTAACACTACCGGGTGACCAGGTCTACCCTCCTTTTTTTGAATATCTTTGCGCTCGTTAAACTCCTTGCAAGTGAACCATTTGCCACATCATCCCTAGCCCTGCGCAGACCCTTCATGGGCCCGGGGCCTCGGCAGTTAAGATATATCAGTAGTTTTTGGAGTGACCCCCTGGTAAACAATCCTTTAATTATTTTATACAAGTGGTATTACCTCCTTGAAATCGAAAACACTACCAGAAATAGCCCTGTGACGACTCCCCTTAAACCTTCTAAAATAAAAAAGGCCTGGTTTTATCCCAGACCCTTTCCTTATTACTCAACATTACTCAAATTACGGCAAAATTAATATTGGCTCTTGATAAATCACCATATCCTGATATTTCAAACTCCAGCTGCTGGCTGCCGGAAACAAGAAATTCCTTCGACCAGGTTAACTTACCGGCAATAATCTCGGCAACCTTGTCGCCGGATGAGTAAACAACCATTTTGACACTGGCGGGGATACCGGTAACGCTCAATAATTTTATGGTAGTCGGTGTTGATGCATTAAGATAAGTTTGAACCGTCCCACTGCCAACGAATTTAAATGGTTGGGGTGCCAACGCCTTAACGGGAACTTCAGGAATTACCGGTGGCAGTTGAACTACCGGGGGCTCTACTACAGGCGGCTCAACCACAGGAGGTTCTTCCAGCGGAGGAGTTACCACTCCGCCACCGCCACCAGCTGCCTGTGTGTCAGCAGGTTGTGTGGTGTTCCCGGATTGATCTGAGTTGCCGGAAGGTTGGTCGGGAGTAATATCTCCTGTTTCTTGGGTATCACCGGGTTCAGAAACATTTTCCGGTTCCCCGGTATCACCTTGTTGTGTGTTGTCGCCAGATTGGCCGGTATCCCCAGGCAGTGTTTGATCTTCAGTCTGGTTATTGCCTGCCGGGGGCGTTTCGCCAGCCTGGTTATCTGCAGAGCCACCTGCCGGAGTTTCTGCACCGGTTTCAGAAGCGTCCCCTGTGGATTCCATAGTATCCTGTCCGACATCAAGTGTTGTACCTGTCGAATCTCCCGCACTATCAGTTTGAGTCGTTGAGATGGTCTGCTCTGCTCCCTGTGCTGCTCCTTCGGTTTCCGCAAAGGCAGGTACCACCAACGAAAATATCATCGCTCCTGCCACCAGGATGCTGGTAAATTTATATTTTAACACCTATATCCCTCCATCTACTTGAGAATATTAATACTAAATTGGCCGGATAAACCGGCGTTTTTACTTGGCAGAATATTGATGCCAAACTGACCGGTGAGCTCACTGTTCGGTGGCAGAATGTTGATGTTTAATTCTCCCCAAAGTTCATTTCTCACCGGTTGAAAAATTAACCGGGAATTTACCGGAATGCCTTTACCGGCCAATCTTAACTCTACCACCTGTGATTTATCTACCCGGAAAGGCCTTACAAATAAAATCTCATTGCCTCTTAGGACTGCCACCGTTGTTCCACCAGACTTGACTTCGACCATCAGGGATTCCGGAATGCCGGAAACACTGGTAAGGGCCATATCCGTCGGCGTGCTGCTTGAAACCACCGTTGGAAGAATGCCGATAAATTGTCCTTCTAAGACCGGCGGCTCGGGCTCCGGAATGTTTGTATTCGTTAGTCCGGCTTGCTGAACAATTTCGCTGCTTGCCATAACAATACCCGAAGGAGGAAAAATGAGAAAAGCCCCCGCCAGGAGTAAAGCCATAAACACTTTCTTAACCACCCTTTCACCCCCTCTCTCCTGCTATTGGCCTTATAAAAAAATAAAACCTGGGCTAATCCCAGGTTCACCGCTACTACATTTTTATAATTGTCTCGACCAATCTATTTAAGGCCTCCCTGGCAAATGGCACATGGACAATCTCTTGATGGTCCAGTGTCAGCAAAGCTGAAAACACGACAATAAGCGTTGCGGTTATATAAAAAGGCGTCTCAATTAGATGCCAAAGCCAGGTTTTAAAACTTCTCACCTTATATATCACAATATCTATTTTCTTTCTAAATTTTCTGTACCGGGTAGCCAGTTCACCTCTTAATTCAGAAAACTTGCCTTCAGATACCTCTATTAAATCTTCCGGCTTTTCCTTGAAGACCGCTTCATAGAGCCGGGCCACACCCTGCCAGAAGGGGGATTTCATAGAAAGGGGCAGGTTTTTCTCTAATCGCTGTTCCATAGTATTGTCAAAAGGAATTTCAATAACCTTTTCAATATCGGCAGTGATTACGTTTAGGAGCTCTTTTTTGTTTATGCCGTTTGCGATAAAGTACTGCTCTTTATCAAAAGCAGCACTTAAACGTTGCACCCTCTGAGCTTCCTGGCCACCGGAACCCACAACCCAGACCAGGTGTGTGGCGCACCGGGCGGCCTCCATGGTCCCTTCATCTTGACTGTTAGGAAGATCCAAAACAATGGCATCAAATTCTTCCCGAGCCTTTAAGATAACGGACTGGATTTGTTCTTTAGTGATTGGTTTTTGAATGTAAGTAACGGGAGGTATTACCCATAGGTTTTTATAACCCTGTACCGGCAGCACATGTAAATTGTCAAAACCTGTTTTGGGAAAGTACGGTAGGTCAAGGTACTTTATAATGTCGCTGCCGCCGGAAGCAAAGTTGCAGCAGATGAGAAGTGTTTTCATTTTATCGCTGACCATTTTAGCCAGTGTGATGGCTGCCGCAGTTACACCTACACCACCCCGGGTCCGCCACACAGCAAACACTTTTTGAAGATGAACCCGGGTTACCGCTTTAAAAAAAATCTTAGGTTTATTTTCTTTAGAAATATTAGTAATCTCTACTTGGTTGCCAGCCAGAATAGCATTTACTATTTCTAACGGCATTTTTAAAGCACTAGCTATACCTTCCGGAGTACAATAGTTATTCATCTCTTTAACTTTTTCAATTAGCTGTTTTTCGTCCATAATAAAACCTCCCTTACTCCCGCCGAAACTTACCTAACAGATTACTAAGAAAACTGGTTTTCTTTTTCTCCTGCACAATTTCTCCTTTGGGAGTTTCGTATTTATACCCAGCCATTTCCGCAATTTTCTCGACTATAAGATGAATCTGGTTATAGCTGTGGTTAATACTAACAATTTTGCCATCATGGGTTCCTTTGTAAAATTCTCTGGTGTTAACGGGTATTATGGCTTCAAAGCGTGGCTGAAACTTTTTATCTGCTATCTTTAAATTTGCACTAAAACTGTTCTCCAGTTCTTTTGGAGAAATTAGCTCTGGGTCGTACATGGTCAGAATCAGCCCAATTTTTTCTGCACTAACGCCCAACAGGGCATATTTGGGTGCATAATCTCTCGCTTCTGCCTGGCTAAAAGCAGATTGCGTTAAGATGGAATATACCCTATCTGCTTTTGTGAAAAACACTTTCTGGCGATCATCTTCCCAAAACTCAGGGGGAGTATCCACTATTACCACAGGGTATTTACTAACTAAGTAATCAACGATTTGCTCAAGCTGGCCCGGTTCAAAATGCGGGGATGTGGTATCCATCGGCCCGGGCAGTATATGGAGGTATTCATTTACTTTGAATATAACGTCATCTGTTTTCTCCGGCGAAAAAGGTTTGCCGGCTATTTTCTCAATTCCGGGAACGTTTTTAATTTTAAAGAAAGTAGCACAGTCAGGAGCTTCAAAGTCAGCATCTATCAACAAATTAGGGATACCGGACTTAGCTAAGGCCAGCGAGATCATAATAGACGTAGTAGTTTTCGCAACCCCTCCCTTGGTGCTTGATATAACAATCAGCTTCCCTTTATATTGGTCAGTATTGCGAGTATATACTGTTTGAACAGGCTGTTGCAAAAACTCATTTACAATCTCCCTGGTTATAGCTGTATCTTCTTTGACTTGAGGGTGGATAGGATTGGCGTAGTTTTTGTGTTCGGATGATACTGGTATATTCGGCGTCATATCATTGCCGGACATACCTTTAAGAAAAGCCTTTCTTTTTAATTTAATTTTTATATCTCTGGTTTGGCTGCCGGCCGGATTAACTTTATACGTGTCAAATGCCTGCTGGCTGTTAACTTTAACATAAGGAGCGTTTTCTTCTTGCTTGTTGTAGTTACCCAGGCAACTGTCGCTTGTCTGGTTGTTAGATAGTTGATTTATCTGTTGTTTCGACAGGCAGTAATTTGGTATTTCTGCAGCTTCTTTATTAATTACAAAATTATTTTCGCTGATTATTTCATCTCTGTCATACATTAAGGCAACCGGCAAAGTATAAGGCCGATCACCCGGGGTATTTGGTACATCTCCGGTAACAATATTACTAAAACCATAACTTTGAGCATTTTCAATAAACTCTCCGGTTGCTCTATCTCCTAAATTTCCGGCCAATAAAATAATTCGGGATTTAGGAAAGAGGGTTCTTATTTTAGAGAGTGATAGGTTTTGCTGGTTTAAATACTTGCGGCTGAACACAACTATATCAGGATAATTGCTGTTATTAAGGGTAAAATGCCAGTGTTTAAATTGCGCCAGACTTTTTAAAGCCGTTAATAAATCCCCGGTAATCTCTTTTTCTACCAGCAGTAGACAACTAGTGGTTATAGCTGCCAAGGCCTTTTTCTCTATTTCTTCCTGTTCAAAGGGAAGTATTTCCGGGTTTTGTTTTACCAGCTCCCTAAGGTATGTTTTTGCTTCTTCAATATTCACTGTAGGCCCAAGTTTATTGCCGACAAACCATTCCGGAAATTGTTTTTGCAGTTTTTCGGCAGTCTGGTTTGCCAGCTGCTGTTTGCGTTCTTCTTCAAACTGTTCCCAGTTCACAAAATACACCTCCTAAAAAAATAAAAGCCCGCCTTTGGTTGGCGGGGAAAGTACCTCTACTTACTATAGAACTGCAGAAAAATAACTACTACAGCTGCTAAACCTACTAACAGCAAAGTTCCTGTTACAATGAAATGCGTGCGATCTATGAAACTTATGTAGATGTTTTCGTTGTTATGTTTTTTGTTTTGACTGTCTATAATTCACTCCTCCCTTCCCTGCCAATACAGCACATCCCCCACGTTAATTTCTCCCACTGCACTAGGCGCCACCTCTACCACCATTACCGCATCCTTGATGTATTTACTTATTCGCCATGGTTTCAGTACCTCTTTATGCAGCACCACTCCCTGCTTATCCAGGAATATCACTCCTACAGGAAACTGCATGAAGAAGGTATGCACCTGCCGGCAGGGTGTGAGTATAAGGGCTGTGTTTTTTGGCATCTCAGACCGCCCCAGAAGCCCTCTGAGGCGGGTAAAAAAGGTGTTGGCTATGATTACCCTATCAAATGCTATTTGACTGATTGTAGAGGAAATTAGAGTCATTTCTCATTCTCCTTTTACTCTATTTCTGCCTTCCTGCTTGGCTTGATACAGAAAACCGTCCGCCCTCTGAACAAGGCTTTCTGCTGTATCATCCTGCCTTCTTTGAGCCACTCCCAGGCTGGCAGTGATTTTAATGGTTCCGGCACAGGTTTGTACCGGAGTTGCTTCCACTGCTTCTCTGATCCTTTCTGCTATTTTTACGGCGTTCCGGGCATCGGAGGGACAGACAACAGAAAATTCTTCCCCACCGTACCTGGCCACCAGGTCGCCGGGACGCACAGTTTTTAATATTGTTTTGGCAAAGTGCTTCAGCACTTCATCCCCTGCCTGGTGGCCGTAGGTATCGTTAACTTTTTTGAAGTGGTCTATGTCCAACATGATGACGGAGAATACACTGTTACTCTTTATTATTTCTGCCAGCCGGCTGTCCAGGTGTTTGCGGTTAGCTACGCCGGTTAAGCCATCCGTACAGTTAGCCATCATTAAGCGAAAGGATTCTCCGGCCTGCCGGGCGGTTTGACACAGGATTTTTTCTTCCTGCGTTTTAAGTTTCTGCAGAAGTATTGCTTTTTCCCGGCTGTGGGAAAAAAGGATATATGATACTGCCAGTAGCCACAACAACTGGCTTAGCCACAGCAGGGTTTTCATTTGTCCTATTGTGCCTGCCATGCCCAACAGCAGGGGCGATATTAGTAATACGGGTTGTTTCATCGAATCACTCCCTTAAAAAACAAAACCCCGGCCTATTTTGCCGGGGTAGACACTGCTTTAATGATTTTTTCTTTGCCATAGATAGTTTTAATTTTACCATCTTGCTTTACCATCAGCGCCGGAACACCTCCGGCATAATGATGGTAAACAATATTTCCAGTATAACCTTTCTCTTTCAAGTATTTAACGCCTTCCTGAGCTTCTCCACTGCTCTGTACGGGCTGCCATTTTTCACCCTGCGGGTCTATTTTAGCCAGGGCGTCAGTTACATCCTCGCATGCAGGACACGATGGACTGAACAATAAGACCGGTTTTGTTTCGGCTAGCTTTTCTATTTCTGCATCTGGTTTATTGGGATTCAGTTTTGTTGTTATGCCCTGTGCCGCCGTTGATGTATTCATACTGCTTATTGGTACGGCTATAAAGGATACAGCAACCATAATAATGGTCATAGCCAATGCCATCACCCGGGCCGGAGTCTTGTTTTTCCCTCGCTGCACCAGGGATAAGCAGATTACAGCCGACAGGATTAAAAGGTCTGCCTTTAAGCAGGTCAGGCAGGTTGTTTTGATGCCGGCTTGCATAGCCAGGGATAC
The DNA here is from genome assembly GCF_900129195.1 of Desulforamulus putei DSM 12395. Taxonomy (GTDB): domain Bacteria; phylum Bacillota; class Desulfotomaculia; order Desulfotomaculales; family Desulfotomaculaceae; genus Desulfotomaculum; species Desulfotomaculum putei. The sequence continues at coordinate 68,048 of NZ_FQUY01000016.1, forward strand.
GGATATAAGCCCAGTGCCACCGATTAATGCCCAGATGGATCTATGGGTTAGGGCTATGGCACTGCACAGGGCGCAGATCAGTACCGCAAAAACGGTTATCACATCAAAGTTTGATTGGGCTGTAAGGTAAACAGCAGCAGATAAAAATAACAGTGAGGATGGTAGCTTTTTCAAAACACATATCATTCCTTTCAGGTTATTCTTCGCAATAGTTATCCGGCGGTCTTTGCCATTTGCCGTTATTAACGTCATGGTAGTATGTCCTCCCCTGGGAGCAGGTGGAGGCGTTTAGGTATTCAAAGTTGGCGTTCGGATTAATTAGTTTCAAAATGTCCATCAGCACGGTTCTCACTTTTCCGTGGGCCCGGACTATCACTGACGGGTACAGGGGGCTATTGCGCCTGTTCTGACTTAAATAGCTTGTGTCAACGCTAATATCGGAGGAACCTCCAGAGTGTTCTTCCATTTCGGAAGGCTTATTTATTTCAAATACCGCTTTGGCAGCATCAACGGCATCACTGCCACTGTTCTTGTAATTTACCCAGCGGTCTAATATTTCCATCCCCCTACAACCACATGAACAGCAGTACCTTTTCCAACCGTCGTTGTCCAATAGGTCTGATTCCTTACCTACCACTGTAAATGGGTCGCCGCAGTCAATGCAGCAGGGGCAACAACCATCATCCCCACAATCACAACATTCTCTACTACTACCAGGGTCAATCTCCAGTTTTACATAACGGTCTACGCTTTTTGCCGCCGCCAGTGCTGCCGTGTCTCCGGCGGTTTGCAGTTTTTCTTTGGCGGCGGTGTATCTTCCGAAGTCTACTACAATGGCTACCAGGGCTAGGAATATAAAAATAACCCCGGCTGTTATGGGAAGAATGCCTCCCCTCTGGTCTTTTAAGATGTTTTTAGTGTTCATAATCGTACCACCCAAATGTCGCCTTTCCGGTGAGTATTTTTTCATCTACCGGCTGCCCCCCTACCATAGTTGGAAACATACGGGAAAAAGCATTCCTGTAATGAAGAGCAGGGGTTTTGAGGGAAAATGAAAATCCTGGTATAAAGAATGTAGTGGCCTAAAGCATTCGAAGATGCAAGC
>NZ_FQUY01000064.1 GCF_900129195.1 Desulforamulus putei DSM 12395
CAATCATACATAATTAATATGAATGGGAATTCCTATCGAATGAAAGAAACAAAGGAGTGGTTGCAGAAGCAGCAATTGGCCTAATTTATTAGGCAAAACCCAACGTGTATACTATATTCAAATTGACGCGATCATGCTTTGCATTGTCACGATTAATGAGATAACGTAAAACTGTGGATAATTCAATGAAAGCATAACTCTTGTTGTTAAGTGGGGGAATTTTTAATAGCCACATGGGGAAATTTTGAGTTGACAAATACATGCCATTTGTTTGTGAAAAACAGGTGCCGTTTTAATTTGCAAGTTCACACCAGCTTGCTTAAAGGTGGTGTTGGGGCATGAACATAATGACGGTTTCCCATTATCTAAAGGAGTTAAGACTGCCGGCAGCAGCCAAGGCACTGTCCGATCTACTGCGGGAAACACAGGATAGGGATTTTAACCACTTGGAATTCTTAAGTGCTTTACTGCGATATGAATTAGACCAGCGAGAAGAAAACACCGTAGCCCGCAGGATAAAGCAGGCACGTTTTCCACAGGTTAAAAACCTGGAAACCTTTGACTTCAGTCTGATACCCAGTGTTAGCAAAACCCGTATATTGGCTTTAACCCAGGGCCAATACATAGAAGAAAAACGTCACATAATTTTCATGGGTAATTCCGGAACGGGCAAGACTCATTTAGCCACTGCCCTTGGCTTGGCTGCTTGTCAACAAGGCCGCAAGGTAAGATTTTATCAAGCCGCCCGCTGGGTGGAGGAGTTAGTAACCGCCCGCGAAGAACACCGCTTACTAAAGCTGGAAAAGGAGTGGATGCGTGACGAACTGGTAATATTGGATGAACTTGGCTATATTCCATTTAGTAAAACCGGTGCTGAACTATTATTTCAGTTTTGCTCAACCAGGCATGAGCTTGGCAGCATCATTGTTATAACCAACCTGGACTTTGAAAAGTGGCCTGAGGTTTTTGAAGATGTGCGCATGACCGAGGCCTTAATTGATCGTTTAACCCACAGGGCTGATATCCATCTAATGAACGGCGAAAGCTATCGTTTTTGTGAAACCCTGCAGCAAAGATCCATAGCAAACACATCTCAACAACTAAATAATGAATAATGATAAGTGCTATTGTAGGCAGAATTATCTGTCACTTTACCATTTAATATCGGGGCCGGTCAACTTTTACTTTATCACAAGTGGTCAACTTTTGTGTTGACAAAACCAGCCGTATTCAAATTCATGTAAAACACCCCTTTATCTAAAATGTTAGTAACTACTCAAGGGATACCTGAGTAGTTACTAATGTTAAAACAAGCAGCCGCTGATTTTCCTTGATTTATCGTGGTCTTATAGAGGCTGTTTAAATAGTTTTTAATACCCATTACCAAGAGAGCATCAACCAATACTCCTGGTAATGGGTACTTTTTAGAGGGGTGTCTACCTGTTCATGCCACTGCCGGCTCCCATTCCTTGCCCAAATCCACCACCATTACGCATTCCTGCACCTCTGCCGGTACCTTGTCCAAGGCCCATACCACTTCCCTGTCCAAAGCCTGCACCGTACTTTCTTCCTATGCCAGCACGGCCGGTTCCATCGCAGGTAGCCTGGTTGTTCTTAATTGAATTGTAAATTTG
>NZ_FQUY01000005.1 GCF_900129195.1 Desulforamulus putei DSM 12395
TCACCGCCGGCTGTTCCTGTGATGTCATTTATTGGGTTAGCTACGGTCGGTGCGTTGTTTGCAGGAGCAGGAGCAGCACTTACTACAATATCAAAGGTTGTATTAACTTTACCGCCATTTCCATCATCAGCTGTTACTGTAATCGTTGCTGTACCTTCTGCCACGGGGGTAACAACTATGTCGGTTCCGTTTACTGTTACAGTCGCAATGCTTTCGTCAGAAGAGGCGGCGGTTAGAGTCAGGCTGTCCCCATCTTGATCCTCAAAGGTTCCACTGGCATCTATTGTTACAGCTTCACCGCCGGCTGTTCCTGTGATGTCATTTATTGGGTTAGTTACGGTCGGTGCGTTGTTTGCATCCCCAGATTTATCATCCACAATGGCCACTTTAGCAGCAGTTGCGCTTTCTCCTTCAGTATTCTTGGAGAATACGCCAATTTGGGTTGCTCCTGTCGGAATGGCTGTATCAACATTTATGGTTACGGAGTAGGTGCCCCCTTTAGCCACTGTACCAATAGCTTCACCTACTTTTTGGTCACTGGCATTCAAGTAATATACTACGTAATCAGTGATATTGCTTTCATTTGCTGCAGCCTCCCAGGTTACATTACCGGCAATCTGCCCACCATTGGTGTCCGTATCTGTAAATGCTACGTTCCGGGCCAGTTCTGTCGGTACAGCCGCCTCCGCCGCTCTAACCCCAAACATCCCTGCCAGATCACTGTCCACCACCGGCATCATGGCAGGAACAATATTCATGCCCATGGCTCCGGCCACAATACCTGCAACAACCTTTTTGGTTTTCTTATCGTTTAAATTCACTTAATACCCTCCTTTGTATGACCTAAGTAATTAACCAAAACTTACATCGAAGATAAATCGGAAAAATAAGTTTAAAACACAACTCCTTACCCAAAAGTTTTTATTTATTTAAAACCATCACCTCCAAAAAAGCTGATTAATTAGCTAACTCTTTAATGTAAACAGGGTCGTCACGGTTTCCAGTCGCACTTCCCCAAGCATTTGTTCAAATAACTCCCGGCTTTCACGCAAAAAGGCGTAGATGGGCTTGATCTGGCCGTAGGCCCGCATACCGATGCCTTGGCGCAGTTGATCCATGGCATCGATATGGTCTGTCCACTTACTGTCGATGATTTTAAGCATTACCTGCCGCTCCCTTTCACGCATGGCTTCATCTCCGGCCATGGTTTCTTTTTCCCGGTAAACAGCCAAAACCTGCTCCAGCAGTTCCTCGGTTAGCGCCAGTGGGGTCATGTTAGACAAATTCGTCAAGGCAAATTTTTTCGCCATGCGGAAATAGCGGTGCATGTTCAGCATTAACCCGATCAGGTCCCACTCACCTGGTTGGGTATCAGGGGATGTGTGCTTACCCACCAAATCTTCTACTGTTTCTTTAATCATGGCGTGAATATATTCCCGGAGGTTTTCACCGGCCAGGATTTTGTCCCGTTCGGCATAAATAAAATCCCGCTGCCGGTTCATCACATCATCAAATTCCAATAACCATTTGCGAATGGTAAAATTTTTATTTTCTATCCTTTTCTGGGCTTTTTCCACCAGCAAGGTTAGTTTCTTATCTGCAACGGTTTCCTCACCGGAAAGTCCCGCTTGATCCAGTTCAGCCAGCAAATGTTCGGGTGTATGGTTACGAATCAGATCGTCTTCCATAGAGATGTAAAAACAGGAAGAACCGGGGTCACCCTGGCGGCCTGCCCGGCCCCGGAGCTGGTCGTCGATGCGCCGGGCATCGTGGCGGGTGGTGCCGATGACGTGCAGACCGCCCAGTTCGGCTACCCCGTCCCCCAGCTTGATGTCTGTACCCCGGCCGGCCATGTTGGTGGCCACGGTCACCGCTCCCCGCTGCCCGGCCCGGGCAATGATCTCTGCTTCCTGTTCCAGGCTTTTGGCGTTAAGAACCACATGGGGAATTCCTTCCTTTTGCAGCAGTTGGCTCATTTCTTCGGACTTCCAGATATTAATTGTGCCCACCAGAACCGGGCGTCCCAGGCTGTATTTTTCCTTTACGTCTTTTACTATGGCCTTCCACTTAGCCTGTTCGGTGATAAAAACCTGATCCTCTAAATCCCGGCGGATTATCGGTTTGTTAGTGGGGATTTCTACCACATCCACACCGTAAATCTCCCGGAACTCCTTTGTTTCATGTACAAGGGTGCCGGACATACCTGCCAGTTTCCGGTATTTACGGAAATAGTTCTGGAAGGTGATGGTGGCCACCACCTTGCTCTCTTTACGAATCTCCACCCCTTCTTTAGCCTCAATGGCCTGGTGCAGGCCGTTGACATAACGGCGCCCGTGCATAAGGCGTCCTGTAAATTGGTCAACGATAACTACCTCCGGACCGTTTTTACCGGAGATAACAACGTAATCCACGTCTTTTTTAAAGACCCAGTGGGCTTTGAGGGCCTGGATAAGGTGGTGGTAGATTTCCATGTTTTTAACGGTGGCCAGATTATCTAGTCCAAAGATTTCCTCACAGGCAGCAATACCTTCTTCGGTAAGAACTACGTTTTTCTCTTTTGGGTCAACTTCAAAATGAAGCTTTTCTTTCAGCCGGCGTACTGCCCTATCTGCCTTTAAGTAAAGGTTTATGTTGGATAAGGTATCATCGGCAATAATCAAAGGAGTCCGGGCCTCGTCGATAAGGATGCTGTCCACTTCGTCAATTACAGCAAAACAAAGACCGCGCTGAACCTTTTTATTAATCCGGTTCACCAGGTTATCTCTAAGGTAATCAAAACCAAATTCGCTATTGGTTCCGTAAGTAATATCACATTGATAAGCCCGCTGTCTTTGCAGTTGGTTCATACGGCTTTGTATACAGCCCACTGACAGGCCCAAAAACCTGTAAACTTCACCCATTTCCCCACTGTCCCGCCGGGCCAGGTATTCGTTTGTTGTAACCACATGAACCCCTTCACCGGTAAGTGCATTGAGATAAACAGGCATGGTTGCGGTAAGGGTTTTCCCTTCCCCGGTTTTCATTTCGATAAAATTGCCCCGGTGCAGAGCTATGCCACCAAGTACTTGAACAAAAAATGGTCTTAAGCCCAGTACCCGTGCGGCTGCCTCCCGAACAACCGAAAAGGCTTCCGGCAAAACAGAATCCAGGCTTTCCCCCCGCTGAATCCTATCCTTAAACTCTAGTGTTTTATTTTTTAAATCTTCATCTTTTAACTGCTGGGTTTGTTCAGAATGTTTATCAACTAACCAGGCTATTTCTTTAAATTGGTCTATCTGCCCGTCATCTTTACCTATATTTAATAACTTCTTTAAGATGGATTTCATTTACTTAGTCCCCGTTTCTAAATTCACGGCAATAAAAAAAGGGAGCACAACCATGAATAAACTTGGTTGCTCCCTTCAATTGCCTCTATGGGCTTTAGTTGACTAGAAGCTGTATTATGTGATTTGTATATCATCTATTCCTTTGGTAATAATCCTGATAAACCTCTTACATTTGTTACACTTTATTTCTATTACGTTGTTTTTGATTTCACAGATTAGCTTTTTACAAATACAACGTTGTTCTCCCAGCAGCAGGTTTTCATTTGGTTCACAGCTAATACATTCTTCCATGATGTAACATTTTCCTCCTGTTTTATGTTTAGATATTTAACATCGTCTTATGCATATATTTGCAGCAAACGTTTTGAAATGTTTCCTAAGTAAATTATTTAAAAAAATATTTTAAAAAAAAAAAAAAAACCTGCAAAATAGTAACATATTTTTCCGACACTTTCTAACACAATACGACAAAATTCCTAGTTCAATGTGACCTTAGACCCATCCAGTAGCTGTTAATAATGCTGAAGTGGGTTTCTACCCTGCTCATCTCAGGGGCTTCCCATATCTGTTTATTGACATAATCAGCATGTACCGCTGTTTACCTAAAATAGAAGAACGGCCAGGGTACCGGAGGGGGATTCCTCTTTTCCTGGGCTACAGGTGCCGGTGATGGTTCTTCATTTCTTTCAGGTTGGCTTTTGACGGGTAATGTGCGGATAACCGAACGGCTTCTGCTCTTTTTCCCGGCAACCACTCCCGCCAGGGCAAGGCCAAAGGCCGCCACGCCGCCGCCTGCCACCAGTAAAGTCTTTGGTTTACCCAGTTTTTTCTTTAATTTAGACATTTTTTTCGTTACTGGTTCGTATTCTTTCAGTATATTATCAAATTCTTGCATCCAGTAGCCCATACCATCTCTGTCCGTGTCCCACGCCAGATCCTCCTCCAGGTTTTCCTCGTCCCTGTTGGAGTCTATCCCAATACCAGAGTCTGTCTCAACCTCATTTTGCCCTTCATCCTGCCCCTCTTCCAGCCCTTGCTTCCCGAGGCAATCAACCGACTGAACACCTACGGCTTCATCCTCCAAGACAGTGTCTGTTTTTTCGTCTACCGCCTCATTAACCATTTCACAAAGATCTTTAATGATCCCTTCCAAAGTATCACCTGGTTTCTAAAAGCTAAACATATCTGATTTATACAGGATAATCCAGATTCATTTAGCTTTCTCTCCCGCCGACTAACGAGAGGCAGTGTCACAGGATTCAACTGCTGGGCCATAAGCTCTCGCTTATGTTCCGGGTGGTTTACCTTGCGGTTCACCACCGTCAGCTTATGCTGTCCGTCCTGCCCGGAAAGGGTGTTACCCTTGCCTCGGTAGTTAACTTATGACAGCAGCCTTTCACAGCGTGTACTGCTGCCATAAAATAAAGTCTTATGAGAATAGGGTTTTACCCTACACCTAACAGTTCTTTCCGGTGAACATGCCAGGAAACCAGGCTGTTCACCCCTTTCTTCTTTAGATGTTTTAATATTGCTTTCTTGATAGCAGACCACTGCTGCCAGTTATTTATCTTACTAAAGCCTTCTTTTGCTTTGATAAACCTGTCTACCAGTAATTTGGGAACTCTTTCAGAAACATGACCCAGACCCCTCCGGGCTATCACCAAGGCTGCTGCCTGGTGGTTTGATAACCCGTACTGGTGCTGGTATTTCAGAATTCCTATTACCGAGGTAAAGGCCGGCTTTACTTTGAACACCGGCACCCCTTCCCTTAAAGCCCTCCGTTCTGCATCTGCCAAAAACTTTGACCAGACAAAACCGTGACTCATACGGTTAAATTTAGCCGTTACGGACTTGTCGTGTTTAAACTTTAAGTCCTCTATCACCAGGGCGCTGCCTGTTTCCTTTACCAGAGCTACTACTTTCTTTACCGTTTCTCCAATAAGGTTATCCCTCCGGTTGCTTCTGGCATAAGTCCATTCCCCCTGTCTTAACCACTGACTGCCACGGTACTGCCCCAGGTAGTCCACCAGAGCCACCCCTAAGCCGTCAGGGTTGCTATCTACCCCAACAACACTGTGGGCATGATAGGGAACCGGAATATCTTCTTCGATGGTGACATGAATATAGTACCTGCCGTCCTTACGGATTATTTCTACTTGATAGGCAGCGCCTGTTTTAAGATAATCCACTACCATCTGCCGGTAGTTCCGTCCGTTAATCTTACCCGTCTTTTTTGAGGGTTTATGGGCCAAGTAGACCGGCGCTGTAATCCGGTTATATCTGACAGATTTCTCCGTCTGCACCTGTTCCGCTGCTATATCAAGATAGATTTGACCATCAACTTCGTATAAGCGAGTGTTCAAGTTGCCGCCCTTGGTCTTGTCTCCCCGGGACAGGTAACGGTTGTTTCTTGCTTCCTGCCACTCTTTCCGGGTGATATTGCCTTTACATCTTTCCAGAAACAGTTTCTTGCCGCCGAAAACAACTGCCGGAAAGGTCTTGGCTTCCAGGTGTTTTTGCCAGTATGACAGCTTTCTTTGTTCTTTCTCCAGCCGTTTTTGCAGGTTGGCTTTTTTCCTGGACGATTTGGCTTTGGCTATGCGCTTTTGGGTAAATTCTACTTTGGCCAGAGTATTGGCGTAGTGTAACTTTACCAATTCATGTTGGCTTTTGATGGTGCTTTGGGCATCATACACCGCATCGTTAGCCTGCCGGGAGTTGAGGTTAAACTTAACCTGTACGCTTTGGCGGATGTCCTGGATTCCTCTGCCTTCCAGCAATCTTTTAAAGCTCCACCTGACTGCTGCACAGTAACGGGCCATGAGATTATCGAGGTAGGCTTGCTGGGTTTCGGTGAGTTCAAGGATTATTCCCATCACTGTCGTTTTCACCGGCAGCCACCTCGCTTTCAATGACCTGCACCAGCTTTTTTGCCACTCTGCCGCCGCGTTTCCCGTAAAGTCTGGCTGAAAAACTGGTTACTATGGCTATCATGTCTTCTACCAGTTCTTCTTGTGGTAATTTATTTCTTTATAACGCCTGTGACCGCCGGGTGTGCGCAATGGTTTTAATTTCCCTTCTCTTTCCCAGCGGCGCAACGTGTGAGGCCATACGTTTAATAGCTTTGCTACCTGATGAGATGTTAGCATCTTTTCCATTGACACCACCACTTACCATTATTCTAATTAGAACGCTTGTTCGATGTCAATGGATTATTGTTTTTTATTTACTTTTGTTTAATTAATCTGTAACTGTTACTTACCTCCAAAACTCGTTAGCTAATAAGACAACAATAATCGTTGCTAACATTCTATTGGGCTGGCCATCAATCGGTGATAAGCGAGTAACAGCCAATTTTTTCATTAAGGTTTTATCCGGACGGAAAGAAAACGGCAATGACGTCTGCACAGTGGATGAATTTATCTCCAAACTTTCCCCGGAAGTTCAACAGCTGTGCAAAGAGGCACAGCGGGTTATATCTTCTGCCGGGGTTTATCTTTACTAAGAGGTAAATTTGTAGTTTAATGTAATTATTCATAAGGACATAATGTTAATATACTAGGAGGCCATTTTTATGAAGTATGAAAGTACACGTGGAAATTCCCCTGCCGTTTTTTCCTCCGAAGCAATTAAAATGGGTATCGCTCCCGATGGCGGCCTGTTTGTGCCCCTGGAAAAAGTGATCTTTACGGACGGGCAACTGCAAAGCCTGACTTCCCTCTCTTATACCCAAAGGGCGGTATCGATTCTGAAGTCTTTCCTCACCGACTTTACCTTAGAAGAATTAACCCGTTGTGTGGAAGCTGCCTACGGCGGAGACAAGTTTGACGCACCCGGGGTGGCCCCGGTCAAGTCCCTTACGCCGGATACTGCCGTGCTGGAACTGTGGCACGGCCCCACCTGTGCCTTTAAGGATATGGCCCTGCAGATTTTACCTCAGTTCCTGGTCAGGGCCATGCAGAAGACCGGGGAGATTTCCGAGATTGTCATCCTGGTGGCCACCTCCGGTGATACCGGCAAGGCCGCCCTGGACGGTTTTGCGGACGTGCCCGGCACCAGCATTATCGTTTTCTTCCCTGAACAAGGGGTCAGTGAAGTACAAAGATTGCAAATGGTCACCCAGAAGGGAAAAAATGTCCATGTCATAGGTGTCCGCGGCAACTTTGACGATGCCCAGAGCGGCGTCAAGCAGGTCTTCGGGGACAAAGATCTCTCGCTGGTTTTAGCGGAAAAGGGCTACCGCCTCTCCTCCGCCAACTCCATCAACTGGGGTCGACTGGTTCCTCAAATAGTTTACTATTTCTCCGCCTATGCGGATTTGGTCAAGGCGGGAACGATCCAGGCGGGAGAAAAGATTAACTTTGTGGTTCCCACCGGTAATTTCGGCAATATTTTGGCTGGTTTTTATGCCAAAGCAATGGGATTACCCGTCAACCGCCTGATCTGTGCCGCCAATGCCAACAATGTGCTGACGGATTTTATCCAAACCGGCCACTACGATCGCAACCGGAAGTTTTTCAAGACCCTGTCTCCCTCCATGGACATTTTAATTTCCAGCAACCTGGAGCGACTGCTATACGAATTAACCGGACGGCAGGCGGATAAAATCAACCGCTGGATGACCGAACTGAAAACCAGGGGGGCCTACACCGTTGATCAAGACACCCGGGAGAAAGTACGCGCCCACTTCTGGTCAGACTTTGCCGACGACCGGGAGACTCTGGACACCATCAAAGAAACCTGGGAGCAACACCGATACCTGCTGGATACCCATACCGCCGTGGCCGTCCGGGTATTGGGCAAATACCGTCAGGCCACCGGAGACACCACCTATAGCGTGGTTGCTTCTACCGCCAGCCCCTTTAAATTTAACGGCAGTGTGGCCAAAGCCCTTTTAGGGGATGAGGGTATTGCCGGCAAAAGTGAATTTGAGCTGCTAAATGACCTATCCGCCTTTACCGGTTGGCCCATTCCAAAGGGGCTGCGTAACCTGGATAAACGCCCGGTACTGCACAAAGGGGTAACCGACAAGGATAAAATTGATGAAGCCGTAAGAAATATTTTGCTCAGACCGTAACATTGAAAATTTTCGAAAACGGAAATAAGATGAAAAAATTTTTAACCCCCGTTTTGTCACATAAAACGGGGTTCTTAATTTCCGGGATTAACAAATCAATGGGGTACTGAACAATATTTTTTACTATGAGGATTTCCTTTGATGAATGTATATTTATACATTTGTACAAAAATATTTTCATATTGACGTTTTTACTTTAGTTAGTTAAAATATCAAAGAAGTGTTAAATTAATGCATAATGGGAGGAGAATGGTGAAGTGAAAAAGAAAAATTTATGGCTGGTGGTTCTCATGCTGTCCATCGCCCTGTTGGCAGTGGGATGCGGCAGCGCAGAAAAAGAAAAACCGGCAGCAACACCGGAACCGGCCAAGCAAGCTGAGAAAAATACCTGGGAACTGGTGAAAGAAAAGGGTGTGCTGGTGGCAGGCCTGGATGACACCTTTGCCCCCATGGGATACCGGGATGAAAAAACCAATGAATTAATCGGCTTTGACATTGATATGGCGGAAGAACTGGGCAAGCGCCTGGGCGTTAAAATACAATGGCAACCCACCCAGTGGGACGGTGTTATTCTGGCCCTGGATTCCAAGCGGTTTGATGTTATCATCTCCGGTATGACTGTAACGGAAGAACGTAAAAAGTCCATTAATTTCTCTATCCCTTATATTAACGACGGTTTGGTCATGGTTGTCAAAAAGGGAACCACCGGTTTTAATACTGCAGAAGACCTCAAGGGCAAAGTGGTGGGTACCCAGGCCGGCAGTTCCGGTGAAGAGGCTTTAAAGAAAATGCAGGGCCTCAAGGAAACCAAACTCTATAAGACCTTTCCGGATGCCTTTAACGATTTGCAGATTGGCCGTATCCCCGTGGTGGTGGTAGACGCCATGACCGCCGGGCACTACCTTAGCAAGCGTCCCGGTGTCTTTGAAGTGGTTGGCGAACAATTAACCAAAGAGCCAATGGCCATCGGTATCCGTAAGACCGATGTGGAGCTGAAAGAAGCCATTGACAAGGCCATTGCCGAAATGCAAAAAGACGGCACCTTAACCAGGATCTCCATGAAGTGGTTCCAGAAAGATATCACAACAAAGGCTGAATAAATTTATTAACCCACAAGAAACAGAGAATTTGCTAAGGTTGGTGACAACATGCAATTGGGCCCACTGGACATAAACTTTATTTTGCAGATACTGCCCAATTTACTGTTGGGAGCGGTCATGACTATAAAACTCACTTTCTTCGCCATTGTCTTTGGGACACTAATTGGCTTGTTTGTCGCCCTGGCCAAAATTTCCGGTATCAAGATCCTGAGGTGGTTGGGGGGGCTTTATACCTGGGTCATCCGGGGGGTCCCCCTGCTCCTCCAGCTAATGTTTCTTTATTACGGTCTGGCCTTTGCCGGTATCGTACTGGAAGAGTTTACCGTGGCGGTCATCGGCCTTTCGGTGTGCGGCGGCGCCTATATCGCGGAGATTATCCGGGCCGGTATTCTTTCCATTGACAAGGGTCAAATGGAAGCCGCCTTGTCCATGGGTATGACGTACAGTCAGGCCATGCGCCGGGTGATTCTACCCCAGGCTTACCGCAGGCTGCTCCCCCCCATGGGCAATGAATTCATCACCCTGATGAAGGACAGTGCCTTGGTGTCGGTGATTTGCATGACTGAATTGATGCGGGCAGCCATGCTGCTGCAGAATGCCACTTTCAGGCCGGTGGAAATTTTTGTCACCGCCGGGTTGATGTACCTGATGATGACCACGGTCTTTACAACCATATTTGACCGGTTGGAAAGAAGACTGGCCATTTCGGATGGTGATTAAGGAGGGATTCCTGTGGTAAAGGCGGAAAATGTGCGCAAGAGCTTTGGTAAACTGCAGGTTCTGAAAGGAGTCAGCCTGGAGGTCAAGCAAGGGGAAGTTGTTGTTATCATCGGCCCCAGCGGTTCCGGCAAGAGCACCTTTCTTCGCTGCATCAACCATCTGGAATCCATAGACAGCGGAAATGTTATTTTTGACGGACAACCGGTAGGATTTAAGCAGTTAGCCAACGGCAAGGTGATGCCGGTCAAAGGCAAGGAACTGTGTCAGTTGAGAAGCCGGATCGGTATGGTTTTTCAACGGTTTAACCTGTTCCCCCATATGACGGCCCTGGGTAATGTCATGGAAGGGCCTGTGACGGTTTTGGGCAAGTCCAAGGAGGAGGCCAGACATTTGGCGGAAGAACTGCTGGCCAAAGTTGGCCTGGCTGATAAAGCAGAGAGTTTCCCCAGTCAGCTCTCCGGGGGCCAGCAGCAACGGGTGGCCATCGCCCGGGCCCTGGCCATGAAACCGAAGCTCATGCTGTTCGACGAACCCACCAGCGCCCTAGACCCGGAGCTGGTCGGTGAAGTTCTCTCGGTCATCAAAAACCTGGCGTCCGAAGGCATGACCATGATCATCGTAACCCACGAGATGGGCTTTGCCAGGGAGGTGGCAGACCGGGTGGTGTTTATGGATGAAGGCAAAATCATTGAAACGGGGACGCCGGAGCAAATTTTCACCACTCCCAGGCACCCTAGGACCAGGGAATTTTTAAGCAGTGTTTTAAGAGGCTACGAAAAAGTACCCTATCCACAGGTTGGATAGGGTTTTTTGTCCTTATTCGCAGGGAATAACCATCCTGGATTTGGTTACATGATTGAATAAAAAGATGTGATGAGGCCCGTTATCATGATTCCCAGTACCTTTATGCCAGGGTATTAAAAACCGGTCAGACCTTTGTTATTGAAGATGCCGCCTGTGACCATCTCTACGGTCCCCGGGACTTGGGAGAAATCGGTGAAATCTGTTGCGCCATCCGGTTGAGAGAGGAAATTATCGGCGTGCTGGCTCTGGTAGCCTCAATGAAACAGCACCGACTTCATGAGAAGTAAGAGGTAAGATGAAAAAGATTTTAATGAAGGAATAGACAATGATCATATAGAATTACTTGTGAATATTTTTGAAAGGAAGTTGAGCAGTGGAGGAGATTTTAAAAGAAATCCTTGGTGAACTTAAGACCCTCAACAAACGTGTCGGAAAAATAGAAGAAGGTCAGGGAAGGTTAGAGGAAAACCAAACCCGTTTGGAATCTAAAGTGGATAAGTTAGAATCTAAAGTTAATACGCTGGAATCTAAAGTTGATAAGCTAGAATCAAAAGTGGATAAATTAGAACTTCGCATGGAAAGTGAAGTTATTGATAGAATCCGTGCTCTCTTTGACGGTTGGCAGGAGCACGAAGATAAATTCATTGATATGGCCGAAAAGGTTGACTTGTTAAATATCAAATTTGATCGCCTGGATACAAAACTCAAGCAAGTTCCGTGATTCAGAAAGACCATTCGGAAATCTTGGACTTGCTGGCAGCCCGTTCAATCCGTCAAGAAGCAGACTTGCAGGGGCTTAAAAGAGTAAGACAGTAAGTACCTTCTAAACCGGCGTATGGTATAGCTTTTCTTTAGAAGGTTTTATGTTTTGTATAATAGTTGCATAACGCCTGAAATTCAACCATTCCCAAAACAACAGACCCAGGGTTTCTTTTCCGCGTCCAAAAAACCAAGACACCCGCCCCGTGCAGGCAGGTGTCATTTAAGTTTTAACCGTTAAACATCTGGACAAACATCTTACCATAGGGTCCGCCGTTGACTACGCCGATACCGACTTTGGTATATTCAGGTTTCAAAATATTGGCTTTGTGGCCGGGAGAGTTCATTAAATTCTTGTGAGCTGTATTGACATCCGGCGCTCCAGCCAGGTTCTCCCCTGCATAACGGTACGTTACGCCGGCGTTTTTCATCATATCGAAGGGTGAACCATAGGTGGGTGAAGTATGACTGAAATAGTTGTTTGTAATCATATCCTGGGCCTTTAAACGGGCCAGTTCAGTCAGTTTGGCATCATAGGCCAGGGGTTGCAACCCTGCGGCAGCCCGCTCCTTGTTAATCAAATCCAGCATGGCCTGCTCGTCCGCAACACTCACATTGGAAGGTTGGATAGCGGGCGGAGTGCCGGGTTGGGGTGCGGGCTGAGTCGGTGGTGCTGGTTGGGTCGGTGCCGGTTGAGTTGGCGCCGGTTTGTAATATTTGTAATAATTGTAATAATTGGTATATTTTGTGTAGTTCACAGAGTTATATGTGCCATAATTATAGTAAGTGTAGGCTTCGGCGGAACCCGTGCCTAGTACAACCATTGCCAGCATAAAGACAAAGGCGCCAAGGACCAGACCAGCGAACATTTTTAATGCAGTTTTCATAAGATTCCCCTTCTCCTGTTTTTGTGTGATGATGATCACTGATTAGTTACGCTACTTATAGTAGTATTTTTAAGTCAGAATGACAACTAAACAAATACTATCTGATCAAGGTTGTCATCCAATGAACTTGAGATAGTTATAAAATAATTCTCTTTATGCCAAATAACTTACAAATGGAAAATTTTCGAGACTGGCGCAACCGGTACCAGGCGCCTGAGTTATTAACTTATTTTGAACAGCCACTATAAAAGCCGCCAGTCTCACAACTTGGCGGCTTTCTACGGTTATTCTGCCGGGACAGTACCTGTTTTCAGGGCTGCAGGGATCTCTTCAGGGAATATACCTGAAAACAAAGCCGTGGCCCGGCCCCTATGGCCTGCCACGGCTGTTAATATTCCTTATTCTTCAGTATTTTACGAATACGTCCTCGTATTTTACACGACTGACATCTGTGGGCTTCAGTTTATAACCCCAGAGTTTATACCAGATAATGGGCAGGAGCAGCAGGGGCAGGCCGATGTATAACGAGATCCGGAGATCTTCGTTAAAAGCGATAATTCCCAGGCAGGCCACCTGCACCCAGATGGCAAAATGGGTTAAGTAAGGGAACAAAGGGGTACGGTATTTCAGTTTGCTGGTGTCGAAACCCTCCCTTTCCAGCTTGCGGCGGAAATTAAGCTGGGACCAGCAGATGGAAATCCAGGCGATGGCCCCCGCAAAGCCGGACAGGGCCAGCAGGTAGGTATAAATGGTTTCACTGGTATCAAAGGTATAGGCCAGTACGCAGATCCAACAACCGGCAATGGAAAGCAGGGTGGCGTTTTGGGGGACACCCTTTTTGTTCAGCTTGCCCAAAAATCTTGGCGCCATCCCCTCACGGGCCAAGGCATAGACCGCCCTGGTGCAGCCGTAAAGGCCGGAGTTGGAACAGGAAATGGCCGCCGTCAGCACCACAAAGGAGAACAAACCGCCGGCCCAGTGAAACCCGTAGGAATTGAGGGCAGCGGCAAAAGCGCTTTCCTGCAGGCCTGCCTCTCGCCACGGGAAGATACACACCAACAAAAACAAAGGGATGATATAGAGAGCAATGATACGCCAGGTCACATTCTTAATGGCCACGGGAATGGTCTTTTCCGGTTCTTTACTTTCCCCGGCGGCCAGCCCGATAATTTCCGAACCCTGGAAATTTACCAGGATAATGACCATGGTTAAAAGGATGGCCCAGGATCCCTTGGGTGTGAACCCGCCGTCGCCCAGCAAGACGGCTGTGCCCTTAAACCCTTCTCCTCCGATAATGCCAAAGAAGATCAGGACAGCCAAAACCACAAACATGATAATGGCCAGAATCTTGATGATGGCCAGCCAAAATTCCAGTTCGCCAAAGGTTCCCACATAGGACAGATTAATGACGGTAATAATCAACCCAAACCCGATGGCCCACCACACGGTATCCACAGCGGGGAAAAAGTTGTTCATGATAATACCCGCAGCTATCATTTCCGCCGGCACATAGAAAACCCAGGTGAGCCAGTAGGACCAGCCGACACCGCAGGCCCAGGCTGGCGAGATAAAGTCGTTGGCGTAGGTCACAAAGGAACTGGAAATGGGTATGGCCACCGCCAGCTCACCCATGCAGAGCATCACACAAAGGACGATTAAACCGCCCAGCAGGTAAGCCAAACAGGCCGCCGGACCCGCCGAGTCAATGACATAACCGGTACCCAGAAAATAACCGCTGCCGATAATCCCTCCCAGGGCGATTAGCTGCAGGTGCCTTGACTTAAGTCCCCTTTGCAGTCCTTCCCCGGTAGCCGTACCCCCCGGCAATAATTCGCTCTCTTTTACTGACATCGTTCATTCTCCTTCCGTGGCCTGACCCCTTTGTCAGGCAGATCTTAATTTTTCGATATAACACCCCCGAATTTTACCCGCCGGCCACCGGAGGAAAGAGAATAACATGATCTCCCTCCCCCAGCGGGGTAGACGGTTCTGCCTTTTTACCGTTTACAACCATCATACTTATATACTCCCTGGCAATTCCCAATGAGCAAAGTATACTTCCAACGGTGGCATGTTCCGAAAGGTTAAACCAAATTGGCCCGCCCTGATGGTGGTCCGGTGCATAACGGGTGAGCGGCCCCCGCAATTCCACCTTCACCGTTCCTTTCATAGGCTCAGGCCAACCCCAGTTCTGCCAGTTTGGCAGCGGTGGGAACGCCGTTGTTATCCCAATCTCTCAACTGGTAATATTGATACAGCATTTTTTTAAATTTTTCCTCGGACAACCGCTTGCCCTCGGAGACCCCGGAGGGCAAACAATCGTTAAATATTCGACGCGGCAGCGTATCCTCCTGCTTGGAGAAGCCCTCTCTAAGATTAAAAAGTCGTGCCATGTTGAAAATGGCTTCGCCGGCCTTTTCCAGTTGGGAGGCTGTCACCTGTTCCCCGGTGGCAAAGCTGAGCAGTTCCGCCATGCGGTCAAAGGACAGGGCCCAGAAGTCGCATAGGATGAGGGAAAATTTTAAGGCATTATAATGCTGCAGTCCGATGACAAACTCCGCTTTGCTTTCAATAGTGAAAGCATCCCGGTCCCCGTAGGCTTCCTCGGCCACCGGCCAGGCGCTCATGTGGCAGGCGCCCCGGGCCGAAGTGGCATAACCGAGTCCAACACCCTTTAAAATACGGGGATCATAACCAGCAGGTTCCATCCCCTTGACATGGACAGCCTCCTGCGCCATGCCCAGTTTGGCAGCCGCCGGGACAATACCATCCGATAAGGCAGCCCCGGCCCCTTCCCGGAGAGCCATTTCTTTCAGCAGCCGGGCGGCTCCGGAGGCATCTCCGTAAGAAACAGAAAGATCTGCTTTACCCCGGGCCGCTGCATCCATGGCCAGGGCCACCAGGTTGCCGGCGGTGATGGTGTCGATGCCCAGGCGGTCACACAGGTCATTGAGGTAGATGATCTCATCCATATCAGTAATGCAGCACAGGCCGCCCAGGCAGGCAAAGCGCACCTGCTTCTCCCCCGCCGGCCCGATGACCACTGCCTGGGCGCCGGGCTCATTCACTTCCTTTAACAGGGTGTCCTCGGTCTGGAAGGTATCCCGGCCCCAGATATGGGCTGCCTCCTTAAAGGCAACACCCCGGTCTGAAATCTCCAAGTATACCGGCGTAGCGGAACATCCTTCAAGAACGATGGCATCATAGCCGGTGGCTTTAATGGCCTCGGCAGCTGATACCGCCGGTTTGTTAAATCAATGCGTAGCAGTTTGCCGTAAAACCCCTTCACGCTGTTACCTCCTAATCTCACCTTCTCACTTCTAACCTCTTACTTCTCGATTCACTTTCCACTTTTACCTCTAGTTGACGGATGCTTCGAAGGCTTCTTCCAGAATATCCAGGGCTTCATTTAACTGGCCGTCAGTAATCACCAGAGGAGGCAAAAATCTCAGAACATTGCTGAAAATACCCGCAGCCAGTACCACCAAGCCCTGTTTGTAACACTCTTCCACCAACCGCACCGTTAAATCCTTGTGGGGTTCTTTGGATTGACGGTCCTTCTTCCTTATTATTTTTGGAGTTGCTTGTGCCAAATAGATATGCAAGGTGTATGCCAATAAGAAAGTCCTATAAAAGGGGGATTTACTGGTATTAATTCGGATGTAAACTAAAAAAGGCCTTATACCTTGATTTTTCAAGGCTAAGGCCTCACTTACTTGTTTAATACAATCTACTCTTATACTTTTTAACTCCTACCCGTTAAAACTATTGAAGAACCAGTACTTTACCGGGGTTCATAATGTTGTTGGGGTCCAGGGCTTTTTTAATGGATCTCAAAACATTAAGCTGGGCTTCAGTCATATGTTTATGCATGGCCTCTGCCCGCTTGGCCCCGATGCCATGCTCCCCTGACAGGTTGCCGCCCAATTGATAGACAACTTCATACAGTTCCCTTAAAACATTGTCCTTCAGTTCATGCCAGGCGTGGTCATCACGCCCTTCCCGGAGAATGGTTGCGTGAATGTTGCCGTCACCGGCATGCCCGCAGCTGGGGATCTTGCAGTCATATTTTTTAGAGATGCGCTCAATGGCCTCCAGGCACTTGGGTATTTCAGACACCGGCACAACAATGTCTTCCATACAATAAACCGGGCTGAGCATGCGAATGGCTTCTGCATAACTCTTCCGCGCTTTCCAGATCCTTTCCTGGGTTGACTTGTTGTCTGCCACAAATACTTCCAGAGCGCCGTTTTCCTGGCACAATTTGCCTATTGTTTCGTAGTCGTCCTGCACCTGGGTTTCCGATGTTCCGTCCACCTCGCAGATAATATAAGCCCCGGCATCACTGTAAGGAAGTTTTTTGTTCAGGTACATCTCGGCTGCTTTGATAGACAGGCTGTCCATAAATTCCAGGCAAGTCGGTATAATGCCGGCTGTCATGATTTTCGGTACAACCTTTATTGCGGTCTGCATATCAGCAAAGGGAATCAGCAAATCCGCCACATATTTAGGCAGGGGCATTAATTTGAGCCATATTTTCGTTACGATGCCAAGTGTACCCTCGGAACCGACTATCAGGTGCACGATATCATAACCGGTTACGTCCTTCACGTTTTTACCGCCGAAGGTTACAATGTCGCCATTGGGCATAACAATTTCCAGTCCGTAAATATGACGGGTGGTTACGCCGTACTTAACCGCTTTGTTACCTCCGGCATTGGTTGCCACGTTTCCGCCGATAAAGGAACTATCGGCAGAACATGGATCCCCGGCATAAAGCAACCCATGTTCCCGTGCAGTCTTTTGCACCTCTCCCGTGGTGACTCCCGGTTCAACAACCATGAACAAATTTTCCGTATCCACTTCCAGGATCCGGTTCATTTTCTCCAGGGATAAAACGATGCCACCGATCATTGGCACAGCGCCCGCAGCCAAACCGGTGCCGCCGCCCCTAGGGGTTATGGGCACCAGCTCGCGGTTGGCCAGTTTAACAATCTCACTTATTTGCAGAGCATTTTCAGGTTTTACCACCACTTCGGGCATCTTTTCCCACAACTGGTCAGATACTTCGTCTCTGGCGTACATCTCCATCTTCTCATGCTCGGTGAGAACATTGGCTGCCCCTACAATGGTTTTTAATTCTTCAATAATTCCATCATTCACTTTATTATATTGCATTCCTCTTCCCCCCTTATGCAGTGGCCTTTATTTTCTTAATAGCTTCAATCAGCATGGGAACAACTTCAAATACATCTCCCACGATACCAAAGTCCGCCACTTTAAAAATTTGGGCTTCGGGGTCTTTATTGATGGCTACGATAACCTCGGAGGTCTGCATGCCTGCCATATGCTGAATTTTTCCGGATAATCCCAGGGCAATGTAGAGCTTGGGGGAGACGGTTTTGCCGGAAAGCCCGATCTGATGCGGGTAGGTGGTCCATCCCAGTTCAACGGCATCCCGGGTGGCTCCCACACCGGCCCCCAGTACTTCGGCCAGTTCTTCAACCAGTCTAAACCCTTCGGCGCTTTTCATCCCTTTGCCGCCGGCTACGATAATATCAGCATCTTCAATATTGACCTGTTGGGTGGTATCCTTGACGAACCGGAGGAACTTTTCAGGGGTCATAAAGACTGCCCCATCGTATTCCTTCACAATGATTTCACCTGTACGGGTGGGGTCCGCCGGAGCCGGCTTGGCCGATTTGGGACGTACTGTGGCCATTTGGGGACGGTGGTTGGGTGTCTTAATGGTAGCCATAATGTTGCCGCCAATGGCCGGACGGGTCTGCAACAGGATCCTGGTCTCCGGGTCAATGGTTAGCTCGGTGCAGTCAGCCGTTAAACCGGTATTCAGCCGGGCTGCCACCAGGGGCATAATGGTGCGTCCTGTGGTGGTGGCTGCCGCAACAATGATCTCGGGTTTTTCTTCTTCAACTAACCGGCAAATGGCGTTTCGGTAAGGGCGGGGAAGAAAATTCTTAAGAGCAGGGCTCTTAATATGGAAGACTTTATCCGCTCCCCGGTAAATGACTTCCTGTACATTTTCAATTTCATCGCCCAGTAACACACAACTCAACTGGCAGCCCAGGTCATCGGCCAGGGCACGTCCCCTGGTAAGTAATTCATAGGTCACTGAATGTATTTTGCCATCCCTTTGTTCACCGATGACAAAAACTCCTTTATAGTTGGACAGGTCCATCGTTGGCACCTGGAATTCCCCCTTCCTATAAAACTTCTTTACCGGTCAGGAACTGAATTAGTTCATCCACCGGTCCGGTAGTGCCGTCCGCTTTTCTCATAATGGTGTCCCGGGAAAGTTTCGGGCTGAATACTTTCACCACTCTGGTAGGGGAACCGCCTAAACCTAATACGCTTTTATCCAAACCCAGTTCTTCATTTCCCCAGACAGGAATCTCCACCTGCTTGGCCTTTAGTTTACCGTCAAGGGTCGGAAATCCCGGTTCATTGATGTCTTTGTTTACCGTTACCAAAACCGGGAAGGGTACCTCTACATATTCAAACCCGCCTTCAACAGTACGTTTTACAATGACACTGTTATCTTTAACTTCCAGAGCTGATACATAGGTCTGTACGGGGATGTCCAGGAACTCGGCAATCATGGCGCCGGTCTGCCCTGTTTCGCCGTCCGTGGCACGCTCGCCGCAAATGATCAAATCCACCTGTCCTAACTTTTTAATGGCGGCGGACAGCGCTCGCCCGGTGGCAATGGTATCTGAGCCCGCAAACACCCTGCCGGAAAGCAAGATCCCCGCATCGGCGCCCATGGCCACGGCTTCTTTCAGCGCTTTCATAGCGGATTCGGGACCCATACTGATTGCCGTAAGCTTCACATCATCCCTGGAATTTTTGATGCGGACCGCTTCTGCCAGTGCATTTTCATCCAGGGGATTAATGATGGTGTCTTTGCCGCTGCGAATCATGACACCGGTCTCGGGATCCATTTTGACGTTGTCTGTGCCGGGAACTTGTTTGATGAGCACAACAATGTTCAAAATTTTGCACCTCCTGAGTATTTTTTATGCAAAAACACTTTATATAATATGCAATCATATAATCAGCTAATGTATTAATGGCCAATTGATATGATGATCTTGTGGTATGACCAGAAGCCATAGAAAACTCACATTCTTTCGGTATTATTTACTCGTTCACATATAGTATAGACAAAAGGTTTAGTTAAATCAATAATTTCGAACTATTCTGCTAATATAATATACATATTGCAAAGAAATAGTAAAATAAAGTTAGCGAAAAACACGTCTGCCAGTCTCAGGCCAGAACAAATATGCCCATCCGGGCGGATAATAATGAAATAACATAAGGCCGGGTACTAAATTTCAAGTTATTATGTATAGTCAGAAGGACCAATATCTGCCCGATACGTTGTTAACAGTTTACAAGGCACCCGCGGCAAGACCCCGGGTGCCGTACTGTATTGATCTTTTTAACTGGCTTTTTTGGTCTTTCCGCTCTTTTGGGAAGCTTTGGTCTGTTCTTTATTAGCAGTAGCCGCAGGCTTTTCTTTGGCATTTTGATATGCCATTTGTACCACTTCAATCACGTGCATAACCTTGTGCGGCATTTTTTCCTGGGCCAGCCCGTCTTCCAACTGCATCCGGCAGGAACCGCAGCCGGTTACCACCACGTTGGTATTGGTGCCCTGGATATCAGCCATTTTTTTCTTAAGGATTTGGTAAGATACGTCATAGTTAGTTAAACTAAATGAACCGGCGCCACCACAGCAGCGGTTGGGCTGTTTCATGGGCTTGTAGGTAATGCCCGGAATCTTGGTAAGCATTTCCAGGGGCTGGCGGGTTAAGCCCATGCCCCTGCCGATGTGGCAGGGTTCGTGGTAGGTGAAGGAGATGGGAACACTGCCCAGCTTGGCGAAATTTACCTTCAGGTCATCCACCAGATATTCGGAAATATCGCGGATCTTCCGGGCTACCGCCCTGGCCTTCGCCTCATAGACCGGGTCGTCAGCCAGCAGTTCCACATATTTTTGTTCAAAGGTGCCGCCACAGGTGCCGCATACGGTAATAATGGCATCAACATCATATTTGCTGAAAATATCTACGTGAGATTTGGCCATTGCTTTACCGGTTTCAATATCCCCGTTAATGATGGCCGGGGCGCCGCAGCAGTGCTGTTCCTTCGGAATAATGACATCTACACCGTTATGGTTCAGTACATCCACCACGGCTTTGCCGACGGAGGTATAAATATAGTTGGTTACACAACCGGTAAAGAAAGCTACTTTCTTACGGGAGTTCGGCGCCTTGTTTACCTCCGGCAGTTCGGAACGCAGGGGTTTGTCCGCCAGAGCAGGCACAACCCGGCGCATTTCCAAACCGATGGGGAAACGGGGGCTCATGCCGGAGGCATTTTTCCGGAATGCCAGGCCCTGGAAGGTACTCCCCAAACGGAGACCAAAATCAAACAAACCAGGTTTCTTCAGGATATTAAAAGCTGCTTTTTTCGCAAAGGGCAGCATATTTTGTCTGGCTAACTCTGCCCTCGCTGCCATAATAATCTTATGGGCCTTCACACCGCAGGGACAGTTGGCGCTACAGGCCTGGCACTGCAGGCAAAGGTCAAACTTTTTATAAAGTTCCGGGGTGTATTTGGCTTCCCCTTTTAGAATTTTCGCGGCCAGCTGGATTTTACCCCTGGCGACCCCGGACTCTGAAAGGGTCTCTTTATAAACGGGGCATACAGCCTGGCAGTTACCGCATTTCATACATTTGATAATTTCTTCTTCAATTCCCTTAATGTTATCGTAAACAGCCATGAAAACTGCCCTCCTTTAGCCCATCATTTTTCCGGGGTTCAGTAAGTTTTCGGGATCCAGTGCCCTCTTTATTTTACGCATAATTTCAACACCCTGCTCACCAAACTCCATGGGCAGGTACTTGGCCTTGGCCATACCGATACCATGCTCGCCACTAATGGTGCCGCCCAGTTCCAGAGCAGTCTTAAAGATTTCATCCACTGCCTGGTGTACCCTCTTCATTTCTTCGGTGTTGCGTTCATCCGTCAGGATGGTGGGGTGCAGGTTACCGTCTCCGGCGTGACCGAAGGTACCAATCATTAAATCATATTTCTTGGCAATGTTCTGCAGGGCCACCAGCATATCGGTCAGCCTGCTGCGGGGAACCGTGGCGTCTTCCAGAACGGTAGTGGGTTTCATCTGGGCCAGGGCAGGCAGTGCGGCACGGCGGGCAGCCCACAGGCCGTCACGCTCTTTATCATCCTTGGCCACTTTAATATTACCGTTATTCTTTTCCACCACCTTAACCACAGTGGCCGCTTCACGCTCTACCACTTCGGGGATGCCGTCTACTTCAATCAGCAATACTGCTTCCGCATCGGTGGGCAGGCCCACTTTGGCAAAATTTTCTACGGTACGGATGGTTACCTGGTCCATGATTTCCATGGTGGCGGGAATCACCTTGCTGCGAACGATCTCAGTAACGGTATTGCCGGCATCTTCCAGTTTGTTGAAAACAGCCAGCATGGACTTTTTGGCTTCCGGAGCGGGGATCAGTTTAACAGTGATTTCAGTAATGATGCCTAGGGTACCTTCTGCGCCGGTGAACAGCTTAACCATGTCATAGGCGGTAACATTTTTAACGGTTTTGCCGCCAAAGCTGGCCACGGTACCATCAACCATCACCACTTCCAGACCCATGACGTAGTGTTTGGTTACACCGTATTTAAGGCCTCTCAGACCGCCGGAGCATTCGGAAACACTGCCGCCCATGGTTGCGGTGGCAACGGTACCAGGGTCCGGTGGGTAAATCAAACCAAAGGGAGCCACGGCAGTATTTAAATCGTTAATGACAACACCGGGCTGTACCACAGCCACCAGGTTATCTGCGTCTATCTCAATAATTTTGTTCATTTTTTGGGTTCTTAAGACAATGCCGCCCTTCAAAGGGATGGTGTCTCCACACAGGTTGGTGCCGGAACCCCTGGGATATACAGGCATCTTATACTGATTTGCCACCTTCATAATTTCTACCACATCATCGGTGCTCCGGGGTGTTACCACAACATCAGGCAACTGACTGGGCATATCCGCGGTAGCATCAAAGGAATAACAAACCAATTCCTCATGCTCGGTAATAACGTTCTCTTTGCCGATTGCCTTGATTAGTGCTTCAATTGCTTGTGCCTTGGACATTTAAGATCCCTCCATTGTTGTATATTTATATTTGGGTATCATTTACTAAATTATTTGATGCCATCAACTCTCACCCCCCACCTTCGCGGTATGGTGGTCAGACCGGCGCAATCATTAAAAAATTCGACATTGCGAGACAATAGTTCGACAAAAATTTCTGAATTCCCTTCTGAGTTTCGTATTTAGGCTAAAAATTTTTTTGCGAAATAATTAACTATTATAATTATTTCTTGGTTGCCTTAATCTTTGCTATTTTCAGAATTATGTTAGCATGCCGGAACATAAAAAACCAGTTTCAAAAAATGTAAATAGATGTAAATATTGCTAAGGACAGCCGCCCGGTTTGTTGTTCATTTCTTCAATAAGTTTTCTTAACTGGGCCTCAAAGCGAAGGTCGTCCTCTATGGTACGCTTGCGGGGACCCCTGGTTCGTCCGCCGGCCCTGCGGTGCCTGGCTTTCATTTCTCTTTCTTCCAGCATAAAATCGATGGTACTCTCCCGGAAGATCTTGCCCCAGGGGGAGATGGCCCCCGCCCCTTTGGAGAGTATGATGGCGGCCAAGCCCCAATCCTGTGTAATAACAATATCGCCCCGCCGGGTCAGATTCATAATCTGAATGTCCGCTTCCTGCGCGGCGTTGCCCACGACAATATGACGCTGCGAAGAAATATTGTGTTCAAAGCTGGCAACCGTCCACAGTTCCAGTAAGAACTCGTCACAAATCCTGGTGGCAATGGATAACACTGTTTTGGGACAGGCGTCCGCATCTATGAGGATTTTGGCCGGCATACGTTCTTCTCATACCTTTCTGTCTAATGGCCCTTTGAACAGGACTTTCCGGCATCATGGCCGCAAGGGCGGGATAAGCCTGTGTTGTTTGCAAGGGGTTCTCCAATCCTTCTATATATTAAATTATTAAATGTACTTACCAGGAAATCTCAATGACATCGCCGTCCTGCAGAACTTCCGTATACTCTGCATCATGGCCGTTTCTCTTAATGCTAACCATACCCTTCGATTGGGTTATATCAAGATCATAGTAGTTAAAGATATCGATTAAAATATATTCATTTTTCCCTTCCATTATAATGGATTGGCCGTTCACAATCACTGCAATGGCCTGCACTGCCGGACCGGGCCCCGGGGAAGGATTGGCTGCGGATGTCCCTGACAGCGGTGTTCCCGGTAGGTCTCCCTTTGCTGAATCATCCTCCGGGGAGATTGCTTCAGGACGGTTGTCCTCCGACGGGGAAATAATTATCTCCAGCACATCCCCCGACGAGACAGGCTGTTCCAAGTCCGCCGGTTTACCGTTGAGGAGACAAAGGGGGTGGGAATTCATCGTAACATTCTCCAGGAAGTCCCCTACTTTGGCAACGGCATCTTTGCCGTTGACGGCTTTTTCCACCCGGATAATGTCACCGTCTTGAATCACGGTCTTTAAATTGGCAGGGCGACCGTTTACGGTGATCACCGCCGGTTTGGCCAGTTCGCCATAGACAGTTTTGGGTTTTCCGTTTAAAGTAAAATGCAGGTCTTTACCGTTGCGCCCCAATAATTCTCTGGGATTAAAATCCAGCAGGCCGAGGGCCTGCAGCACAGTGAGCTGCTGGGTGTTAAACAAAGTAAAGGGCTGCCCGTTCACCGTTACCGTAATAAAATTTTGCCCCCGCTTTTTGGCAGCCACAGCAGCAATTCCCACCACCGTTACTCCCTCGGGACCTGCCAGGTCCTTTTTCCTGGCATCCGCCAGATTGTTGATGTTGGACCGGTTGCGGATGACCACTCGCTGTTGCAGCAGCCCCAGCTTTTGTGCGATTCTGTCCACCAGGGAGGGCACTTGGGAACCTCCACCCACACACATAACAGACTTGGGCGGCACTTGACCGTTCAATTCCAGGATGTGCCGAACAATTTCATTGGCCAGGTTTTCCACGGCGGGCTCAATGATCTGCATGATTTCTTCACAGGTAACAGTAACTTCCATTCCCAGGACATCCTGATACCGGATGTCCCGGCCCCGGCAAAGACTGCGTTTAATTTGCTCGGCCGTCATAAAGTCCACCATCAGGGCTTCCACAATCAACTCAGTGATTTCATCACCCGCTGTAGGTACCATGCCGTAGGCAGTGATGGTACCGTCCCGGGAAATGGCAATGTCGGAGGTTCCTGCCCCCACATCCACCAGTGCCAGGTTCAGTAACCGTAATTGTTCAGGGATAATGACTTCACTGGCAGCAATGGGCTCAAGGGTTAAGTAAAGGGGTTCCAGGCCAACCCTGGCCAGTACGGCATGCAGGCTGTTAACCACCGATGCCGGCAAAAAGGTAGCCAGCACTTCGGCACCGATTTTTTTACCCCGGTGGCCTTCCAGGTTGGCGATGGGATAATCATTTAAATAATACCCCACTACACTGTGGCCGACACAAAAGAATTTTTCCTTTTCTTCCCCCTGCCGGGTTTCCTGTTCCAGAAGTTCCTGGGCCCTTTGCACACCCAGCAGTTCCAGGGTGTGAATCATCATAGGATCGATTTCCAAATCTTCAATCAGTTCCTGGTCCACCCGGCACCGGCGGGTTTTCAGTGAACGGCCCGCTGCAGCGATGGCCACTTTTTTCAGGGGTGTTTTAAGCTTTTTCTCCAACTCCGCCTTTACCCTTTGTACCGCCTCAGCCACCCGGGGAATATCGTGGATCTGCCCGTCCAGCATGGCCCTGCTTTGATGTTCCACCATGGCCTGGGCCAAAACTTTCATATGTCCTCCGGCGGTGGAGACCACGGTGCCGATGACCGTCCTGGTTCCTATGTCTAAAGCAAATACGGCATTGTTTTCATCAAAGGTTATTTTGGCCATAGAACAACCTCGCATTGTTTCTTTTATGGTGTTGTTCGACAATTTTTCAGATTATCCCTTCTCTTCCCCTGCTAAACATCACTTAAAAAAATAAGGACTCCTGTGAAGAGTCCCTTTATGTGATCTTCCGTTTATTTGGTGGCTGGCTACCGAAACAGAGATTATTTAACGAATACAATTGCTTCGATTTCAACCAGAACATTTTTCGGTAAGCAAGATACTTCCACACAGGCCCGGGCCGGTGGTTCCGCGTTGAAAAATTGCGCATAGACTTCATTGACCCTGGCAAACTGGTTCATGTCTTTGATGAAAACAGAAGTTTTAACAATATCTCTCAGGCTTGCCCCGGCGGCTTCGCAAATGGCCTGCAGGTTTTTAATGCACTGCCGGGTCTGTTCCTGAATATCTCCTTCCACCACATTGCCGGTGGCGGGATCAATGGGAATTTGCCCTGAAATAAACATGAAATTGCCGACCTTTACAGCCTGTGAGTAAGGCCCGATGGCTGCAGGAGCCTTTTCGGTACAAATGATCGTCTTGTCCAAAGTAAAACCCTCCCAGATATAAATTTATTGTCTCAACAATGGAACAACAGGCGGTAACCCGGTCTGGATTATACTTTTCGACATCAAACAAAAATCACCTCTTTGTTTATTAAAATTTTTTAGTACTTATTACAAAAAAATTTTAATCTCCATTAGCTTGGATAAATAGAAAAAAGAAAGGTTGTTATAAAAAGCCGAGTCTATTGGGTATGTAATGCCAGTTTAAAAGATGAAGGAGGAGAGCGGCATTAACCGATCTCCTCCCTTTGGGATTCCTATTTGTTTAAGATGGCAGCCAGGTCTTCATCGGGGGTGG
Source organism: Desulforamulus putei DSM 12395 (assembly GCF_900129195.1). Classification (GTDB taxonomy): domain Bacteria; phylum Bacillota; class Desulfotomaculia; order Desulfotomaculales; family Desulfotomaculaceae; genus Desulfotomaculum; species Desulfotomaculum putei. The sequence continues at coordinate 26,596 of NZ_FQUY01000005.1, forward strand.
TAATGGGTTTAATATCAAAGGTTTTCACCAGCACCTCCAGCACATTGGGCGATACAAAGGCGGGCAGGCTGGGACCTAGGCGGATGTTTTTAATTCCCAGGTGCAGCAGGGTAAGCAGGATGGCCACCGCCTTTTGCTCGTACCAGGACAGCACCATGGAGAGTGGCAGATCATTGACACCGCATTGGAAGGCATTGGCCAGGGCTACGGCAATCTGGATGGCGGAGTAAGCGTCGTTGCACTGGCCGATGTCCAGCAACCGCGGGATGCCGCCGATATCACCCAGTTTCTTGTCAAAGAAACGGAACTTACCGCAGGCCAGGGTTAAGATAACGGTATCCCCGGGGGCCTTCTCCACAAACTCAGTGTAGTAGTTACGGCCGGTTTTTGCGCCGTCGCAGCCTGCCACCAGGAAGAAGTGCTTGATGTCGCCGTTCTTAACGCCTTCTATCACCTTATCGGCCACACTCATAACAGTGTTACGGGCAAATCCCACTATGACGCTGCCCTTGTCTTCGTCAGCCTCAAATCCGGGCATGGCCAGGGCCCTTTCGATTACGGGGCCAAAATCTCCGTTCTGAACATGCTGCACGCCGGGCCAACCAACCCGTCCGGTGGTAAAGATGTTGTCCATATAGGCCTGGGGATCCTGAATGCAGTTGGTGGTCATGAGAATGGCGCCGGGGAAAGCGGCAAATTCTTTCTTCTGGTTTTGCCAGGCTGTACCGTAATGTCCGTAGAAATGTTTGTACTTTTTCAGTTCGGGATAACCGTGGGCCGGCAGCATTTCACCGTGGGTGTAAACGTAAATACCCTTGCCCTCGGTTTGTTCCAGTAAATCTGCCAGGTCTTGCAGGTCGTGACCGGATACCAGGATGCATTTGCCGGCCTTATGACCCAGGGGAACCTCGGTGGGGACCGGGTGGCCGAACTTACCGGTATTGGCGGCATCCAGCAATTCCATTACGCGGAGGTTTACTTCACCGCACTTGAGAACAAGAGCGACCCAGTCATTCAGACCAAGGTCTTTATTGGTCAGGGCTGCCATTCCCTCGTAAATAAAGCCATAGACCTTGTCGTCTTCCTGGCCAAGGATGGCGGCATGGTCGGCATAGGCAGAGATCCCTTTAAGGCCGTAAACCAAAATCTGCTGCAGGGATTGGATATCGGCATCGGCGGTATGGTCGTTCACCATCCCCACTTCCTCACCCTGCTTAATCAGGCCTGCCAGGTCCGCAGCCGGTTGGAAGCCGGCAGAGGGGTCAGAGAAAGAAACATTGCCGCCGGCTGCTGCCACCTTGTCTTTTAATGCTTCCCTGTATTGTACGCACTGGTTAATGAGGGAAACAAACCGGGCGGCGTCGAAGTTTACGTTGGTCAGGGTGGTAAACATGGCGCCTACAGTAAAGCGGTCGATTTCCGGGTCCGCCACACCCACTTTACGACCTTCACTGGCATAGAGGGACAGCCCCTTCAAGGCGTGCAGCAACAAATCCTGCAAAGCTGCCACTTCGGGCTTCTTACCGCACACACCTACCACTGTACAACCGGTTCCTTTTGCTGTTTGTTCACACTGGTTACAAAACATTCATCATGACCTCCTTTAGATTTTTAACTAAATAATCGGTTTATGTACCTCTGGCATAAAACCACTGGCCAAAAGTGACTTGAATTGAGAATCAGTGTTTGTATTCTTAGGTTTGGCGTACACTCCCGTTTAAAAAAGAATGAATTTTCTTGCATTTCTATTAACTTCCTGCAATACGACATTATAGCTGTAATAGTTGTCTTTGCCATACTTGTATTGTACAGTGAAGCCCATATAAAAAAAGTGACCTATATCACACAAGAGGTGAAAAAAGGTCACTTTGTAATAAACGCCCGTTATTGGACAAAGGAACATGCACTGCCTAGTCTACGGGGCCTTTGGTCTTTCTTGCTGCCTCGGACAGTCTGGCTCCAATATTTCTATGACACCTGTTTCGGTCTAATCTGGCTTTTTCTGAGGCTGCATTATGTTCTCTTGGATAAAATAAGGATTCGTTCAGCAGACCCTAAATAGGTGTGAGAGGACGGTAGTTAGACACCCCCTCCTACTCGATTAATTATAATTTAAACTTTTCAATAGCTACCTGCAAATCACCAGCAAGAGAGGCCAATGATTGTGCAGAGCTTCCAAACTGTTGTACTGTTGCGTTTGTCTCTTCAATGGCGGCGGCTACATTTTGAGTAGCGGACATAGCTTGATTAGAGATTTGATCCATTTGCCTTATCGAAATAAAAAATTCCGATCACATGTGGGATGCCAGGGCCGGGGGTCTTAATATTGATGCTGGTTTTGTTATGCCATTAACTGCATTTGATACCGTACTTTTTCTTTTAGTAAAGGCGAGGATTGCTCCTAGGGCGATTGATAAAAACGCAGCGGAATATTGAAATTCAGGAATAAAAATCAAATCGGTTTTTGTCGTAAATCCCTGGTATAATAAACTAGGTAAAAAAATCATCCCCTACCCCGGTTTAGAGTAAGCCATAAACGGAGTGATCTACAATGCAAATTCTGGCCATTAACCCTGGTTCAACTTCCACAAAGATCGCAGTATTTCAAGATGAGACCTGCCTCTGGAAGGAGGTTATCAACCACCCCGATCAAGACATCCGAGCCTTTGCCAAAATCGGCGACCAGTACAGTTACCGTATGGATACCATTTTAAATACCCTGCAGGAAAAGGGCTGCCAGCTGGAACAATTCAGCGCTATTGTGGGCCGGGGAGGCTTACTGAAGCCCCTGTCCGGCGGTACCTATCTGGTGGATGAATACCTGGTGCAGGAATCTCATAATGCCCCCGGCGGGGAACATGCTTCCAACCTGGGCGCCATCATCGCCTATCACCTGGCCCAAAGGGTCAATATTCCGGCCTATATTGTAGACCCGGTGGCGGTGGACGAAATGGAACCGGTGGCCCGCCTGTCCGGTCACCCGGAACTGCCGAGGATCAGCCTGTCCCACGCCTTAAATATGAAAGCGGTGGCCCGCAAGGTGGCCCGGGACTTGGGTAAGACCTATCAGGAAGTCAACCTGGTAATTGCCCACCTTGGAGGCGGCATTTCGGTGGCTCCTCACCGCAGGGGAAAAATGATTGATGTCAATAACGCCAACAATGAAGGCCCCTTCTCACCGGAACGCTGCGGTACGCTGCCGTCGGCCCAGTTGGTGAAACTGTGTTATTCCGGCAAGTATACTGAAAAGGAAATGCTCACCGGCATCCTTAAGGAAGGTGGTATGTATGCTTACCTGGGTACCAAGGATGCCAGGGAAGCGGAAAGAAGAATGAACGAGGGAGATGAACAGGCAAGGCTTGTGCTGGAAGCCATGTGCTATCAGGTGGCCAAAGAAATTGGGGCCATGTCCACAGTGCTGTGTGGGGAAGTGGACCGCATTGTCTTAACAGGCGGCCTGGCACATTCCGCCTTTATAACCGGGGAAATTACCCGGCGTGTTTCCTTCATTGCACCGGTGGCACTGATTCCCGGTGAAGAAGAAATGGAATCCCTGGCCCTGGGGGCGCTCAGGGTATTAAGACAAGAGGAGCAAGCGCTTATATATCGTTAAAGTAACCCGATGCCGAATACGGAGAGAATACAGAAGGTACAAGATGGCTACAAAACACTCAATTTTGACGCGAGGAGTGTTCATTATGCAGTTTAAGAACTTTGCTCAGGTTTTAGAAGTGGTAAAAGGGCTGCCCAAGGTGCGGGTCAGTGTGGCCAATGCCCAGGACGAAAAGGTTCTGCTGGCCCTTAAAAAAGCGATGCAGGAGGGCTTTGTGGAACCTGTTCTGGTGGGCTCCCGCAGCGAAATCGAGCGGGTGGCCTGGGATGTTGACTTTGATCTGAACGGAGTGGAAATTTTCGAGGCCGATGCACTGGCAGCCCCCGAACTGGCTATCAAGCTGGTAATGGGCGGCAACTGCCAGGTGCTTATGAAGGGCCTGGTAAACAGCAGCACCTTCCTGAAGGCGGTGCTGAACGGGGAATGGGGCCTGCGCACAGGTAAAATTCTCAGTCACATCGCTGTTTACGAAGTACCAGGCTACGACCGCCTCATCTTTTTAACCGACGGAGGCCTCAATATTGCTCCCGATATTGAAATGAAGAAACAAATTTGCCAGAATGCCATTGACTTTGCCCATTCCCTGGGCATTACCCTGCCGAAAGTTGCCGTACTGTCTGCCAATGAGCAGGTGAGCCCCAAAATGCCGGTGACCCTGGAGGCCCAGCAGTTGGCCCAGATGGCCAAAAAAGGAGAAATCACCGGCGCCCTGGTGGACGGCCCCCTGGCCCTGGATATCGCCATTAACAAGGATGCTGCCGAACATAAGGGAATCAAAAGCCCGGTGGCGGGTCAGGCGGATATCCTGCTGGTGCCCAATATTGAAGCAGGCAATATTCTGGGTAAGTCCATCTTGTACTTTGCCGGCGGCGTGATGGCGGGACTTGTTTTGGGCGCTGCGGCTCCGGTGGTACTGCCCTCCCGGGCGGACACACCCCAGGGCAAACTGATGTCTCTGGCCCTAGCCTGCCTGGCAGGACACGGCATGAACAGAAAGGACCAAAACTTTCGATGGGAACAAATAACCGGGTAACCGTTTTTGTCGGCAACTACGGCAGCGGTAAAACAGAATTATCCATAAATTATGCCCTAGACCTGGCCCGGCAGGGCCAACAGGTGGCGTTGGTGGATCTGGATATCATCAACCCTTATTTTCGCAGTCGGGAAAAGGCTGATCTGCTGGAAAGCCAGGGGGTCCATGTGGTCCTGCCACCGGCGGAGTACGTGATGTCGGAGGTTCCCGCCATGCCGCCGGAGGTCGCGGGCTTCATCGCTAATAAGGATTACCACGTGGTAATCGATGTGGGTGGCGACAATACCGGGGCCACCGCCCTGGGCCGGTTTGCTGATTTAATCAAAAATACCGGCTACCGCATGTTGATGGTGGTCAACACCAACCGGCCCGATACCGCTTCTCCGGCAGGAATTATTACTGTTATGCACAGTATCGAGGCCGCCGGCGGCCTGTCCGTGACCGCTCTGGTCAGCAACACAAATCTGGCCTGGGAAACCGACCTGGAACTGGTACAACAGGGTCAGAAAATACTGGAACAGGTGTCTTTACAGACCGGCTTGCCCATCGATTTTATCGTGGTGGAACGATCCCTGTACGAACAAGTGAAAGAACATTTTCCCCACCGGCAGGTTTTCCCCATAGATATCATGATGCGCCTGCAGTGGGCGCAGACTTAACAGGAGGTAGACAAGCATGGCTAAGGGAACCGTTGAAGTTGACAAGCTGCGCTGCAAAGGCTGCAGCATCTGTGTAGAAGTGTGCCCCCAAAAAGTGTTAAACCTTTCCAAAGAGCCCAACCCCAAAGGCTACTATTATGCCCGGCAGGCAGACCCGGACAATTGCACCGGTTGTGCCATGTGCGCCCTGATGTGCCCCGATGTGGCCATTCGGATATGGCGCCAGGCCTCCGGAAATTAACAATTCAACTTGAATTCGACTTGAATTTGTTAATAAACTAGAAAGCGAGTGGTTGCTTTGAAAAAATATTTACTCAAAGGAAACGAAGCTATTGCCGAGGCAGCCGTCAGGGCCGGCTGCCGGTTGTTTTTCGGTTATCCCATTACCCCTTCCACCGAGATTATTGAGTACATGGCCAAGCACCTGCCGGCGGTGAACGGCACCTTTGTCCAGGCCGAAAGTGAAGTGAGCGCCATCAACATGTGCTTTGGCGCTGCGGGGGCCGGTGTCAGGGTGATGACCGCCTCCTCCAGCCCCGGCATCAGCCTGATGCAGGAAGGACTTTCCTATATCGCGGCCAATGAACTGCCCGTGGTGGTTGTCAACATCGTGCGTGCCGGCCCGGGCCTGGGCGGCCTTGGTCCCTCCCAGGCGGACTATTTCCAGGCCACCAAGGGTGGCGGCCACGGCGATTACCGCTTGATCGTGCTGGCACCCAGCACCGTGCAGGAACTGGTGAACCTTACCCAGGACGCCTTTGACCTGGCAGACCTCTACCGCAACCCGGTGATGATTATGGCGGACGGTATTCTGGGTCAAATGATGGAACCGGTGGTCTTTCAGGAGCGGGAAACCCGGCAGCTGCCTGCCAAGGACTGGGCCACCACCGGTGCGGAGGGTCGTCCCCGCAATACCATCACCAGCTACTCCCTGCAAAACGAGATCGGCGAGGCCAACTGCCTGCGCTGGGAAGCCAAGTACAGGTCCATTGCCGCCGCCGAGCAGCGCTGGGAACAGTATATGACCGACGATGCGGCATATTTAATGGTGGCTTACGGCACCACCGCCCGTATTGCCAAAGCCGCCGTCCAGATGGCCCGCAAGGAAGGCATCAAGGTGGGCCTGCTGCGTCCCATCACCCTGTGGCCCTTCCCGGTGGACGGCTTCAAGTCCCTGCAGGGCCAAATCAAGGGTTACCTGTCGGTGGAACTGAGCGCCGGCCAGATGATTGAGGATGTGCGCCTGGCCACAAATTGCAGCGCTCCGGTGCATTTATGCAACCGTCAGGGCGGTATGGTTCCCGCACCGGAAGAAGTGCTGGAGCGTTTTAAAGAAGTCTTTCCGGCCGCAGCGGCCGCCGTTTAAGGAGGTGTGTTAGCATTGAAAGAAGTATTTAAGCGTACCGGTGCGCTGACCGATGCACCTTTTCACTACTGCCCTGGCTGCACCCACGGCATCATTCACCGGTTGGTTGCAGAAAATCTGGAAGAACTGAATTTGCTGGGCAAAGCCATTGGCGTAACACCTGTGGGCTGCGCCGGTTTCTGCCAGCAGTATTTTAATATCGACATGCAGGGCGCCGCCCACGGCCGGGCTCCGGCGGTGGCCACCGGCATCAAAAGGGCCCTGCCGGACAGATTTGTCTTTACCTATCAAGGGGACGGTGACCTGGCTTCCATTGGCATTGCGGAAGTGATGCATGCCGCCGCCAGGGGTGAAAATATCACCACCATCTTTGTCAATAACGCCATTTACGGTATGACCGGCGGCCAGATGGCTCCCACCACCCTGCCCGGCCAGAAGACCTCCACTTCACCCTTCGGCCGTGAACCCAGTGTGGCCGGTTACCCGCTGGACATGCCCAAAATCATTGCCCAGATCCAGGGAGCTGCCTACGTGGCTTCGGTTTCGGTGGACAGTCCCAAAAATGTCCTGCAGGCCAAAAAAGCCATACGCCAGGCCTTTGAGTATCAGTTGGCCGGCCGCGGTTTCACCTTTGTCAGTGTTCTCTCCACCTGTCCCACCAACTGGGGGATGTCCCCGGTGAAGGCGCTGGAGTGGCTGCGGGAAAACATGATGAAAAATTACACCCTGGGCGTGCTGAAAGATGCTGCTGCCCAGTAAAGGAGAAATGGCAATGACTGAAAAAATGATCATTTCGGGTTTTGGCGGCCAGGGTGTTATGTTTATGGGTAAAATTCTGGCCTATGCCGGTATGCTTACTAATAAAGAAGTCAGTTGGATCCCTTCCTACGGTCCGGAGATGCGGGGCGGCACCGCCAACTGCTCGGTAATCGTCTCCGACGAAGAAATCAACTGCCCGGTGGTCAATAAACCCAGCCTGGTGGTAGCCATGAACGGCCCCTCCCTGGAAAAGTTTCTCCCTGCCTTGATTCCGGGAGGTCTGCTGGTGGTCAACAGCTCCATTGTAAAAAATGATGTTACCAGGGACGACGTGCGGGTCCTGAAAATACCTGCCCAGGAACTGGCCGCCGAAAAGGTGGGCAAAGCAAACCTGGCCAACGTGGTGGTCCTGGGAGCTATGCTGGCGAAAACGGATGTCTTGACCCTGGACGATGTTGTAGCTGCCCTGAAGGAAGTGGTGGCCTCCAAGCGCCCGGAAATGCTGGCCATTAACAGGCAGGCTCTGGAAGTGGGCATGAATTATGTAAAGGAAAATCAGTTGTAAAACCCAAGTCCCGATGGGGCACTCTGTTAGGCCGGGGTGCCCATTATACTTTCCCTTTACTATTACCATTATTTACTTTAACAACCTCGGATAGAGGCACTAGCTTAATACCCTCTTGCTCAATGTAAGGAATGGCCTCTTTAACCGTCTGGGCCGTAACATTGCCCCCCTGTCCCACGTGGCCTATGGCCACGGCGTAGCCCTGTTGCTTCGCCACCTGGCAGGCTTTCTTAATTTGTTTGGTAATATGCTTCTTGCTTTTTACATCATCCAAAAATACATCCCGTTTCACCCAGGGTATGTGCATATTTTTTGCCACCGGCACAATATGGGATTTATAAGAGGTACAACTATCCAGTACATATAGCCCCTTGCTTTTGGCCACTGCCAGCATGGGCGTAATTTTTTCTTTACTGCTGGTTATTTTCGAGCCGGTATGATTATTAAAACCAGTGGCATGGGGGACGGATTTCAGGTTTTGGGTAAAGGTATCCTGAATTTCCTGGGCGCTCATATAGGAAAAAATGGCTCCGGGTCCCAACCAAGAAGCCTTGCCGTGTATGGGCTCCATTGGTTGATGCAAAATCACCTCATGTCCCCGCCGATGGGCTTCTTCGGCGTGGGCGGTGGAATAAATTAAATTTGGCATCACCGCTGCTGTAATGGGTCGGTCAAGGGCCATAAATTCCGCTACCCCACAATTGTCGGGACCTCCGAAATCATCAATGACAATGGCCAGTATGGGCTGGGCCGGGATTGTCGCAGGCTTAGATGTAAAAACAGCGTTCCCCAGGGTTAGATAGCTTAAAATTGTTATCATACTGATCAGGACAATCATAAAGGTCCATCGCTTACGCTGCATGTTAACTCACCCTTTGCGGTAAATTTTCCCAATATATGGGATTTTTCAAAAACATTTATATTTTTTCAGACTCCTTATCCTTCACCTGCAAGTAATTGATTACCCCTTTGGCAATGGCCCGGGCCAACATCTGCTGATATTTTTTATCCAGGAGCTTTTCCCTTTCTTGGGGGTTGTTGAGAAAACCTGTTTCCACGATGACACAGGGCATCTCGGTACGCCTTAAGATATAATAGCTGCCCGTCTTTACCACCCGCTTATTAATATACGGTATACCTGAAAGCTCCCTTTGGATGCTCTCCGCCAGCAATTTGCCCCGGAGCGATTGTCTGTGATAGAAAGTCTCAGCGCCGGAACACTTTCGGCGTCCCACATTAACATGAATACTGACCACTGCATCAGCACCAAATTTTTGGGCCAGTTCGATGCGCCGCTCAATGTCGTACCTTTTGGCATCCCGACCGTGTAGACCGGGAACCGCAAGGTTGTAATCGCCATCTCTGGTCAACCGAACCTGGACATGGTTTTCTTTCAGTATTTTACCTATCTCCTGAGCAATGGCCAGGTTGATATGTTTCTCCATTACCCCCTTGCGGATGGCGCCAGGATCATAGCCACCGTGTCCAGGGTCAATCACAACCTTTCCCAATGTATCACCAGCCCAGGAAATTTTAGGACAAAGCAGCCAAAGCAAAAGAAACATCACCCGTAATACCACATGCTCACCTCACATTCAAAGTTATTTTGCCAAAAGAGGGCATATAATAACCTCATCAAATAAAATGGGTTCAGGAAAGTTTTTTTTATCAGTATTAAGCATAAAGAACCTAATGGAAATAAATCCTGAGCTTTAAAAATGAAACACCCACTCCCCGGCATAACCGGCAAAGTGGGTGTTTTTTCTTAATCCTTAGGCCAATCTAAACTGAACCCCGTAACCGCCCCGGGGATAGCGCCAGCGGATGTTGCCGTGCGGGCAGCCGATGCGGCAAGCGCCGCATTCCAGGCAGCCCTCATAGCCTACGGCAATGCGGCCATCCCTCCATTCATAGACCCTGGCGGGACAAAAGACGGTGCAGTCCTTCCCTTCACATTTTTCCGCGCATACGGCAGGGTCGATGATTTCCAGGTGAGATTGGTGGTCCGGTTTCCAGCGGTTTAAATATAGTTTATCGTCGATATTAACTTCGGTTTTCACATATTTCATTCGTTTATCCAACTTGTTTTCCATTATTTCACCGCCCTCCAAGCCTGATAGAGGTCTTTGCCCAGAGAGTACAGAGAACTGCCGTTTAACAGCCTTTGCAGGATAAGTTTTTGCTTGTCTTTCTTGCTGACACCGTCCACCGTCAGCATTTCGTGCAGGGCCATATTGGTGGCCGGAATGTACTTGTTAAAGTATTGAGGATTCACCTCAAACAGGTGAGAGGTATTCTTGTATTTTTTCAAGTCTTCGATGACAAAACTGTTCCGTAATTGTTCTTCGTAATGGGACAGGGACCTTTCATTGAATTCACCCATCCGGTGTGCCCGGATAATGGCTTCCGCGGCCAGCCGGCCGGAGGTCATGGCCAGGTTACTGCCTTCCCGGTGAATCCCGTTCACCAGTTGGGCCGCATCCCCTACCACCACCACACCGTTGCCCACCAACCTGGGGATGGCATTGTACCCTCCTTCGGGAATTAAATGGGCGTAATATTCCACCGGTTCCCCTTGGCGAATCAGCGGGCGAACCATGGGGTGGTTTTTCAGGTTTTCCAGCAGGTCGTAGGGACGTACTTTCATCTGCCTGATCTGGGACAGCAAGGCGCCCACACCAATGGAGATATGCTCCTTGTTGGTGTAAATGAAGGCGGTACCCACCAGGCCCAGGGTGCCGCTGCCGAAGATTTCAATGGTGGCTCCCATACCCGGCTCCAAATTAAACCGTTCTTCAATGACCTCGGAGGGCAATTTGAGTTCTTCCATCACCGCCAGGGCCACCTGCTGGGGCTTCCACTCATCATGAAAACCCAACTGCTTGCTTAAAAGGGAGTTGACCCCGTCGGCCAGCACCACTACGTTGGCATACAGGTCGCCGTCCGGGCGGTTGGTTCTGACGCCGACAACCCTTTCATTCTCCACGATGCAGGACTCAACCACCGTTTCATTGATAATGACGGCCCCGGCTTCGGTACACTTGCGGGCAAACCACTGGTCAAACTGCCCCCGGAAAACCGTAAAACAGTTATATGGCTCCCGGGCCCACTGCTGTCCCTTATAGCCGGTGGTGACCACCGATTCTTCGTCCATCAGCCAGAACCTTTGCTCCACCACCGGTCTTTGCAAGGGCGCTTCCTTCCAGAATTCAGGGATGATCTCTTCCATCATGGCCCGGTAAAGGACGCCGCCCATCACGTTTTTGGCGCCGGGATAGTCCCCCCGCTCAATCACTATAACGGACAGGCCTTCTTTGGCCAGCTTATAGGCTGCGGCCAGACCGGCCACGCCGGCCCCCACCACAATCACATCAAATTTCTCAGGCACAGTGAATCCCCCCTTTGCCTGTCATTTTTTCGCTGTCACGTTTATGCTTGGACAATAACTCCTTGAGAGGTTCAATTAAGGCCGGAACAACTTGAAAGACATCCCCGACAATGCCATAGGTACATTCTTTAAAGATGGGTGCATCGGGGTCTGTATTGACGGCAATGATGATATCGGAACCCCGGATGCCTACCAGGTGCTGGATGGCGCCGGAAATCCCCAGGGCAAAATAGATTTTCGGCGCCACAGTGACACCTGTTTGCCCCACCTGATATTTTTGTTCAATCCAGCCCGCCTCAACGGCAGCCCGGGAGGCCCCCACCCTGGCGCCGATGGCTTCGGCCAGCCCGAAGCATATTTTACGAAAACCCTCCCGGTCTCCCAATCCGCGACCGCCGGCCACGATGATCTCCGCTTCCTGCAGATTTACCTGTTCCCCGCGCTCCTTAACAATTTCCACCACCCGGGTTAACAGGTCCTCTTCTTTGAGATCAACCTGCCAGGTTACCAGTTGACCCCGACGCCCCGGCACAGGCTTCGCCATTTTCATCACCTTGGGACGTACCGTTGCCATTTGGGGACGGTGGTTTTTGCAGACAATGGTGGCCATGATATTGCCGCCAAAGGCAGGCCGAGTGGCCAGCAGCAAACGCTGTTTGGGATCGATATCCAGGACGGTACAATCCGCCGTTAAGCCGGTGCTCAACTCGGTTGCCACAGCCCCGGCCAGATCCCGCCCGGTGGTGGTGGCCCCCATTAAGATGATTTCCGGCAGGTATTGTTGAACCAGCTTGACAAAAACCTTCATGTAGGTCTCGGTGCGATAGTATCGCAGCACCGGGTGATCTGCCAGGTAAACCTTATCAGCGCCGTACTCGTAAAGCCTGTCCGACAAACCGCAGACTTTGTCCCCCAGCAGCACACCGGCCAGCTCTACCCCCAGTTTATCCGCCAGTTGACGGCCAGCTCCCAGCAGTTCCAAGGACACAGGGACAATTTCCCCTTCTCTTTGCTCAATAAACACCCAGACGCCCCGGTAACGGGCCAGGTCTCCGGTCAACTCTGCAGCCACTTCTACAGGGGCTTCCCCTTTGCTTTCAGAATCCGGAAAACCTGTTTCTTTTAGCTGGGTTTTACCCGCAGTTGCTCCGGTATCCACCGTCTTTTGTGCAGAAGGCAAATTGATGGCACTGACCGGACAAACTTCAATACATTCGCCGCATTCTACGCATTTTTCCGGCAACACCTGGCACAAACCTTCTTCATTTATATAAAGGGCTTCGTATGGACAGGCAGGAATACATGCCTGGCAGCCCATACAGGTGGAGGATACATTTACCGCCATATCTTATCACCCCTGTCTTAATTGTTCTGTGAAATCTTTGTTGACAACTTGTCAATCAGTTGGCTAACCACCTGCGAAACATCTCCCTTAAGCACTTCCCCTTGCCCCCGCTGGGTGGGAGCAAATATCCTTGTCACGGAAGTAGGAGAACCCTTAAGACCCATCATGGCCGCATCCGCCTCCAGGTCCGCAGCCCCAAGAACTCCGGGCTGATAACGGGCCGCCCGAATCATGTCGGGAAGGGAAGCATATCTTAGTTCGTTGATTTCCTTCTCCACCGTAATCAAACAGGGTAGTTTCGCTATCACCACTTCGTAAGCATCATCCAATTTACGGTGGACCTTGATCTCTCCCTTGTCCGGCTCCACCTCCGCCACTTTGTTGACATAGGTTAACTGGGGCAGCCCCAATCTCCTGGCAATGCCCGGCCCCACCTGGGCAGTATCACCGTCAATGGCCTGCTTGCCGCACAAAATCAAATCAATGGGTTCCCGGCGGCTAATGATCTCAATGCCCTTGGCCAGGATATAACTGGTGGCCAGGGTATCGGAGCCGGCAAACATCCTGTCACTTAACAGGTATCCCTCGTCAGCGCCCATGGTTATGCATCTCTTGATAACTTCTGCCGCATTGGGAGGTCCCATGGAGATGACGGTTACTTTGCCGCCAAATTGCTCTTTAATCCTGACCGCCTCTTCCACGGCATGGCTGTCGTAGGGATTGATAATGGCCGGTGCACTGGAGCGGTCCAAAGTATTGGTCGCCGGATCAATCCTGACTTCGGTTGTATCGGGGACTTGTTTTACGCATACAAGAATATGCACCACTCATCACCTCTCACACTATCTGGTTTAATATTTTAGAAAACTACAAAAACACATTATTAACTTATATAAAACTTAAAATACTCGATATAGATTATATCAAATTTTCCTGTAGTTGCTGTAAGAAAAATTACGAATGTAAGGTTTTTTTAATACCATACCCACCAGATATTTGAAAATAAAATTTCAAAACCCGCCGTCAAAACATGTTACGGCGGGTCTAAGGGTTCTTTAAAAATTATGCGCCCAGCTTGCCAGCGGCAGTTCAAACTTGGTGGCAAACAAGGGATGTTCCGGTCTGATCCTTACGGTAAAACCGCAGGTGCCCTGGTCAAGGGTAAACCCTCCCCGGTAGTGATAGATTCCCTCCCCCTTTTGGCCTGCCACCTTGAGGGGAGTGGCTTTAATTCCCACCAGGGTGTGGTCTCCTTCACATCCATGCACCACTTCTACCACCACGTTGTCCGGGGCAATGGGCCCCAGGTAAACATCCGCAGCCAACTCCAAAGTTTCCCCTGCCTTTAATTCTTTCCCTTTAACCGCGTTTGCATCAACGTGCTTGACTGCCACATGGTGCCAGTTATCCTTCATATACCGCTTGAAATCCTGCACTTGGCTGGCAACATGAAAGTGATTGGAGGCAAATTGCTCACCCCTGCGGACAGCTTCGCTGTAAAAACGGTCGGTATACTCCTTGACCATGCGTTCGGTGCTGAAGGCCGGCGCAATGGTCTTGATGCAGTTTTTCATCATTTTAATCCAGCGGCGGGGATAACCGTTGTCCTGATCATAATAGGCAGGGATGATTTGTTCTTCCAACAGGGAATACAGGTGATAGGCGTCGTCCCTATCCTGTTCTTCATCACTTCGATAACCGGTTTCCCGGCCGACAGCGTAACCATTTTCACCATTGTATCCCTCCGGCCACCAGCCATCCAGGACACTGCAGTTAATGACCCCGTTGGTTGCCGCTTTCATGCCGCTGGTACCGCTGGCCTCCATGGGCCAGCGGGGCGTATTGAGCCACATGTCTACCCCCTGTACCATATGCCTGGCCACATTCATGTCGTAGTTTTCAATAAAAATGATTTTTCCCCGGAAGGGTTCCTGTTGAGATATTTCATAAATCCTTTTGATTAAATCCTGTCCCGGGCGGTCCGCCGGGTGAGCCTTGCCCGCGAAAATAATTTGCACAGGCCGCTCCGGGTCGCTGAACAGCCTGGCCAGCCTCTCCATGTCCCTAAACAGCAGGGTTGCCCGTTTGTAGGTAGCAAACCGTCTGGCAAAACCGATGGTGAAGGCCTCGGGGTTAAGGTACTCATCCACTTCGGCAATGTGTTCAGCAGGTTCCTGATTGCGGTATTTGTGCTTTCTTACAGATTCGCGGAAGAAGTAAATGGCTTTCTTTTTTAGGGATCTGTGGACATCCCAAAGTTCTTCGTCCGGAATGTTGTCGATGGACTGCCACAGGTTGGCATCACAGATACGGGAAGTCCAGCCGGGGCTCAGGTAAGCATTAAATAACTCCGCCAGTTCTTTGGACAACCAGGTTAACGTGTGAATACCGTTGGTCACCGAAAAAATCGGCACTTCTTCTATAGGGATATGTTCATAGAGGTAGTGAAACATTTTGCGGGAAACTTCCCCGTGCAGCTTGCTGACACCGTTGCAGTAGGCGGCAAAATTCATGGCCAGAATGGTCATGTTAAAGTTGTTTTTCCGAGAGTCCCAACCAAAACTCATAAAGCCGTTGCGATCCACACCCAGGGCTCCGTAATAACGGTTTAGATAGTAATCTACCTTATCAGCGTCAAAAACATCATGGCCGGCCGGTACCGGCGTGTGTGTGGTAAACAAGGTGTTGGCCCTGACAGCCTCCCTGGCGGTGGCCAGGGGTACGCCTGCCTGTACCAGTTCCTGTAAACGTTCCAAACAAAGGAAAGCCGCGTGTCCTTCGTTGATATGCCAGGCCACGGGGTGAATGCCCAATTGTCTGAGGGCCCTGACACCGCCGATACCCAGCAGCATTTCCTGGGAGATCCGGGTGTCCTTGTCTCCCCCGTAGAGCTGTGCGGTTAACTGCCTGTCATGATCGTTGTTCAGAGTGATGTCCGCATCCATAAGGTAGATTTTAATCCTGCCCACTTGCACCTGCCATACCTTCAGGTGAACGGTTCTGCCGGGCAACTCCACCGGAATAATAATTTCCCGTCCTTCTTCATTAAGCGCCGGCTTCACGGGCATTTCGTTGTAGTTTTGGAACGGGTAATGGGCTTCCTGCCAGCCTTCCCGGTTAATTCTCTGGGTAAAATAGCCCTGCTTGTACAGCAGCCCAACACCTACCAGAGGCAAACCGATGTCGCTGGCGGCCTTGCAGTGGTCCCCGGCCAGCACACCCAACCCTCCGGAGTAAATGGGTAAAGACTCGTGAAGACCGAATTCGGCAGAAAAATAAGCGATGGGCTTATCCGCTAAATGAGGATATTTGTTTTTAAACCAGGTATCGGCATTCATATAACGATCCAGGTCCGCCAGCACTTTATCATACAGCGCCAGGTAGTCCGGGTCGGCGGCGGCCCTTTGCAGGCTGTCGTTATTTACTTGCAACAGCATTTTCACCGGATTGTGATTTAACTCTTCCCATTTTGGCTCATCCATTCGCCTGAAAAGTTCCAGCGCCTCCGGATGCCAACTGAACCAAAGGTTATAGGATAATTCCTTCAGCCTGCCAATCCTCTCCGGTATAGATGGGCTTACTGTGACAGTGCGAAAATAAAACATGGCTTTCCCTCCAACCTTGTTAGAACGTCAGGTTTGTCCAACGAAAGAAAAAAATACTGCTGTCACATCATCTTTGAAACCAGCATTCCAGTCAGATCTATACCTAGTTTGCCAAACAATGCCCTGCAGCTATGCGTAAAACGAAAAACTTACTCTATTCTGCAGGCTTTTGACAATTTCAGATATTTTTTTCAAACCCTGGTTTTTTGAGAGGATTTAAGGCAATATATGACGTATTTTAATATTTCGTAATGAATTGGCGAGGATTTTACATAATAAACGGAAAACGGAGGATTTCAATGTGGGTTTACTGGCTTACCCTCGGATCCTTATCCATCGTACTTTATTTTCCCTATAAAAAATTTTTTACCAAGCCTGTGGCCCTCCGGGCTTCTATTGCTACCTTCATTATTGGTATGATTTATCCCCTGCTGCAGGTTAAGCTTTCGGTAGCACAAACATTTTTTTCCATAGGATTGCTGCTGCTGTTTTTAGGGGTTACCATTGCAAGAAATCACCCATACTGGGACGCCGAAGAACCTGAAGAAACGAGTCAAACCAACCGGTCGCCGGATACTACGGGTAATGAATGGGTCGGCAGCGGGATGCCGGACATGCAACACCCCGTCGTGCAAGAAGAAACGGTACCGGAAGAAATCAAGGGCAGAGAAACAGTTTGCGGTACCGGCGAATTGACAGTAAAGTCTGAGGAACAGGCCGAACCGGTTGCACCTGGGGAATCCCATGAAGAGATGAAGCCTTGTAAACAACAAGCGGTTGTCTCACCTGAAGAAGAGCCGTCGGAAATTGTTATGGTTGGTGGGGAAGATAACCTGCCAACGGTGGTTGCCGAGGAATCTGCTCCCTCAAGGGATGTTCTTGAACCGGATGTTCCTGAACCGTTGCAGACCTCGGACTACATTTCCGGGGATACCCGGGATCCGGAAGATGTTTCCCGGGAAGACAGTCTCCTGATACAAACTCTACAAGAGACTGAACACACACCGGATACCTCTTTGAAGACAGACATTGCCGAGGACGCTTCTCAAACTTCCGGTCTTGCGGAAGATTTGCCCGCGGCTTCGACAACCGGGGAAAGCAGTCAATCTCCTAAATCTCTGCTGGTCGAAGGTTTGCGCCTGGCCAAGTGCAAGCAGTATGCCCAGGCCGTCCGCCACCTCAACAAGGTGGTTGCTTACGGGGCCGACCCGGAACTGTTATACCTGGCCATCAGCGAGTTAAGTTCCATCTACCAGCATCTCGGCCTCTACCCGATGGCCTTGGAGATCATCAACGCCTTTGCCGAACACCCGTCTCTCAAGGAACATCCGGGCATGGCCAACCTAAAGCAAAAGGCAAGATTTATCCGGTGCCTGATGGATTTGCTGAGCAGGGACCGTTACGGTCATATTCCCTATGAACAGGTTCCTGAAGCAGTACGAAGAGAGGCCTTTGACAACTCTCTTAATATAAAACATTTAATTTCATAAACGGAAGGGGTTATTTACGTGAAGTTAAAAAGCCAAATTGTAGGTTTGCCTGTCATAAGCATTGTTGAGGTAGCCTCACTGGGAAAGGTTGAGGATCTGGTCATTAACCCGGATACCGGGTCTGTGGATTTTCTCATTGTTGAACCCGAACAGTGGTACATGGAACGCAGGCTGATTGCCATTCAGGATGTCGCCGGTATTGGCGAAGATGCCCTGACTACGGAAACCAGGACCAATGTTGTCAACATCACCTCGGTGCCGGCTGCCATTGAATTGTTAAAAAAGGAAGTTAAAGTTGTGGGCTCCCAGGTTATCACCAAAAAGGGCCGCCTGAACGGATCCATTGACGAGATCCTGGTGGATGAGCAAACAGGCAAAATTTCCGCCTGCCGCTGGGTAGCCGGGGATGGCGCCAAAACCGGCCTCATTCCTGCCAATCTGGTGGTTACCTTTGGTAAAGGAATGCTGGTGGTGGAGGAAGACTTCGATGCTGCCCTGGTAGAAAACGCTTCCCAAATTCACACAGATGCTGTACATAAACCTGTGGTGGAAAAGGCAACGGCACAGGGTCCTCAGGATCCTTTACAGTTCTTTGAAGATAAACAAAAACAATATTTAATCGGTCGTACCGTAACCACCGACATTCTGTCAGATGACGGAGAGATTATCGCTGAACAGGGCCAAAAGGTTACCCAGGAAATGGTGGACAAGGCTGTGGCTGCGGATAAGTTTGTGGAGCTGACCCTGAACACCCGTGAATAAAGCCAGGCTGACCTTTTATGTTACCCTTGCCCTAGGTCTTCAACTTTTGGTTAGCGTCGGCCTGTCCAGTGCGGCAATCACCTTTTATTACCGGGACACCGTTTTACCGGGAACCTCTGTCCAAGGCGTTGATATCGGCGGGTTAAAGGCTGATGAGGCCGAGAAGGTTTTAAGGGACGCTCTGCCCTGGCCCAGTCCGGAAAGTCTTTTAATGCTGGTGGACCCGGAGGGACAACCCACCCATATCCGTTATGGTGATATTGACTACCGGGCCGATTATCATGTAACCGTAAAGGAAGCCTTGCGGCACAGCCAAAAAACTGCCGCCTGGAACAATATTGGCGCCTTGTTTGGCGCCATGCACCATGGCTGTGACTTGCCTCTGGTCAAAACTTTTGATAACGTTGCCTTTACCAGAATTCTTGACAAATTATCGGACAAGTACAATGTCCCGGCCCGGAACGCCCAGTTTGCGTTCAATGGAAATAATGTCATATTATTTCAGGACAGCAAAGGCAGACAACTGGACACTGAAGGGACCGTCAAGCAGTTGATGGACCTTCCTGTTGACGAACACCGGTTGGTACTCCGGTTCAAGACCGTTGAGCCTGACATTCGCATCTCCGATTTTAACGGAATTAATTCCAGATTGTCCATCTTTGTAACCCAATTCGACCCCACCAACAGGGCCCGTTCCCATAATATTGAACTGGCCAGTAAATTAATTAACAATGTGATTGTACCACCCAAACAAGTATTTTCTCTTAATAAGGTTTTGGGTCCCCGTAACCGGGAAAGGGGCTACCTCCAGGCGCCGGTGATCATAAACAATAAGTTAACCAGCGATTTTGGCGGCGGCGTCTGCCAGGTGGCTACCACCCTGTATAATGCCGTGTCACTGGCAGGTTTGACGGTGGTGGAACGGGTCCCCCATTCCCTGCCGGTTCCCTATGCTCCGGCAGGAAAGGACGCCACCATCGCCGGTGATTTCATCGATTTTAAGTTTCTTAACAATACCGATTTTCCCGTCTTAATAAGCAGTCAAGTGCAGCAGGGAAAGCTCCTGGTTAGCATTTTTGGCCACCGGCAAGGGGCCTCGGCCCGGTTAATTAAGATTGAAACAGAACGGTTGATCACCAAACCCACTCGAAAATATGTGCAAGAGGAGGGGCTGGTCCCCGGTCAGGTGGTGGTTCGCCGACCGGGACGGGACGGTTATCAATTGAAAACCTACGAAGTCATTTTTGAAAATGACAAAGAAGTGGAGCGGCGCCTGATTTCCCAAACCGTTGTGGACCCGGAACCTGAAGTCATCGCCGTGGGCCCCGGGGTTCATACCAAGGGCCTGGTAAAAAAATAAAGTCCCCGGCAAAGATATTTGCCGAGGACTTTATTATAGCCCCAGTTTGGCTGTAATTTCCTCCGTTTCGGGAAATCTGCCCAGTTCTTTTTTGGAAAAAATCAATTCCCCGTTTTTCCTTACCTCAAAGACTCCCCCGCCGGAAGGGATCAGCTCAAAGGAAGAAATCTTATTTTTGTACGTCCGCAACAAGGTTTCGGCCAGACCGGCCGCTTTCGGCAGGTAGCCTCAAGCAGTGCAGTACTCAATGGACAATTTTACTTCTCCAGCCATTTGACAACCTCCCATAAATTCTAGTTTATTTTTCCAATATATATTATATCACTTATGTTATGCAAAAACAAAATTGGTACCTGGCCATTGGCCTTGGCCCTTGGCTTTTGTCCTTCAGCTTTAGGCACCACAGACTAAAGGCCAATGGCCAAAACGGCCTTATTTAAACAGGTCAGTGCTCAGGTATCTCATACCGCCGTCACAAAGGATCGTAACAATCCTCGCCCCGGGGTCACACCAGCCGGCCAGTCTCAGGGCCGCGGCCACATTGCCCCCGGAGGTATAACCGCAGAGCAGTCCTTCTTCGGTGGCCAAGCGGCGGGCCGCCCGGATGGCCTCCCCGTCGGTGACCGTTATATAGCCGTCACACACCCGGGGCTGCCACAGGTCCGGTATTTTTGCATAGCTGGAGCCCTGCAGAACGTGCTTTGGATTGGTCACCGGCTTGCCGGCCAGCACCGGAGCGGTGGCCGGCTCCACCGCCCAGCATTGGATGTTGGGATCCTTTTCTTTGAGGGCGGTGGCGATGCCGGTAAAGGTGCCGGAGGTGCCCACCACATCGAGAAAATAATCGATCTTGCCATCCATCTGCCGCCAGATCTCCTGGGCGGTGGTCTCATAGTGTGCCGCACAGTTGCCGGGGTTATGAAATTGATTCACCCAAAAGGCGCCCAATTCTTTCTGCAGTTCTCTGGCCCTTTCTTCCACCAGAGCCAGGTCTTCACCGGTAACTTGCCCCGGTTTGCCCCCCTCCGCCTGGGGTACCAATTCCACCCTGGCCCCCATGGCCTGTAAAACCTGCCGCCGTTCGGGACTGTTTCCCTCGGACATGACAGCCACAAAACGATAGCCCTTAATGGCGCATACCATGGCCAGGCCAATACCGGTATTGCCGCTGGTTTCTTCCAAAACGATGCTGCCCGGTTTCAGTTTCCCTTCCTTTTCAGCATCCTCAATCATTTTCAGGGCAATTCTGTCTTTCATACTACCGCTGGGGTTCATAAACTCCGCTTTGGCAAATATTTTGCCCGGCAAATCCTTGCCTATCCTTGCCAGTTCGATCAAGGGGGTATTGCCAATGGCTTCCAGTACGGACGAACAGGTTTTCAAGACATTTTCCCTCCACAAGGTTTTTCCTGATCACAGGGCACATTCCCTGTTTATGTACCAAAAAAACCGGGCATTATCCCCCGGTGACGGGGGTTACCACGGTTAGACAATGGCCGTCTTCCAACATTTGCCCCTCATCGCCGGGCATCGCTAAAACAACACCCGGCGCCCCCGGCCGGGGCGAGAGGAGCAAGGACTGGCGTTGTATCTCTTGATAGACTTCCCCTGGTAACAGCGCTTTTAACCTGGATAAGATTGCCGCAACGGTAACCGGCCCGGTGAATACCAGCACATCTTCCCGGCGCCCGGACATCAGGCGCACAACACCCAGGTAGCGTACTGTAACCCTGACTTTGTCAGGCTTCGTCATGAATGAGGCCACGCTCCTTCAATTCCCGAGCCTCTTTTTCCAGGCCCAGTTCTCTGAGCTTGCTGAAGGTGGGAATTCCCGTGGCAGTATCCCACCCTCTGGCCTGGTAATATTCATCCAGCATGGGCTGTAATTCTACCACACTGCCGGCGGACGGCCCGGCATCCTGCGGCAGCGGCTCATCAGTAAAGCGCCTGGGTAATGTATCATCCTTCCTGGTGAGACCCTCCCTGGTGTTAAAAGCCCTTTCCAGATTCACCACTCTCTCGCAAATGGCCTGCACTTCCTCCCTGTCAATATCCCAGCCGGTTACTGTTCTCATCAGTTTGGCTGCCATGGCAAAATCCACGATCTCCATATTGACGATGGTATTTTTGCAGGCCTCCAAACAATCAGCCAGTGCGGACCACTCTTCATAATGCTTAACCACCCGGCCCTTACCCTTATATTTTAAGCGGAAGGCAGCGTCGGGATGACCGTACATTCTTTGCCCGGCTGCCGCATCGCCGCTGAACTCAAAGGAGGGTTCCGAGCGAAGGTGGTCCCCACCCCGGCTGGCCACAGCGTAACCCAGAGCATAGGCCTTTAGTCCCCGGGGATCTGCCTGGAACAGCTCCAGACCCTTGACATGGAAAGCATATTCTTCAGAACCGCGGCCAATCTTCTGTGCTGCCGCCTTTACCCCGTCCGCCAGGACATCGCCAAAGCCTTCCCGCCGGTTAATCTTCTCTATGAGGGTCAGAACGGTATCCACATTGCCCCAGGTCAAATCAAGTCCGTCGGCCTCAGCCCGGGAGAGGATTCCCCTCTGGTACAGTTCCATGGCAAAGGAAATTACTTCGGAAGTGGTAATTACATCCAACCCGTAACGGTTGCACAAATCGACTCCCTTCAGGGCTGCGGCCAGGTCCGCAACCCCCACCCGGGAACTGAAACCGGCCAGTCCTTCAAATTCCGGACCCTCACTCTTAAGACCCGCAAAGGGCCCCCGGGATATTTGGAAAAACCGGCTGCAGGGGATGGTGCAGCCAAAGCAGGACTTGGACTTTACCTTTACCGTTTCGGCCAGGACCTCGCCGCTGACAGCTTCCGCCCCTTCAAAACGCCCGGTCTGAAAATGGCGGGTGGCCAGACAGCCGGCCTCATTGAGGGCATGCACCAGTTTGGTGGTACCCATAAGGGCCCGGGCGGGATATTCACGGTGTTCATAAATGGCGCGGTCAATCTCCCGCATCAATCCGGCAAACCCTGCGTGGTCCGCCACCCTCACCGGCTGATTCCCCCTCACTGCAATGGCTTTCAGGTTTTTCAATGCCATAACCGTACCCATACCGGTTCGGGCAGCAGCCCGCACCAGGTTGGCAAATACGCCGGCAAAACGAACGCCGTTCTCCGCTGCGGTGCCCACAGCCGCCACCTGAACCCTGGCATCCCTTAATTCCTGGAGGATGGCTGATTGGGTGGCCCAGACATCCTGCCCCCATAGGTGCTGCGCATCCCTTATTTCAATCCTGTCATTACAAATAAAAAGATAAACCGGTTTTGGCGCCTTGCCTTCGATAATTAACTGATCGTAACCGGCAAATTTTAATTCCGGCCCGAAAAAACCACCGGCATTGGAGTCCCCCAGAATTCCCGTTTGGGGGGATTTGGCGCTGACGTTAAATCTGGCGGCCCCGGGAAAGAAGGTGCCCACCAGCGGCCCCACAGAGAAAAATAGCTTATTCTCAGGACTCAAACCATCCAAGTTAGGGGGGATTTCGTCGTAAAGTCTTCTCATGTTAAAGCCCCGGCCGCCTAAATAGTTCCTGGCCAGCTGCTGTTCCAACGGCTCAACGGTAACCTTGCCGGTGGTTAAATTCACCCTTGCTACCTTGCCTGCATAGCCACAGGTCATGTTCATCTGCCCCCCTTTATGGCTGCTCTGGGGCCGCCCTTGAGGGGCGGCTCTCCGGCCCTGCCATAGCGCAGGGCGCCGGTGGCGCAACGCTCGATACACCGGGGGTCCCCGCCGCAAAGATCACAAAACAGGGGTTTACCCTCCCGGAAATGGACGGAACCAAAGGGACAAGCCTCGGCACAGGCCCCGCATCCTGTACAAACCTCAGCATACAGCCTCACTGCATGAGTTTCCGGGTGACGGTCCAAGGCCCCGGCCGGGCAAGCCTGGACACAACGGGCATTGCCGCACTGGCGGCAAACCAGGGGGCGATCCATGCCGTTCACTTCATCTTTGGCCACCCGGATGCTGGCCTCGTCAACAGAAAACAAACCTGTTTTGTAAAAACTGCAGGCCAGTTCACAGGACCGGCAACCGGAACAAACCTTTTCGTCAACTAACATGCGTGGAAAGGGTTTATTCTCCCTGTCATCAACCTCTTTTGTGCTTACTTTAGGACCCCTGTTATCGCCGGCAGGAATCCTCTCAATACGATAAATCACCATCCCGTTGGGATCGGGACAGCACATGTGCCGGGTGCTGGGCAGCCAGTCGTTTTCCTCGTCTATTTTTCTCTGCTTGGCGGGAAACATCGGCAACATGGCAGCCAGGGCCCACATGCAGATATGCTTGCCCTGGGGAATGGTAATTCTCCCACCCTTAACCTCGAAGTAATCTCCGGGACGCATGGGTAAATCGCAAAACCCACGGACTTCCTCCACGACAACCCGTAAATCAAACACCTTCGCAACGCTCCTTAAATTCATTTTAAAAACCACCTTTTATAATGGTAACGGAAAGGCCAATCTTTTGTAAATGTAAAATCTTCCAGATTTTTTTTACTGGCAGGATTTTAAAAATCCATGTATAATAAGCTTTAGCAAGAGTTTAGCAGAGGGTTCCCAAAAAATATAGTAGAAGAGAGGAGATGAGTTGAGCCGAGAGAAGCGCAGTGTCAGCTGATCTCCGCCAGAGGACGGAATTTTTATTTTCTGAGCAGAGGGCATTATTTATAAAAACAAATACATGAGCATAGTTGAGGATAGTTGAGAATAGCTGAGGGGAGTTAGCGTTGGCAATTCTCCGCCTTGGAGCGGTTTTTTTATATTTAGGTGAGAGGAGTAGAGAAAGTGAGCAAAATTGATGTGGTGGAAAGAGAACAGGGGCTGCACAGGGAGCTTTCCCAAAGACAGCTGACCATGATCGCCCTTGGCAGCGCCATTGGCACCGGGCTATTCTTTGGCAGCGGCTTTGCCGTCAGTCTGGCCGGCCCCGGTGTGATCCTGAGTTATGTGATTGCGGCCATTTGTGCCCTGATTATGATGGGCTGTTTATCTGAAATGGCGGTGGCGCACCCCACAGCCGGGTCCTTTGGAGCCTATGCGGAGATGTACATCGGTCCCTTTGCGGGATGGTCCGTTCGTTACACCTATTGGGCCTGCCAGGTCATTGCCATTGGCGGAGAGGTTGTAGCGGCAGCTATTTACATGCAGTACTGGTTCCCCGATGTCCCCAGTTGGGTCTGGATGGTGGCCTTTTCCGCAGCCATGGTCTATATTAACGCTCGCTCGGTGGCCAATTTCGGCGCCTTTGAATACTGGTTTGCTTTAATTAAAGTAACCGCCATTGTCTTCTTCATTATCACCGGCGCCGCCGTTCTGTTCGGCATCGGCACCGAGCCCATCGGCTTCTCCAATTTAACCAAACACGACGGTTTCCTGCCCCTGGGCCTTAAGGGGGTTTGGATGGGTGTCATGATGGCAATCTTCAGTTTCATCGGTGTTGAAGTGGTGGCCGTAACTTCCGGTGAGGCCAGGGAACCCGAAAAGGCTGTTCCCAGAGCCATGAGAACCATGGTGATTCGCCTGATTCTGTTCTACCTGTTAAGCCTTGTCATCATGCTCTGCGTGGTTCCCTGGGTGGAGGCAGGCGGTAAGGTAAGTCCCTTTGTTAAAGTGTTTAGCGCCATCGGCATTCCTTACGCTGCCGGCATCATGAACTTTGTAGTGTTAACCGCCGCCCTTTCCAGCATGAATGCCAACTTGTATCTGACCTCCAGGATGATGTTTTCTCTGGCCCGTGGTCAATACGCCCCGTCCTTCCTGGGTAAATTGAGCAAAGCCGGTACCCCTGTCAATGCCCTGCTGGCATCCACCGGCGGTATCGCCCTAGCTGTACTGCTGCAAACCCTAGGGGATGAACAAGCATATCTTTATACCTTCGGCATTGCCTTGTTTGGCGCGCTGTTTGTCTGGGCCATGGTGATTGTTACCTTCTTCTTCTTCCGGGCTGCCCGGGAACGGGAAGGCGGCAAACCGCTGCCCACCAGAATGCCACTGCACCCCGTTCTACCGGGTATTGGCTTGGCGCTGCTGGTTGCCATCATGATCACCTTCTACTTCCATGATTTCTTCCGGGTCGGTTTATACAGCGGCGCAGGCTGGCTGGCTCTGATGTTTATCTCCTACTGCTTGTTTGGCAGGTCCGCAGTGAAAAATGAAAAGGCTGTCATCGGCAACTAAAAACGGCCTCTTTGGAGGCCGTTTTCTTATTTGTCAAAGTGGCATAACCCATCGGCATAATGCTGCAGTTTTTTATCCACCAGATGAAAAATGGTTCCCTCCGGGTACCCGCCGTCTTCCTGACGTTCACCGGCCGGTACCCCGGTTAATAATTCAATGCCCTCTTCCACCCTGGAGATGGCATAAATATGAAACATTCCCTGCTCCACAGCCTCCACCACCTCGTGACTTAACATCAGGTTGTCAACATTTTGTACAGGGATGATGACCCCCTGTTCCCCGGTGAGGCCCCTGGCCTGGCAGACCCCGAAGAAACCCTCGATTTTTTCCGTAACGCCGCCAATGGGCTGAATTTCCCCGTTCTGGTTCACGGAACCGGTCACCGCCAGGCACTGTTTGACAGGGACCCCGGACAAACTGGAGAGCAGCGCGTAGAGTTCCGCACTGGAAGCGCTATCCCCCTCAACCCCTTCATAGAGCTGTTCAAAGGTGATGCGGGCCGATAAGGTGAGGGGTTTATTTTGGGCAAACATGCTGCCCAGATAACCGGTTAGCGTAAGAACGCCCTTGGAGTGAATACTGCCGCTCATTTCGGTTTCCCGTTCAATATTCACCAGTCCCTCATGCCCCATGTAGGTTTTGGCAGTAATGCGGGAGGGCTTGCCAAAGGCGTAGTTACCCACATCCAAGACAGCCAGGCCGTTCACCTGTCCCACCACAGCCCCCTCGGTATCCACCAGGATCTTGCCCCGCAAAATAAGCTCCTGTAACCGTTCCTCCACCCGGCGGCAGCGGTAGATCTTTTCATTGATGGCCTGGCGGACATGTTCAGCCCCTACCAGTTCTGCTCCTGCCGCCTGGGCCCAGGCAGCTGCTTCCAGGATCACTTCCACCACTTCATTAAACTGAGTGGAAAGCTTATTCTGGTTGCCGGACAGCCGGGAGCCGTATTCAATGATCTCACCCAGGCCTGACTTGTCAAAATGAGGCAGGTTTTCACGGCGGCACACCGAACCCACAAAGGCAACATAATTCCTTAAATTTTCCGGGGTACGGGGCATCACCACTTCAAAATCCACCATGACCTTAAAGAGCTTGCCAAAGTCTTCGTCCAACTGTTGTAACAGGTGGTAAATCCTCTGTGATCCAATCAGGATGACCTTGACATTCAACGGTATGGGTTCCGGTTTCAAGCTGATGGTGGGTACAGACCGGTAATGTTCCCCGATATTTTCCACAATAACCTGTCGGTTCTTTAACGCCTTTTTTAACGTTTCCCAGGCATTGGCGTCCGCTAGAAGGTCCTTGGCCTGCAGGATCAGATACCCCCCGTTGGCCCGGTGCATGGCGCCGGGTTTAATCATGGTAAAGTCGGTGTTTACAGTACCCAACTGGCTGCGGTATTCGACTTTGCCAAACAGGTTATAGTAATGCGGGTTGGTTTCCACCACCACCGGCGCCCCTGTGGTGTCAGCATTGTTTACCAGCAGGTGAACACGGTAGTTTTTGTACGGGTCATCCGTAGGCTTCTCCTGATCCTGACCTTCCATTCCGGTAAGGCAGTCAATGTTGTTCGTTATGTCTTCTACCAGGTCATTGAGGTAAGCAACAATTTTCCCATGCTCCTTGTACTGCTCCTGCACATTTTTCACCAAAGGAACAATGGTTTCCAGGATCAGTTGTTTATCCAGGTCCTTTATCACCCGGTCCGCTTCTTTTTCCATCAACTTGCCGTTAAAGGCCAGTTCCTCTGTGCATCCTTGCAGTTTCTTTAAACTTTCTTCAAGGACCTGTCGTTCTTCGGTTGATAACTCATCATACTGTTCTTTGGAAAGGGGTTTGCCCTCTTTAACGGGAATAAAAAAGATTCCCTGTTCGGACACTTTCATAACAAAACCTGCCGCATTGGCATCTTCCTTCAATTGCTCCAGGTCACGATCCAATTTTTGCTGCAGCTCTTGCAGAATAGCGCTTTTTCTCTGGCTGTATTCCTTTCCCTCAAACAGCCTGGAAATGGCGTTTTTCATTTCAGTAGTTAAATTTGCCATATCCCTTTGGAATTTGCTCCCCCATCCCGGCGGCAGGCTTACCGCTTGGGGAACATCGGGATTGTGAAAATTATAAAGCAGGCACCAGTCCCCGGGGGTTTTTTCTCTGGCTGCGGCCTGGGCCACGACGGTTTGGGTATAGGTGGTTTTACCGGTGCCGGCGGGTCCCGCCACAAAAATGTTATACCCGAAGGCCTTCATGGTAAGGCCGAACTGCATGGCCCGCACCGCCCTTTCCTGACCGATAAAATCATGCAGCGGCGGCACATCTGCCGAGGTGCAGCAAAAATCCAATTCGGCCGCATCACACCGGCGTCGCAAACGGTGGATATCAACACGTGTTTTCTTAAGATCCATAGTTTCCTCCGCAAGGCTTTTTGTATATATACTATTAAAGTAACGCAGCTCCTGCCTTAAAGGACATTTTTTAAAAAGTTGTTCGGAACAGTTTACCTGTGCTATTATGAAATGTGAGATGTTAGAAGTAAGGTAAGCCAATAAAAAGGCCATTGGTCATTGGCTATTGGCCATTGGCCTTTGAAAGATGGTGTAATGTTGAGGGATGCAGCATGTTTGAGAAATCAACCCGTTACCGCCAGTATTCCGATCATCTAACGGAAAAGTTTGGTCAGAAGGTCTATAAACTTCCTGTGAATCTTCCCGGCACCTGTCCCAACCGGGACGGCACCGTAGGCCGGGGCGGCTGTATTTTCTGTGATGAAGATGGGGCCGGCTTTGAATGCCTTCCCAACACCATGAGTGTGAAACAGCAAATTCAAACAAACCGGGAGTTTTTTATCCGCCGGTTTAACGCCAAAAAGTTTATCATATATTTTCAGGCCTTTACCAATACGTATTTGCCCCTAGAGCAATTTAAGGAAAATA
The DNA here is from genome assembly GCF_900129195.1 of Desulforamulus putei DSM 12395. Lineage (GTDB taxonomy): Bacteria > Bacillota > Desulfotomaculia > Desulfotomaculales > Desulfotomaculaceae > Desulfotomaculum > Desulfotomaculum putei. The sequence goes on from NZ_FQUY01000005.1 coordinate 55,688, forward strand.
TTCTGGCCGCAGCAGATGAAGAGGATGTGGTGGGCATCTCGATTTCCACCCGACCGGACTGCATTAACGACGCCTGCCTGGACTTCCTGCAGGAACTGCAGGCCCGGCGAGGGCTGGATATCAACATTGAACTGGGGCTGCAGACCGTTAATTACCATACGCTGGTGAAGGTAAACCGCGGTCATACCCTGGCAGAATTTATTGATGCCGTACAGCGCATTCAAAAAAGAAACTTTGAAATCTGCGTTCACATCATCTTGAACTTACCCTGGGATAACAGCCTTGACGTCATTGAAAACGCCAAAATCCTCTCGGCCCTGGGGGTCCATTATGTTAAACTCCATTCCCTCTATGTGGTAAAGGGTACGGTGCTGGCAGACATGTATCAAAGGGAAGAATTTCACATCATCCCCTTGGAGGAATACATCAACCGGGTGGTCACCTTCCTGGAATATCTGGACCCCCGCATCGTGATCCAGCGGTTGGTGGGCAAGGGCCCGCAGGACAACCAGTTGTTCTCCAACTGGAACACCAGTTGGTGGAAAATTAAGCAGACCGTTGAGAAAACACTGGTGGAAAGGGACACCTGGCAGGGCAAGAAATGTGACTACTTAAACGGCAAAGCCTTGAGGTTTTACCCCCGGTAAGGAACGGTAAAGGTCCTATCCGGCGGGCGCCACCTTTCTGTTCTTTTTCAATGGTACATTTTACTGCTGTCTCCTGAGTTCAGATGAGCACAAGAGGGTCACCTGGAGATCATTAGGTGACCCTCTTTTTTATTTCTCAGCCATGCTGTTACCTGAACAGCTTCCGATTATGATTCATGGGATTCAGCTTCCAGCCGCTCCAGAGAATTAAGAGAACGCTAAGAACAATACAGGTTACGGCATAGGTTCCCCAGTAGGGCAGCCACATGTCCCGGCCGGGGCCGAAGGTGGCTTGTTCGCCGAGGATTCTCAGCATCACCATCACCGGATTGGTGTCCTGCAGCAACTGCACGATGAAGGGTGTTTCCTGCAGGTTGGTCATGGCCATGCGGGCCTGGTGCTGGTAGAGTTCGTAGATAAAGCCCCCCAGGAAGCCGGTGCCGACCACCAGGAAAAAGACAATGCCGTAGGATGTTACGGTACTGACGCCGGTTCTTTTAAAATAGGTGGAGCAACTGACACCAATGGCAGCGTACAAAAGCATGGAAACCAGAAAGAAAGCCAGAACCCCCAGGATTTGAACGGGCGCCAGACCGCCGTACATAAACACCAGGCTGTACAGGGGCAAACTGGCAAACAGGAGTAAAGCTGTAAAGGAACAGGCGGCAACCATCTTACTCACCACAATGCTCAGGGGACTTAGTTCGGTGGTTAATAAAACATTTAAGGTTTGCCGTTCCCTCTCCCCGCTGATCACCCCGGCGGTCAGGCCGGGCACCACGAAGGCCAGCAGTCCCAACTGGGCCATGCTTAATACCGTAAAGATTTCTTTACTGCTGCCGGGTTGAAAAAAGGCCGGTGCGCTGCGCCAGCGCAGGTAAATAAATCCCAGGGAAAAGCCGCCCAACACCATCAGGTAAAGCACTACCACCAGGGGAGAACGATAAGAGCGAAATCTCTGCCGCAGTTCCTTGAGCAATACAGGGTTTAATTCCCTCATTTTATTCCACCTCCCCGGTCATGGCCATAAAGGCGTCTTCCAGGTTTCCTTTGATCTCTGCAAACTCCAGGACAGTCCAGCCCCGGTCCATAATGTCACGCAGCAGTTGGCCCTGGGCTGTTTTATTTCCGGTGAAGGAAATCCTGGCCCAGCCCGGTTCTCCGTCTACGCTGGCCACACCGGGCCGGTTGTTAAGAAACTCGATTAGTTCGGTTAATTTTTCCGCCACGTCGATCTTTAAGATCCTGGCTCCCTGCCGGGCGGCGGTGACCTCTTCCACCGTGCCGTTGGCCACCAGCCGCCCCTGTTCCAGGATGGCAATGTTGTCGCACATCTCGGCCAGTTCCGGCAGAATGTGGGAACTGATTAAAATGGTCTTATTCATCCTGCGCAGTTGGCGGATAACTTCCTTCATTTCCGCCCGGGCCCTGGGATCCAGGCCGGAGGCCGGTTCATCCAGGATCAGAACGGCGGGGTCATGGACCAGGCAGCGGGCCAGGGCCAGCCGCTGCTTCATGCCCCGGGAAAGCAAATCCACATAGGTATCTGTTTTATCGGCGAGGTTCACCAGTTCCAGCAAATCACGGGTTAACCGGGGGCGCTCCCCCGCCGGTATGCGGTAGGCAGCGGCATAAAATTCCAGGTATTCACTTGCTTTGAGCCCGTCATAAACGCCAAAGAAGTCCGGCATATAGCCAATCAACCGGCGAACCGCCGCGGGTTCTTTCACCACATCGTACCCCCCCACGGTGGCGGTTCCCCCGTCCGGGGCCAGCAATGTGGCCAGGATGGACATGGCGGTTGTTTTACCGGCCCCGTTGGGGCCGATTAAACCGTAGACCCGCCCCGCTTCAATGTTGAGGGTAAATTCCCGCAAAGCGTAGTTGGTGCCATAGACCTTGGTCAAGGATTTTATTTCAATTGCATTCACCGGCTCACCACTCCTTCCACGGCCACTGCGGGAAGGTCTACCTTGTCAGGCCGACCAAGACCGGTTGTTTTTTCAACCTGGAACCGGCATTCTCCTGACGGTGAACCGTAGCGCTTGAGTTTTTCCGGGCCGATCTTTAAACCGGAGGACGGCACATCGATCCACTTCTCTTCCTGCCAATCATAAATTCGCATGGCCACATTTTTGTTTTCCTGGGGCGGGAATTCGATGGAAACCACCTTAAAGTTTCGATTATTCAGTGGCCGCAGCAAGTCAATCCCCAGGGTTATCTTGCCTTCATAAAGGGTGTACCCCAGGGGTGTTTGATTAAAGGCACCCCTGCTCTCAATCACTTTCGGCATATACATACCAGGGGCCAGTTGGACAACCTTGCCGATAGGAAGATGCAACTGCAGTTCCTGGGTCACCAGCGCCAGGTTATAGTCCCGGACATTCTTTTGGTTCGATAGTATTTTAAACATGCCCAGGGAATCGTCGGTCCAACCGAAGAAGACCGGTTGGTTGCCGGGGTCATTCATCCTCGGCCCCAATACAACATCCACCATTTGTCTTTCCCTAACATAAATGTCATTTTCACCCGGTCTCACCGGCGGCACCAGCAGGTCTCTGAATTCGTTAGGTCCCAGACTGCCCGGCCCTTTGGCCAGGGACTGGTTCACCTCAACACTGCCGCCGGCCGGGATCCGGTTCAGGGCAATGGACCGTCCGCCCAGTAAAATCCGGCAGTCCCGCAAGTCCATTTTGGTATGGTTGGCAATTTCACCTTTGATGTAGCCGTTTTCCAACACCAGGCTGCCGCTGATCTGGCCCACATCGTGTTTAATTGCCGTGGCCCGAGCCTGGCGCATGGACCAGTACTCCACATCCGGGAAGGAGATTCTGGGACCGGCCTCGGCATCATACTGAATGATGGGTGACTTTTGTCTGGGGGAATAATAGTTATTGGAAGGCCAGAGAACCGCCCCTGGGGAACCCTCCACATTTAAGGTGCCCCCGTAGGGACTGATAAAGGCCGCAGTGGCATTCACTTCCGCCCTCTCACTGTCCATGATCTCAACCACCGCCAGGGTCTGACTGATGGGAGCATGAATCCGCTGGGCCGGTGACATAAAATAAACCACGCCGGCAGTAATGACAGCGCCGACGGGAATCATCCACCACATCCAATCCCGGCGGTCATAACGTCTTAATAGAAGATAGAGTCCCGGACCTACCACCAGAACGTAGATCACCCAGGCAACGGCCACCCGGGGCACCGGCGGCGTCTTTAACTGGGGCAGGTAGGTGGCGGCGTGCCCCAGCATGTCGTTGTTGTATTGTCTTTTTTCCCTCATTTTGCCATCCAAGCTGTTGGGGCCGTATATCTGTCCAAACACCAGCGGCCAGATGGCAGCTGATTCGGATGTAAGGTTTTCCAGGGGAATGCCGCTGTACACCACACGTCCCTTGCCATAATCCCGGGCTGCCACCACAATCACCCCGTTCACCCTGGCCAGAACTTCCCCATCGGTTAACGGGCCGGTAGTCACGGCCATGGTTCCTTTCACCACCCGAAGTCCGCCCATGTCTGCGGAAACCACCTGCCGGCCTGCAGCTGTCACAGGGGAAAGTTCAGTCAGCGGCCCGCCGGGTGAAGTTCCTGCTCCCCCGGAAATCAGCAGCATGCCCCCCAGCGATACCCAATCCTTTAACAGACGGATCTGTTCCTTACTCAGCCGGGCCACAGAAACATCGTCCACGATAATGATGTCGGCTACCGATAGTTCCAGAGGATCTCCGGGCAGATAGGCAGGCGGAAGAAATTTAATGGCTGTTTGCCCGCCAAAGGTTTGATCCAGCCAGGCGCTGACACCCCCTTTCAGGGGCTTTTCACCCAGACTCAGGGCGATGAAACCACCGTTCACCGCCGTCCCTTGAACGGAGCTGGCTGCCACAGGGGTCCCGTCCACCAGGAGCACTGCCCTGGCCCCGTTGTTTACCAGTTCACTGGGAACCATCAAGGTGGTTGTTACCAAACTCCTGGCAGGCACTTTAACAGTTTTCTGGTACCGTGTGCTCTGGCTGGGACGCTCCGGAAAATTATCAACGGGCTCCACCACCAGCAGGCCTTTGAATGCTTCATCCTGGTTGGAGATGGTGATGGTAAGCCATGCAGGAAGGCCCAACTTGTAGATGCCGCTCAGGCCAGGCTGGACGGCCAATCGAACCGGCGCGGTGTCTGCTGCAGAAGCCGCTGCAGGCAACGCAAAGGTTATAAGTAACAGTACTGATATGATCAGCCACGGGATAACAGTGTTTCTCTTCCCTCTCACTTGCATATCTTAGTCCCTCTCCTTTTCCCACCGTTCCTCCAGCCTCAACTTGAGCAAAGCCACGGTGTCGCCGTCCCGGCGAGCAAACAATAACCATTTGCCCTCGGGGCCAAAAACTTGACCCTCACATTTTTGGACCTCATTCAACACCAGTGTTTTCGGTCCGCGGGAACCGCTTAACTCCTGCTGTCTCAGCCAGTTGATCTCCAGCCCGCTAATACGGTTTTCCGGCGCCACCAGCAGATGACTGTTGGCCAGCCAACCCACATCTTCTTTCAATTTCTTTAATGCCGGGGCGCCGTCTTTACCCAGGTAAGCCACCCGTATTTCCGCCGCCTGCTGGCGCACGCTGTACTGGGGCTCACCGTTGGACAGAAAGGTTAGGATCCGTTCCTGGGCCTTTTCGGTGCAAAAGGCCAGGTAACCGTTGTTACTCCAAACCGGGTTTTCCCCCTGGCCCAACAGGTCGGCCCCGCCGGTTTCGATATTCACCAGCCAGAGTTCATAACTGCCGGACCTGCCGGGTCTTTGCACCACCAGGTGTTTGCCGTCCGGCGACCAGGTAGGAGCATCCCCTTCGGTGATTCGTCTGTCCTCACCGTTGGGAAAACGGATCCATACCTCGGAAGTTTTTCCCATGGAACTCACCACGTAGGCCAGACCTTTACCGTCCGGCGCATAGACCAGATGGGAATAGTACTTCGTTTTACCGCGAGCCGACATCCTTTGGTCTCCGCCATCGCCGGCCCTTTGCCCATCCGCCATGGTTAAACCTTTTTCTTCTTTGGCGGCAGGACCCGCCTGCTGAAAAGTCAAGGTTTTAGATTTGGCAGATGAAAGAAGTTCTTCGGCCGGTATTTGTTTTATCTCCTCAGTACTTTCCGTGCTCAAGACAAAGGAAACCTGCCGGCCGTCAGGGGACCAGCTGGGAGAACGGAAGGCTGCTCCTTCAGGGGGGGCCAGGTAGGCTAGTTGAACGCCTGTTTCCGAAAGAAGGACCAGTCCGCCGCCCCGCACCACTAATATTTTGCTGCCATCAGGGCTGACAGCCGGTTGGAGGGGCATCGCTTCGGTCCAGAACCTGGTAAGCTCCTGGGGTGATCCGGCAGCTTCCAGGTGAACAACGCCGTTGGTGTAACGCCATAGACCTGTGACAGCAAACAGTACCAGGATTACCGCTGCCACTCCCAGGAACGGGGTTAACCAGGGGCGCCATTTATTTGTCAACTTTTGTTCGTCTCTCGTCGGTGCAGCCTGGAAGTTGGCCTGGTTATTACGGCTCCGGAGTTCCTTCTGACGTTCCAGCAGCTTTTTACGCAACTCAACCTGCAGGCGGCGGTTTACCGGCACTGCTTCCCTGACCTGCCGCATATGGTTTAATAATTGAGAAATGCCGTCTTCCCCTTCTTCCCGGGCCTTGAGATACGCCTCAATGGGAAGAACCTTGTTCTCCTGATCATTGAACCTCTCTTCACTCATCAGGCGCTTCCCCCTTCCCGAACATATTTCTGCCTGAGTTGTTTAAGGGCCCGGTGATGCAGCATGCGGACGGCGGATTCTGTTTTGCCCAGAACCTCGGCAATTTGACCAAAGCGTAAATCGCCGGCATAACGCAACGCCACCACATCCCGGTAATCCGGGGCCAAACCCTTCAATAACCGGCGAAGTTTTTTAACCTCTTCACCCTGCAGGACAGCCTCTTCGGGACCGTCATCGGAACCCGCGACCAGTTCCAGCATGACATCCTGGGTAGCGTACTCTCGGCGGCCTCGCATGTAGTCCACGTATACATTGTGGGCTATACGAAAGATCCAGGCCGCAAAGGGCCCATCGGCCCGGTATTTGCTAAAATTTTCCAGCGCCTTCATAAAGACGGCGGTGGTCAGATCGTCAGCATCCCAGGTATTGTCCACCCGGTAGCGGAGATACCGGTTCACCGGTTCAAAGTAACGGTCATAGAGTTCTTCAAAGGGTAAATCCCCGTCCGGATGACGCTGGTTGGTTGCTGGGGTCATTTTTCTACCTCATTTCGCGGTTGTACGGTATTTTTGAGTACTCAACCATAAAGACGGCAGATGTCAAATAAATGTAACGCCTGGAACAGAAAAGGCCGCCACAATTTGCGGCGGACCTTCTCCGGTTATCAAATTACTCCATTACTAAATGAGGCTTATTGGGAATGCAGTGCAAGGCCCTAATCCAGCGGACGGTTTTGGTGCGGGCCCGCATAACGATGGAGTGGGTTTCCGCCCGGTCGTTACCCACAAACCGGACACCCCTGAGGAGTTCCCCGTCGGTGACACCGGTGGCGGCAAAGATGGCGTCTTCCCCCCGTACCATGTCATCCATCATCAGGATCTGCCTGGGATCCTTCAGACCCATTTTTACGCAGCGATCATATTCTTCCTGATTGGCCGGGGCCAGGCGTCCCTGCATTTCGCCGCCCAGAGCCTTAATGGCGGCGGCGGAGATGACACCCTCCGGTGCTCCCCCGGTGCCGATATAAAGATCAATACCGGTTTCCTCAAAGCAGGTGGCAATGGCAGCCCCCACATCCCCGTCACTGAATAATCTAACCCTGGCGCCGGTACGGCGTACCGCCTCAATAATTTGGGCGTGTCTCTCCCGCTCCAAAATCATTACGGTGCAATCCTGAATTCTCTTGCGGTTGGCCCGGGCAACAATCTCCAGGGTTCTGGGAATGGGGTCGTCGATATGAATCAACCCGGCGGCCCTGGGCCCTACGGCAATTTTCTCCATATACATATCCGGGGCATGCAGCAGGTTGCCCTTGTCGGAAATAGCCACCACCGCCAGGGCGTTGTTCAGGCCCTTGGCCACAATGTTGGTGCCTTCCAGGGGATCCACAGCCACGTCAACTTCCGGTCCCTGGCCGGTACCGACCTTTTCACCGATATAGAGCATCGGGGCTTCGTCCATCTCCCCTTCCCCTATGACTACGGTGCCATTTATATTGACGGAATCAAACATCGCCCTCATGGCACTGGTGGCCGCCTGGTCCGCCTCATGTTTCTTGCCTCTTCCCATCCAGCGGGAAGAGGCAAGGGCTGCCACCTCCGTGACCCTGACAATCTCCAGAGCAAGCTCTCTATCCACAATAAAGACCTCCTTAGAAATTGAACACTCTTTTGTTACTATTATAGCACCCCCGGAACAAGATAGAACGAATTTTTTCACTTGACACAAATACCGATATTATCTAAACTTAACCCAATATTAATTCCAAATTCATTTTAAGGTGGTAATATAGAAGCAAAGGAAAGGAGGCATCAGATATGTCCGAAAAGGAAAAAGCCATTCAGGCGCTCACTCAAATTATTGCGCAGAACGAAGCGCGTCAAGAGAAACAGCAGGAGTTGAAGGATTGGTTCACCCGCTTGAACAATGACTTGATGAAAGCAATAAAGTTCCTGCAACAGGCTTAGGAAGGCCTTTTTTTATTGCCTTTTTGGAGATAGATGCTAAAATAGAACTGTAGGTTTTGCAATTTTGGTTAACGGAGGATTAAGAAATGCAGGAATACACAGAGGCCCGGCGAAAACGGGACTTTTTTCTTTTTATTTTAACCGGGGCTTTTCTGGGGCTGTATGCCGGCCTTTATGACCCGTCCTTTAATAACTATTTAAACGATGTATTTCATATCGGCGAGGTGGCCAGGGGAGGCTTGGAGTTTCCCCGGGAACTACCCGGGTTTTTAGTGGTGTTTACCACCGGACTTTTGCTTTTTCTGCCCGACGTGCGAATTGCCATGGTGGCAAACCTGATTTTGGCCCTTGGACTGTTGGGTTTGGGTTTTCTCTCCCCCAGTTTTACCTGGGTGGTTGTCTGGATGATGGTTTGGAGTGTGGGGGCTCACCTCTATATGCCCCTGGAGTCCAGCATCGGGGTGGCTTTATCCAAACCCGGCGAGGAAGGCAAGCGTCTGGGCCAACTGGGCGCCGTCAAGACCGCGGCCTCCCTGGGGGGGTTCTTGCTGGTGTGGTTGGGCTTTCGTTATTTTAATATGAGTTACAGTCTGATCTTTACACTGGCTGGGCTTTGTGCCGTTGCCGCCGCTGTCTGCCTGCTGTTGATGACGCCACGACCAAGTAAGACCAGGCGTCAGAGACTGCTCTTTAAGCGCAAATATATGCTTTTTTACTGGCTTAACGTACTTTTTGGCGCCCGTAAACAGGTCTTTCTTACCTTTGCACCCTGGGTTTTGATTAAAGTCTTTAACCAGCCGGTGACAACCTTTGCGGCGCTGGGACTGGTGTGCACAATAGCGGGTATTCCCTTCCGGGCTTTGCTGGGCAGAGCCATCGATAAGTTTGGCGAACGGGCCGTCATCGTCACCGAGTCCCTTTTGCTGGCACTGGTATGCCTGGGCTACGGTTTTGCCAAAGAACTTGGGCTGGGGAGCCTGGCCATCTGGCTTGTCTTTTTGTGCTACGTGGGGGACCAGCTTCTTTTTGCCTGCAACATGGCCCGGGCCACCTATTTAAATAAAATTGCCGACTCTCCGGACGATTTAACACCCACCCTGTCCATGGGTCTTACCATTGACCATGCCGTATCCATGACCATCCCCTTCTTCGGGGGCCTGTTGTGGATGAAGCTTGGCTACCAGTATGTTTTCCTGGTGGCAGCGGCCATTGCCCTGCTCAATTTCTTCGCAGCCCTAAAAATTCCTACTGCCAGATCTATGGCCCGGCAATCATCTGTAAGCGCTGACTTATAGCAAAACCTTCATCACTTTTCTCATATCCGCCGGCAACGGGCAAGCCAGTTTTACAGGTTCACCACTGCCAGGATGCCGAAAGGCCAGGTATGCGCAATGCAGAGCCTGGCGTTTTATCTGGCTGTCATCACCTCCATAGAGGGTATCCCCCAGTAAGGGATGACCCAGGTGGGCCATATGAACCCGCACTTGATGGGTTCGGCCTGTCTCCAATTCTACACAAACTAGGCTCGCCCCGGCAAATCGGCGCAGTACGGTATAACGGCTCAGGGCAGGCTTGCCGGAGGCAGTAACGGCCCGTTTGATAATGCTGCCTTCCGCCAGCCCAATGGGCGCGTTGATAACCCCCCTCGGGGATTGACATCGTCCTTCCACCAAAGCCAGGTAGCGGCGTGTAAACAAGCCTTGATTCATCTGCCTTTGCAATTGCTGTTGGGCATAGGGGTTTTTTGCCACCAGAACCATGCCGGAGGTATCCCGGTCCAGTCGATGCACCGGCCGGAAACAATCCGTCGCTCCCTGCCCCAGCCAATGATAAAGAACGCCGTTGGCCAGGGTTCCTGTGGTTTCCGTGGTCAGAGGATGCACCAGCATCCCCGGGGGCTTATTGACGGCCAGAAGATCCTGGTCCTCATAGATAAACTCCAGGACCATCTTCTGGGGAATGATGCTTGTCCCCCGGGTTACCATTAACAGTTCCAGCACCTCCCCGGGCTTCACAGACACATTGGTTTTGACCGGTATGCCGTTTAGTAAAATATTTCCTTTTCTTTTGGCGCTGCGCATTAAACTGCGAGACACCCCTAACCCTTGTCTCAGCACCCTTTCCACTGTCCAACCATCCATATGCTCATCGATACACTTTTTAATTCGGGCATCCCCTGGTTTTTGTTCCACCGTCAAAGGCCCTCCCAGTCATATTTCATACTATTATAGCCTGAACAGTCTGTAAAAGGGTATTTTCCAATGTTAAAATTGGCAGCCATCAATTCTTGTTATTTAGGCAATCTGCAAGACGAGGGCGAATAAAAATGAAAACATGATGCTACCCCTGGTTTAATACAAATGTAACATTTTACCGTTGTTTTAAAGGCAGGATTTAAGGGTTCCAAAGTCTAATTATTAATGTTTAGATTGAACTATTCTGTTAAAAGGGGGGACCACCAATGCTAGCCAATAGTCTGGCAGAAAAAAGGGAATTGATTGTCTGGTTTCTGCGTACCAACCGGTTGAAAAAACCTGAAGCGGCCCGTATACTGGAGTACATCAGGGATAACAAGAATTTATTGGCCAGAGTCGAATTCACCAACAAGCTGTCTGACAAAAAGGATGCCCTGCTTGTTTCCGCGGTGTATACCAACACCTTCCCCTTTGATTTCCGATTGAACAATGTCAGTTATGGCTCAGTGGATGAAGTTCTTCATCAGCTAAAAAATAATCCTCCCAAAAAGTTATTTATGTGGCTTTCCTATGCCAGCCCGCCGGGCTGCAAACTGTGCGCCCGTTCCAATAAAAGACAGGTTAAAGCCATGCCCAACCCGGTCTCGGCAGCCCACAGAATGCTGGTGGAGGCAGTACGAACGGTTAACCGCAGAGAGGCCCGCCGGAAAGCGTTAATGGCAAGGATTGACAAGTCTCTGGATGAAAAGAACCTGCAGGAGTTTAAACGCTTAACCGAGGAACTGCAAAGACTCTCTTATGAATAAAGATATGATTGGCAAGCCCCCCGGGAAACCGGGGGTTTGTATTAATTTGATTCAATAAAATACATTGTCATAAAAAGGTAAATGTACCCATTTGTAGTATTTATTAAATATGTTCCATTAATTTATCGAGAGGTTTTTTATGAAACTTCGATTTTTTATTCGTGTATTTATTACCCGGGCAAAAAAATTAACCTTGCTGCTTTCTAAACCCAAGCATCAGGAACGAGAGTTGAAGGACTATATTGACAACCTGATTACTCTCAATGCCAAAGTAGCTCCCGACGGCACTCTGCTACTGGTCAACGAAACGGCAGCAGGGTATATTCATATGCGTCCCGAAGAACTGGTGGGTAAAAAAATATGGGACACTCCCTGGTGGAATTATGACATTCAAGTCATTGAACAACTGAAAAATGCCGTTCAAAAGGCTGCCTCGGGACAAACCGTCTATTTTGAAGCTAAGAATTTCATTGGCCCGGATAAATTTATCTATCTGGATTTTACCCTTAACCCTGTTCTTGATAAAAATAATGAAGTGCTTTATCTGGTGGCAGAGGGCCGGGACATCACCGAGCGAAAATTAATGGAACAGAATCTGATGGCGGCAAACGAAGAACTGGTGGCTATTAATGAAGAACTTGTTGCCATCGAAGAGGAGCTAAGGATTTCCAATGAAGAAATTTACCGTGCCCACCAAAAACTTTACAACATTTTAGAAAGCATCACCGACGCTTTCTTTGCGGTAAACCACAGATGGGAAATAACGTATATGAACAGCGAAGCCGAAAAGTTATTGGAAATAAAGAAAGCGGAGGTCATTGGGAAACACCTGTGGGAGCAGTTCCCCCAGTTAGTTGACACGTTTCTTTACAAGCAACTCAATAAGGTCATGGCAGAGCAAACCTATGCCCATTTTGAATTTTTCTACATACCCGGGGCAAAGTGGTTTAACATTCATGTTTATCCTTCACCGGACGGTTTATCCGTTTATTTCCATGATATTACCGAATACAAGCTGGCTCAGGAAAAATTATTCTATCAAAACCAGTACCTGACCTCCCTTCACGAGACAGCCCTAGCCTTAATGAACCGGCTGAACCTTGATGAACTGTTGGAAGCCATTGCTTCCCGGGCCGCTGCCCTTCTGGGCACTGAACACGGCTGGATTTACCTGGTCACCACTGACCGGTCGGAAATCGTCCTGCGCCTGGGTATTGGGATTTATAAAAAGTTTGCCGGTTTTCGCATGAGAACCGGGGAAGGCTTGTCCGGCAAAGTCTGGGAAACCGGTGAACCGATCATTATTGATGACTATTCCACCTGGTCCGGCCGTTCACCCAATTTTAACGTCCCGGATGTTCACGGCGCAGTGGCAGTGCCGCTAAAATCAGGACAAGAGGTCATCGGGGTTATCGGTATGGCTTTCCTGGAGGAAGAGAAAATAATTGGTTCCGAACACTTATCCCTATTAACCGGCTTTGCCCAATTGGCTTCCATTGCCCTGGATAATGCCAGGTTATACAATGCCGCTCAGCAGGAACTGGCTGAACGCAGGCGGATGGAAGAAATCCTGAGACACATGGCCTACCACGATTCTCTCACCGGGCTGCCCAACCGGCTGCTGTTCAACGACCGTCTTTCGGTGGCAATTATCCAAGCCGGTCGTAACAGGAAAATGCTGGCCGTTATGTTTTTGGATCTGGACTATTTTAAGCTGGTCAATGATACGCTGGGCCACGATATAGGTGACCGTTTGTTAAAAGGAATTGCCAACCGGTTGACCCGCCTATTGCGCAAAGGGGATACCATTGCCCGCATCGGTGGGGATGAGTTTGCCATTCTGCTAAATGACATTACCAGGCACGAGGGTGCGTCCACAGTGGCGCAAAAAATTATTGATACTCTTAAGGAACCCTGGATTATCGGCAGCCACGAGTTTCATATTACCACCAGCATCGGCATCGCCCTGTACCCCAATGACGGGGAGGATGTTGAAACATTAATGAAGAATGCTGATGCCGCCATGTACCATGCCAAGGAAGCGGGGCGCAATAATTTCCAGTTTTATACGCCTGCCATGAATGCCAAAACACTAAAACGGCTGGAACTGGAAAACAACCTCCGCCGGGCCTTGGAGCGGGATGAGTTCGTTGTTTACTACCAGCCCCAGGTAGAAATTCAATCGGGTAAAATCATAGGGATGGAAGCCCTGGTTCGCTGGCAGCACCCCCATTTGGGTATGATTTTCCCCGGAGAATTTATTCCGGTGGCGGAAGATACCGGGTTGATTGTCTCCATTGGTGAACGGGTGCTGCGCTCCGCCTGTGCACAAAACAAATCATGGCAGGATGCCGGCTTCCCTCCCCTGCGGGTATCGGTAAACCTTTCCGCCCGTCAATTCCAGCAGCAAAATTTAGTCAAGCATGTGGCCCAGATACTCCGGGAAACAGGCCTGGATCCCCGGTGGTTGGAGTTGGAAATCACCGAAAGCCTGGCCATGAAGGATGTGGAGTTTACCGGGAAAAACCTGTTTGAGCTGAGAAAGATGGGTATCACCATCGCCATCGACGACTTTGGGACCGGCTACTCTTCTTTAAGCTACCTCAAGCGCCTGCCCATCGACACTATCAAAATTGACCGTTCCTTTATCCGCGACATTACCAGCGACCCGGATAACGCCTCCATTGTCAGCACCATTATTGTCCTGGCCCATAACCTTAAAATGAAGGTGATAGCTGAAGGGGTTGAAACAGAAGAACAGTTAAGCTTCCTACGGCAGCAGCAATGTGATGGGATGCAGGGTTATTTGTTTAGCGGTCCCCTGCTGGCAAAAGACCTGGAGGGGCTGTTAGCAGTTGCCAAGGTACTATGAAAGAGGAGAAAACAAAAGCCTATTCCAACCACTTATATAAGTTATATAAGATGGCCGAATCCCGGCCATTTCTTTTTGTGTTACAATAGGATATAAAGGAGGATCAAGAAATGGAGCAAATCAGAACCAATTGCCCGCTGGACTGTTACGCCCATTGCGGGCTGGTGGCCCATGTGGCGGACGGTAAAATAATAAAAATTACCGGGGACGAAAAACACCCGGTTAATAAAGGTTTAATTTGTCCGAAAGGCCGTTTCAAGCATCTGCAGCGACTGTACAGCGAGGAACGCATTACTACGCCCTTGCACAAAACAAGCCGTGGCTGGCAACCCTTGTCCTGGGAAAACGCTTACGAGATGATCGCCGGGGAACTGACAAAAATACTGGATGTCTACGGCCCCTTGGCCATTTTACACCATGATAACTGCGGTTCCGAAGGCATCTTGAAAACCCTGTCCCACCGCTTCTTTAACGCTCTGGGGGGCTGCACCCGCCCCACCGGCAGCATTTGCTGGGGAAGCGGTTACCAGGCCCAGGTTTATGATTTTGGCAAATTGCAGCTGCACAGTTGGGAGGATGTCTTAAACTCACGGTTAATCCTGCTCTGGGGACGGGATCCGGCCAGCACCAACATTCAAATGATGCCTTTATTGCAGCAGGCCAGGAAAAAGGGAGCCCGGATTATTGTGATTAACCCCCTGAAAGTAGCCAGTTGCTCTCTGGCCGATCTGCACATTTCTCCCCGTCCCGGTTCCGATGGGGCACTGGCCCTGGCCGTGGCCCATGAAATAATCAAAAATAACCGGGTGAACCAGACCTTTATTGATCAACATGTCTACGGTTTTGACCGGTACTGTGACCTGGTACGGAACTATACACCGGAAAAGGCTGCCTCCATCACAGGCGTTCCGGCAGAGCAAATTCGCCAACTGGCTGAAATATACGGCACCACCTCCCCCGCCTGTATTTTGTTGGGCTACGGGTTGCAACGCTATACCAACGGGGGCCAAACGGTGCGGGCCATTGACGCCCTGGCTGCCGTCACCGGCAATATCGGTATAGCGGGAGGCGGCGTCAACTATGCCGGAGGACACTGGAAAGGATTGTTCACTCCCATAGACGGGCGCGAACTGCCTATGACCACACGTTCGTTGCCCTGGCCTACTCTGGCTGATGCCATCCTGGAAGCCGGCGACCCCCCTGTGAAAAGCATTTTTGTCACCCGCTCCAACCCGGTAACTCAACTTCCTCACACCGGCCGGGTCAGGGAGGCCTTCGGTCAGTCCCGGTTTACGGTGGTGGTTGATATGTTTATGACCGATACTGCCGAGATGGCAAATCTGGTGCTGCCCTGCACAACCTTCCTGGAGGAAGAGGACGTGATTTATTCCTCCTGGAACCATTACCTGGCCTATTCGCCCCGGGTGGTGCCCCCCGTGGGACAGTGCCGTTCGGATCATCACATCTTCGCCGGGCTGGCAAAAATGATGGGATTGCCGAATTTTCCCCAGCGAAGCCCGGAGCAATGGCTGGCAGAGGCCCTGACCCCCTTGTCCCGGTATGGCATTAGCCTGGAGCAGTTAAAGAAAGGGCCGGTCCGGCACCCCTTGGCGCCGGATGTTCCCTGGCAGGACGGCCAATTTGCCACCCCCAGCGGAAAGTTCGAACTGTACTCCCAGCTGGCGGAGGCAGACGGGGTGAACCCTCTGCCGGTCTATGAGGAACCGGCAGAAAGCCCTTTACGGGATGCTGCACTGGCAGAAAGCTACCCGCTCCACTTAATTTCTGCCCACCACCCGGATTATCTGCATTCTCAATTCTGGAACCTCACGGAAAAGGGCCGGCAAATTCAGCCCGTCTACCTGCACCCGGACACCGCAGCCTCTACGGGAGTCCGGCAGGGCCAGGAAGTGGTGGTGGCAACCCGGCGGGGCGAGGCTGTTTTTAAAGCGGTCATCAGCGACAAAGTACGCCCGGACACGGCACTGATTCACCAGGGGCACTGGGCACGCCACGGCAACGGGGTAAATCACCTGACTCCCCAATACATCCCGGACATGGGCCTCGGCACCCCCTACTACGACTGCCTTTGCCGGGTAACCCCGAAACCCTGACAACCCAAATTCAAGTCGGGGACCGCCTGGGCGGCAAATTGATGGTTACAGGTGGACTGATTGCACTGTTGTCTGTTTTGGCGCCGCCGTCCACCGGTTTTTTTATACTTATGGCCGGCTTGTTCGTCCCCTTAATCGTGACCGTCATTTACTCCTACATGTTATACAGGAAGCTGGTTAAATAAACTAAGAGCAGTAACCCCGGCATGCGGTCGGAAGTTACTGCTCTTTATTTTTACCCCTTCACTTATGCAGACTCATAATCCACAGCCACCACGGATTCTTTAACCTCTGCAATAAACTTGACAAATTCCTGGTGAGCCGGATGTACTTGATAGCTCTGAAGATCTTCCAAAGAATCAAATTTAGTAACCAGCGCCAGGTCATAGGATCGTTCCGTGCGGAGGATATCAACCCCCACTTCCAGGTAACGTATCTGTGGGATTTTAGCTTTTAATGCGAGTAAATCATTCTTTGCTTTTGCAATATGAGAGGCATCTTTAAATTTAAAAAATACAATATGTGTAATCAATTGTTCCACCACTCCTAATCTTAAAATTTTTTATTATCTGATAACGACCAGAAAAATTACTTTTCATTCTTCATCATCGCAACAGAAAATCCCTTTCATCTTGTTCGCTACTTTAAATAATCTAAAAGCACGTTCTACGGCATCTGCCGTTAAAGCCCCACCGTTGGCCATGGCTTCTTGCAGGCTCACAGGGCCCTTGACAATGGTGATAATAGACTGGATCCCGTAATCAAATAGCCTTTCAGCTCCCTGTCCGATGCTGCCGGCCACGGCGATGACCGGTACATTGTACCTGGCAGCCCTGGCAGCCACTCCCACGGGCACTTTACCATAAGCAGACTGACTGTCGATTTGTCCTTCGCCGGTAATAACAAGGTCTACCTGTTCCAGGAAACGGTCGATGTTGATGGTATCCAGCACAATCTCCACACCGGATCTTAATGCCGCTCCGGTAAAAGCCATCAACCCTGCACCCAATCCGCCTGCCGCCCCGGCACCCGGAATATCTTTCACTTCAATCCCCAGCTGCTCTTTAATTTTTTCTGCAAAATGATTTAAATTGGCATCTAATAATTGAACCATCTCCGGAGTTGCTCCCTTTTGAGGACCGTATACCGCAGAGGCACCCCCGGGACCGCAGAGGGGGTTTTGCACATCGCAAGCTACCAAGATTTGAACCTTTTTTAAGCGCGGGTCCAAACCGGTGGTATCAATTTTATGCAACTTATCTAACTGACCACCGCCAAAGCCCAAATCTCTTCCCGTCTCATCCAGTAAACGTCCTCCCAAGGCCTGAAACATACCGGCCCCTCCATCGTTCGTGGCGCTGCCGCCAATACCCATGACAATTTTGGACACTCCCCGGTCAAGGGCCGCTTTGATTAATTCACCGGTGCCAAAGGTTGTGGTGATTGTTGGGTCTCTTTTTTCCTCAGGCACCAGTGTCAATCCGGAGGCAGCGGCCATTTCCAATACAGCCGTGCCGTCGGGCAGCCAACCAAACCGGGCTGTTACCGGTGTACCAAGGGGACCGGTGACCTTTACATCTACCAGTTTACCACCGGTGGCCGCCACCAGCGCCTGTACGGTTCCCTCCCCGCCGTCAGCCATGGGAACCGCCAGCACCCGGGCCTGGGGAAAAACCCGGTGTATACCTGTGGTGACAGCCTGCGCCACTTCCATACTGGAAAGACTGCCTTTAAAGGAATCCGATGCCACTAAAATGTTCATTTTTCCATCCCCGCTTTATTCTCTCTTTCAATTCTCTCTAAAATTTTCTGTAAATCCTCCCGCCCGAAGCGGTACTGCTCAGCGCAAAAGTGACAGCTGATCTCTGCCCCGCCTTGTTCCTGAAGCATGGAAGCCACTTCATCTTTGCCAATCCCCACCAGTAAATCTTCCAACCTTTCCCGGGAACACTGGCAGCAAAAACAGACCGGCCTGGTCTCCAGTATCTTCACCTCAAGTCCCCGGGTGACCCGGTGGATGATATCTTCCGGTGTTTCCCCGTCTTTGATCAGAGAACTGAGGTGAGGCAACCGGGCCAGGTTTTGTTCCAACTTGTTCAAAACTTCTTCACCGGTATTGGGCAGCAGCTGCAACAACAGGCCCCCGGCAGCTGCCACTGAATTGTCGGTGTCTACCAAAACCCCGAGGGAAACGGCGGAAGGAGTTTGCTCGGAAGTGGTCAGGTAATGGGCGATATCCTCGGCGATTTCCCCGGATACCAGTTCAACACTGCCGGTAAAGGGTTCCCGGAGGCCCAAATCCCTGGTTATGTGCAGGTAACCCTGTCCCACCGCCGCTCCCACCGGCAGTTTCCCTTCGGGGGTGCTGGGTAAATGCACCTGGGGTTCCTGGACATAACCCCTTACCTCCCCCCTGGCGTTGGCTGTTACGATAATGGCGCCTAGGGGACCGTCACCCAGCACCCGGATGGTAAGTATGTCATCTCCTTTTAAATTGGCGCCCAGCAACAACCCTGCGGTCATGGTGCGGCCTAGGGCCGCCGCAGCCACCGGCCAGCAATTATGCCTGACCCGTGCTTCTTCAACCGTTTTGGTGGTTCTGGCCGCAAATATACGAAAGCTGCCGTCGGCAGCGACCCCCCTTACTAAGTAATCACTCATATAAATCATGAACCCCCAATGTTTTTAGAATACAGAGTTATTCTATCAATCACACAGTTTTCATGTCAATTTTTACCCTTTGATAGAGGGAAAATATAAATCCGTTATTTGCATAGTATACAAAGAGGGAATCATACCGGCAAGGTAGAACTAATAGTTATTGATTTCATCCGGGGGATGGTGATTTCGTTTTGACCGATATCGATAAATCCATTGCTGTTTTAAGCATTATTCGAGAGGCAGACAATGCCCCTTCTTTTCAGGCCATTGCCAGCCGGGGGAATTTTACCGCCGAAGAACTTACCGATGTGATTGAAACCCTGAAGGACCAGCAATTAATCTTTTCCCTTGATGAGGAAACCGGAGACCCGCTATCCTGCCGTTACCTTACTTCCAAGGAGAGCAAACAAAAGGTTGATTTGATGGTGGCAGATTACCTGGCTGAGTTAGCCGGGGAGGGAAGGTTGTATTTCGCCTACGGGGCCAATCTCAATCCCGACCAGATGTATCGTGAACGTTGTCCGGGAAGTCACTTCCTTTGCCGGGGCCTTTTAGAGGGACACAGGCTTGTCTTTAACAGTCGCTCCAGCCAGGGCGGCGGCATCGCCGGCCTGGAAAGATCCCCCGGGGACTCGGTTTGGGGGGTTGTGTACTGTCTGCCTGTCAACGGTCATACAGTTTTGGATCAGAACCAAAACCAGGCAGGCCAATACCGCAAGATCCGGACGGCTGTCAAAACATCCTTTGGTACCCTTTGTTGTGACAGTTTCAAAACAACTTCCGAAGGCGCTTTCCTGCCAAGCCGGCAATACCTGGAAAAAATGTACAGCGGCGCCCAGTTTTTCGGATTGCCCCAACAATATCTGCGCTGGCTGGTGACCCTCCCCATCGGCAACTGAGCCTCATGGACACAGAACCCCGGTTCACGGAAACCGGGGCTATTTATCTTTTAAAAAAGATGTCCTTTATAATACGGAGCCAATCGAAAGGTCTCAGCAAACCATGTCAATGCGGTAAACGCTCCGATGTCGACAGTAAAGCTGGCTAAATAATGCCAGTTTCTATACTCTGCAGCATGAGTTTGTAAGATTAAAATCTCCAGTGCCAAATACAAAAGGGAAACCACAAAAATATTAATAATTTGCAGAGATTTTTTCCTCGGTAGATACTGGGTAAAAAGTATACCCATGATGAAAACGGGGCCAAACTTATAAAAAATTGAACAACCGGCCCAGGGAATGATGACATCATAAAATTTATAAAGATTTAAATGCTGGCCGCCCCAATCTACCAGGGAACCAAGGGTCAGGGTAAAAATCCCTCCAAATATGGTCCTCTTTAATTGACTTACATCCACCAGAAAGTAAAAAATAACCCACGATACGATTGCTGTAATAACCCAGGGCACGGTATCGCCACCTTTCTCTTTCACAAATTTATTGTGGCAATTATTGCCCCCATCTATTCAGTTCCCTACCGGTTTAGAAAAAGGATTTCTGGAATATGATGTAGAAGACTTAGTGTTGGCTTGTCTTGATCTACTTCTTTACACTATTCTTGTCAAACATGAGGAGGTCTTTCATATGGCCTGGCAGGACCGTGGAAATGTAACCAGCAATCCTGTTTTATTAAGGGATCAGTATAATGCCAAGCTGGTAACCGCAGCTGAAGCCGTAACATGCATTCAATCTGGTAACGACGTGGTGGTGGCCTTTGGCGTAGCAGAAACCCCTGTGCTTTTGGATGCCATGGTGAGCCGCAAGGATGAACTGAGGGATGTCCGCATTCACCAGATGATCCCCATGCGCACGGTAAAATATTTAGAACCCGGTATGGAAGAACATTTCACCCACGTTTCCTGGTTTACCAGCGGCGCCAGCCGCAACGGGGTACAAACCGGGCGTTTTGATATCATGCCCAATTATTTTTATCTCTCCCCCCGTCTTTTTGCAGAATACATTGAAGTGGACGTATTGATGGCCACTGTTTCTCCCATGGATAAATACGGTTTCTTCAGTTTTGGTACTTCCATCGACTATACAACCACCGTGGCCCAAAAGGCCAAAAAGATTATCCTGGTGGTAAACCCCCATATGCCAAGGACCCACGGCAATACCTTTATTCACGTTACCCAAGCGGATTATATCGTGGAAGATGATTCCCCGCTACCCGAGTTGCCCGCCAAGGAACCCGGTCCCGAGGATTTGGCCATCGGGCAATATGTGGCAGAGTTGATTGAAGACGGTTCAACACTGCAGCTTGGCATTGGCAAAATCCCCAACGCTGTGGCCCAGGCACTGTTAAACAAAAGGAACCTTGGCATTCATTCCGAGATTCTCACAGACGGTATGGTGGATTTAATAGAGGCCGGAGCCGTAACCAATAATGCCAAGTCCATTCACCATGGCAAAGCTGTGGCCTGTGCCGCCTTAGGAACCAGGAAACTGTATAATTTTATCAACGACAACCCGATGTTTGAATTGCACCCGGTTTCTTATACCAACAACCCCAATATTATCGGTAAAAATATCAAGATGGTTTCCATTAACGCCACCGTAGAGGTTGACCTGCTGGGCCAATGCGCTTCGGAAACCATCGGGCCTGTTCAATACAGCGGTACCGGCGGGCAGGTAGATTTTGTCCGGGGCGCTGTCCAGGCACCCGGCGGCAAAGCCTTTATTGTTCTGCATTCCACTGTTAAGGGCAAGTCAAAAATTGTTCCTATGTTCAGGGAGGGTACGGTGATCACCACCAGTAAAAACGACGTGGATTATGTGGTGACCGAGTACGGTGTAGCCAAATTATCCGGCCGGACCTTTAAACAACGGGCGGAGGCGCTGATCAGCATCGCTCACCCGGACCACCGTGCCGAATTACGGGAAGCTGCTAAGAAAATGGGTTTGTTGTAAGCAAATGGATAGGTAAAAGACCCTGTGCCAGGCACAGGGTCCTTTACTGACTTTTTAGTGATGGCAGCCGCCGCCGTGATGATGGTGATGGTGGTGGTGTCCGCCGCCACAGCCACATTGAACAGGGCGGGTTACCAGCGTGCCGGCGGCATAGGCCTCAGCAACACTTTCCAGGGGACCCGTGGCCCCGGTGACAACCTTCAGGCCCAGCTGCTGCAGAGCCTGTATCATGTGGCCGCCAATACCGCCGCAAATGATCACATCAATTTTTTCATTCTTTAACATATTGGCAATACCGCCATGATTATGCTGCAGCCCTTCGTTGGAAATAATCCGGGTGTTCTTTACTTTGCCGTTTTCCAGTTCAATAATGGCAAATTCCTGGGTTGTTCCGAAATGTTCATTCACTTGGCCGTTCCTTGCCGGGATGGCGATTTTCATAAGGTTCTCCTCCTTTACTCTGTTCAGAAAGATTATCGATGGGTTTTAATTGCCCGCCACAACTACATGCAGAAGACTTGGGGCCCTTGCCGAAAGATTTAAGATACTCGACAATTTTACCGCACTGTTCACATTTATACCTTACCATCTTATCAAACTCCCAGCATATTTACCACTTGCTCCCATAGATTTCGAACAGAAGATTGGGCCTCTCCATTTCCTAAGAGCGTTACTGGGATTCCTCTTAATACTGCTTCCGTGACGATAGGATCAAAGGGAATTTTTCCTAGAATTGGCACACCCAATTGGCCGGCCAAATCTTCGATGTGCCTGCAGTTCGCCTCATCCAAGTCATATTTGTTAATACACACGGCTGTTTTGCAGCCAAAGGTCCCGGCCACTTTGGCGATCCTTTCTAAATCATGAATACCGGATGCCGTGGGCTCTGAAACAATTAAAGCCATATCCGTGCCTGCCAGGGAGGAGATAACAGGACATCCGATGCCAGGTGGGCCGTCACTGAGAATCAAGGGAATCCTTTTATCCCTGGCCACCTCTCTGGCTTTTTTACGTACCACATTGACCAGCAGACCTGAATTGCCCTGGGCAATTCCCAATTTGGCATGAACCATCGGCCCCCATTGGGTATCGGATACATACCAGTGTCCAGACAGATGGTCATGTAATACTACGGCTCCCACCGGACAGACATGCTGGCAAAGAGCGCACCCTTCACAGGCATAGGGGTTGATCTTATATTCTTTAATAGCCTGAAATCGGCAAAGGTCTTCACACAATCCGCACTGTGTACAGAGATGGGGTAAAATTTCCGCCTTCTTTTCCCCGTAAAACGGATGGGTTTCTTTAATGTTTGGTTTAAGAAGAATATGCAGGTTGGCAGCATCCACGTCGCAGTCACAGACCACAGAGTTTTCGGCCAGCGTGGCAAAAGCTCCTAAAATACTGGTTTTGCCGGTTCCCCCTTTACCACTGATAACGGTTAATTCTTTCATTGCTGCACCTCCCTGGCCACCCGGTGGTAGAGATCCCTAAACTTTTCCCGCCATAGGGGATCGCTTTTTACCAGGGGAATGCCTCTGGCATAGGCCCTGGCAATCTTCGTTTGGAAGGGAATACGCAGCAAGATTTGCAAACCCTTTTCTTGGCAAAAACGGTCAATGATATCGTTGCCCGGCACATCACGGTTAATTACAACTCCACAGGGCACTCCTAATACTTGAAGCATTTCCACGGCCAGGGACAAGTCGTTCAAACCAAAGGGAGTTGGCTCTGTGACCAGGATGCAGAAATCGGTGCCTGCCACTGCGGCCATCACCGGGCAAGAACTGCCGGGGGGGCCGTCTATTATCACAATATTTTCTCGATTTTCTTTCTGCCGCACGGCTTTTACCACCGGAGGACTTATGTGTGTACCCAACTTTAAACTGCCGCTGACAATCTCTAAAGAGCCTGCCCGGCTGATTCTGACATTCCCCACTTCCCTGGCCACCGGTTCCAATGCTCCGGCAGGGCAAAGATGCCAGCAACCGCCGCAACTATGACAGACGTCCGGAAAAATGACTAGGGTTCTTTTCAGGAGGGCAATGGCTCTAAACTGACAAACTTCAGAGCACTTCCCACAGTACTGGCATCTGGCGTATTCTACTTGAGGGACGGGAAGCGTAACAACTTCCTCATAGACCGGCTGTGAATTAAAAAAAATATGCGCATTTGGTTCTTCAACGTCACAGTCCAGCAGTTGAACCTGCTTTTGTTCATCTAATAAAGATAATGCAAGGCTGGTGGCCACCAGCGTCTTGCCAGTGCCCCCTTTGCCGCTGGCAACGGATATGATCATTTCCAACACCGCCTAACGCCCATGGGGCCCCACATTGGGGCCTTTAGCCTCATTCAACTTACCGTCCTTATAATCTTGCAGCACATCTCTCACCTTGCCGGACGCCCCGGTGTAAACTTGAATACCGGCGGCTTGAAGCGCAGTAAAAGCATTGGGTCCTACATTGCCTGTAATCAAAACGTCCACACCGTGATCGTTTAGCAAGCCGACTGTGGCAATACCGGCGGCTCCCACCGAAAAACGTCCGGTGTTTTCTATGGCTAAGGTTTCACCGGTGTCATCATTATAAAGAACAAAATACTCACATCTTCCCAGCCGCGGGTTCAATGAATCTTCCAGGGTTTCGCCGGAAGCGGAAATGGCAATTCTCATTTTTTCTCACTCCTTTGGGTAAGAAAAGGGCATCGGCCTTTTAACCAACCTACCACTCCCCGCAGTCCTTGATGTCTTTGTCCTTGCAAGCCTAGGTCCCGACCGAAGCCTTGACCCGGTCCCTTTCCACAAACAGACATTTCCCGAACTTTTGCCAACCGCCGTCTACCTTTGCCGTTGCCAAATACAGTGGCCCATTGATGGCCACAGGATGATAATCCGCGTTTTCGCATCCGGCAACCCTCCTTGTATTTTTTAATTTACATTGGCCCGGGTCTTACTCTTTATCAGATTAGGAATATCTTTAAATGCTACCGTGGCAGTATCTTCAACCAGTCCGTTATCACATAACCTGGTGAATTCCGGGTCAATGGGCAACACCTCAAGAACCGGCAGTTCTTCAAGGGTATCTCCCTTTCGCAGGGACTTGCCATAAATTTCAAACTTTTCCCCACACTTGGGACAGGTTACATAGGCCATGTTTTGCACAAATCCCAGGATGGGAGTTTCCATAATGCCGGCCATTTTAACGGCCTTCTTCACCACCATAACGGCCAGGTCCTGGGGAGATGTTACCACCACAATGCCATCTACGGGAATTTGCTGCAACACGGTCAGGGGAATATCCCCGGTACCGGGCGGCAAATCCAATAACAGGTAGTCCAATTCACCCCAGTTTACATCAGTCCAAAACTGTTTTACCGCACCGGCAAGAATGGGACCCCGCCAGATAACAGGTTCGTCTTCTTTTTCCAGCAGTAAGTTAAGTGACATAATGGATATCCCGGTGCGGCTTTTGGCCGGCAACAACATCCCTCTGCTTTGAGGAGCCCTCTTTATCCCGAACATTCTGGGAATACTGGGACCAGTGATATCCGCATCCAAAATTCCTACTTTGTGGCCCATTCTTTGCAAGTTCACTGCCATAAGAGAGGTTACGGAAGATTTTCCAACGCCTCCTTTGCCGCTCATAACCGCAATGACCCGCCCGATTTTACTCTGGCCGCCGGGGTAAAGTTTGGGCGGGGGACTGCATTTCTCGCCTCCGCAGGTTCCATCTCTCATTTCTTCACAGGTTGAACATTGTCCGTTGTCTCTACTCACGTGCAACTTCCTCCTCACCTATAAACAATTTTGACGGTTATTCTTATTCAACCTTTGCCCAGTCGCTTGACTTACAGCTGGGACATTTCGTGTGGCGCCGACAAAAAGTACCTTCCCAAGTATGGCCGCATTTCTTGCATTCTAACTTTAGTAGAGTAACGCGAAAGTTCCCCCCCTCTACCCGAATGGCCTGACCATTAATCAGGGCGTCTGCGATTTTTTTTCGAGCCCCTGCAATGATTCGATGGAAAGTAGGCCTGGACACAGCCATTTTTTCCGCACATGCTTCATGCTCCAGACCTTCCAAGTCCCGGAGTCGAATAGCTTCCAGTTCCTCCACTGTGAGAACAACCTCGGACAGTTGGCTCATGGGAATTCCCTGGGGTTTAAAATATGTAATTGTCGGCAACCTTTCGACCAGGCGGCACTTGCGGGGTCTGACCACTTTTTACACCTCTTTATTGACACCTGTTCATAACCATATTATAACCAATTTGAACATATGTCAATAAAAATGCTTTGTTTTTTTAAGAGTATTTTTGGGGTAAACATCAATTCTTCATTGATAATTGCCCAAATCATTCTTTGACAAATTAATACCCCTGCCTATAAAATACCCGGACATGAATGCGGGTTTTTTTGCCGCACAATACCCAAAGTTCTGCAATATAAAAATAAAACCCGTCGAGGTTATAAAAACCTGGACGGGGCCCAATTCACCTTTTTTTATAACAAAAAATGACTCGTTAAAAAATTATTAGACAAAATAAATCATATTACTTTATACTATATTTAATAATTATTTTAATAATTCAATAACTAGTGATTGGTCGATGAGGAGGGATACGGATGGAAGTATTACTAATATATCTGATCGGCATCAATATTTTGACTTTCATCATGTTCAATCTGGATAAGTGGTATGCCTCCACCGGAGGGTGGCGTATATCCGAAAGAAATCTCTTCATTGCCTGTTTAGCCGGTGGCGCGTTGGGCGGATACCTGGGTATGAAATACGCCCGTCACAAAACCAGAAAAGCATTGTTTACCTTTGGCGTACCCGCCCTGGGAATTGTCCAGCTGGTATTTTTTATCTGGGTGCTTTAACCAAAACGGCTTATCCTTCACCACACTGCCCAAAGTAGTGGGTTTTTGCTTTTTTGGTAATTTAAATTGTCTTTTCCATGTTGTATGTTTATTTTTTTATCCCCCGGCGTCAAGGGTTGAAATCATTACGTCGAGTTATGATATAACTGGGTTTTAGAAAGAACTCTGGTGTTTTGATAGAAATCATGATTTAAATGCATGTTAATACCGGGAGGAAAAAATTGGCAGAAATACTGGTAAAAGTTATCCGGGGAGACCTTGTTGAATCCCAGCACCGGGGCCACTTGGTGGTTACCGACAGGGACGGCAAGATCCTCTTCAGTCTTGGCAACCCCGACCACGTCACTTACTGGCGGTCCGCTGCCAAACCATTTCAGGCGATTCCTTTAATTGAACGGAACGCGGTGGAAAGATTCGGCTTAACCGGGCCGGAGATTGCCCTCTTCACTTCATCCCACGGCGGGGAAGAACGGCATGTTGAGGCAGTCCGGAACCTCTTGCACAAGCTTGGTCTTGCGGAATCCAACTTGGACTGCGGCTCCGCCGCTCCCATGCACATCCCCAGCGCCAAAAAGCTTGTGGCTTCCGGCAAAGAATTTGAAGCTTTAAATAATGCCTGTTCAGGAAAGCACAGCGGGATGCTGGCCCTGTCTCTGCTTCTGGATGCTCCTCTGACCGGATACATCCACAGGGAGCATCCGGTGCAACAGGAAATGCTGCACACCGTCTGCCAATGCGCTGCCCTCTCTCCTGATCAGGTATATCTGGGCATAGACGGCTGCGGGGTGCCGGTCTTTGGTCTGCCCGTCCGCAATATGGCCATGGCCTATGCACGTTTATCCTTACCCGAGGGGTATTTTAACCCGGCCAGGATTAAGGCCCTCCATACCATACGTGACGCCATGACCTCTCATCCTTATTTTGTGGCCGGCACAGACCGCCTGGATACCGTTCTCATGGAAGTTACCAAAGGCAAAGTTGTGGCCAAGCTGGGTTCCGAAGGCGTTTACTGCATCGGTATTGTGAACCGGGGTATCGGTCTGGCCCTGAAAATTGAGGATGGGAATTACAGGGCCATTGACCCGGTGGTGATTCAGGCGCTCAAACAATTAAATTATATTACCGATGCCGAGTTTGAGGCCCTGCGTCATTTGTGGCGGCCCAAACTAAAAAACCATCGTGGAGACGAAATCGGCCATTTGGAAGCTGCTTTCTAAAACAAAGAGGGACATTTCCTGGTTGTAACCCGGAAACATCCCTTTTGTATTTTATTTGGCAAATACATGTCGACCGATTTGACCGGTTACCGGTCTCGACCAAACCCAATTACTTTGGGCCATTGCCGGATTCTAGAAATACAGGGCCCCGTTGGTGGGATCCCATCCCTGCAGGGCAGCCTGGGCCGCTTTAATGGATTCGGTTGTTAAAGGTCGTTTAAACTGGCCGTTCATAACCGACTCAAAGGCCCGGTCCTGATATACAACTCCAGACAAGGTATTTGGAAATTTATCGCTTTCCATACGGTTTAGAATGACAGCTCCCACCGCCACTTTTCCATTGTAAGGTTCATCAGCTGCTTCGCCCTCAATGACCATAGCCAGCAGGATTACTTCATCACGATTTAAGTTTCCCCTGGAGACCCGGGATTTTCTTTCAGGCCTGTGCTTCCATGACAAATCTTTAAAAGAAGTTGTTGCCTCTTGAACTCCCGCTATTTTTTTAGAGCCTTTTTGTTCCTCAGCCATTTGTATGGTTTTATTGTCAGCTTGCGTTGGCTGGTAAAAAGGGAAAAAGGACATTGTCAGTATAGAAAACGCCAGCGTTGATGCCATGGCTTTTTTTATAAAGCCTTTTGTTCCTATATATTGCATCAACAACATGATCGACTTTTTCATTCTGGATTCACTCCTTTCCTGAAGCTTCTTTTACACAAAGCTTACGTTGTCCGGAGTTTCACCTGTTAACAAGTAAAATTTTTCGGGCGGCGGGTCGGTTTATACACTAACACAGCTTGCCCACAGAAATAAACCCACAATTGCTGGCAGCCTTACCATTGCCAGCCTGCCGTATATTCACTTCCTATAAAGGATACATTAACGTTGAAAACTATAGGAGGTGTAATTTGTGCCAAATATCAGTATCCGTCTTGACCGGGTGGATGGTCAAGATGCCTTAAAACAAGTGGAGCATGCCATGAACCAGGTGGGCTTTGCAGATGAACTGACCATTATTATGGAGTCTGTGAATGCCCGTCATTCTGATGAAATATCAGATTTGCTGGCAAAAAATCACTTTGATTTCCAGCCCGTTGGCAGCCATGACGGTAACGAATACATTCTTAAGGCCAGGAGAACAGCCAAAAGGGTATAATTGAAAGAGGCGGTCTATTTACCGAGACCGTCTCTTTCAATTATTTTCATGTTCTTTGTGGGGTTGCTATATATGGTCATCCCGCCAATGAAAAGACTTAATAAACTAATCCCCATGCCCAAATACAACGGTTCCACGTGAACCGGCTTCCAGAAGGGCCAGATGATGGCCGCCGGTGGCGACAGGGCAATGGCCGCCAGGGCTGCCCTTGGTGGGATCTTGCCCGGGTAGAAAACAGCAGCCAATAAAGGAAAAAATACGGTTACACCCCGCAGGGCCATGGATAAAAAGGCCCATTGCAGGATCAGGGAGTTAAAATTGCTCAAGACCACCAGTAAAACGCCGCCCGCCACCAGTAAGACCAGCACTCTTGAGATCCGCAACAATTCGTTGTCACAGGCCTCCCGCCGCAACAGTTTTTTGTAAATATCTTGACATAACGTAGTACAAACCCCCAGGGTTAAGGAAGCTCCGGTCATGATAAGCGAAATCAGCAACCCGGCCAGTACTACGCCGCCAAACAAGGGGGGCAGGTGATTGATAATAAACATTGGCAGGGCCATTGCCCCGTTAATCTCGGGATAGTGAACACGCATAAACATACCGATGACCACACTGGCAGCCCCAATGAAGGGAATTAACAACCCGGCCAGGTATACCCCGTTTCTGGAGGACCGCACATCCTTACCCGCAAAAACCGCCTGCATGTAAGTCTGGGTTGAAATAAAACCTACTACCACAGAAAACACCGACGCCAGTTCCTTGCTCATGCCCCCTGGGAAAGGACTGAAATACGGAAAAACAGGAAGGTTTTCCTGCAGCCCGGTAAAACCGCCGGCTAACTTGAGGCTGAAGACTCCGGCCACGCCCAAGGAAGCATAAATTAAAACTGTCTTAAACAGACCTACCAAACTGGTGCCCCAGAATCCGCCAAAGAAAATGTAAAGAACCATGAAGGCAGTGGCCAGCAGGGCTGCTTCCAGCGAGGTCACGGGCAGCATCACCATTAACAGGGGAATGGCAGCCAAAACCTGCGCAATAATTTGAATAAACATGCCCATGGTGGTGTAGATGCTGGACCAGGTAACCGCCTTGGGGCCGTAATATTTACCTAAATACTGCGGAATGGTTTCCACTTCCGCCTGACGCATAGGTTTCACCAAAAAGAATCCCATAAACAGGCAGCCGATCCCCGCCCCCAGGGTAAACCATATGCCGCTGAGACCAAATTGGTAAGCCACCTGCGCCGTTCCCACAGTGGAGGTACCTCCCACAAAGGCGCCAATTAAGGAGCCTGTAACCAACCAGGTGGTTAACTTTCTTCCCCCGACGTTAAAATCCGACGCTGTTTTTATCAGCCGGAAGGAATATATGCCCACCACGGCAGTTACAGCCAGGGTCATAAGAAAACCAAAATAGTGTTGTGCCGTAATCATGTTGCCATATCTCCTATTAGTACAGTTTTCTGCAATCCAAAATAGTCTTGCTTTGTAACCTTCCCCGCTTCTCTTGCATATTTTAACACGAGAACGGGTAAAGGAAGTGAATTAAATGATCTCCCCTTTCGCCGCCCCATCTGAACTAAAAGAATTCCTGCCGCTCATGACGAAAGATGAGATGGAGGAACTGTTAAAAACAATTAATGACTTACTCCGGATAGAACAAGACGGTCAAAAAATTATGCGATTGCTGGATAACCGGGACATTTTGGAAGAAGCCATTGACAACTATTAACCTCCCCGCTCCGAGTGCCTTTTTAAAATTCAAGTTGGGGACGGTTCTTGACTTGAATTCGTAATACACGAATTCAAGTCAAGAACCGTCCCCAACTTGAATTTCCCCCACTTGAATTGTTATGCCTGGTTGTTTTGGCAGACCTGGAAGGATTCTGGTTGACGGAAATGAATGCTGTCCACGGTAACACCGTGAAGTTCCTTCAGTTCTTGCTCCATTTTACGGTATTCTTCCTCTGTGGCTTCCATTGTCAGGGTGATAATGCCTCTATCCCTGCTTGGGCTGGGAATACCGTTTCGACATAATATATGACTTCCATAACGGGTAATGACTTGCTGCACATCCGGCGCTTTGGTTCCACGTTCATCCACCATCAGGCCCACCACGAAAATATCCTTCTCCTTCTGCACTGTAAAATCCTCCTTTTTTCTTTCTTCGTTTATTATGTCTGTTTTATGCCTTAAGATTCGCAAGGACATGTGAAAACAGTGTTTTTTCAGGGTTTTACAGATTACACTCCCATAAAAAATGCGCCTGTCACTCAGGCGCTGTAATTTTTTCGGAACGTTTTTTGGCAGGCGGCTAAACCTCCGATGTGGTGACAGATGTCATAATCGGAATACCCAGCCTTCCTTAAAGGCAGGATGACATTTCTTTCCAGATCGGGCAGATAAGATTTAACTGCCTTAAAATCCCCGTACAGTGTGTATGCCCCCAGGAAGGCCGGGACCAGGAAAGATTCTACCGCCCGAAAGGCCATCCTCTGCTTGCCGTTAAAAACTATTTCTCCTTCCCCTTCAATAACAGTATAAACAAAAAACCTTTCACCCTCTGTATTTTCCTGCATACTGACCCGGACATCATACAGTTCTACAGCAAAGCTCGAACAGGCTGCCAAATATCGGACGGTACACTTGTCTCCCTGTGCAATGTGGAGTCCTTTAATTTTACCGGTTGGGCTTGCCTCTTCTGCAAAATGCATGACTTCCAGGGCTCTCTCAATCTGCAGGGGTCTTTTGGTACCGTCTTCACATACACGGTCATAATCATAAACACGGTACGTGATATTTGAGTTTTGCTGAATCTCCAGCACCAGGAGGCCTTCCCCCAGCGCATGCACGGTACCCGCAGGGATGTAGACAACATCCCCGGCAGACATCTGAACAGAACGAAGACATTTCTCTAAATCTCCGTCAGTAATGGCTTTTTCAAAGGTATCTCGTGTTACCCCCGGAGCCAGACCATAAATGATACCGGCGCCCGGTTTTGCCCTCAAGACATACCACATTTCATTCTTGCCGTATGCTTCCCCTTCACGGGACCTGGCATAGTCATCGTCCGGATGCACCTGCACCGAAAGCCGGTCATTGGCATCAATGAGTTTAACCAGCAGGGGAAATTTAATGGCATACTTTTCTTCCAGTGCTATTCCTAGCGCCCGTCTCTTGAACTTCTTAAGAAAATGAAGCAATGAAATTCCTTTATAATCGCCGTTGGCAATGGTGCTGAGTCCGCAGGGGTGGCAGGAAACCTCCCAGCTTTCGGCAATTTTGCCATCGGGTAATTTTCTCCCCAAAAGTTCTAAATTTCTGCCTCCCCAGATATAATTTTTATAAACAGGTTCAAACTTCAAAGGATACAACATAGAAACGCCTCCTTAAAAGTCCCTGTTTAAGGCAAAAAAGAAACTAAATCAAAGGCATGTTTCTTTGCCAATGATTTAGTTTCTTAAATTTTTTATTTCCTAAATATCACAAGCCAATTGACTAAATCATTAGCTCGCAATATCCAGTTCTTTTCCGATGCTGACTACAGCCAGGATTTCATCTTCTTCATTGAGAATCTTTATTTCATCATTAACCTTGAGATCTTTCACTGTAATTTTATCCCCGAGTTCTTTGCTTTCCACATCCACAGTAATAAACTCGGGCAGCAAATTGACCTTGCCGGCCACCTCCACATCCGGCAAGAACACCTGCAGCAGCAATTTCTTTTCTTCCAACCGGTTCTTGCCTTTAAACAAAACCGGTATTTTCACCCTGACAGTATCGTTGTCTGTCACTGTCTGCAAATCGATATGCAGAACCTCACCGGTGATAGGATCCCGCTGGACCTCCTTGACGATACACTGCTTAATGTGCTCTCCAATTTTCACCTGCACTTTGGCGCCTTCCCGGTGGTTTCTCAACAATCGCAGTAATTTCTTCATTTCAAACTTGACACAAAGTTCCTCTGCCATTCCTTCTCCATAAATGACTCCCGGCGTAAAACCTTTTCTCCGGGCCTTATTGGCTTTTTCCGTTCTTTCCATGGCTCTCAGAAGGGATTCACTCATACCATCTACTCCTTTGTTTCTTTTTTGTGCGGGTGCTAAACAACAAGAGTAAATGATGACCGGTTTACAATTGTTGGAACAGAACCGTGCAAAGGTATCAGGCAACTTTTAACGGGAATATGGATCGGGCGATTTCCTGCTTGATGGTTTCCAACTGGTCCTGGCTGCATGCTTCACACCGGATGATGAGTTCCGGGCCTGTGTTGGAGGCCCGGACAAGCCCCCACCCGTTGGCAAATTGCACCCTGACGCCGTCCACGTCAATAAAGGGATAGCCCTTGTCTTTAAAATAGTTTTTGGCATGGCTGACATACTGAAATTTCTTGTCTTCCTCGCAGGGAACCCGGATCTCGGGCGTACAGTAGGTTTTTGGCACATCCGACAGCAGTTCACTCAAAGGTTTATCGCTGTTAGAAAGGATTCTCAGCAGTCTTGCGGCGGCGTAGAGGGCATCGTCATAGCCGTAATATTCATCTGCAAAAAACATATGCCCGGACATTTCACCCGTAAAGACCGCATTTAACTCCTTCATCTTGGCTTTAATCAATGAATGGCCTGTCTTGTAAAAGAAAGGCTTCCCCCCCAGCCGCCGGATTTCATTGACAAGCAGGTCGGAACATTTAACCTCCACAATGGCATCGGCCCCGGGGTATTGGGGCAGAATTTCCCTCCAGAAAAGGATCATCAGCATATCCCCCCACAGGATGTTGCCCTGCTCGTCCACCACGCCCAGTCGGTCGCCGTCTCCGTCGAAACCAATACCCAGGTCGGCCTTGTTTTCTTTGACTGCCGCAATCAAGTCCCTCAGATTTTCCGGCTTCACCGGGTCAGGGAAATGGTTGGGAAATGCCGGGTCCGATTCGCAGTACAACGGGATCACATCGCATCCCAGCGCCCGGATTACTGTGGGGGCAAAAAGGCCGGCGGTGCCGTTGCCGCAGTCCACCACCACCTTTATCTTTCTGCCTCCCAGGACAATTTTCTCTTTCATCATGTTGATGTAGTCTTCAACCGGCCACCGGCAGGTCAACCGGCCGCTACCCTTCTCAAAATCTCCCCGTTCGGCCATTGTTTTTAATTGCTGCAGTTCCTCCCCGTAGAGCGTTCTGCCTCCATACTGGACTTTAAACCCGTTATACTTTGCAGGGTTGTGACTGGCGGTGATCATGATGCCGGCATTGATTCCGTACAGGTGGGTAGCATAGTAAAAGATGGGAGATATGACCACACCAATGTCTATAACATTGACGCCGGTCTCCAGCAACCCCTTCACCAGATGTTCGTGGAGAACCGGAGAAGATTCTCTGTTGTCCCGGCCCACAATGGCGCTGGATTCACCCTTTTGTCTGAGAAAGGTACCGAAGGCCCGACCGATCAATGCCGCGTCTTGTACGGTTAAATCTTCGCCAAAAATTCCCCGGATGTCGTATTGCCGAAAAATGCGCTCGTTGACAGCCATTCCGCTTCATTCCCCCTTGTCCGGATTATTGATATACATCCAGAGCCAAGCAAGCAATAAAATATGAAATGATGCTTTCCGCTCCCTGATTCAGATTGAGGCCCTTTTCCGTAATGCCGTCGTAACAGCCGCCGGTTTCCGGATCGATCAGGCACAGGCCCTTTGAATTGTAGCCATGGTACCATGCCAAACACTTGCGGGCCCTATCTAAATACCGCTTGTGGCTGGTAATGCGGTAGGCCTCCAAATAGGCCAGCAGCATTTCACAGGCCTCCAAGGGCTGCTCGTCATACTCCGCTCTTGGCTGGCCTTTTAAGAACCAGCCGTGGCAACCCACCGGTTTAAAATACCCTTCGCCAAAAGTGATCCTTTCCAGAAAGGCCAGGCTTTCCCTGGCGATGTCCAGCAGTCTTTGTTCTCCCGAAACCCTATATGCTGCCAGCAGGGACCACGGGAGTACCGCATTGCTGTATGTCAACCTGTCCTCAAACCAGTTCCAGTTGTCATCTCGGTGCTCTTCATACTGTTTTGCCAGGGATGCAGCCAAATTCCGCACATGTTCCTCTGTTTCTTGCATATCCAAACAGGTGAGCCCAATGAGGGAATAGGCTTTGGCCCGGGGCCAGCGGAGGCTTGCAACATGAGGAAGGGCTTTCTGCAGCAGGTACCTGCAGGTGTCCTTGACATTACGGGGGGTTTTGGCGCTGGCCAAAGTATACCCCAGGGCCCACAGGCACCTGCCAAAACAATCTTCGGAACCTGACTCTTCCATAAAGTCCCGGTTATAGCCCATGAAATTTTTAAACCGCCCCTCCCTGTTTTGGGCATTCAGTACAAAGGACAGGTATCGGTACACCAGAGCCAGGTATTTTTCCTGGCCAAACCTTTCATACAACATCACCGCCATAATCAAGGCCCTAGCGTTGTCGTCGGTGGTGTAGCCCCTAGTGGGGTCGGGAACACCGTATTTGGCATGCTGGAACATCCCTGTGTCATCGGTAAGCCGGAAGATATGAGAGTCTCTCAAGGGCTGGCACATTACACCGCAACCCCGGCTTTCCGGCTCTTTTCCAGTATGTTAAGAAACAGTCTTGTATACTGGTTGGCGATATTCCCCCACATCATGGTCTTACCGATACTTAAGGTTTTCTGCTCCATTTCTTTCTTTTTATCCGGGTTCTCCAATACAAACTTGATGCATTTGGCCAGGGAATCGGCATCCTCAAACTCTGCCAGCAGCCCCCTGCCGTCGGCCAGCATTTCCCGGGCATAACTGTAAGGAGTGGCTATAATCACCCTGCCGTACCCC
The DNA here is from genome assembly GCF_900129195.1 of Desulforamulus putei DSM 12395. Lineage (GTDB taxonomy): Bacteria > Bacillota > Desulfotomaculia > Desulfotomaculales > Desulfotomaculaceae > Desulfotomaculum > Desulfotomaculum putei. Next base: position 91,691 of record NZ_FQUY01000005.1, read on the forward strand.
ACCGCATAGGCTAGGGTGCCGCTGACCGCCTGGTCTTTGCCCAGGTAAGGGGTCATGTAGATGTCGGACAACTGGAGATAATGAATGATTTCCTCCTTTGTCAGGTACTTATTCACAAACTGAACATGATCTCTGACGCCGAGGCGTTCCACCAGGTCCAGCAGTTTTTCCCGGTAGGCCTCCCCGTATTCCCTTTTTACACAGGGGTGTGTCTGCCCAAGAATCAGGTAAAGGACATCCTTGTGCTCCCGGGCCACCCTGGCCAGGGCTTCTATACCGTATTCCAGGCCCTTTCCCGGGCTGATCAGTCCGAAGGTACTGATCACCTGCCTGCCCTGCATGCCGTACTTTTCTTTCAGTTTTTCTCTGGACTCCATTACCCTGAAGGGTACTCCGTGATGGATTACCTCAATTTTGTCGGGCTGTATTTCATAGACCGTCTTTAACAAGTCCACCGTATTCCTGGCCATGGTTACAACCTTCTGACTCCTGGCGCCTAGGGTTTTAAGAATCTCCCGTTGTTTCGGCATGGGGTTCGGCAGTACGGTATGTACCGTGGTGATCAGCGGCACCTGCAGTGCGTCAATGAGATCCAGCAGGTACTCTCCGCATTCTCCGCCAAAGATACCGTACTCATGCTGGATAACCAGGAGTTCCAGCCCTGAACGGTTGATCTCCCGTGCGATGTCCCGGTAGCTGTTGCGCTCATGCTGCTGAAGCTCCATCACGACTGGCTCATCATAGTCATACCGGGCATCGCTAACGGCTATAACTTGCGGCCCGTGGAGAAGTCCTGCCCGGTCAAGTTCGCTCACAAGATCCTGGGTGAAGGTGGCCAGCCCGCACTCCCTGGGCGGATAGGTGCTGAGAAAGGCCACTTTCCCTATCCTGTTCCTTGAAACCATACCGTCACACTCCTTAAACCGTTACATGGCCATCGGGTGGCTTACCTGTTCGGTATAAACCGTTTTACGGAACTCCATATTCCTGTGAATCCGGCAGTTGGCAGCCACAATGGTATCAATCAACCTGGCGCCGCTGTCCACTGTTACTTTGTCCCAAACGATACTGCCGGCAACCTTGCTCCCCCTGCCAATCACACAATGGTTCCCGATTACCGTGTAAGGACCGATGGTGGCAAAGGCGCCGATTTCAGCATGTTCTCCAATGTACACCGGTCCGATAACCCGGGCATGGGGGTGAATCTTAGAGTTTTTTCCTGTAAAAATTATGTTGCTGGTATAGTCTGCTTCCGGAATTTTGCACCTGCCGCTTAAAATGTCCTTATGGGCCTGCAGATACTTGGCCGGCGTACCGATATCCATCCAGTAGGAACCGCCCTTATAGACAGCGATTTTATAACCCTTTTGCAGCAGTGAGGGGTAGACTTCCCGCTCCACCGAAACCGCCCTGCCGGAAGGGATTTCTCGCAGGACCTCCGGTTCAAAAACATAGATACCTGCATTGATATAATTCGATGTAATCTCACTGGGATGGGGTTTTTCCTTAAAAGAAACAACATAGTCGTCCCGATCAAACTCAATGACTCCGTACATGGAAGGGTTATCCACCTGTGTTACGGCGATAGTGGCAACGGCTGATTTGCTTCTATGAAATCTGATTAGCTCCTCAATATTGATATCACAGAGAATATCGGAATTGAACACAATGAAGGGCCCGTGGAAAAATTTTTCGGTGTTTTTAATGGCGCCACCGGTCCCCAGGGGAATATCCTCCCGAATATACTCAATTTTAAGCCCCAAACGGCCCCCGTCGCCGAAATATTCCTCAATCTGCTGTGGTTGATAGCAAGTGCTCAAAACGATTTGTTCAATGCCATATCCTTTTAACTCGGTCAGGGTCCTTTCCAGCAGAGGTCTTGCCATGACAGGCACCATGGGCTTGGGAATTTGGTTGGTCAGGGGTCGGAGCCTTGTCCCCCTGCCCCCTGCCAGGAATAACGCTTTCATATGCATTCCCCCTTCACAACGTTAACTTTGTTTGCCGTGAAAACCCGCATAAAAGCCAATTGTCAAAGGTTAAACCCTGTTATCCACTTCATGACAAACATCTCTGCGCCGGTAGAATGCTTTATCAGTGATTTGTTTGCTGTTAAAACTCCTCCTCTTTAGTCTCCGGGCATCTTTTAATATACTCCAGGAGATCGCTCAGGGAAGCGGTGGCCAAGGCAATGCAGGTGTCCGCCCCGCCATAGTACATCTTGATCATCCCCGTCCGGTTGTCCAGTATCCAACCGCAGGGAAACACCACATCGTCTACGTCCCCTTCCCTTTCGTAATACTCGGAAGGTCCAAATACCCATTCATCACTTCTTCTTAACACCCGGAAAGGATTTTCTAAATCCAACAGGGCTAGCCCCAGGCGGTAAATGGCGCCGGCGGCGGTTTTTCTGACGCCGTGATAAAGGATCAGCCAGCCTTCCGGCGTCTCCAGCGGCTGTGCGGAAAGGCCCACCTTATTGGCATCCCACCAGCCTCCCCGGCGGGCGTTGATTAAAATCTGGTGTTCCCCCCAGTATTTTAAGTCCTCGGATCGTGATATCCAGATATGGGCGCTGGGGGCGTGACTGGCGGGGATCGGCCGGTGGATCATCACCCATTTGCCGTCAAACTTGCGGGGGAAAAGCGCTGCGTCTTTATCCTCCGGAGGCATAACCGCCCCCAGCTTTTCAAAGGTTTTAAAATCTTTGGTCAACGCCAGGGACACCAGGGGTCCTCCCCGGGAATAAGCGGTATAAGCCACAGCCCACTGGTTCAGTTCTTCCATCCAGGTAATCCTGGGGTCTTCAATCCCCCATTCTTCCTCGGGAAAAAGGTCCGGTTCAGGCATTAGTGTAGGGGAAGAGTCAATCTGCCAGTTGCTCACGCCGTCTTCGCTGATGGCTTTTGTGAGGTGAGAAAAACCGCGCCTATCTTCCACCCTGGCCAGCAATAGCACCTTATTTTGATAAACCGTTGCCGCAGGGTTAAACACGGTATTGGCCGGGTAAGGCCAGTCTTTGGAAGTGAGGATGGGGTTGCGGGGATGTCTTTTAAAGAGTTCCCTGTATGTATTGTTTCCGCTTGTTAACTTGCTTTGAAAACCTTTGCCCATAAATAAAAAAGCCTCCTTCAACCAATTAAAAATGCTGTGCATTTAAAATCAGTGGGAGCTTTTTTAATATGGTTTATTGTTAGCACTCATGGTTAATGAGTGCTGGTAATTAAATGCTATTTTATGATTTTGTTTCCTGTCAAGGATTTTCTCGACTGATAAAAGCACAATTTGGTTAATGTCGCTCAAATGTTTTAAAAAAGATCCTGTTCACAACAGCGTTGGCGTTTTATCGCGTAAAGAAGATGTCTTTTGCCCATTTTTCATAGTACTTAAAAGCTGTCCCTGTTTGAATTTTTCCGGATTTATTCAAAAAAACAAAGCTCCAATTCAAGTCAAGAACCGTCCCCGACTTGAATTCGATTTGAATTGAGCCACCCCGGAGGGTGGCTCGCTCTGGTTTAGTGTTTACCGGTATTGAGTTCTTCCAGTTCGTGCTCTTTATAAACGGTGATGGGAATAGGTTCTTCCAGGGAGCGGCCGGGTTCGTATTCAAAACGATCCTGGTTGGCTTGGGACAGGGCTTGGAACATCAGGCCCACGGGAATATCCATGGGGCAGGCGTTTTCGCACTGGCCGCAACCCACACAGGAGAGGCCCATATGGTTCAACCTGGTCAGGTGGAATAAAACGGTATCAGTGGGCAGTTCGATGGCGCCCTTTCTCCTGGCATATTCCATGTATTTGTCGCCGTTATGGTCGAAAATGGGACCGGCGGACACGCATTCACGGCAGAAGCAGATGGGACAGGCCTGTCGGCAGTTTTGGCATTTGATGCAGGTGGCCAGCACTTCGGCCAGTTTTTCCATATCAGACACGGCACTCTTAAATTCTGAAACAGCCTTGGCTTTAGCCTGTTTCTTCTCTTCCGCCAGTTTTTCCAGCAGCTTGACCCGGGTGTCGGGCGTATTGGCGGATTCCAGACCGGCCACACCGGACAGGTCAACACTGTCCTTGGCGGCTATTAGCAGGTTGCCGCCCATACCCAGCCAGCCCAGGACAATGTCCGCATTGCCGGCTTCGGGATAGGCACATACGGTGCAGGCCCGGCGCAGCTCGACTACGGCGGGGTTCTTGCCGTCGGCGGCCTGGCTTACCCATTTCCTGGCATCCACTTTATTTTGCTTTACCATCTCGGCGTAGTCCTTGGCGGCAAAGGTGCCTGCACAGTCTACGCCGATGATGACCAGGTTATCCAATTTGGCCTGCTGCAGTTTAACCAACTCGTATAAGGCACGAAGTTCACAGGAACGCAGCACCACAGCCACCTTTTCCGGCAGGTTGCGGGAAAGATTGGCCACCAGTCTGGCAGTATTAAGGCCGCTGACCGGAGCAAAGGGGTTGGCAGCGCCGAACATTTCCGGGTTTTTGATCAGGGCAGGAACAACATTGGTTTTAGCTGCAACCTCACGGGGGACTAAAACAGCACTAACCTTCCCGGAGGTAATCAATGACTTGAAAAACTCCTGAACGGTACCGAGGGTGTCACCACCGCTTGGTTTTAACGTGTAAGTTTTCATGCTATAACGCCTCCCACCTTAGATTTCCCAGTTCTTACGCAGCGGGTTAGGTCCTAGTTGTTTCAGTTTTTGGGTCATTTCTGTGATAACTTCACCAAAGTAGGCACCCTGGGAAGCACTGATGAACCGCAGCCATAACCGCTCATCGGGGATACCTAGCTGTTGGAGCACGTTTCTAGCAATGGCCACCTTACGACGTGCCTTGTAATTGCCACTACCATAGTGGCAGTCACCTTCGTGTCAGCCACCCACCAAAACGGCGTCGGCACCATCCAGGATGGGTTTAATCATATACAACGGATCCACCGAACCGCTGCACATAACTCGGATAATCCGCACATTGGGGGGATACTGGATACGGGCTGTGCCGGCCAAATCCGCACCGGTGTAGGAACACCAGTTACAGAGTATGGCGATAATTTTGGGTTCGAACTCCGATTGAATTTTTTGTTCAGGAACACTCATTTCATTACCCTCCTTTAAGCCTAACTGTTACTGGCATCCAACATGGCGATGATTTGCCCTTTTTCGAAGCCCTTTTGCTGACAGGCGCCGCTGGGACAGGTAGCCACACAGGCGCCGCAGCCCTGGCAAAGCACATCCAGTACTTCCGCTACTCGGGTCAGTTCATTGAGAACCCTCGCCCCGTAGGGACAAGCCTCGACGCACAGGCCGCACCCCTTGCACCACTTGGGATTGACCATCGCCACATGACCGAGGGATTCCAGTTTGTCCTTGGACAGCAGGGTCACCGCCCGGATGGCGGCGGCGTTGGCCTGGGCAATGGATTCTTCAATGAGTTTGGGTGAGTGGGCCAGTCCGCACAGGTATAAACCGTCAGCAGCAAAATCCACCGGACGCAGTTTCATGTGCGCTTCCAGGAAATAGCCATCGGCGTTCAGGGATACTTTGAAAGTCTGGCTCAGGGCTTCGGTTCCTTTGGCCGGGATAATACCGGTGCTTAATACCAAAAGGTCGGTATCCAACTGAAGTTCCTTCTTTAAAATATGATCGGTTATGGTTACCTTTAATTTTTCCCCGTTAGCCTCCACCTTGGGTTGTTCCTCCAGGGTGTAGCGTACAAATACGACCCCTTTCTTTCTGGCCTCGGCGTAATATTTTTCATAGAATCCGTAGGTACGAACATCCCGGTAAAGGATAAATATATTGGCCTCGGGATTTTGTTCTTTAATTTTGAGGGCATTTTTTACAGCACTGTAACAACAAATACGGCTGCAGTAGGGCCGCTCACTGTTACGGGAGCCCACACACTGAATCATCACGATGTTTTTGGCGTTACCAATACCGGGCCCCGCCAATCGGTGCTCCAGTTCTCGCTGGGTTAGCACACCCTTGTGCTGTCCATAGAAGTATTCGGTGGTGGTGGCAGCCTCGGCGCCGGTGGCAATAACTACTACACCGTGTTCCACCGGTTGGTCGCCGTTGGGCGTGTTCAGCGTGGTCTTATAATTTCCTAAGTACCCGGACACTTCTTTGACGGTAGAATTGAGGTTCAGGTCTATGTTGGGATGGTTTTGTACCTCTTGAATCAGTTGGTTTACTAACTGGGCGGGATCATTACCCTTCATGGTGTACTTTACTTCCAGGGCATTGCCGCCCAGTTTATCGGTTTGTTCCACCAGGATGACCTTAAAGCCCTGACCAGCCAGGTTGAGGGCAGCCGTCATCCCGGCGATACCGCCGCCAATTACCAGAGCCCGGCGATTAATATCCATAAAAGAGGTATGCACAGGCTTCAGCAATTTTACCTTAGCCACCGCCATTTTCACCAGATCTTTGGCTTTTTCAGTGGCAGCATCGGGATGATCTCTATGCACCCAGGATGAATGTTCCCGGATGTTGGCCTGCTCGAACAGGTAGGGATTAAGCCCGGCTTCTTTCAGGCTACTCATAAACAGGGGGGCGTGGGTTCTGGGCGTGCAGGAGGCCACCACCACCCGGTTTAGTTTATGTTCGTTGATCCGTTCTTTGATTTTTTCAATGCTGTCCTGGGAACAGCTGAAGAGGAATTCTTCGCTGTGCACCACACCGGGAATGGTCCTGGCAAACTCGGCCACTTCCGGTACCCTGACCACACTGCCGATGTTGATACCGCAGTTGCAGACAAACACTCCCACCCGGGGTTCTTCCTGGGTAATATCCCTTTCCGGCGGGTATTCCTTCACCTTGCTCAGGGTCCCCCGGACGGCGCTCAGTAAGCGGGAGGCATTGGCTGCGGCGGCGCTGGCATCCACCACGGTTTCCGGGATGTCTTTGGGGGCACAGAAGGCGCCGCCGGCAAACACCCCGGCCCGGGTGGTCTGACCCGGTATAAATTCGGAAGTCTTGCAGAAGCCGTATTCATCCAGTTCTATGCCGCAGGCCTTGGCCAGGTCGGCATTGCCTGAGGAGGGTTTCAAACCTACCGACAAAATGACCATATCGAACTCTTCTTCGGTAAAGGAACCATCAGCATTTCGGTACTTGATAATCAGATTGTTGGTGGTGGGGTCTTCTTTCACCGAAGAAATCATGGCTTTTTCATATTGCACGCCGTGCTGGATGCGGGCCCGGTCGTAATATTTCTCAAAGTCTTTACCGTAAGCCCGGACATCCATATAGAAAATTTTAGTTTGCAGACCCGGTTCGTGCTCCTGGGCAATGATGGCATGCTTGGTGGCATACATGCAGCAAACAGCGGAACAATAGTGGTTGCCCTTGGCGCTGTCACGGGAACCGACGCATTGAATAAAGGCTATTTTCTTGGGCTCCACATGATCCGAAGGACGTACCAGGTGACCCATGGTGGGGCCGCTGGCAGAAAGCAGCCGCTCAAACTGCAGGCTGGTGAGCACGTTGGGATAACGTCCCCAGCCAAATTCTTCCCTGAGGTCGCCGTCCATGGGCTCAAAGCCGGGACTTAAGACCACCGCGCCCACTTCCAGCTCCAGCATAGTGTCAGGCATGCTGTGGTCAATGGCCCCCGCAGGGCAGGCCTTGAGACACTTGCCGCAGGCTTTGGGGTTTTTAATCTTCAAGCATTTGCTTTTATCCACGGCGTAGGCGTTGGGAGTAGCCTGGGCATACAGCTTATAAATGGCCTTGCGCTTGCCTAAACCGCCGTCAAAGTCATCATCCACCTTCACCGGGCATGCCTCGGCACAGGCCCCGCAGCCGATACATTTTTCCAGGCTGACACAGCGGGCCTGTTGCAGCACCTTGGCCTTAAAGTTACCCGGCTCCCCTTCCAAACTAACCAGTTCAGCCCCGGTGATAATTTCAATGTTCAGGTGACGTCCCACGTCAACCAGTTTGGGTGACATGGTGCACATGGCACAGTCGTTGGTGGGGAAGGTCTTATCCAGCCTGGCCATGGTCCCACCGATGGCGGGTTTCTTCTCCACCAGATATACTCGGTAGCCGGATTCGGCCAGGTCCAGGGCGGACTGCATCCCGGAGATGCCGCCGCCCACAACCAGAACCGCACCGATTTGTTTTTTATCCGTCATAGGTTTCTCCAACCTCCTATCACAGAGCCGCATCCATCATGGCCAGCAGCTGATCTTTGGCGAATCCTTTCTGCTGGGTAGCGCCGCTGGGGCAAGCTGCCACGCAGGCACCGCAGCCCTGACAAAGCACTTCCCGTACATAAGCAACTCCCCTGCGTTCGTCCAACACCCTGGCACCGTAAGCACAGGCGCTTACACAGATGCCGCAGCCCTTGCAGAGTTCCAGGTCCACCTCGGCGGTGATGCCCAGGGATTCCAACCTTCCCTTGGACAGCAAGGTTACCGCACGGATGGATGCTGCATTGGCCTGGGCAATGGTTTCACTGATGGTCTTGGGCCCGTGGGCCAGACCGCAGAGATAAAGTCCGTCTGCCGCAAAATCAACCGGCCTTAACTTCATGTGAGCCTCCAGATAGAAACCGTCCGCATTTAAGGGAACTTTAAACATCTGGCTCAGTGTCTCGGTATCCGGCCTGGGTTTAATACCGTTGGCCAGGGCCAGAATGTCGGCATCAATTTTAATGGGCTGTTTCAACACATGATCGGTAACGGTAACGGTTACTTTGTCGCCGTTGGCAACCACTTGCGGTTTATCATCGACGCTGTAGCGGATAAAGATAACGCCCTGCCGCCTTGCCTCGGTGTAATATTCTTCCTTGAAGCCGTAAGTACGAATGTCACGGTACAGGATTACCACCTGGGCAGCGGGATTCAGCTTTTTCACCTTCAGCGCATTCTTAATAGCTTGGGTACAGCAAACCCTACTGCAGTACGGTCTGTCCGGTTCCCTTGAACCAACGCAGTTAATCATAACAACCGTCCTGGCATCCCCCAACCCCTGGTCAGCTAATTTTTGCTCCAATTGGGTCTGGGTCATAACCGCCGGGCTGTTGCCATAGAGGTAGCTGTCCGGTACAACTTCATCGGCGCCGGTAGCAATGACAACCGCACCGTGTTCTACCTCCAGCTTGTTGCCGCTGTCCTGTACCAGAGTGGTTTTATAGTTGCCCAGATAACCGGACACCTCTGACACCTGGGCGTTGAGAACAACATCAATTAACTGGTTGGCTGCCACATCGGCTTTTAGTTTAGCCACAAAGGCCGGAATATCTTCACCCTGCAGGCTGTAACGCAGTTCGGTGGCCCGGCCGCCCAAGCTGCCGGTCTTCTCCACCAGGGTTACGGCATAACCCTGCTCTGCCAGTGACAGGGCATTGGTCATGCCGGCGACGCCACCACCTACCACCAGAACCCGCTGGTTGACATCAATAAAGGTGGTTTGTACAGGTTTTAATAACCGTACCTTGTATACGGCCATTTTAACCAGATCCTTGGCTTTTTCGGTGGCTTCCTCGGGATGTTCCCTGTGTACCCAAGAGGACTGCTCACGGATGTTGGCATGCTCATAAAGGTAAGGGTTCAAACCGGCTTCCCGCATGCTGCTTTGGAACAGCGGCGCATGGGTTCTGGGGGTGCAGGATGCTACTACCAGCCGGTTGAGGTTATGTTCTTGAATCCGTTCTTTAATCTTAATAATGTTGTCCTGGGAACAAGTGAACAGGAATTCTTCGGTATGAACTACTCCCGGCAGTGTTTTGGCAAATTCCGCTACTTCCGACACTTTTACCACACTGCCGATGTTAATACCACAGTTACAGACGAATACCCCTATTCTGGGCAGTTGGTTGGTAACATCCTTTTCCGGCGGGAATTCCTGCACAGCTGTCATGGTGCCGCGGGCCGGCGCCAGCAAACGGGAAACCATGGCGGCTGCCGCACTGGCATCCACTGCCGTTTCGGGAATATCCTTGGGTTCGCCAAAGGCACCACTGACGTAAATACCTTCTCTGGAACTACAACCCGGCGTAAAAGTACCCGTACGGCAGAAACCGTATTGGTCCAGCTCGATGCCAGCGGCTTGGCCCAGTTCCCTGGCCCCCTCGGGAGCCGACAAACCTACTGACAGAACAACCATATCAAAGGTTTCGTGGTAAAGGTTGCCATCTTCGTCGGCGTAACGAATTAATACATCATCACTGCCGTCCCGGGCAGGATCAATACCGTAAATACGAGAGCGAATAAACTGAATACCATGCTCTTCCTTGGCCCGGTTCAGATAACGTTCAAAGTCTTTACCGGGGGTCCGCATATCCATATAGAACAATTTTGCTTCTAGAGGATCGTGGCTATGTTCCTTGGCAATAATGGCCTGCTTAATGGCATACATACAGCATACCGAGGAGCAGTAACCTTTACCGATCCGTTCGTTACGGGAACCAACGCATTGGATCCAGGCAATCTTGGTGGGTTCTTTATGATCCGAAGGACGTACCATATGTCCGGCGAAGGGACCACTGGCGGATAGAATCCGTTCAAACTGGATACTGGTAACCACATTGGGCAATTTACCATAACCATATAGTTGCAATTCTGACGGATCGTAGGGTTTAAAGCCGGGATTCATAATTAATGCCCCTACTTCGATGTCAAACTCCCGGTCTTGCATGCTGTGGTCGATGGCCTTGGGCAGGCAGGCATCCACACACTGCAGGCATTCGGAACAAATGGCACAATTTAGACAGCGGGCTGCTTCTTCTTGAGCTTGTTCCGGTGTGAAACCCAGGCAAACCTCTTCGGTATTGGTGGATCTCCGCTCGGCCGGCGCATAAGCCTGCATCACTCGGGGCTGCTTGGTATAGGATTCCACTTGCCGTGGAATAGGCGCTATTTTTTCTTGGGGCACTTTAAATTGACGACCGGTTTTGAGATCCTCTCCTTGAATGTAACGATGAATACTTTCAGCGGCTCGTTTACCGGCACCCACTGCATCAATCAACAGGGCCGGGCCGGTGAATGCATCACCACCGGCAAATATGCCCGGCACGTTGGTGGCCAGGGTATCCGGGTCTGCCGCAATACGGTTGCCCTGCTGATTGGTTAAGGGTTTGTCACCGACAAAGGATAGATCAGGCGTTTGCCCGATGGCCACCACTACCCCGTCAAAGCCATCCCATTGGGTAATAACATCGCCACAACGGGGTGCAAAACGACCTTGTTCATCAAAGACGCTGAGTACATTGGCGGTTACCAGGCCGCTGACCTTGCCCTTACTTGCTTTAATTTCTTGTACGCTCTGGGCATAGTGGAAAATAATACCTTCCTCTAAGGCTTCATGGATTTCTTCCGAACTGGCAGGTAATTTCCCCTCGGATTCCAGGGAAAAAACATGGACTTCGGCACCCAGCCGGCGGGATACACGGGCGGCATCCATGGCCACGTTCCCGCCTCCGATGATGGCAACCTTTTTCCCTACGGAAACTTTTTCACCCAGTCCTACTTTGCGCAGCATCTCTACGGCAGTAATTACGCCATCCAAATCGCTGCCCGGCACCCGCAGGTTGAATCCCTTCTGGGCGCCAACTCCCAGGAAGATGGCTCGATAACCGTCTTTAAATAAGCCGTCAATGGTAATGTCTTTACCTAGGGCGGTATTTACCTTGATTTCCACACCCAGGCGCTTAATTAAATCGATTTCCAGGTCAACCCATTTTTTGGGCAGCCGGTATTCCGGTATACCTACCCGCATCATGCCACCGGTAACCGGCAGCGCTTCAAATATTGTCACTTTGTATCCCTTTAAAGCCAGGAAATAAGCACAGGATAAACCGGCTGGACCGGAACCGATCACCGCTACCTTTTCATCCCGTTCAGTTTCTTTTTGCGGCAAGGGTAATTCATTGATATCTTTTTGATAAGCATGATCAGCAGCAAATCTCTTAAGGGTAGCAATTTGGATGGGTTCATCCACCTTGCCCCGGTTGCAGGCGGTTTGGCAGGGATGGGCACAAATGCGGCCGCAAATGGCCGGGAAGGGCATTTCCTGATAGATCATTTTCCAGGCATCAATGTATTTGCCGGATTTAATTAACTGCACATAACCCTGTACATTAATGCCCGCCGGGCAGGCAGCTCTACAGGGAGCAACCCCTCGCTTGTCTATGGCAAAGGCGTTTGGTGTAGCCTGAGCATACAGTTTGTAGGTGGCTTTACGGGTATCAATGCCACCATTAAATTCGTTGGGCAGTTCAACAGGACAAACCCGGGCGCAATCACCGCAGCCGGTACACTTAGCAATATCGATGTACCGGGCCTTTTGCTGTACCGTCACCTTAAAATTGCCCGGTTCACCGGTTACTGCTTTGACCTTGGCACCGGTAATGATTTCAATATTTTTATGCCGGCCGGTATCAACCAGTTTGGGTGACATAATACACATGGCACAGTCGTTGGTGGGAAAGGTTTTGTCCAACCGGGCCATGGTGCCCCCAATGGCAGGTTGTTCCTCCAATAAATAAACTTTAAAACCGGATTCAGCCAGGTCAAGGGCGGATTGCATACCGGAGATGCCGCCGCCCACAACCATCGCCGCACCGGTTAGTTTCTTATCGGTTTGGACGTTGCTCATTTACGTTAACCTCCATCCCTTTACGAAGTTGCCCCAGCCTGTACAGAATCTGCCAGTTTACTGGGATCCACCAGGTGCTTGCTCCACCAGTCGCGGGTTTCCGGCAGTCCCAAGGCCAATCCCATTAACTCAGTAAAGTAAAAGACCGGCAAATCCTCTCCCGGGGAACGACGCATCTCCAGGTTGGTTTGGCACAGCGGACAGGAGTTCACCACCGCATCAGCCCCTGCTGCACGAGCCTTGGCCAGGATTCTTCCTGACAAATTGGTCACCATGGCCGCCTTGGCTACCGAATGGCCAGCACCGCAGCACTCCACTTTATAGGACCAGTTAACCGGCGTAGCCCCCAGAGCTTTCATCAGCTTATCCAGTTGCATGGGGTTTTCGGCGCTGTCGATGCCGGTTATTTCCCTGGGACGAACGGACAAACAACCATAGTAACAAGCCACCTTTAGATTTTTCAAAGGTTTCTGAACCTTTTTGCTAATGGTGGGCAATCCGATTTTTTCCACAAAGTATGCTAACAGGTCGTATACCCTGGGTTGTCCGTCAAATTTAAAATTCAACAGTTCTTCCATTTCCTGCCGGATCCCGGCATCATGGATCATGTTATACTCCGCTGTTTTTAGGCGGTTGAAACAGGCCGAGCAGGGTACTACACAGTCAAGCCCCATCTTCTGTATTTGCTTAATAGTTAGAGCAGGCAGACCCACTGACAGGCTGTGATTGGTGGCGTGGGCGGAGGTGGCCCCACAGCAGGTCCATTCCGGGATTTCTACCAATTCCACATCCAGCGCTTTGCTGACAGCCCGTACCGAGCTGTCAAATTCTTTGGCTGTCGCCTCCAGGGAACACCCCGGATAATAAGCCAGTTTCATCTGTTTATCCCCTACCTTCCGCAGAAACCCATTGGCAATATTTACACTCTACTTTTTCTTAGCCCAGTCAAAGATGCGGCGAACTTCTGTCTTACTGGGAACACTATGCGGGAACAGGGCAAGCTTTCCTTTTAAGAACATTTTTAAACCCACACCCACGTCATCCATTAAATGACCACTTTTCAGTTTGTATCTCATCAGCATGGTACCTTCATGAACTCTGCCGTGAGATTTTACAGAATCCAAGAAGCACTGGTGGAATAAATAAATATCCTTTTCCGCTGGAGTAACTCCTTCTTCAATGGCCATTTCTCGCAAGGTATCCATCACGGCGGCAATGCGTATGCCATTGGGACAACGGGCGCCGCATGTTTCACAGCCTACACAAATCCAGATAGCTTTGCTCTTGAGAACTTCATCCTTTAATCCAAACTGAATCATACGGAGCACTTGATTGGTATCCATATCTCCGTATTCAGCAATGGGGCACCCGGAGGCACATTTCTGGCATTGGTAACAGGCCTCAATTTCCTGTCCACTACGTTCACTAACCACTTTTGTGAAATTTAGGTCTAGCGCCCTGGGGCCTCCTTCGGTTATAATATACACAGGTCCACCCCTCCTTGTTTTCGATTTTACTTTAGTTAAGTTTATCACAGGCTATAGTTGGAACAAACCTTCAAAGGTATGGACTAGAACCCATATTTTGTTATAAAATGGGTCCTGGTTCATTTTATTTTGCCATTCGCTGTCGTTCAATAATTTTCTCGCTCTTACTTTATTTGGCTTAATTAAGAATAATCGACAAATTTTGCGCACCTTGATTTTTAAGGCTTTATTAACTGCCGCAGGAATTCTTCGCAATTCATTTCCCTTTGTCCCTGGTGAAAAAAAACGTCTTTTTTCGCTAAAACTAATTTCGCTGGCGAAATCCAAAGCGGTCGTCCGCATGACAATAGTGCGGCTGTGAAAATGAAATATTTAGGAGCTGGAATTACTGTTTTTTAAAAGATTGATTTTAAGCCCACTGCTAAAAAATCCGGAAGGTTCCACTCCAGAAAAAGAAGGGGCCAGGCTGATCAATCTGCCTGACCCCTTCTTTTATGAGATTTATCATCCTTCATGCATAAGGACGGCGTAACGGGTTGCTCCCCTTAACTAGCCTTTCAAGAGAAATCCAACCAACGGGAGAACAAAACCAACACCCGTTACGACTAACCAAAAACGGAAATGAAAACTATGTTGCTGAGCGTTGGCATATGATTGAAGGTACTGCTCATACTCTCTGCCTATCATTCGGCACCCCCCTGCATCCTGTATACAGAGAGTATACCTCCTTTTATAATTTTGGTAAAGTGCTTTTTTTCACAAGGCCCCGGCATGAACATTCTTGCACCTTAAATGTTATTATTTTTCTTTATGTTTTTGGTTTTTTTATATAAAGAAGCCTTTCGCAGGTACTGATGGAATGTGTGCAGAATACCTGCTCCCAAGTTCACAGAAAAACTGGCCCACAAACGTGGACCAGCGCCGGGGAAGTTACAACATGCTGCGTTCCGCCCTCTGTATCGCCAGCTTAACGAAGTTACCGCACTCTCGCGAGGTGAGGTTACCATAGTCGTTGCCTTGGATACGGTCCGCTACGCCCATTTCCCGGGCAAGCTCGTACTTCAGGGCATCACTCATATATTTCGCCATGTTTTTACCCCCCTTAACACTTAATTTGACCGCAAAGAACATTTACTATACCAGGTAAAATGTTTCACTGGACAAATAAAGGGTAAAACATAAATAATATATTATGTACGCGCAGATCCGGACAAAATTTACAGTGCATTATCTAAGAGATTTTACAGCAGGAGACATGCCCATGAGCAAAATTTTGCAAAAGACAATGTTAACCCATGTTACCAGAGCCATCACTCATTTTTCCCTGATTGATCCCGGTGATAAGGTGGTCGTAGGGGTTTCCGGCGGTAAAGACAGCAATTCTTTGTTGTTTTGTCTTAACATGTACCGCCGCAGGTATTTAAAAAAGGTTCCCTTTGAGCTGCATGCCGTTCACTTGGATATGGGATTGGGGGCAAATTTGGACCCGTTAAAAGAATTCTGCCGGAGGCTGGAGGTTCCTTTAACCATTAAACCCACAGGTATTGGAGCCATTCTTTTTGACATCAGAAAGGAGACCAATCCCTGTGCCCTGTGCGCCAATCTGCGCAGAGGCGCCCTTCACAACACGGCCCTGGAACTGGGCTTCAACAAGGTAGCCCTAGCGCACCACCTGGATGATGTGGTGGAAACATTTTTGATGAGCTTAATTTTTAACGGCATGATGAAAACTTTCTCTCCCAAGACCTATCTGGACCGCACAAACCTGACTTTGATCAGGCCCTTTGTTTATGTTACCGAGTCTCAGGTACAGCAATTGCTGCCGCTGGAAGACATCCCCGTCATCCAGAACCCTTGCCCGGCGAACAAAAAGACAAAACGGGAAGAAATCAAAAGCCTTATCGACAATCTGGCTCAACAGTACCCGGATATCCGCCAGAAATTTTTAACTTCGCTGCACAACTTTGATGCAAATAACCTCTGGCCTGTGAAGGAAAATAAAAAGGGTCGTTGGGGATAACCTCCCTGCGACCCTTATCTTTTAGGACGATTAAGCAGTTTCGGATTTAAACCAGCGGGTCTTTACTTTCTCTTCCACCGGTTCAACGATCTGACTAAAGGTCCTTATATCACCCGCACCGACAATATCCACTCCGCTGGGAACAAATAAAAAAATCTCTGCGTTAACCTTCTTGGCCGAACCGTTTAAAGCAAAGGCCACACCGCTGGCGTAATCCAGAATACGCTGGGCCTCTTCCGGATGAACCTGGGAAAGATTCACGATAACCGGCTGGCCGCCCTTTAAGTGTTCTGCCACCACCTGTACATCGGTAAAGGTTCTGGGCTGGGTGGAAACAATTTTGGTTTGCCGGGCTGCAGGTACCGCTGATAATTCAGTGCGAGTTTGATTTTTGCTGTTTTTAATCTCTCTGGACGAAGACAGTTCAGGCGTCTTTTCGCTTTCTTCTTCCACTTCTTCGAAACCTATAAAATTGAGAAACTTGTCCACGAATCCTTTAGACAAACTAAAATCTCCTTTCGAATCAACTGAATATATTCCCATAAACTACAAAATAATACTTTATTTTTATTATGCGGAAAATTTTTCTGTTTTTCTATAGGACCAATGTCCTATTTACAAGTGAAGTTTTTCCTATCTAATGGGTACACTAGTTTTAGCATAAAGGAGGTATTGTTATGGGCGACTATCACGTAACACTTTTTGTATCCCCATGGAACAAAACTGCATGTGATGAGGCAAAGAAATACCTTGAGAACAAGGGAATCAACTATGAGTTAAAAAGCACCCGGGATCATGGCGCCCGCGGGGAATTAATCAATAAAACCGGCGGCCTGGATACTCCTACCCTTGATGTGAACGGGCACATCGTTGTCGGTTTTCTTCCCAACAAGTGGGATCACTTATTGAGCAAGGAACCACTGGAACTAACTTGAGACGCGAGGAGCAAAAGGTTAGAGGTGGGAAGAAAATTTTCCCACCTATTGTTTATTACTTTGCAATTCGTTCATTCTTTCCTGCTGCATAAAATACGTATTACTTCCGGTGTACACGAAGAGTCCTCTCATGACCTCAGGTTTTCCTCTCAAGAAATTTTCAGGTAGAAAAAAAGAGGAATTTGTTATTTTATATCGAACTTTGGGTATTTGGAATTCATCTGGCAACTCCTATCGAGTCTTACACACTGCGTATGGAACTGCCGGAATTATAAAGGAGGCAGTCTGGTCATGGAATCAGTAACCGTTCTTCGTCATCCCCTGGTGGATGAACAGCTTCAATTACTCAGAAATAAAGAAAGCGATATTGCTGTCTTTCGGGCCGCCATGACCCGTTTGGGATATTTACTGGCCGTTGAAGCGACCAAAGATGCACCCGTCACTGAATCCAGGGTAACCACACCGATGGAAGTTGAAACTCCCGTTACTGTTCTTCAGGATGATAAAATTTTGCTGGTTCCTATCCTGAGAGCCGGTTTGGGCCTGGTGGACAGCTTTCTCACTCTCTTGCCAAAGGCCAAAGTTGCTCATATCGGTATGTCACGGGATCATGAAACCCTTAAAGCCAAACTCTACGTCAACAGTCTCCCCAAAAACCTGGCGGATTTTGAACAGATTTTTGTTTTGGACCCCATGCTGGCCACCGGCAACAGCTGCGTCAAGACCCTGGAAGTTTTAGCAGAGTCCGGAGCCGATCCCGCCAAGGTGAAAGTCATTTGCGCCTTTGCCGTTAATGAGGGGCTGGGACAGATTGGCAGCAAGTTCCCCCGGGTAAAAGTGATAGCTGCGGTGGTTGACCCAATTCTTAACAATATTGGATATATTTCCCCGGGTTGCGGAGATGCCGGGGACAGGTTATACTTACTCTAAGACAATGGATAATTTCATAGGATATAAGGCACCTTTAAATTAGTACAGAGAGACTAATAAGGTAGCGGCGTAGGATATAGGATAATTGTATCCTTATGGTAATGCGCTCCTTACAGGACTCTGTAAGGAGCTTTTTACATTTTATGCTATTTTCAGGGAGGAATGATGATGGTTAAACGAGAGATTCAAGTGGAAGAAAGGCTGCCCCTGATGCAAACCCTGCCCCTCAGCCTGCAGCACTTATTTGCCATGTTTGGGGCCACCGTACTGGTACCGATTTTATTTAAGGTGGATCCCGCCACTGTCTTGTTGTTTAACGGTATCGGCACATTATTGTACCTGTTTATATGCAAAGGCCGTATACCCGCCTACTTAGGTTCCAGCTTTGCCTTCCTATCGCCTGTATTTGTAGTCCTGGGCAAGTATGACTACAGCGCCGCGCTGGGAGGCTTTATTGTAGTAGGTGTTATCTTCTCGGCTGTGGCATTAATGATCGGTGCGGTGGGAACCAAATGGATTGATGTGGTCTTTCCGCCGGCAGCGATGGGCGCCATTGTAGCGGTGATCGGTCTGGAACTGGCCCCTGTGGCCGCCCAGATGGCCGGCCTGGCGGCGGAAGCCGGCAAACCCTATGTGGCTGACCCCAAAGTAATTACCGTATCCCTGTTTACCCTTGGCGTTACCGTCCTGGGCTCTGTAATTTTTCGTGGTTTTCTCGCCATTATTCCCATCCTGGTAGGAGTGGTTTCCGGCTATCTCCTTTCTGTCTTCATGGGCCTTGTCAGCACAGAAGCCATTGCCAAAGCCCCCTTGTTTGCCAAACCGACCTTCTATAGCCCGACCTTTAATTTAGACGCTATTATGATTATCATTCCGGCAGCTCTGGTGGTCATTGCCGAACATGTCGGGCACCTGTTTGTTACCAGCAACATAGTGGGCCGGGATTTAGCCAAAGAACCCGGCTTACACCGCTCACTGCTGGGCAACGGTTTGTCAACCTTATTATCCGGTTTCTTTGGTTCCACCCCCAACACCACCTACGGCGAAAACATCGGTGTCATGGCCATTACCAAGGTCTACAGCACCTGGGTCATTGGCGGGGCCGCCATCATCGCCATAGTTCTCTCCTTTGTGGGCAAACTTTCTGCAGCCATCCAAAGCATTCCCACGCCGGTCATGGGCGGCGTTTCCCTGTTGCTGTTCGGCGTCATCGCCGCTTCCGGTATTCGTATGCTGGTGGAAGCCAAAGTGGATTACAGCAAAGCAACCAATTTGATTCTAACCTCTGTGGTTCTGATCATCGGCGTCAGCGGCGCCCAAATTCAGCTGGGTGCCGTCAGTCTGCGGGGCATGGGTCTGGCAACCGTGGTGGCCATGATCCTTAGTATCTTCTTCCGTCTGCTGGAAAAGGCCAGGTTGAGCAATGAAAGCGACGGGCACTAAAAATTATCCATACAAAAACCACCTGCTGTGGCGGGGGGGTTTTGTATGTCCCCTTTTTATTTACTCAGTTGCGTATGATCCGCCGGGTCGGTCAGCCCGGCCCGGGCCCGCACAGACGTGATTAACATGTAAATGATAATGCCGCTCAGAACCGCTGCAGAACCAAGCATCAGATAACCGGCCAGGGTGGGTAAAAGCAGTTGTTTAAGGAGAACCGCCGCACCGGCCAGCAATAATGTAATGCCAAAATAAAGGCGTATTTTCATACCCTTGATATAGGCCGTAGCCACCGATCCGATTTGGGCTCCTACGGCGGCGCCCACCAGCATCACCAGGGCGCCAATGATCTCTACCTTGCCTGCCAGAGCATAAATATAAGCGCCCCAGGAATTGGTGATGAGAATGGCAAACAGGTCGGTTCCCACAGCCATGACGGTGGGAAGTCCCAGAAAATAAATTAAAATGGGAACCCGGACAAATCCGCCGCCTACCCCCAGAAAACCGGAGATGAACCCGCTGAAAACGCTCAGGAACACGATCACCCAAATGGAAATGGCCTTCACATTGGAGATTGGAAAACTTATATAAGGACCCATCCTTAATCCCTGTACCCAGTTGACCAGTTTTGATTTATCTTTTTCGACATTTACCTTTTGCTCTTCATTTAACCGTGAGTAATGGTAATAATCCTTAATCATAAAAATTCCCACAGCAAACAGGAGAACAATATAAATGATTCTTACGGTGGGTCCCACCTGCCCGATCTTCTCAAGATACAGAATGGATTGCTTGCCCAGGGAAACACCATACATACCCAGCAAGCCCATAATCAAACCCAATTTAAAATCCACATGGCGAAGCAGCGCGTGTTTAAAAGTGGCCACAATAGACTTGCCAAAAATATGAGCAATATCCGTACCAATGGCAAAGGCCATGGGAAAGCCAAATATATTGAGGGCAGGGGTGACTATGAAGGCCCCCCCGATCCCGAAAAATCCTCCCAGGATGCCGACAAAAAAGCCAATCATTAACAAAGCCCAACCGTTTACATCGGCATTGGCAATGGGCAAGTGCAGCATGGCTGTGCCCCCCTCTCCACTTATTGTTCCCCTTTGATCCCCAACGTCCTTAGTATAATTTCTGTAAATAGCCCTACCGAAACGCCCACCACCGACATGAGAGCCACCACAAGTAATGCATACTGTGCTTTATTAAGATGATAAATGGCCGCCAGGTATTCATTGATGGATTCAATCATTTTCTCACCTCATTGAATTCCGGTCCCCTGGAATAAAGTAGTGACAAAATAATATTATTGTTAATTAATTTTAAGGCTTTTATTAACTCTTTGTAGTGACAATTTTGTGAATCAATTCACTTTATTTTTAATAAAGGAGACTCTTTGCTTGTATCACTAAACCCTCTCTTTTTTCACCGCCATGCTAGCATATTTATGTAATATTTTCAATGGATTTAAGCATTTCAGCACAAAAATAATCTTGCAACATGGAATCGCTATTGCAAAATCCGCTCATAGTTATTTTTTAGTTTTTGCATAAAAAACCCTTGATAAGTATGACAACACATTCTTCCATTGCCTAATTTTACGTGATATAATTCACTTAGTAACGTAGATTGGGAGGTGAAGTATTTGGTCTGGTTTAAAGCAGGGCCGCTATTTGAAGACTCTGAAAAATTAACCGCCATGTATAGAGAAAAATGTGTTTCAGCTGAAGAAGCTGTTTCTGTTATTTCTTCCGGCGATAATATTGTGGTACCTCCCGGCGCCGCTGAACCGGAAGTCTTAATGGAAGCCCTGGCAAACCGTCGTGGTGAGCTAAAGGATGTGAGAATTCATCAGATGCTGCCTTTACGGGAGGCCAGTTATCTTAAGCCTGGTATGGAACGTCACTTCCGACATGTTTCCTGGTTAACCAGCAGCGTCGTTAAAAGGGGCGTCAAAGAAGGGCGGGCGGGTGTTATGCCCGGTTACCTGTACGAGTACCCCAAATTTATCCGTGAGATGGAAGTGGATGTTTTTATGGGAACGGTTTCTCCCATGGATGAGCACGGGTATTTCAGTTTCGGAGTATCCGTTGACTACACCATTGCCGCCGCCGGCTGTGCAAAAAAAGTAATTCTGGTGGTTAACCCCAATATGCCCCGCACCATGGGCTATAGCTTCATCCACATTTCCCAGGCGGATATGATAGTTGAGGATCAATCTCCCCTGCTGGAGGTAAAAAAACCCGAATTAAGTAAAGTGGACCAACGAATCGGCGATTATGTTTGTGAGCTGGTTGATGACGGTTCCACCATTCAACTGGGCCTGGGCTCGGTGGCCAATGCGGCGGCCCAGTGCTTGAGTGTAAAAAAAGGCCTGGGTGTCCATACTCACTTCATCACCGATGTCATTGTGGATCTCGTGGAATGCGGCGCGGTGACAAACCGGCGGAAAAACATTCATCAGGGCAAGATTATTTGCAGTTCTGCTGTGGGGAGCAAACGACTGTATCAGTTTATGAACAATAACCCGTTGTTTGAAATGCATTCCATCTCCTATACCAACGACCCGATGATCATTGCCAAAAACAACAATATGGTGGCCATTAATTCAGTGGATGAAATTGATCTGTTAGGTCAGTGTGCCTCAGAACCCGTTGGCCCCAAGCTCTATTCCGGCACCGGAGAACAGGTTGACTTTGCCCGGGGGGCCATGAATTCGAACAACGGCAAAAGCATCGTGGTGCTGCATTCAACCCATAAGGGCAGAACCAAAATTGTCCCCATGCTGGAAAGCGGTTCTGTGGTCAGTCTCAGTAAAAATGACGTAGACTATGTAGTGACCGAGTACGGCATTGCCAAGTTAAGGGGTAAAACCTACCGCCAGCGGGCGGAAGCCCTCATTGCCATCGCTCATCCGGACCACCGGGACGGGCTGTCGGAAGCAGCCAAAAAATTCGGTTTAACCAGATAAGCCGTGATGCAATTGCATCACGGCTTTACCTTTGGCAAATCTCCCTGAGAAGTCTTGCTCTTCTCTCCTGTTCCCTGCGATATTCGATGATCTCCAGAACCTGTGCCACGGTTAAAAGAAGAATCGGCACCATAAATAAGGAAATGACCATTACTGCGGAAACCGACAATTCCTGGGACCCAAGGGTGAGAATGGAAGATGGTTTCAGGTGTAAGATTTGTACTTCGGAAGACAGAAGTTTATCATGATCCAGCGCCATAGCAGTAACTTTCATCTGTCCCAGTGGCATACCTGCCACCAGGGGGATTTCTGCCCAATAATGCCGTCCGTCTATGTTTACCACGCCCTGGCGGATGGAAAACAGGTGTTTTTCATTCTTGATTTTAAGGGCCAGGTTAATATAATCCTGCTGGTTTTTCTGATACGCCTCTTCGATGTCCTGACGCATTCTTACCCAGGCGCCGGGGACCAAATGCCGGTATTCCGGATCGATCCCCAGCGCTTGCCAATGGTTTTCTTTTATCCGATCCGTGGGCACAGAGGTTAAAACCTGGTAAAATCCGGGTAAACCCTGAACTTCCGCTTCGTTAAACTTGATCAAAGAATCATTTTCATAAAGTGTCACCAGCACCGGCCGGTCCGGTCCTTCCACCTTAACAATGACAGGGGCGTTTTCCGGGGCCTGACCAAACACCGTGACGGTTTCCCGGGCGGGGTTCAACCCCACTTCGATTTCTTTTTTAGACAGCTGACAGGTCAAATCTGCCGCCCACACGGTGGCAGGAAATAAAAGGGCTAGCGTTAAGCACAGCACAATGGCCACCTTCACCCTTGAACACCCCCAAACCAACCCAACAGGTTAACAGGGAAACTAAAATGCTGGATCAGTAAATGAAGGCCGGGCTGGCTGGTTGTGAGAACCCACAGGGTAACCGAAGTAATTAAAACTAAAACTGCGGCCACGGGCACGGGGTAGGGTTTCCTCTGCATGAAGGCAGAGAGAACCAGCACGGTAAGGGATGAACCGAGGAATAACCACAACAAAATTTGTAAGTTGATGGGCAGAGCCAGAAAGCCGCTACCCAGGGCCACAGCCAACATGCCGATAAAGTTTGCCGCCGTAGCGGTCCCTACAGCCATCATTACCGGCATATCCAAACATACGATCAGGAAGGGGCTCACCATAAAAGCGGCCACCGGACCCCATAGTTTACCGGTAAAGGCAAACACCATGCCTAGGACCACGGGAATGATCAACGGTACCGGCATCATGCTGGCCGGTAAGAAGATTTTTCCCGGCAGCCCACGCAGGACTTTTACAATCTTTTTTCTGTACCGGTTGTTGGGTTTGGGCAGCAGCGCCAATGGACGAATACGGTGCGCCACCGCTCCCACCAGCAGGAGCAGGTAAAGACCCAAAAGGATTTCCGACCACCCTGCACCCTCCATAAGCCGGCATACCTTGTTGGCTAACAACATGCCGGGTAGCAGACCCAACAAAAACAGCAGCAGCAATTTAAAATCCACATTGCCCGCCTGCCATTGGCTGATAGCCGCCGGAACAATCAGGGCGGCCAGATGAGCCAAACCAATGGGGATGGCGATCTCAGGCGGCAGCCCCGTAAGAATCATCAACAGGGGCACCACCATGAAAGATCCCGCGTTCCCCAAAACAGGAAATAATATGCCCGCAAGGATACCGATTATCATAAAGGTCACAGCGCCTGAAAAGAGGATATTTTCCATTTGGCAGTCCCCCAATTCTAACACTTTACTGGTATTTTTAATTGCAAAATCAATGCCAAATGAAAAAAGGACTTGCCAACCCTTAATGTAAAACACCAGACCCCCTCATTCTGCACCACTGCCAAAGGATTTAAAAAAAAAACGGCCTTATGAGCCGTTTAAATATTTGAATTGTACGTAATTTTGTAATGACAAAATGAGATAAAATTACCCGCCGCCGGGCAATTTTTGCCCACTATTCAATGCCCAACTCTTTCATTTTGGCATAAAGGGACCTCCGGTTAATCCCCAGGGCCCTGGCCGCAGTGGTCCGGCACCAATTGTTTTCTTCCAGGGCCCGCAGGATGGCCTGCCGCTCAACATCCGCTACAATTTGCTTGAGGGGCAAGTTTTGCTCACCCGGGTTTCCTGGCATGAAGGTTTGTTTTTTCTCCTCACCGGCCAGTTCTATGTCCTCCGGCACAATAACGGATCCTCTGGCCATGATAACAGCCCTTTCCACCACATTCTCCAGTTCCCTGACATTTCCCGGCCAATCATAGCTCATTAACATTTTGGTGGCCTCTTCAGAAAAGCCCTTAACCTGGCGGTTAAATTCTTTATTGTACTTGGACAGGAAATGCGCAACCAGCAGGGGAATATCTTCTTTTCTTTCCCTTAAGGGCGGTATGACGATGTTTACCACGTTAAGCCTGAAAAACAAATCTTCCCGGAATCCACCTTCCATCACGCTTTGTTTAAGTTTTCTGTTGGTGGCTGCCAGGATTCTCACATCCACCTTGATAGTGGCGGTTCCTCCCACACGATCAAATTCCTTTTCTTGAATGGCCCGCAAAAGTTTAGCCTGGGTCGCCAGACTGATTTCTCCAATCTCATCGAAAAAAATGGTTCCCTCATGGGCCAATTCAAACTTACCCACCTTGGAACTGCTGGCCCCGGTAAAGGCGCCCTTTTCGTAGCCAAATAATTCACTTTCTAAAAGACTGTCCGGCAAATTGGCGCAGTTTATTTTTATAAAGGGCTTATTGCGGCGGGAACTGTTATAGTGAATGGCTCTGGCCACCAGTTCTTTACCGGTACCGCTCTCTCCCTGAATCAAAACTGTGGCATTGCTGTCCGCCACCCGTCCGATGTCCTTATAAACCGCCTGCATGGCAGGGGAATTGCCGATAATATTGACGGCGCCGGGCTCCGCGGCTTGATCTTCCGGTCGAAAGGCTGCCACCGTCTCGGTTTGGGCCGCAGCCCTTTGCACCAAATTTAAAAACTCGTCCAGGTCAAAGGGCTTCACAATATAATCAAAGGCCCCTAATTTCATGGCCCGGATGGCCACCTCGGTGGTGCCAAAGGCAGTCATTAAAATGACCGGCGTATTTAACCCTGAAGACTTGACTTGTTCCAGTAAAGAAAAACCGTCTTTCTCCGGCATGCGAATATCGGTAACCAAAACATCCGGTTTCAGTTTCATTAGTTTTTCCAGGCATTCCCGCCCGTCAACGGCGGTTTCCACCCGGTAATTCGCATCTGTTAACACATCGTAAAGGAACTGTCTTACACTCTCTTCATCGTCTACAACCAGTACCAATTTTTGAGCCATCGCTTACACCTCCGGATACCTATGTTGCCAGTTTTTACTCTATGCTGCCGGTAATAAAATTCGTACCGTTGTGCCTAACCCCTCTTTGCTCTTTATTTCAATGCTGCCGCCATGGGCACGGATGATCTCATCGGCTATGGTCAATCCCAATCCGGTTCCTTTGGCCCGGGTGGAAAAGAAGGGGTCAAACAGTTTATCCAATAATTCTTCCGGCACGCCGCACCCGGTATCTTTGATATCAATGGCAACCATTTTTTCCTTGACGTCATGTCCGGTGCTTAAGGTTACTTCGCCGCCGTCGGGCATGGCCTGGACGGCGTTGTAAATAATATTCATAAGGACCTGCTCCATCTGGTCCGGGTCCATATTGACTTCCGGCAGTCCTTGCCCGGGAATGAAGGTAAAACGAACGGTCTCGCCATGGGTCTCTGTAAAAAAGCTTAAAAGCTTGCTCACAAAACCGTTGATATCCACCCGGGTCATGACGGTGTTGGTTGGTTTGGCGAAAAACAGCAACTTGTTTACGATGGAATCCAGCCGCTTGACTTCCCGGTAAATGGTGTTGAGGGATTTCACCGTGGGTGTTTTGCTTTTCATCCAGAACTGAATATAACCGCTGATGGAGGTCAGGGGATTTTTAATCTCGTGGGCCACGCCGGCCACCAGTTTACCCAGGGAAGCCAGTCTTTCCTGTCTTCTCATCTGTTCTTCCAGGCGCCTCCTGTGGGTAACGTCCCGGCAACTTAACACAGCCCCTACCACTTGTTTCCTGGCATCATAGAGGATGGACGTATTGGCCAGCAGTTGTCGCTCCTGAACGCCCGGCAGCTTCACCAATACATCCTTGCTTTCCTGTCCCTGTAAGCAGTCTGTAAGAATTTTTACAATTTCGGAACCCGCCGGAAAAGCCTTCGTTAAGTGGTAACCCAGGACATCTTCTGGTAAGTTGAAAAATTTACGGGCGGTTGAGCTGACACTGACGATCTTGCCTTTCATATCGACCCCTATGATACCGGCATCGATGTTGGCCATAATAATTTCATTATAATTCTGAACACTGACCAACCTTGAGGCCAGATCGTTAATGGCCTTTGAGATTTCGCCCAATTCTCCCATGGAGGGAGGGATGACATAGGTCAGGTCAACCTGCATTTTCTGCAGCCCTGCTTTGATATTGGCCACTGTGTCCAGATAGTTTTTTAATAAAAAGAAGGTACTGCACAGGCCCAGCATAAAGCCGAAGAAAATAACGGTGTAGGCAAAACTTTCAGCTTGCAGGATTTCTTTATTAATACCTCCCAGTCTTTCCCCGGCCCAAACCACCGCTTCCACCTGCCGCCCGGACATCATGGGCCGGAAAATGATCAGTTTCTGGTTGCCCGGAGAACCCAGAACAAGCTCCAGGGGTTTTTGCGACCAGATGACTTTCTCAAAGGCGTCTTTCCACTGGGCTTGTTCGGACCACTGGGTATCTTCGGAAACATCCAAAAACATGTCCTTAAAATCCATGTAGGGGAGGTGGCTGTCCTGGCCCATTTGAACCAGTACCGCCTTCATATCCGTTGAATAATAACCCAATTCAATGCCGTGGTGTTTTTGAAACACTTTCATGACGGCCCCGGCCAGTTCCCTGTTCAATACTTTAATTTGTTCATTACGGGGTTTATTGGCAATGGCCTGCTTTTTCATCAGGTGGGTTACGTCCGAGGGCACTGTCCTTGACAGTTCTTCCACAGCCAGGGTTAAGGCTTCCCGTTGCTCGTCCAACACCACCGGTTTGGTGTGATTTACCATGTATAACATAGCGCCGATAATTAAAACAGGGAGCAGGAGGAGGAGTCCAATTAAAATCATCAGCTGATTTTTAAATTTGTTGAGCATGTTGCACCTGTTAACAAATTAGTTTTGTAATCATCTTAGCATTTCCCACTGATATAGCCAACAGAAAATAATTTCATGGAGTGGAGCGTATCCGGGCAAAATACAATTATACTTCAGGGAGGTGAAACAATGTCAATCATTGATGAATATCGTAAGGGAATGCAACATGAGTTACCGGAGATACAGCACTACTTGCACCGTCCGGTTGGCCATACGCAGCCCCGGGAAATTAAGTCTCAAAAGGCACAATTAAACAGCGTCCACCGGCATGGTACGCAAAAAAGTGTAAAAATGGGCATGGCCTATAAAACGGGCGTCCGGGATATGAAGCACAACATCAATCGAGACTAAACACATGTTGACAAAGGTCCTTTTGTTTTTCTCTTTATGTCAAGAGCCTGAGAAAGCACAAACAGGATGGATTTTGCCCATCCTGTTTTCTTATACACTGCTGTCTTCCCTTTGGGGAAGCTTTTCCGCCAACTTAACCGCTGCACTCCTACGCTGCTGCACAACCAGCGTGACCAGCAGAAGGCATACCGAAGTCATGACAATGGCCCCGCCGGGAGCCAGGTTCATATAAAAGGAAGCAAACAACCCAACAACCACCGAAGTTTCTGCCATGATCATGGAGATCACCAAGGCTTCTTTAAAACTTCTGGCCATTCGCATGGCAGCCGCCACCGGCAAGACGATCAGGGAGGAAACCAGCAGGATGCCCACCACCCGAATGGCAACCGCGATGGTCAGCGCTGTTAAGGCGGTAAAGGAAAGGGTAATGATTTGAACCGGTATACCGCTTAAACGGGCCCCTTCCTCGTCAAAGGAAATGAAAAACAGTTCTTTCCTTAATAACATAATTAAAGCAAATATCGCCAGCCCGGTGGAAGCGATGATTTTAATGTCGGTTTCATTAATGGCCACAATACTGCCAAAAAGATAGCTCATAAAGTTGGCGTTGTACCCTTTTCCCAGATCCAGCAGAATGGCGCCCAGCGCGATTCCTGTGGACAGGATAATGGCGATGGCAATTTCTGAATAATTCTTAAAAACATCCCTTAATTTCTCTATACAGAGGGCGCCGGTAACAGCAAAGGCCGAAGCCGTAATAATGGGATGCAGACCGGTTAACAGACCCGC
The DNA here is from genome assembly GCF_900129195.1 of Desulforamulus putei DSM 12395. Taxonomy (GTDB): domain Bacteria; phylum Bacillota; class Desulfotomaculia; order Desulfotomaculales; family Desulfotomaculaceae; genus Desulfotomaculum; species Desulfotomaculum putei. The sequence goes on from NZ_FQUY01000005.1 coordinate 120,455, forward strand.
AGCAACCCCTGCCAGGCATACATGGGCCAGTGCATCTGAGATCATCGACATCCTTCTCAAGGAGATAAACAAGCCCACCACGGGACAGATTAAGCCCACAATAATTCCTGCCGTAAAGGCCCTCTGCATAAAGTCATATTGAAAAATTTCCATGGCTCAACTCCTATTCGGCCACCTGAAACACCAGTCTTTTTGTGCAGGTATCCTCCCTAAGCTGCGATAAGGGGGCTGTGCGGCACTGGCAAGTACAAACATACCTGTCCAGACAAACCTGCCGGGTTATTACCGAGGAAAGTCCCTCCATTTCATGGGAAACGATGAGAAGGGTCATTTGTTCCTTTTGATTCAGGTGGCGCAGCAGTTTATAGAGGGAGGTCTGGGCTGCCGGGTCAATGCCCACGGTGGGCTCATCCAGAATCAGGATGGCCGGTTCTGCCACCAGAGAGCGGGCAATAAACACCCTTTGCTGCTGCCCGCCGGAAAGAATGCCCACCGGCTGTTTGCTTAACTCCCTTAAACCCACCAGTTCCAGCGCCCTGTCAACCCGGCTGTAATCTGTCCGGGTTAAAGGGCGGAAGAGACCGCGCCTGGCCACCCTGCCGGAGGCCACCACTTCTCTGACGGTGGCAGGGAACTGGGGATTAAAATGAACCGCCCTTTGGGATACGTAGCCGATTTTGTATCTCTCTTTAAATTTGCTGACGTCCTGGCCAAATAATTGCACCGTTCCCGCCTGGGGCTTCAACTGGCCCAGGATGATCTTCAAAAGGGTGGTCTTGCCCGCACCGTTGGGTCCCACCAACCCCACAGCTTCGCCACTCCCGATGGTTAAACTGATATTATCAAGAACTGGGTGACAACCATAGGTAAAACTAACATTTTTTAATTCAACAACAGGCACATCTCTCATAGGTTTACTCCTAAAGCCATTTTAAGGTTCTTTAGATTTTCTCGCATAATATAAAGATAGTCACGGCCCGCCGCAATATCTTCCCCGGTTAACCCGTCCATGGGGTTCAAGACCAGGGTTTTGGCACAGCTCACCGGCCAGGGCCTCCGCCACTTTAGGACTGACAGTAGTTTCCGTGAAAATATACCGGATCTTTTTCTCTCTGGCCAGCTTGACAAGATGGTTTTTATCTTAATTTTATCGCCGCCCACCTTGGCAGCAAAGTCATACAGGGGGTAGATGGTGGTATAGACCGTCATTTTATCCCTTGATCCTTTATTTCCTGTGTAATCTTTCCCGGCGGTACAGCCACCAAGGAACCAGGGACTTAGAATAACCAGAAACAGTGCAAATATATGGATAAACCGGTAGCTTGTCAACTGCTTACCCCCTCACTCTTACTCCATACAGTTTGCACAGATACCAAAAATTTCAAAACAATGTTTCTCTACTTTAAAATTTTTAACCTGTTGACTATCCATAAACTTCAGGGGACAAAAATCGATTTCCTGGGAATTGCCGCATTTTGTGCAAATCATGTGATGATGGTGCTCGGTATTGTTAAGCTCAAACAAGCTTTTCCGATCACCAAAGTTAAGCTCTGTTATAATACCCAGATTTATTAAAAGGCTCAGGTTGCGATATACCGTGTCCAGACTCATGCCGGGATATTTCTCGGTTATCTTGTTGTGCACTTCTTCTGCACTTAAATGGTGATTGCTGCTTTCTAAAAAAACCCGGAGTATTTCCTGTCGCTGGGGCGTGATTTTCAAACCCCGGGCCTGAAGCTTTTTAATATAATAATCCACTTTCAAAACCTTTAACCTCCTAAATAGGAATAACTACTATTAGATTATAGCATTATTTAAAATTTTAGCACTTAAAAAATTAAAAGAGAGCCCCGACAAGGCTCCCTTTTACTGTTCTATACTAATCGAATCTATACTAATCGAATAGCCCGTCCTTAAAATCAGGATCTTCACGGTCATTATTGACCTGGCTGTGGAACAGTTCCTTCAGGGTAATGTCATCCACATCCCGATAGCCGGTGCTCAAGGATACCTGACTGATAACGTCCCTGACGCCCCTGGCCCGGGAGGCTGCCTCGATGGCATTTTGAATCTCTTCCTGGCTGTCCGAACGGCCCCGCAGGTAGACCGTCCCCCCGATACTTTCAGCCCCGATATTTTTTAGATTAACGCCGCTGTTTTCCAATTCTTCGTATACCTCTGCGGTAACCTCACCGTCATTAATCTGGCCGTCGGTGCTGATGGTGACGCCATTTTCAATGCTCCGGATGCCAGGCACCCTGGAAACCAGCTCGTGCAACTGCCTTCTTTCATGGAGTGTGTCCACCAGACCCATGAGATGAACTTCCCCGTTCTGCACTTGAGCTTTAATGCCATAATCCTTCAGTCCGTTGGTTTTGTCTATCAAGGCCTGGATTTGCCCCTGCAATTCCTTATCATGATTAGATTGCATTGTCTCATCTCCTTCAAGGGATCGTTATTGCTATTATTCCCCCAATGGAGAGAGCTATCAGTTTTACTTTTCTATTTTTCGCAGTCCCAGTTCATCTCCCCTCCATATGGTTACTGTCATTAGCTTAAACCTTATCGGGGGTTCCTATGCTTCCCTGCTTACCAGGCATTAAAAAGGCCAGGCATTGCTGCCGGCCGTCTTTTTTAATCTGTAGCCGGCGCCTGGCAAACCCAGTCCCTCTTTTTGTCATCACTGATAATGCTCACATGCACATGGACAAATTCCTTAAATTTCTCTTTTACTTGAGAAGTCACCCGCTCATTTATTAAATCGCATTCGGATAGGCAGGTGTTTTCGTTGGCCTCTATCACCAGCTCAACCAGATAACTGTTCGGCCCGATGCACATGGAACGAACACTGTGGACATCCTTCACGCCGTCCAGAGAAAGTACAAAATTACCCATTTCCTGAATCAAAGCGGGATCTGCCGCCTCTCCTAAAATGGCGGCCACGTTTTCCTTGGCCGTGGCCAGGGCGATAATCAGCAAGAGAATGCCGATCAGGATGGATGCCAGGCCGTCAAACAGGACATTTCCTGTGACCACAGATAGCGTGATAGCGCCTCCGGCAAGGAGTAAACCTATCAAAGCGGCGGAGTCTTCCAGGAAAATGAAACGAGTGGCCGGCGTAGCCCTGGCCAGGGCAGGAATAACTTTTAGAAACATCCTTAAACCGGTAGCGGTCTCGCCCACTTCATGCATAATAGCCTTCACAGCCATGGTCATGGAATAGATTTCAAATAAAATACTGAACCCGATAATTCCCAGGTTTAAGCCAACATACTCCAGGTGTTCCGGGTGGATTATTTTTTGCATGCCCCCGTAAATGGACAGGGCGCCGCCGATAAAAAGCATGCCCAGACTGGCTACAAAACTCCAAAAGAAAACCCGTTTACCGTGCCCAAACTGGTACTTGTCATCAACGGGCCGTCTGGCCTGTCGAATGCCGATGAGCAGGAAAAAGCCGTTGGCCCAGTCACCTAAGGAATGCTTGAACTCTGCCATCATGGAAGCGCTGCCGCTCATGACGGCAGCCACCAGTTTCATTAACATGATAACCCCGTTAGCCAACAGGGCCGCCTTAATTGCAGATTCACTGTTATGAGCCATGTTACCGCCCCTTGTTAAAATGTTCCTTTCTATCATAGCATGACTGTGTCCCATTGGCACTACCTATTTTCCCTTGGAAGCTGCAGGAAAATCCATAAACACCAAGAAATGTATATGAGTTGAAAATCATAAACGGAGGATTTTTCATGACAAACATACTGCTGCTTTTATTGGGACTGGCCATTATCCTGGCCAGTGCGGAACTCTTTACCAACGGCGTGGAATGGCTGGGCAAAAAACTGCAGCTAAATGAAGGCTCGGTGGGCAGTATCCTGGCTGCCGTAGGGACCGCTCTGCCGGAATCCATTATTCCTGTGATTGCCGTTTTAACAGGGACCGGTCAAAATGCCATTGATATCGGCACCGGGGCCATTTTGGGGGCGCCCTTTGTTTTGTCCACCCTTGCCCTGGCCATTGCCGGCGTGGCCGGTCTGCTCTGCAAACGGAACGGCTGCCGGCGGCAAATTATGCACTGCAACCGGGTGGTAATGACCAGGGATTTGCAGTTCTTCCTGGGAGCCTTCGGATTGGTGATACTGACTTCCTTTTTACCGCCTTCCGTCAAGCTTTTTATCCCTGCGGTATTGCTCATCCTCTATGTTACCTATGTCATCAAGACATTGAAATGCTCCAGCGATTCAGAGGACGACGGGGAAATAAATCCCTTATTTTTCTCCCGCAACAATTCCGCCCCCTCTTTGTTTATGGTCCTGTTGCAAGTGGCGGTGGGCCTGGCCGGTATTGTTTACGGCGCCCATTTATTTGTTGACGTCATTGAAGAACTGGCAGGACTCCTGGGAATTTCTGCTTTTATTTTGGCCTTTGTCATTTCTCCCATAGCCACCGAACTGCCGGAAAAAGTAAACAGCCTGATTTGGATTCGCCAGGGCAAGGATACCCTGGCCCTGGGCAATATTACAGGGGCCATGGTCTTTCAGAGCACCGTCATTCCTGCCATCGGTATCGCTCTGACTCCCTGGAAATTAACACCCTTGGCCTTGAGCAGCGCATTGGTGTCCGTTGCCGCGGCCGGGTTTGTATTGTACTGCCTTAAGACCACCGGTCAAATCAAACCAAGTACCCTGGCCTACAACGGGGTACTTTACGGCATTTTCCTTGCCGCCTTGGCGTTTAACTTTTAATAATAACAACTGCTGTGATAAATAAAATCCTCAGAGCAACTCTGAGGATTTTATAAATATTACCCACTTAGCCGTCCACTTGGTGTTTTTAAATACCCGCTTCTCGCAGGTGGGTGTCAGCTAAACTGTTTCTACCTTCCGCCGGTCAATGCGGCCTGGTATACGCAGTTTAAGACCAACTCCCTCAAAAACACTGTGGGTTTAAAAATCATCAAGCAACGCACAAAGCAGGATTTGCAGGGCGGGTCGAAAGGACCCACACCGGATTATTTTTTTGATGATTATTTCGGGTCATCTTGTAGAAGTTATGATACCAGAAAACATGACATTAAGCAAGACCCGGTAGGTATAAACAATTTAACGATAACGGAGGACATAGTTTATGGTGCAAAATCGTTACCAACACCTTCTCAGAATGCCACTAGTGGAGTAAAATACCAGACACAGAAAAAGACTTCAGGGAAACCCCCGAAGCCTTTTTCGTAGTGGTGGAGACAAGCGGGATCGAACCGCTGACCTCTTGAATGCCATTCAAGCGCTCTCCCAGCTGAGCTATGCCCCCATTTTTTGTTTTCAAACTCGGAACCTCGTCCCGACGAATGTTATTTTAGCATAGTTTGTTGAAGTGTGCAAGTCCAAATTTAAATTTTTTTAACCTGCTTTATTGTTATAAATTGCCAAAGATACAGCCGTAAGCGAGATTCTGTTTTAGTAGTCATCTATCTAAGGAGAAGATTCTCCTTCCTCGCCTAGGCGAGGTGCCCCTACCCGCAGGTGACAAAATGTCCCTGCCTATTTGGGTTGCACGCTGGTGGAGTTTACCCTTGCACTCACCGGTCGCCCGGTGACATTGTTTCTGTGGCACTTTATGGTTACTTACAACTCAGAGAGTCGCTTTCACCGTCGTCAGGTCGCCCTGCCCCGGCTTGCGCCGGGCACCATTTTACACCTGCTGTGGCCGCCTGGCCTTGTGGCCTTTGGCTTCATCAGCAGAGTGTGCGTGTCTCGACTTTCCTCTGCTCCGTTGACACGGAACAGCGACTACCCGCTGTACTTTGACAGTTCAAGAACTTGCGGCACTTATTAATTATACTCGAATATCACCATAAATCAAGTATTTTAATACTGGATTATTTTTAAAAAATATCCAGTGTCCTTCGCCTAGTTCCATTACAACCAATTTGATATATCCATAACAAAAAACCATAATTTTGAAAAGGTGGTTTTGTCAATAAAATCACATATAAATTTAATAGAATATCCAAAATGTTTTTTAATACACTTATATAAACAGGACAAAGTTCTGTATGTTAAACATTATAAAATTTATAATAATTTGGTAAATCTATGTATATTTTTCAAATTTATTACCAAAACTCAATTCAACATCATGGAAAGGCAGGAATTTTGGCAATTATGAAGAAGATATAATAAAGTCGCCACAAGGGGGATGATAAGCATGGAAACTCAAAAGGCTAGCTCCGGTTACAGGGTCAACCAGAGAAGTGACGGATCCCTTATCGGTATTGAAGTTATCTGCTGCAACAAACACATAGGTGAAGTAAGGTTTAAAGACGGCGAAGTTCTGTCCTGCCCGGAATGCGGGATTAAACATAGAATAAAGATTCATCACAATCATTTTCACATTGACCGTGATAACCAAGCCGAATAAATCAAAAGAGTCCGCACTCTGGTGGTGTGGACTCTTTTCGTTTAAATGGAATCCCCGGCATCCGGGAGCCCTTTAATTCTTCTCATCTAGATGCTGCCAATAGCGCACCGGCATAAACTGACGCTGTAACTTGGGATTCAGCCTGTCCTGGATCGCTGTGCCGGCAAAGTATTGCTTCCACAGCTGTTGGTAAATCTTCTCATTCTCCTCATAAAGAAGTTGTCCGGATAGATTCAGGTTTGTGATAAACCATTCTCTCTGGTTATAGACGGCGGCCAAACCCCTTTTTTGGTCGTAAATTACCCAGTTTTGATCCGCCAACCGCCGGGCAAAATGAGGCGCCACCAAACCCACTATATTGTGATCCGGTTCGCAGGTTGCAAAATAGATTTCTCCTGTCAGCTTGCAAAAACGGAGCAGACCCAGCATCCGGTGCCGTTCTTTACTCACCCGCTGGTAAATGGCAAGCATCTCCCGTACCGGTTCCCTAAACAGTTGGCTGTCCAGTTCCGCCCCCACCTGCCAACCCAGCTGCAAATAACGGTAAATAAGGGTTGCCACTCCCTTGATGTCTGAAAGATACGCATAATAGACATGCCTGAGGGCTTGACGGGAAATTTTATCCTCAATGGACCGATAGACCTTGTCGGATTTTTCACTGTCGGTGATGATTATCACCGGCCGGCTGAACAGATTTGCCTCATACTCTTCCGCCCTCATAATGAAAGCCGGCTTTTCCCGCCGGTAATAGGCTTCATAGATGGCTGTCAGAAGCCCTTCAAAGGTGCCATCATAAAGGTAGTAGATCATTTACAATTCTCCTGTAATTGTGGTTTGCCTGTCCTCCACAGGGATAGACTGTTCAGAGAACAGGGACAGTTGTGTCCACGAGGGTTCCTGCTTCTGTTTTGGAACCAGCCTTTGCTTAATAACATCTTCCCGGAAGGGAACTTCGCCGTAATATTTTCCCCTGCAGGTAATAAAATACCGGGCCCTTCTTAGCACAACGCCTATTTTATGTAAATCCTCATAATCCAGGGAATGAAATCGGCGAGCCGCTACAATCTTTTGGGCGGATTTTACGCCGATCCCCGGTACCCGCAGCAGCAGGTGATAATCCGCCTTATTGACCTCAACGGGAAAAAGGTTCAGGTGGCGCAGGGCCCAGTCCGACTTGGGGTCCAATTCCAGTTGAAAATTAGGATGGGAATCACTAAGCAATTCCTGTGCCTCGAAACCATAAAAGCGCAGCAGCCAGTCTGCCTGGTAAAGCCGGTGCTCCCTGTCCAAAGGCGGAGTTGAGATACTGGGGAGTTTGGGATTGCTGGACACCGGAACATAGGCAGAATAGTAGACCCTTTTCATATTAAAGCTGCGGTAGAGGTTTTCCGATAATTTGATAATACGCAGGTCTGAATCCGAAGTGGCGCCGACAATCAGTTGGGTGCTTTGTCCCGCCGGCACAAAGGAAGGGGCCTTGCGGAAACGTTTCCGTTCCTCCCTGTTCTCGAGAATTTGAGAACCAAGCAAGCTCATGGGTTTCAGGATATTTTCTTTTCTTTTCTGGGGAGCCAGCAGTTTGAGCCCCTCGCTGGAAGGAAGTTCAATGTTGACACTCATCCGGTCAACCAGGGTCCCTGCCTCTGCGATCAGCTTCCAATCCGCCCCGGGAATGGCCTTCAGGTGAATGTACCCGTTAAATCTGTACTCTACCCTCAGTTTCCGTACCGCCCGAACCAGAAGTTCCATGGTATGATTGGGGTTTTTCCAGATGGCGGAGCTTAGAAACAAGCCTTCTATGTAATTGCGCCGGTAAAAATTGATCGTTAAGTCCACCACTTCTTCCGGCGTAAAGGAAGCCCTAGGTATGTCATTGCTCACCCTGTTGACACAATAGGCACAGTCATAAACACAATAATTGGTGAGCAAAATTTTTAATAATGAAATGCACCTGCCGTCATCGGACCAGCTGTGGCAAATGCCGCTCTGAGCAGCATTGCCCAGGCCCCCTCTGATATTTTTGCGCGTACTGCCGCTGGATGAACAGGAAACATCATATTTGGCGGCAGCGGATAATATGCTTAGTTTCTCCAGTAGTTCCACTACAAACACCCCGAATCATAACGTAATGGAGCAACGCCCGAACATATGTTTATATTGTTTTTATTCAACTTAATTTATTTTTTTCCTCTGGAAAACTTTAAATTTTTGTGTTTTTGCAAAAGTCCTCCTGTGATCGTCACAGTAATATCTCTTTGGTAACCGTTAAAATATTTTTAAAAATTGTGTATATACTTTAACACTTCTGTGCATTATAAAATCAACGGGTACGTAACGGTCGAGCCCAGATCCATATGTGCTCCGAAGAGGGGTATATATGGGTCGGCCGAAGGTTACATGTGGGTCAAAAAGGCTCATATGTAGCCGGAGGGAAGATCATATGCGGTTGGGAAAGGTTTCGTTGCAGTCGTAATCCTGAATTGTATGATTGCAGCGTGGTCCCAACCTATCGCATATGGTCGAGCGAAGATCATGCAGGGTGCCGCAGGTTCCTGAAAAGGATCTAACGGTTATATGCAGCCGAGAGGTTGCATAGGGCTGTACAGGTATTCTGCATGGTCGAACGAACCATTATCATGGGTGGTGAACTGCTTGGTTATGGTCGAAAGATCATAGCTGGGTAATAATCCATTCATGATAGTGCAAAGTAGATCGTTGCGTGCTCGTCTTATCTTTTTTCAAAGCATTCCTATAATGAAGAGTAAGCAAAGAATCAATCTATATGAATCGGTTTGGGAAGCTCTTGGACACTACATGGAAAAAAGAAACCTGAAGTATTTTGATATGAAGATTGGTCTAAATTTTTTAGAAGACGAATATGGCATTACCGTATTCAAGCATTTGAATTCTTCTAATGGAATAAAGGTCAGAGCTGTCAATATGCTTGGGGAGTATCAGTTGCACGGTATCATACTTTCCAAGAAACGCATTATTGGCAAAGGCAAAAAATCTTCCGGACATTCTAAATACCTGTTGAAATCTGGGCAGTAAATTGATATTCTCATCTTAAGTTGTGGCATTGTGCCATTACTTTGAGGCATAGAGGTTGAGCCGCTAAACTCATGAACTCCTATGCCGTCCATGACCGCAAAGCCGCCTCCTGCTTAGATTGATAAAGCATGAGACGGCTTTTCTGCATTTTTTACGGATTTTCCTGCCCCATGATAAAAATTTCCACCTACCGTCACTGACATTGATTTCTTTACTGCCAATCAGCGTGGGTGGTAACACTTTACAACCGCTTTTTTCGGAAAACCTTACTCCCTCCAGAGATGTATATTACTTTGTACCCAGCAGATACGATAACGATGTAAGAAATCATGGTCAACAAAACTGATGGCAGCAGGCGTCCTATGCCCGCTGATCACATGGTGCAACATACAGCGGGAATATATTTGCTCATCTTTAGAGATGATGGTGATCTCTTCGTCCGGGTCCTGTTCCCGGATGGTTCTGGCCCCGTTGATACCTGCTGCACTGGCTCCTAATATTAAATATTTCATAGCGCTCCCTCCTTCAGCGGAGTTCTGCCGCAAACCGTTTCTTCCCATGAAATTTTCTTTACAGTACCTGCCGGTGACACCTCAATCAAGGAGAGAGCACCAGTGGGACAAGATTCGACACACCGGGGAAATGGTCTCCCGGCACAAAAATCACATTTAACGGCTATCTGCCTGCCAGATAATCCGGGCGGATTATGCTAAAGGGACAGGACATTACGCACATCCAATATCCGGCCACATTTTTCCGGGTCGTTGCTAACCACCCCCGTATCCGGATTCTTGGTCATAGCTCCGGACATACATGCGGTGACACAGGCAGGTTCGTCACAATTCCGGCAGAATACCGGAACCGCCTTGCCATCGGGGCCGACCTCAATAAAATTCCCTGGCCTGGTTGGCCGGGGCCTCCATGTTCAGAGTCAGAATCGATTTTGTATCAGTATGTTCGGCTATACAAGCCAGCTGGCAGTTTTTACAACCATTGCAGAGTTCCCTGTTAATTAGGATGCGCTTCATCTGGCATCCCCCCTATATTCCCAGTGCTTTTCTTTTCTGGTCAATGATTGCTTCTAATTTTTCTGCCGCCGGTACAATTTCACCCTCCAGGATGACCTTGCCCCCGGTAAGCTGTTCCATATCTTCCGTTAATACCCTGCTTACCAGTTCGCTGCCGGTGACAAAGGGTGGGATGGCCAGATGCAGCGGCAGTCCCAGAGCCAGACCAAAGGCACCGTCAGCCAGGGCTTGTTCTTCCAGCCACTGGGGAGCGGACAATACCAGCGGCAACTGGGGAATGTCGATATTCAGCGCCTGGGCCAGTTCTGTGGCTACGATTTCCAACCGGCCGATGGCTAGGCAGGGACCAAAGTTTAACACCGGTGGAATCCCTAATTGCCGGCAGACAGCTTTTAAGTTTGCACCAGCCAGTTCGGCTGCAGCCGGTGACATGAGGCCGCAGTTTTCCAGACCGCCACAGGTGCAGCCTGCAGAAAGTACAATAATATCTCGCTTGATTAATTCTTTCGTTAATTCAACGGTAAAGACATCATGCCCCTTGGCTGTAAGGTTGGAGCAACCTACCACTGCTGCCACACCTTTAATGGCACCTTTGGCAATCAGATCAATTAATGGTTGGAAGGTACCACCCAGGAATTTTTTCAGCGACTTTTCGCTCACTCCGGTAATTACATCGTCATAACCATGCTTGGGGATATCGATTTGTACCTTATTCCGGCGTTCTGCATAACTCTTGACGGCTGCCTGCATAATTTGTTCAGCAACGATTTCCCCTTCTTTTATGTTAAATGGCATATATTCGGCGTTGGCTTTCTTCGCCACATCATCCAGGCAGATTTGTTTGATCAGGAACTGATCACAAATAGGCTCCAGTCCTGGTATGGTGCAGTTAAATTCACTTAACACCAGGTCTATTCCTCCGGTGGAAAGCAGCGCCTCACTGGTAAAGTTGTTTCCGGCATGACCGGAAAAGACTTCTTGATAATGCACCCCGCGTAATTGCAAATCCTGACCGACACAGGTGCAGCCGACAATTTTGAACCCTTTGGCCCCAACGCTGCGGGCCAGTGAAACTGCTGCCGGGGTAACCAGGTGATCCTGTAATACAGAGATCATTGAATGCTGGTGACCGGTAACCATGATATTAATAAAGTCAGGGTCTACTACGGAAAAACCTACCCTGGCGGAAGTGATCTCCGGTTCGCCCAGCATAATGTCATTTAATAAGTTAGTTAATGCTAAACCATATAAGCCGGTGGATATTCCCAGCCTGAGGGCGTGTAAAAGCATATCCACCGGGTCGCTGGAAAGGTTGGTACTGGTTTTCACAACGGCGTCAAAGACCTCGGACTTGGCCCCGCCAGGCAGAATTCCCAGTTCCTGCCACCGCTTAAACCTTGGTTCATAGGTCAGCTTTTCTACTAACTCCATAACCTGGCTGCGAGGCCGGTAAAGGTCTGCCAACACCTTGTCTGCTATTTTAACTGCCTGTTTAGCCGGTTCCTTTTCCTCTATCTCCAGTAACCCGGCTAAGCTGTGCAGCACTTCAGCCCCTTTAATGTTTAAACCGGTATTGCCCAAAACTATTTCACGTAAATTATTGGCGGTATTTTCTACAATATGTAGATAACAAGCCGCTCCGGCTGCCACTGCCCGTAGAAAATTTCGGGCCACAATGGTATCGGCGGTGGCACCGCAAACACCTTTGGGAGATTGGGGGGTAATTCGGCAGGGCCCGTTGGAACAAAGGCGACAGCACACCCCCTGCATACCAAAACCACACTTGAGGGCCTGGTTGGGCACACGGTTAAAGGATGTCTCTACCTCAGGTTTGGTACGCATAAAGTCGGTTAATGTGCAATCAGCAGAAGCACACATTTTCATTGTTATTACCTCCTGTATGTTATCTTTTATACTATACCAAAATGGTATGCTATAATAGTAAAATAAAAAGTATACCATTTTAATATACTTTTGTTCAAAAAAATAGAAACAACCCCTTGCCCTGGGGAAGCCTGGACAGATATAAAACCGCCCTGAATGCATAGTCTGTGGCTCGATTAAATTCCATTTTTTACCTCTCTGTGAGTTAAAGTATACTTAAAAAGTATACTTTTCTTTATGATAAATAGAAGCAACATGACTGTCAAGTGTTTTTATGAATTTTTAAAAAATCTGGATTTATCTTCCAACTCCGTGTAAGGAACAGGCCCGCCACACCCGTGACTATCGTTCCCTGGAGACGACTGTTGCTAATGCGGCTAGCCCCCTGCCGTCAGGGGAACTGCCGTCACCTTCCAGGGTTTGATCTCCTTTTCTTCTCCGGCGGGGGGCTGGGCCACCAGGAGGCTGGAGGCAACCGGGCAGTCTTTGGCGGTGGGCAGCCACGCCACCACAGTGGCTGTTTTTACCGGTTTTTTTCAATGCCACAAGCGGCCAGTGACTCAATTAACAAGTTTTGGCCGGCATCATAGGGGGAGGTTTGGGCCGACCATGTTTTGGGCTTGCGGCCCCGCCGCCGGGCAGGATTTTCTTCTCCCGCCGGTGTTTCCCCCCAGAGGAACCAGTTCCCGTCGTCAAATGCCAAATGCAAAACAATCATCTTTATTGATACACTCCGTCAATTTGCTAATACCTGTTTACTGGCCGATAATCTTAACCAAAACTCTCTTTCTTCTCTTACCGTCAAACTCACCGTAAAAAATTTGCTCCCAGGGACCAAGATCTAATTTTCCACCACTGACAGCCACCACCACTTCTCTGCCCATAATGGTTCTTTTTAAATGGGCGTCGGCGTTATCTTCGTACCCGTTATGATCGTACTGGCTGTAGGGTTTCTCGGGGGCCAGTTTTTCCAAGAAACGTTCAAAATCCCGGTGCAGCCCCGGCTCATCGTCATTAATAAATACGCTGGCGGTAATATGCATGGCGTTGCACAACAGCAGGCCTTCTTGAATGCCGCTTTCCCTTAAACACTCTTCCACCTCGGGGGTAATGTTGATAAACTCTCGTCTGGAGTTGGTATTAAACCACAATTCTTTTCGGTAGCTTTTCATATTTATAACCATTCCTTTCGCAAGCTCAAGGCACAAAACGGAATGAAACGTTGCCTATGAGCTTGTTTTGTTTTAAAACTATCTTATTGAGATAACAGGCAACTACAAATCACGTGGAGGTGAGTGCGCTGTTCCTTTGGGAGCAGACCGCATAGTTATATGTGTAGACTGTCCTTTCAAGCACAAATAAGTGTGCCTTCAGAGCACGAAGACTTATCTTTGTATAAACAACTCGTTTATAGCTGGACAGTCAGTCAATGCCTGCTTTTCTCAATAATTTC